>JAPLQE010000054.1 GCA_026399835.1 Burkholderiales bacterium | reverse complement strand
GCCCGTCCTTCTCGACATCATGTACGAGCTGCCGAGCATGCAGAACGTGCAGAAGGTCGTGGTCGAGGAGAATGCCATCGAGGCCGAGGGCAAGCCGCTGATCATCTACGGCGACGCGCCGAAGGTGTCGGGCTCGAAGTAGGGCGTCGGCCGGCGCTCGCCGGATCGTCGGTCGCGCAGCCCCCCGTCCCTCGGGACGGGGCAAGCGGCTCGAACCCCATCGGGTCCGGAACGGCACTCGCAATCGCCCGACCGACCGTCGGCACCCCCAAGCCGTCTCGCCGCCGCGGTTGCGGGCTTTCCCCGATTCCCGCGATCGTCGTTCCGTCACAGCATCGAGTCGTGCGGGACGAGGTGCCTGATCGGCCCTTGCGGTCCCGTGGACGGCAAGCGCGCCCCCTTTGATTGGGCGTATGCTTGAAACGAAGCGGATCGGCCGCAGATGCCGATCACAGCCTCCCGAGAGGAAAACTCCGAATGTCCGATCCCACTCCTGCCTCCCAGTCGCTGCCGCTGCTCCCCCTGCGGGACGTGGTGGTGTTTCCGCACATGGTGATCCCGCTGTTCGTGGGTCGCCCGAAGTCCATCAAGGCCCTCGAGGCCGCGATGGAAGTCGGCAAGAGCATCATGCTGGTCGCGCAGAAGAACGCGTCGAAGGACGACCCGGTCGCCTCCGACATCTACGAGATCGGCTGCGTCTCGAACATCCTTCAGATGCTCAAGCTGCCCGACGGTACCGTGAAGGTGCTGATCGAGGGCTCGCAGCGTGCCCGCATCTCGAGCATCGACGACAGCGGCGCGCACTTCACCTGCGAGCTGACCCCGATCGAGGACGGTGCCGATCCGGGTGCCGAGGTCGAGGCACTGCGCCGCGCGATCCTCGCCCAGTTCGATTCGTACGTGAAGCTGAACAAGAAGATCCCGCCCGAGATCCTCACCTCGCTCAACGGCATCGACGACGCTGGCCGCCTGGCCGACACCATCGCGGCGCACCTGCCGATCAAGATCGAACAGAAGCAGCACATCCTCGAGACCCTGTCGGTCGGCGAGCGGCTCGAGAAGCTGCTCGCCCAGATCGAGACCGAGCTCGACATCCTCCAGGTCGAGAAGCGCATCCGCGGGCGCGTCAAGCGCCAGATGGAGAAGTCGCAGCGCGAGTACTACCTCAACGAGCAGGTCAAGGCCATCCAGAAGGAGCTGGGCGAGGGCGAGGACGGCGCCGACATGGAGGAGATCGAGAAGAAGATCAAGTCCGCGCGCATGCCCGCCGAAGCCCGCAAGAAGGCCGACGCCGAGCTCAAGAAGCTCAAGCTGATGTCGCCGATGTCGGCCGAGGCCACCGTCGTGCGCAACTACATCGACGTGCTGGTCGGGCTGCCCTGGAAGAAGAAGAGCAAGGTCGACAACGACCTCACGAAGGCCGAAGCGGTGCTCGACGAGGACCACTACGGTCTCGACAAGGTCAAGGAACGGATCCTGGAGTACCTCGCCGTGCAGCAGCGCGTCGAGAAGGTCAAGGCCCCGATCCTGTGCCTGGTCGGCCCGCCGGGTGTCGGCAAGACCTCGCTCGGCCAGTCGATCGCGCGCGCCACGAACCGCAAGTTCGTCCGGATGGCGCTCGGCGGCGTGCGTGACGAGGCCGAGATCCGCGGCCACCGTCGGACCTACATCGGCTCGATGCCGGGCAAGATCCTGCAGAGCCTGAGCAAGGTCGGCGTTCGCAATCCGCTCTTCCTGCTCGACGAAGTCGACAAGATGGGCATGGACTTCCGAGGCGATCCGTCGTCGGCGCTGCTCGAGGTGCTCGACCCCGAACAGAACCACACCTTCGTCGACCACTACGTCGAGGTCGACTACGACCTGTCCGACGTGATGTTCGTCGCCACCGCCAACTCGCTGAACATCCCGCCGGCGCTGCTCGACCGGATGGAGGTGATCCGTCTCGCCGGCTATACCGAGGACGAGAAGGTCAACATCGCCCAGCGCTACCTGCTGCCCAAGCAGCAGAAGAACAATGGCCTGAAGCCGGGCGAGCTGGTGGTGTCGGAGGCCGCGATCCGCGACATCGTCCGCTACTTCACGCGCGAGGCGGGCGTGCGCTCGCTCGAGCGCGAGCTCTCCAAGATCTGCCGCAAGGTCGTCAAGACCCTGCTGCTGAAGAAGGACGAGAAGAAGGTGGCGGTCACGCCGAAGAACCTCGACAAGTTCCTCGGGGTGCGGCGCTTCTCCTACGGCATCGCCGAGAAGGAGAACCAGGTCGGCCAGGTCACCGGCCTCGCCTGGACCGAGGTCGGCGGCGAGCTGCTGACGATCGAGGCGGTCGCGGTGCCGGGCAAGGGGAAGACCACGTTCACCGGCAAGCTTGGCGACGTGATGCAGGAGTCCATCAAGGCGGCCATGACGGTCGTGCGGCGTCGGCAGGCGCGGCTGGGCATCAAGCCCGGCTTCCACGAGAAGATGGACATCCATATCCACGTGCCCGAAGGCGCCACGCCCAAGGACGGTCCGTCCGCGGGCATCGCGATGACGCTCGCGCTCGTGTCGGTGCTCACCGACATCCCGGTGCGCGCCGATGTCGCGATGACCGGCGAGATCACGCTTCGCGGCGAGGTGCTGCCCATCGGCGGCCTCAAGGAGAAGCTGCTGGCGGCACACCGCGGCGGCATCAAGACCGTGCTGATCCCGGAGGAGAACGTCAAGGACCTGGCGGACATCCCGGACAACGTGAAGAACAAGCTCGAGATCGTTCCGGTCAAGTGGATCGACCGGGTGCTGGAGGTGGCGCTCGAGCGTCCGCCGACGCCGCTTGCCGAGGAGGAGGTGGCTGCGGCCGCCACCGCCGCGGCCGAGCCGGTCAAGCCGGCCGCACCGACCACCGGTGCGGACGAGGTGGTCAAGCACTGACCGGTCGCGCGCCGTCGGGCGCATGACGGGTGACGGTCCCACACGGGCTGTCCGCGCGAGCGGGCGGCCCGTTCCTTTTGTTCGGGCTGTCCGCCTGTGCGGAGGGCCCGTTCTTCTGTGTAGCGCACGACGGCTCACACGGATCCGTTCGGTGCTGCCGGTTTGCATGACACGCCGAAGCGGTGCTAATATTGCTGTCTTCGTTGGGCGCTGCAGCGAGGGTGCTTAGCTCAGCTGGTAGAGCGGCGCCCTTACAAGGCGTAGGTCGGGAGTTCGAGCCTCTCAGCACCCACCACCAACGATATATGGCACCAGCAGCACCGAGCAAGACCAAGGAGTGGTAGTTCAGTCGGTTAGAATACCGGCCTGTCACGCCGGGGGTCGCGGGTTCGAGTCCCGTCCACTCCGCCAGACTGAAAATGCAGAAGGGGCGAACGAAAGTTCGCCCCTTTTTGCTATACAACCGGGCCCGCCGACCGGCACGGCGACCCGTCACCGGACGCACCATGTTCGAATCCATCCGCAAGCATCAGCGCATCCTGCAGTTCATCCTGCTGATCCTGATCCTTCCTGCATTCGTCTTCTTCGGGATCTCGGGCTACGAAGGCATGCTGTCAGGCGACCGCGGCGTCGCGAAGGTGGGCGGCCGCGAGATCCTCCAGCCCGAGTTCGACGCCGCGCAGCGCCAGCAGATCGACCAGCTGCGCCAGATGCTCGGCGACGGCGTCGACACCAAGATGTTCGACACGCCGGAGGCGCGCAGCGAGATCCTCGAGGGGCTGATCGCTCAGAAGGCGATCGCCGAGCAGGCGAGCGCGCGCAGCGTGGTGATCACCGACGAGCGCGTGCGCCAGACCATCCTCGGCATCCCGGGTCTCAAGCGCGAGGACGGTGGCTTCGACGACGCACGCTACAAGGCTCTGGTCGCGTCGCGCGGGCTCACGCCCGCCGGATTCGAGGCGATGGTGCGCGGCGATCTGCTGGTGCAGGCGCTGCCTGATGCGGTGAGCGCCTCCGCGTTCATGCCGAAGTCCGTCCGCGAGCGCCTGGTCGCGCTGCAGGAAGAGCGTCGCGAGGTCCGCGAGCAGCGCTTCGCCGCCGCCGACTTCGCCGCCCGCGTGCAGCCGACCGACGCTCAGCTCGCCGCCTACCACGAGGCGAACGGCCGGGTCTTCGAGACGCCCGAATCGGCCAAGGTCGAGGTGGTGGTGCTGTCGCGGGATGCGATCGCCGCTCAGATCGCGGTCTCGCCCGACGACCTGAAGACCTACTACGAGCAGAACAAGGCACGCTACGGCACGCCCGAGGAGCGTCGTGCGAGCCACATCCTCGTGAAGTCCGGTCCGGACGCCAAGGCGAAGGCCGAGCAGCTGCTCGCGCAGCTCAAGGGCGACCCGTCGAAGTTCGCGGCGCTCGCCAAGTCGTCCTCCGACGATCCGGGCTCGGCCGCGCAGGGCGGTGACCTCGGCTTCTTCGCACGCTCCTCGATGGTCAAGCCGTTCGCCGATGCGGCCTTCGACATGAAGCAGGACGAGATCCGCGGTCCGGTCGAGTCGGAGTTCGGCCAGCACATCATCCGGCTGACCGGCATCAAGCCGGGGGCCGAGAAGACCTTCGAGCAGGTGCGCGGCGAGCTCGAGCGCGAGGTGAAGCTGCAGCAGGCGGGCGCCAAGTACGCCGAGGCCGCACAGGCGTTCACCGACATGGTCTACGAGCAGTCCGAGTCGCTCAAGCCGGTCGCCGACAAGTGGAAGCTCGAGATCCGGACGGCCGACAACGTCGGCCGCGTGCCGGCCCCGGACGCGGCTCGCGGCAGCCCGCTCGCCAGTCCGCGGCTGCTCGGCGCGCTGTTCGGCGACGAGGTGCTGCGCAACAAGCGCAACACCGAGGCGATCGAGGTCGCGCCAGGGCAGCTGGCCGCGGCACGCGTCGTCGAGTACCGCGCCCCGCAGCGCAGGCCGCTCGAGGCGGTCAAGGACGAGGTGCGCAAGCTCGTGATCGCCGAAGAGGCAGGCAAGCTCGCACGCGCCGCCGGCGAGGCGCGGCTGGCCGAGCTCAAGGCGGCCAAGGCCGAGGCGGGCAAGGGCGCCGAAGGGTTCTCGACGGTTCGCACGGTGTCGCGCAATGCGCCGGCGGGCCTCGCACAGTCCGCGCTCGAGGCGGTCTTCCGCATGCCCGGCGAGTCGCTGCCCGCCTTCACCGGTGTGGACCTCGGCACGCAGGGCTACACGATCGTGGAGCTGGTCAGGACGCTGACCCCGACGCCGCAGGAGCTCGCGCAGAAGCTGGGTGCGTACGACTCGCAGATCGAGCGTGTCGCCGCCCAGCAGGACGCGGGCGTCTACGTCGAATCGATCAAGGCCCGCACGAAGATCGTCCGCCATCCCGAGCGGATCGGCACGAAGGCCGACGCGAAGCAGCCCTGATCGGCGGGGCGGGGCTGCGGGGGGCGTAGCGCCCTCCCGCTCGGCCCTCAGCCCTCAGCCCTCGGCGCCGAGGCGGGCCAGCGCCAGTGCCCCGCGCTCGAGCGCGGCATCGTCCGTGCCCTCGAGCCGCACCCTCGGCGCCTCGTCCAGGCGGCCGAAGTTGCGCTTCATCGAGCGGTCGTAGCTCGGGTCGTAGTGCTCGACCAGCAGTCGCTCGACCAGTTCGAGCCAGCGGTCCGACGCCACCAGCCCCTTCCATTCGCGGATCCGCTCCGCGCCATGCAGCGGCACGAGGTGCTCGAGCAGCGCGAGCAGTGCCGGCACGTCCTGCCTGAAGTGCTCGTACTCCGCCAGCAGGAAGCGGCTGCGCACATCGACGTCGGCATCGACCACCGCGACGCGCGAGCCGCGCACCGCGAGGATCAGCGCCTCGGGCACCTGCACCCGGCCGACCTTGCGGCTCTCGGACTCGACGAAGACCGGGCGGGACGGATCGGCGGCCCGCAGGCGGTCCCAGATCTGGGTCTCGAAGTGCTTCTGGCTCGGCTGCGGCGCCCCGGGCAGACCGCCGAGCACCGAGCCGCGATGACTGGCGAGCGCCTCGAGGTCCAGCACCTGCTCGCCCTGCGAGGCCAGTCGCTCGAGCAGGCGGCTCTTGGCGCTGCCGGTGCGCCCGCCGACGACCACGAAGCGCAGCGTCGCCGGGATCGCAGCGAGGTCCCCGATGACATGGCGCCGGAAGGCCTTGTAGCCGCCCTCGATCACATGCGTGCGCCAGCCGATGCGCGCGAGCACGGTGGCGAGCGAACCGGAGCGGTTGCCGCCGCGCCAGCAGTAGACCAGCGGGCGCCAATGGCGGTCGCGCTCGGCGAACAGCCGCTCGATCAGCCCGCCGATGTTGCGCGAGACGATCGCCGCCCCGAGACGCTTCGCCTCGAAGGCGCCGCGCTCGGCGTTGAGCGTGCCGACGAGCGCCCGCTCGGCATCGTCCAGCACGGGCGCGTTGATGGCGCCGGGCAGGTGATCCTCGGTGTACTCGGAAGGGCTGCGCGCATCGACGAGGGTGTTGAAATCGCGCAGATGCGCCACCACTTCGGAGACCGGCAGCGCGATCGGATCCTTCATGCCTGACCTCGCTGGACCGCGGATTCTAGCGGCATGCCGTAGAATCGCCCAACGGAGCGCAGCCCATGAAAGTCTTCAACCTCGCCTGCGAGCACGACCATCGCTTCGAAGGATGGTTCGGTTCCGCCGAGGACTACGACTCGCAGCTCGCCCGAGGCCTGATCGAATGCCCGGTCTGCGCCGCCACCGCGATCCGCAAGATGCCCGCCGCACCGCGCCTGAACCTGTCGGGTGCCTCCGAGGCGCCCGCCACGCCCAAGCCCGCGGCGCCGGGCATGCCGCTCGATCCGCGCGCGGTCCAGGCGCTGTTCATGAAGATGGCGCGCAACATCGTCGAGAACACCGAGGACGTCGGCGAGCGCTTCGCCGAGGAGGCGCGGCGCATCCACTATCGCGAGTCGCCCGAGCGCGGCATCCGCGGCGTCGCCAGCCCCGACGAGGCCCGCGAGCTGGCCGACGAGGGCATCGAGGTGTTCTCGTTCCCGCTCCCGCCGGTGCTCAAGGAGCCGGTGCAGTAGGGCAGGCCCGACGGAGGCCCGACCGAGGCCCGCGACGCCGGGAGGCGCCGCGGGGGGCCGCAGCAGGCGCCGCGGCAGCCGGTATCCGAGGCTCAGAAGCCGCGAGTGACCGGCATCGTCTCCAGGTCGTTCTTGCCCGGGATCGTCGAGTGCTTGCCGAGCTCGAGCTTGGCGATCGCGGCGCGGTGCACTTCGTCCGGACCGTCGGCGAAGCGCAGCGTGCGCTGGTGGGCGTACATGTTGGCCAGCGGCGTGACCTGCGAGATGCCGGCACCGCCATGCGCCTGCATGGCCCAGTCGATGATCTGGCAGGCCATGTTCGGTGCGATGACCTTGATCATCGCGATCTCGGCCTTGGCGACCTTGTTGCCGACCGTGTCCATCATGTACGCGGCCTTGAGCGTCATCAGCCGGGCCTGGTCGATCATGCAGCGCGACTCGGCGATCCGCTCGTGCCAGATCGAGTGTTGCGAGATCGGCTTGCCGAAGGCCACGCGCGACATCAGCCGCTTGCACATCAGCTCGAGTGCCCGCTCGGCGGCGCCGATCGAGCGCATGCAGTGGTGGATCCGGCCCGGCCCGAGGCGGCCCTGGGCGATCTCGAAGCCACGGCCCTCGCCGAGCAGGATGTTCGAGACCGGCACGCGGACGTCGACCAGGTCGACCTCCATGTGGCCGTGCGGCGCATCGTCGTAGCCGAACACCGACAGGTGGCGCAGCACCTTGATCCCGGGGGTGTCGGTGGGCACGACGATCATCGACTGCTGCTCGTGGCGGCCCGCATCGGGATTGGTCTTGCCCATCACGATCAGCACCTTGCAGCGCGGATCGCCCAGGCCGGAGCTCCACCACTTGCGGCCGTTCAGCACGTAGGTGTCGCCCTCGCGGCGGATCGCGAGCTGGATGTTGGTCGCGTCCGACGAGGCGACCGCCGGCTCGGTCATCAGGAAGGCGCTGCGGATCTCGCCGCGCAGCAGCGGGTCGAGCCACTCGCGCTTGATTTCCTCGGTCGCGTAGCGCTCGAGGGTCTCCATGTTGCCGGTGTCCGGCGCCGAGCAGTTGAACACCTCGGAGGCCCAGTGCACGCGGCCCATGATCTCGCACAGCGTCGCGTACTCGAGGTTGGTCAGGCCCTCGGGGACCCGCTTCGAGAACGGCAGGAACAGGTTCCACAGGCCCGCCTTGCGGGCGATCGGCTTGAGGTCTTCGATGACCTTGGTCGGGATCCAGGCGTTGCCCGCGCGACGGTTCGTGTCCACCTCGTGGTGGTACGCCTCCTCGTTCGGGTAGATGTGCTGGTTCATGAAGTCGATCAGGCGTGCCTGAAGTTCCTTCACCTTCGGGGTGTGCTCGAAATCCATTGCGTCTCTCCTCCTTGGGTCGTCGATCGGTTCGATGCTGATTCTGCGGGCTTCAGCGCACCTGCTGCGCGAACGCCCAGGCCATCTCGGCGAGCGGCCGCACGCGCTTGCCCTGCTCGAGCGCCTGCGGGCTCGAGGCGGTGCCGTCGAGCGCGCGCTTGACGATGCCCTGCAGGATGCCGGCCAGCCTGAAGCAGTTGTAGGCGAGGTAGAAGTCCCAGTGGCCGATGTGCTCGCGACCGGTCCGCGCGCAGTAGCGGCGCATGTAGTCCGCCTCGCTCGGGATGCCGAGCGCGGCGAGGTCGAGCCCGGCGATGCCGCGGAACTGCCCGGGCGGGATATGCCAGCTCATGCAGTGGTAGCTGAAGTCGGCGAGCGGATGACCGATCGTCGAGAGCTCCCAGTCGAGCACCGCGAGCACGCGCGGGCGCTCGCGGTCGAACATCATGTTGTCGAGCCGGTAGTCGCCGTGGACGATGGCGCTCTCGTCGCCCTCGGGGATGTGCTGCGGCAGCCACTCGATCAGCCGGTCCATCTCCGGGATCTTCTCGGTCTCGGACAGCACGTACTGCTTCGACCAGCGGCTGATCTGGCGGGCGAAGTAGTTGCCCGGGCGGCCGAAGTCGGTGAGCCCGACGGCGGCCACATCGACCTTGTGCAGGGCCGCGATCACGCGGTTCATCTCGTCGTAGATCGCGTCGCGCTCGGCGTTCGAGACGCCGGGCAGGGACTGGTCCCAGAGCACGCGGCCCTCGACGCAGTCCATGATGTAGAACGCACGGCCGATCACCGACTCGTCCTCGCACAGCCCGTAGACGCGGGCCACCGGCACGTCGGTGCCGGCCAGCGCGGCGAGGACCTTGTATTCGCGCTCGACCGCATGGGCCGAGGGCAGCAGCTTCGCGACCGGACCGGGCTTGGCCCGCATCACGTAGGCGCGTGACGGCGTGCTCAGGCGGAAGGTGGGATTCGACTGGCCGCCCTTGAACTGTTCGACGGTCAGCGGTCCGGCGAAGTCCTCGACGTTCGCGCGCATCCAGGTGTCGAGCGCGCCCACGTCGAAGCGGTGGCGTTCGGCCACGGGGGTGGTGCCGACGTTCTGTTCGGCCAGGTCGCTCATCGTCCCTCCATCTCGTTCGGTTCGTGCCGGGCGTGGGCCCGGTCTAGTCTGCGTGCAGCAGCGACAGGCCCAGGCGCGCGCGGCGGCGCATCCAGGGGCTCGGGCGGTAACGGGGATCGCCGGTGCAGGCGTGCATGCCCTCGAGCACCGCCGCGACGGTGGCGGCGCCGAGCGCGTCGCCCATCGACAGCGGACCGGTCGGGTAGCCCAGGCCCAGGCGCACCGCGAGGTCGATGTCGGCGGGGCTCGCGATCCGCTGCTGCGCGATCTCGCAGGCCACTGCCACCACCATCGCGACCACGCGCTGCGCAACGAAGCCGGCGGAGTCTCGGATCAGGCTCGCGCGCGCGCCGTCTGCGGCGAACAGCCGCCGCGCCGCCTGCGCGAGCGCCGGATCGGTGGCCGGGGTCGCCATCAGCACGCGGCGCTTGCATGCCTTCGCGGCGAACGGGAACAGCGTGTCGATCGCGACGGTGCGTTCGGCAGGCAGGCCTGCATCGGTGCACGCGGCGGTGGCGTCCAGCCCGAGGGGCGCGATCAGCACCAGGCTGTCGGCCCGGGGCTGAGCGGCTTCATCGAGGCTCGCGCCGAGCGCCACGGCCAGCTCGCGCAGTGCCGCCTCGCGCGGGCCGGGGCCGACCCAGACGCGGGAGAAGGGTGCTGGGCCGGCGCGCGGCTCGTCCTCGGGCACCGCGACCGCCGCGCCGTTCTCGTAGCGGTAGAAACCCTCGCCGGTCTTGCGACCGAGCAGGCCGCCTGCGACCCGCTGCGCGGCGAGCGCCGACGGCCGGAAGCGCGGCTCGTCGTAGAACTGCCGGTAGATCGACTCCATCACCGGATGCGAGACATCCAGACCGGTGAGGTCGAGCAGCTCGAACGGCCCGAGCCGAAAGCCCGAGCCGTTGAAGACCACCTGCTCGCGCATCAGGCGGTCGACAGTGGGCACGTCGGCCACGCCCTCGGCCACCACCCTCAGCGCCTCGGGCCCGTAGCCGCGGCCGGCATGGTTGATCAGGAATCCGGGCGTGTCCTGCGCGACGACCGGCGCATGCCCGGTACGCCGTGTCAGGGCGACGAGCGCCTCCGCGGTGACCGCGGAGGTGCGGGCGCCCCGGATCACCTCGACCACCTTCATCAGCGGCACGGGGTTGAAGAAGTGGTAGCCGGCGACGCGCGCGGGCTGCGCGCAGGCCGCGGCGATGGCAGTGACCGACAGCGAGGAGGTGTTGGTGACGAGGAGGGCGTCGGGGCCGGCGACCGTCTCCAGCTCCAGGAACAGACGCTTCTTGGCGTCGAGGTTCTCGACGATGGCCTCGATGATCAGGTCGCAGCCTGCGAGTTCGGCGAGCGCGCCGACCGGCAACATGCGGGCCATCGTCGCCTCGAAGGCCTCGGGCGCGAGCTTGCCCTTGTCCACCTGCTTGCGCAGGGTGTCGCCGACCGTGTCGAACGCGTTCTTCGCCGCGCCGGGCGCGGCGTCGAACAGTCGCACGGCATGACCCGACTGCGCGAACAGCTGGGCGATGCCGCGACCCATCGCGCCGGTCCCCACGACGCCGACCACGAACGCTTCGAATGGCTTCATGTCGTTCGATTCTACCTTGGGGGCACCGGCAGGAGGGGCAGCAGGACCGCCAGGATCGGCGCGGCCAGCAGCGTCGACCAGACCACCGCGGCCGCGATGGCGCTGGTGTCGCTGCGGTAGCGCTGGGCGAAGAGGAACACGTTGGCGCCGATCGGCAGCGTCGCCGTGAGGATCACGACGGTCAGCGCGAGCGGCTCGAGCGCGAGCACGAAGCGGCCGATCGCCGCGGCCAGCAGCGGGAAGGCGATCAGCTTGAGCGCGCTCATCGCGAGCGCGGGCCGCAGCCCGGTGCGCAGCCCGTCGCGCCCGAGCGAGGCGCCGAGCAGCACCAGGCACAGCGGCGAGGCCGCGGCCGCGAGCAGCCCGAGCGTGGCCTGGGCGGCACCCGGCAGCGGCGGTCCGAACGCGCTCCAGGCGGCGCCGGCGATGATCGGCAGGATGACGGGATGCAGGACCGAGGTGCGCAGCGCGCGGCCCACTGCCACCAGCGGTGCCCCCGTGGCTGCCGCGACCTCGAAGACGAAGGTCGCGGTGGTCAGCAGCAGCAGCGAGTGCAGCGCGACGATCGACAGCAGCATGGCAAGCCCGGCCTCGCCCCAGCCGAGCTTGACGAGCGGAATGCCGATCATCACGGTGTTCGAGAACGAGGCGGCCAGTCCCTCGACCGCGGCGCGCACCGGCGGCACGGACCGCCTTCGCACCAGCACAACGGTCGCGAAGATCGCGAGTGCGGCACTGAAATAGGCGGTCGGCACGCCGGCCTGCAGCGTACCGAAGTCGGTGCGGGCCATCGCCAGGAAGAGCTGCGCCGGGACGAACACCCGAAACGTGAAGTCGGTGAACCGTCGGACGTCCTCGTCGGCGATCAGCCGGGCACGATGGGCCGCCCAGCCCGCGGCGATCAGGCCGTAGACCGGGAGCACCACGTCCAGCACCGGTCCGGCGAGTTCCACGGCGCGCAGTGTAGCGGCCGGGACGGTCGCGGCCGCTTGGTACCATCGGCGAGCGGAACGGGCGCCGCCCGTCGTGATGGAACACAGCCCCCGAGGAGACCCCGTCGATGATCACCCTGGCCGGATTCGCCGTCAGCAACTACTACAACAAGGTCAAGATCGCGCTGATCGAGAAGGGCGTGCCCTTCGAGGAGGAGCTGAACTGGGCCACCAAGGACGAGGCCACGCTCTCGGCCAGTCCGCTCGGCAAGGTGCCGTTCATGCGCGTGCCCGAGGGTTCGCTGTGCGAGTCGCAGGTGCTGCTGGAGTACATCGAGGACGCGAATCCGGGCACCACGCCGCTGCTGCCGGCCGATCCGTACGCGCGCGCCAAGGTCCGCGAGCTGGTGACCTTCATGGAGCTGCACCTGGAGCTGGTCGCACGCCGGCTGTATCCGCAGGCGTTCTTCGGCGGCACGGTCGAGCAGTCGGTGATCGATGCCACCCGCAAGGAGCTCGAGCGCAACGTCGCGGCCTTCTCGAGGCTCGCGAAGTTCTCGCCCTTCGTCGCCGGCGACACCTTCACGATGGCCGACTGCTCGGCGATCGTGAACCTGCCGCTGATCTCCGGCGCCACCAAGGCGGTGCTCGGCGCCGACGTGCTGGCCGCGACGCCGGCACGCGACTACGTCAGGCAGATGGGCGAGCGCGCGAGCGTGCAGAAGGTCAACGCCGACCGCAAGGCGAACCTCGAGCTGCGCGCGGCGATGGCCGCGAAGAAGTGATGCGGCGATGAGCGACGCCTCGCCCGCGCGCGCGCCGGAGCCCGCCCTCGGCTGGTCGGACGCGTTCGTCCTCGGCCACGAGCCGATGGACGCGACGCATCGCGAGTTCGTCGCGCTCGTGCAGGCGATGCAGACCGCGCCGGAGGCGGGGCTCGCCGAGCTGCTCGCCGACTTCGAGGCCCATGCGCGGCGGCACTTCGAGGAGGAGGATCGCTGGATGCTCGAGACCGGCTTCCCGCCGCGGGACTGCCACATGGACGAGCATGCGGCGGTGCTGCGCTCGGTCGTGGAGGTGCGCGAGATGGTTGCCCGGGGCGAGCTCGCCCAGGTGCGCCGGCTCGCCGACGCGCTCGCCGACTGGTTCCCCCGCCATGCCGACTGGCTCGATTCCGCGCTCGCGCACTGGCTGTGCAAGCGGGCGTATGGCGGCAAGCCGGTGGTGCTGAGGCGCGACCTGAAGGGCGCGCTCGGGGACGCCTCGCAGGCCTGATCGCCGCCGGGCTCAGCCCTCGGCGTCAAGCGCCTCGAGCGCGGCGCCCAGCTCGAGCCAGCGTTCCTCGGCGGCATCGCGGTCGCGCTGCAGCGCGCTGCGCTCGCGGCCGAGCTCGGCCGCGGCGGCGGCGTCCCGGTAGCTGTCGGCCGCGGCCAGCCGGGTGTCGATCTCGGCGATCCGGGCCTCGATGCGCGCGAGCTCGCGTTCGACCTCGGCGAGCCGCTTCTGCAGGGGCTTCTTCAGGGCGGCGCGTTGCGCACGCTGTTCGGCGGCCACGCGGCGCTCGTCGCGCCGCGACACGACGGCACCGGCGTCGCCCGAACTGCCGCCTGCCGCGCCCGCATCGGCGGGTTTCTGCATCAGCCACTGCGCGTAGTCCTCGAGGTCTCCATCGAAGGGCTCCGCGCTGCCGTCCGCGACCCGCAGGAAGGTGTCGACGGTCGCGCGCAGCAGGTACCGGTCGTGCGACACCAGCAGCAGCGCGCCGTCGAACTCGGCGAGCGCGTCGGCGAGCGCGTCCCGGGTGGCCGCGTCGAGGTGGTTGGTCGGCTCGTCGAGCACCAGGAGCTGCGGCCGGGCCCAGACGAGCATCGCCAGCGCGAGCCGGGCCCGCTCGCCGCCCGACATCGGCCCGACCGGGCGGGTGGCGTCCTCGCCGCGGAACGCGAAGCGACCGAGCCAGTCGCGCAGCGACTGCTCGCGCTCCTGGGGAGCGAGCCGCTGCATGTGCACGAGGGCGGACTCGCCGCCGCGCAGCGCGTCCACCTGCTGCTGCGCGAAGTAGCCGACGCGCACCGTGCGCGAACGCTGCAGCGTGCCGCCGAGCGGGGGGAGCTCGCCCACGGCCGTGCGGATCAGCGTGGTCTTGCCGGCCCCGTTGCGCCCGAGCACGCCGAACCGGCTGCCGCGACCAACGGTCATCGACACGTCGTGCAACACCGCGTGGGGCGTGCCGTCGTCGGCCGAGTAGCCGACGGCGACCTCCTCCATGCGCACCAGCGGGTCGGGACAGTCGCCGACCGGCGCGAAGTCGAAGTCGATGCCGCGGGTGGCGCGCAGCGGCGCGAGCACCTCGATGCGCTCGAGCGCCTTGAGGCGGCTCTGGGCCTGCTTCGCCTTCGTCGCCTTGGCGCGGAAGCGCTCGACGAAGGCATGCAGGTGGGCGATCTTCGCCTGCTGGGCGGCGATCGATCGCTGACGCTGCGCGGCCCGCTCGGCACGCGCCTGCTCGCACGCGGAATAGCCGCCCGCGTAGCGCACGAGCTTGCGGTCGTCGATCTGCAGCGTGGCCTGCGCCACCCGGTCGAGGAAGTCGCGATCGTGCGAGACGAGCAAGATCGTCGCGGCGAGCCGCATCAGCCGCCGCTCGAGCCAGAGCACCGCATCGAGGTCGAGGTGGTTGGTCGGCTCGTCGAGCAGCAGCAGGTCCGAGGGCGCCATCAGCGCACGCGCCAGGTTCAGCCGCATCTTCCAGCCGCCGCTGAACGCATCGACCGGGCGCTCCTGCTCGGCGGCATCGAAGCCCAGGCCGTGCAGCAGCTCGCGCGCGCGCGCTTCGGCAGACGGGCCGTCGCAGGCGAGGAAGTCGTCGTGCGCCTGCGCGATCGCATGACCGTCACCCGCGGACTCGGCCGCAGCGAGTGTGGCCTGCGCGTGCACCAGGGCCGCGTCGGCCTCGAGCACGAAACGCCAGGCGGGCAGGGGGCTGCGGGGCATCGACTGCGCCAGGCGGGCGATCCGCAGCGGCGGCAGGTCGATGTCGCCGGCGTCGGGCGACAGGTCACCCGCGATCGCCGCGAGCAGCGTCGACTTGCCGCTCCCGTTGTCGCCGATCAGCGCGATGCGCTCGCCGGGCGCGATCATCGCGTCGGCCGAGTCGAGCAGGGTGCGGGGGCCGCGCCCCAGCGTCAGGCCCCGGATGCGGATCACGGCAGCGCGTCGCGCTCCATCAGCACGATCCGGTCGTCGCCGCCCTCGGTGGGCAGCCAGGTGTACTCGAGGTCCGGGAAGGCCGCCTCGAAGTACGGGGCCTCGTGTCCGATCTCGATCACCAGCAGGCCGCGTGGCGCGAGGTGGCCGCGGGCACCGCCGACGATGCGGCGCACCAGGTCCATGCCGTCGGCGCCGCCGCCGAGCGCACCCTGCGGCTCGGCGAGGTATTCGGCGGGCAGCACGGCCATCGAATCCGCGTTCACGTACGGCGGGTTGCAGACGACGAGGTCGAAGCGCTCGCCGGACGCCCCGGCCCACAGGTCGCCCTGGCGCAGCGCGACCCGGTCGCCGACGCCATGCAGCGCGACGTTGTCGGCCGCCAGGGCGAGCGCGTCGGCCGACAGGTCGGTGCCGAGCACCGCGGCGCCCTCGAAGCGGCGTGCGGCGAGGATCGCGAGGCTGCCGCCGCCGGTGCACAGGTCCATGACCTGGCCCACGCCGTCGCCCGCCTCGAGCCAGGGCGCGAGCGCGTCGGTGTCGAGGATCTCGGCGATCGGCGAGCGGGGAACCAGTGCACGCGGGTCCGACAGGAAGCGCACGCCGCGCAGCCACGCCTCGCCGGTCAGGTAGGCCGCGGGCAGGCGTTCGGTGCAGCGACGCTCGACGAGCGCGATCGCCGCGGCGAGCTCGCCCGGCGCGAGCCGCGCGTCGAGCACCGGCTCGAGCCGCTCGAGCGGCAGGCGCAGCGACCACAGGATCAGCCAGGCGGCCTCGTCCCAGGCATCCGCGGTGCCGTGGCCGAAGGCGATGCCCGCGGCCTGCATGCGGGTCACCGACCAGCGCAGCAGGTCGCGCACGGTGTGCAGCGCGACGCGGGCCTCGGCCGGGCTCGGCGCGGGACGCTCGAAGCGGACGGTACTCACGGCAGCAGGCCCTCGAGCGTGCGGCGGTAGACGTTCTTCATCGGCTGCAGCCAGGCGAGGTCGATGTTCTCGTTGCTCTTGTGGATCGTGGCGTTCGGCGGACCGAACTCGATCACCTCGCGGCAGATCGAGGCGATGAAGCGGCCGTCCGAGGTGCCGCCAGTGGTCGAGAGCTCGGTCTCGATCCCCATCTCGGCGCGGATCGAGGTGGCCAGCGCCTCGGACAGCGCGCCGCGTGGCGTGAGGAACGGCAGGCCCGACACCGTCCAGTCGAGCGTGTGCTCGACGCCGTGCGCCTCGAGGATCGCGTGCACGCGCGCCTTCAGGCCCTCGACCGTGCTCGCGGTCGAGAAGCGGAAGTTGAAGTCGACGAGCGCCTCGCCCGGGATCACGTTGCCCGCGCCGGTGCCGGCGTTGAAGTTGGAGACCTGCCAGGTGGTCGGCGGGAAGTAGTCGTTGCCGTCGTCCCAGCGCTCGGCCGCCAGCGCAGCCAGCGCCGGCGCGAACACGTGGATCGGGTTGCGCGCCAGGTGCGGGTAGGCGACATGGCCCTGGACGCCCCGGACTGTGAGGCGCCCGGACATCGAGCCCCGGCGGCCGTTCTTGACCATGTCGCCCAGCACCTTGACCGAGGTCGGCTCGCCGACGATGCAGTAGTCGAAGCACTCGCCGCGGGCGCGCAGCGTCTCGACCACGCGGGTCGTGCCGTCGATCGCCGGGCCTTCCTCGTCGGAGGTCAGCAGCACCGCGATCGCGCCCGAGTGCGCGGGCCGGGCCGCGACGAACTCCTCGATCGCGACGACGATGCCGGCGATCGAGGCCTTCATGTCGGCGGCGCCGCGGCCGTACAGCGCGCCCTCGCGCTCGGTCGGCTCGAAGGGATCGGCATGCCACCACTGGCGCGGACCGGCCGGCACGACGTCGGTATGACCTGCGAACACCAGCGTGGGGCCGGGTGCCGTGCCGCGACGCACGGCCCACAGGTTGTCCACTTCCCCGAAGCGCATCGGCTCGAGCGCGAACCCGAGCGGCGTGAGGCGCGCAGCGATCGCCTGCTGGCAGCCGGCGTCGGCCGGCGTGACCGAGCGGCGGCGGATCAGGTCTTCGAGCAGCGCTCGGACGGGGCAGGGGGACAGGGTCGGCATGGGGGGGGCGGGCTGCAGGCCGGAGGCGGCGCGGTGGCTGGAGTGGGTTGGCTCGGTGCGTGCCGCGGGATCACCGTGCACGGCCGGTAGCGGACCGCGGCGCGGGCCGGCCGGCACGCCCCTAGGCCGCGGGGGTCGCCGGGTCGGTGAAGAGGTTGCGGTAGATCGGCTCCGAAAAGCCGACGACGATGCGATCGCCGGCCTCGAGGACCGGGCGCTTGATCAGCGTCGGGTTCGCGAGCATCAGTTCGGAGGCGCTGGACTGGTCGACGACCGACGCACGCCGGGTCGCGTCGAGCTGGCGCCAGCTCAGTCCGCGCTTGTTCAGCAGCGCATCCCAGGGCAGGTGACCCATCCATCGCGCCAACAGCGCCGCATCGAGCCCGTCGGCACGGAAGTCGTGGAACCGGAAGCTCACGCCCTGGGCGCGCAGCCACGAGCGGGCCTTGCGGACCTGATCGCAGCTGTCGATGCCGTAGACGATCACACCGTCGCCCATCAGATGTTCAGCATGAACTCGGAGAAGGTCGGGCCTTCGGCCGGCTTCTTCTCGTCCGGCGCGTTGCGCTCGACGTCCGTGGGCAGCGGCGACGCACGGGGCGTGGCGGCGTCCTCGGTGTTCTCGAGCATCCAGAGCAGGTTGGTCGGCGAGTCGGACTGCGCGAGCGCGTCGTCCTTGCCGACGCGCTTGCTGCGGACCAGCTCGACCAGCGCGCGCTCGAAGGTCTGCGAGCCGGGCGCCAGGCTCTTCTCCATCGCCTCCTTGACCTCGGAGAGGCGACCCTGCTCGATCAGCTCGGAGATGAAGGTGGTGTTCAGCAGGATCTCGACCGCAGGCACGCGGCCACCGGCGTTCGAGCGGATCAGCCGCTGCGAGACCACGGCCTTGAGCGTGGCCGCCAGGTCCGACAGCAGTACCCGGCGGTTCTCCGGCATATAGAAGCTGACGATCCGGTTGAGTGCGTGCGACGCGTTGTTGGCATGCAGGGTCGAGAGCACCAGGTGCCCCGACTGCGCGTAGGCGATCGCGGCGCTCATCGTCTCGACATCGCGGATCTCGCCGATCATCAGGCAGTCGGGTGCCTGGCGCAGCGCGTTGCGCAGGGCGACGTCATAGGAGACCGCATCCGTGCCGATCTGGCGCTGGTTCACCACCGAGCGCTTGTGCCGGAAGGTGTACTCGATCGGATCCTCGATCGTCAGGATGTGGCCGCTGCGGTGCTGGTTGCGGTAGTCGAGCACCGAAGCCAGCGTCGTCGTCTTGCCCGAGCCCGTCGAGCCGACGACCAGCAGCAGGCCGCGCTTCTCCATGATCAGCTCGGAGAGGATCGGCGGCAGGTGCAGCGATTCGAACTGAGGGACGTCGCCCGGGATGTAGCGCACCACCGCCGCGGTCGTGCCGCGCTGGCGGAACAGCGAGAAGCGGAAGCTGCCGACGTTGCGCAGCCCGTAGCCCAGGTTGAGCTCGTTCTCGTGTTCGAACGTCGCCCACTGCTTGTCGGTCAGGACCTCGCGCAGCAGCGCGTCGACCGCGGCCGGCTCGAGTCGCTGCTGGTTGATCGGCACCGTGGTGCCGTTGATCTTGATCTGCACCGCCGTCCCGGCCGCGATGAACAGGTCTGACGCCTTCTTTTCGGCCATCAGGGCCAGCAGACGTTCCATCGCCATTCGTCGTCGCCTCTTCCGGTGAGGGGTGCGCGTCGCTCAGTCGCCGCGGAGCAGCTCGTTGATGCCGGTCTTCGCGCGGGTCTGCGCATCGACCCGCTTCACGATGACCGCGCAGTACAGGCTGTACTTGCCGTCGGCCGACGGCAGCGAGCCGGAGACGACGACCGAACCGGCCGGCACGCGGCCATAGGTGACGGTGCCGGTCGCGCGGTCGTAGATCTTGGTGCTCTGGCCGATGTAGACGCCCATCGACAGCACCGAATTCTCCTCGACGATCACGCCCTCGACCACCTCCGAGCGCGCCCCGATGAAGCAGTTGTCCTCGATGATCGTCGGATTCGCCTGCAGGGGCTCGAGCACGCCGCCGATGCCGACGCCGCCGGACAGGTGGACGTTCTTGCCGATTTGCGCACAGGAGCCGACAGTGGCCCAGGTGTCGACCATCGTGCCCTCGTCGACGTAGGCCCCGATGTTGACGTACGAAGGCATCAGGACGACGTTGCGGCCGATGAAGCTGCCGCGGCGGGCGACCGCCGGCGGGACGACGCGAAAGCCGCCCGCGGCGAAGTCCTGGGCGCTCCAGCCCTCGAACTTGGTCGGGACCTTGTCATAGAACTGAAGGGCGCCGGCCGGCATCGGCGCGTTGTCCTCGAGTCGGAAGGACAGCAGCACGGCCTTCTTGATCCACTGGTGGACCGTCCAGGCGCCGTCGACCTTCTCGGCGACCCGCAGCCGTCCGGTGTTGAGCTCGCCGATCACGTGGCCGACGGCCTCGCGGACGGGCTTGGGCGCGGAGGCGGGGGACAGCTCGGTACGCTGGTCCCAGGCCTGTTCGATCGTGCTCTGGAGGGCGGTCATCGTCGGGTCACGCTGCGGTTCGGGTGGCGAAGGTCCGGATGCGCTCGGCCGCCTCGACGCATGCGTCGATTCCGTCGACGAGGGCGAGGCGTACGAAGCCGGCTCCGGGATTGCGGCCGGGGACGCCACGGGCGAGATAGCTGCCCGGGAGCACCAGCACATTATATTGGCCGTACAGGTCGCGGGCGAACGCGGCATCGTCGCCGCCGGGGACGCCCGCCCACAGGAAGAAGCCGCCTTCGGGCGCGGACACGCTCAGCGGACCGTCCAGCCGGGGCAGCACGGCGTCGAATTTCGCGCGGTAGAGGCGCCGGTTCTCGACGACGTGAGCCTCGTCTGCCCAGGCCGCGAGCGAGGCGGCCTGCACCGTGGCGCTCATCGCGCCGCCGTTGTACGAGCGCAGGAGCAGGAAGCGCGCGATGAGCGCGGCGTCGCCTGCGACGAATCCGGAGCGCAGGCCGGGCACGCTCGAGCGCTTCGACAGGCTGGAGAAGACCAGCAGCCGGGGGAAGCCGGCGTATCCGAGGGCGTGAGCCGCCTGCAGCGCGCCCTCGGGCGGCGCGGCCTCGTCCGGATAGATCTCCGAGTAGCACTCGTCGGCGGCGATCACGAATCCGTGACGCTCGGACAGCTCGAAGAGTCGCGCCCACTCGGCCCGGGGGGTGACCGCGCCGGTCGGATTGCCCGGCGAGCAGACGTAGACGAGCTGCACCCGCGCCCAGGTGTCAGGCGGCACCGACGCCCAGTCCGGCGCGAGGCCCCCGCCCGGGACGGGATCGACGTAGACCGCCTCGGCGCCGGCGAGCAGCGCCGCGCCTTCATAGACCTGATAGCAGGGATTCGGCAGCAGCACGACCGGGCGCACCGCGCCGGGGTCGAGGTCGACCACCAGCTGCGCGATGGCGAAGAGTGCCTCCTTCGAGCCGTTGACCGGCAGCACCTGGGTCGCAGGATCGATCCGCGGCAGGCCGAAGCGTCGCTCCAGCCAGCCGGCGATCGTGCGCCGAAGCGCTTCGCCGCCCGCGGTCGGCGGATACGAGGACAGCCCGTCGAGGGCCGCGACCATCGCGTCGCGCACGCAGGCCGGCGCACGATGCCGGGGCTCGCCGATCGACATCGCGATCGGGAACAGCGCCGCCGGCGGCTCGACGCCACGCAGCAACGCCCTCAGCCGCTCGAACGGATAGGGCTGGAGATTATTCAGAAGTCGGTTCAAGAGTTGCCCACAAACCGTTGATTCAAAGTAACTTTATTGGCCTTCTGATTAGCCCCGAGTGCTCGCTTCGGCCGGGAACGAACCGAGTTCAACCCGCGGCTCGGGCTTCCAGCCACGCTTGCGGTGTTCGGCGACCACGGTCGTGAAGATGCCGCCGCGGACGTACCAGCGTGCTGTCAGGCGCATGAAGCGCGGCCGGGTCGCGGCCACCATCTCGTCGAGGATGCGGTTGGTCACCGCTTCGTGGAAGGCGCCCTGGTCCCGGAACGACCACATGTAGAGCTTGAGCGCCTTGAGCTCGAGATTCTTGCGCTCGGGCACGTAGTCGATGATCAGGGTCGCGAAGTCGGGCTGGCCGGTCAGCGGGCACAGGCAGGTGAACTCGGGGACCTCGATGTGCACCAGGTAGTCTCGGCCGGGGGCGGGATTCGGGAAGGTGTCGAGCTGGGTGGACGGTGCGCTGGGCATCGGGATCTCCGCGTCCGGCCGCGCCCGCACCGCGCGGGGCGGCACTCGACGGGGCCGAAAAAAAGGGCCCGTTCGGGCCGCGTTCAGGACGGTCCGGCACCCACGGGGACCGCCCCGGAAGGGGGCGGTGCGGCCGGGGCGCCGAAGCTGCGGTGCTATTATAGGCGTGGCCCGACGAGGGGTCGCCAGCCGTGGACGTCGCTGCTTTCGCGCGCGTCCATTACCGTCTCCGACGATCCGATCGCCCCCGCCCGCGCGGGGCTGACAGAGCATTGCCCCGTGCGTCTGAAACAGCTCAAGCTCGCCGGCTTCAAGTCATTCGTCGATCCGACCGCGTTCGAGGTGCCGAGCCAGCTCGTCGGCGTCGTCGGGCCGAACGGCTGCGGCAAGTCGAACATCATGGACGCGGTGCGCTGGGTGCTGGGCGAGTCCCGCGCGTCCGAGCTGCGCGGCGAGTCGATGCAGGACGTGATCTTCAACGGATCCTCCGACCGCAAGCCCTCGGTGCGCGCGAGCGTCGAGCTGATCTTCGACAACGCCTCCTCCCGGCTGGGCGGCGCGTGGGCGGGCTACGCCGAGATCTCGGTCAAGCGCATGCTGACCCGCGACGGCCAGTCGAACTACCTGATCAACAACCAGATCGTGCGCCGCAAGGATGTCCACGACATGTTCCTCGGCACGGGCCTGGGCCCCCGTGCCTACGCGATCATCGGCCAGGGCACGGTCTCGCGGATCATCGAGGCCAAGCCCGAGGACCTGCGGGTCTTCCTCGAGGAGGCGGCCGGCGTCTCCAAGTACAAGGACCGACGGCGCGAGACCGAGAACCGGCTGTCCGACACGCGCGAGAACCTGACCCGGGTCGAGGACATCGTCCGCGAACTCGGCGCCCAGATCGAGAAGCTCGAGCGCCAGGCCGAGGTCGCCCAGGCGTACCGCGACCTCGAGGCCGATCGCGAGCTCAAGCAGCGGATGCTGTGGATCGTGCGGCGCGACGAGGCCGCCGCCGACCAGTCCAAGGTCGCGCAGCAGCTCGGGCAGGTCACCAACGAGATCGAGTCGCAGCTTGCGCAGCAGCGCGCGGTCGAGGCGCGCCTCGAGGAGACCCGAGCCGCCCACTACGAGGCGAGCGACGCCGTCCACGCGGCGCAGGGCGCCTACTACGAGGCCAACGGCGAGGTCACGCGGCTGGAGAACCAGATCCGTTTCGTCGCCGATTCGCAGGCCCAGCTGCGCGAGCGGCTCGCGGGGCTGCAGGCCCAGATCGATGCGGCCCGGGCCCGCGACGCGCAGGCCGGCGAATCCCTGGCCCGCAGCGACGAGGAGCTCGCCGCGGCCGAGGAGCGCCAGGCGGTGCTCGCCCAGCGGCTGGATGATGCGAACGCCGAGCTGCCGGCCCTCGAGGACGCGCTGCGCGATGCCCGCACCGAGCTCGACGCCGCGCGGACGCGGGCAGCGCAGACCTCGCAGGCGATCCAGGTCGCGGCCACGCGCCAGCACGGTCTGGAGGAGGCGATGCGCGGGCTCGAGGACCGGCACGCACGGCTGCTCGACGCGCTCGAGCGGCTCGGCGAGGCACCGCAGGGACAGCTCGACGCGCTGCGCGGGCAGCTCGCCGAGGCCGAAGCCCTCGAGGAGGCCGCCGGTGAGCGGGTCGCCGAGGGCGAGGCCCGCTGGAGCGAGCTCGACGGCCGCCGCGGTCCGGCGCAGGACGCCCTGCGCGAGGCGCTGGCCAAGGTGTCCCAGGTCGATGCCCGGATGGCCGCGCTGCGTCAGATCCAGGAGCGGGTGCGGACCTCCGGCAAGACGGCCCCCTGGCTGCAGAAGCACGGCCTGGAGGGCATGAAGCGGCTCTGGCAGCGGCTGCGGATCGAGCCCGGCTGGGAGACCGCGATCGAGTCGGTGCTGCGCGAGCGCGTGCAGGCCCTCGAGGTCGCGCGGCTGGACGCGCTGTCCGGATTGCTCGGCGAGCAGCCGCCCGCGAAGGTCGGCTTCTACGCGGGCGCGGACGCGCCCGTCACGGGCGGCGCACCCGCGCCCCCGGGGCTGAGCCCGCTTGCCGTGCAGGTCCATACGACGGACCCGCAGATCCGGGCGCTGCTCGACGAGTGGCTGCACGGGAGCTTCTGCGGCGAGACGGCGCAGCAGGCCGTCGCCGAGCGCGGCCGGCTTCCTGCCGGCGGGCAGTTCGTGCTGCGATCGGGCCATGCGATCGGCCGCTTCGGGGTGCAGCTCTATGCGCTCGACTCAGAGCAGGACGGGGTGCTGGCCCGTCAGCAGGAGCTGGACAACCTGACCCGCGAGCACCGTGCCTTCGAGCTGATCGCCGATGACGCCCGCGCCGCCGCAGCGCGCAGCGAGGCCGCCGCGTCCGAGGCGCGCGGTCGGCTCTCCTCAGACCGCGATGCGCTGCAGCAGGCGGTCCGTCGCGCGGCCAGCCTGCGCCTGGACACCGAGCGCTGCGCGCAGCAGGTCCAGCGCGCGAGCGCCGACCGGACCCGCCTCGAGTCCGAGCTCGCCGAGCTCGCCGCGCAGCTCGCCGAGCGCGAGGCCGCGATCGCCGAGGAAGGGGCGCGCTTCGAGACGCTCGACCTCGAGCTCGCCGACCTGCAGGAAGCCGTGGAAGCCAGGCGCGTCGGCTGGGAGGACGCCGAGGCCGCGCTCGGCGAGGCCCGCGAGGGCCTGCGCAGCATCGAACGCGAGGAGCGCGAGGCCGCGTTCTCGGTCCGGGAGATCGAGGCGCGCCGGCAGTCGCTGCGCGAGCAGATCGAGCAGGCACGGCGCAGCATCGAGCAGGGGCTGTCCGAGACCGAGAGCCTGCAGCCGCGCCTCGCCGAGCTCTCGGATGCCGCGGCCCGCGCCGGGCTGCAGGACGCGCTCGATGCCCGGATCCGCGCCGAGCAGGCGCTGGCCGAGGTCCGGGCGCGGCTCGATGCGCTGACCGGCACGATGCGCGAGCTCGACGAGGCGCGCCTCGGCCACGAGCGCGCGCAGGAGCCGCTGCGCGCGCGCCTGACCGACCTGCAGCTCAAGGAGCAGGCCGCCCGCATCGGGGCCGAGCAGTTCGCCGAGCAGCTCGCACAGGCCGAGGTCGATGAGGCGGCGGTGCGCGGTCGCTTCGAGCAGGCGCCCAGACCGACCTGGCTGCAGGGGGAGCTCACGCGCCTGGGCAACGCGATCGCGGCCCTGGGCGCGGTCAACCTCGCGGCGCTCGACGAACTCGCCGTCTCGAGCGAACGCTTCGGCTTCCTCACCGCCCAGTCGGCCGACCTGAACGAGGCGATTGGCACCCTCGAGGACGCGATCCGCAAGATCGACCGCGAGACCCGCGCGCTGCTGCAGGAGACCTTCGATACCGTCAACGGGCACTTCGGCACCCTGTTCCCGGAGCTGTTCGGCGGGGGCGAGGCCCGGCTGGTGCTGACCGGCGAGGAGATCCTCGACTCCGGCGTCTCGGTGGTCGCCCAGCCTCCGGGCAAGCGCAACCAGTCGGTCCACCTGCTGTCGGGCGGCGAGAAGGCCCTGACCGCCATCGCGCTGGTGTTCGCGATGTTCCAGCTCAATCCCGCGCCGTTCTGCCTGCTCGACGAGGTCGACGCGCCGCTCGACGACGCGAATACCGAGCGCTACGTGTCGATGGTGAGGCGCATGTCCGACCAGACCCAGTTTCTGTTCATCACCCACAACAAGATCGCGATGGAGCTCGCCCAGCAGTTGGTCGGCGTGACCATGCAGGAACGGGGCGTGTCGCGGATCGTCGCGGTCGACCTGCAGGCGGCGGCCGGCTTCGCGGAGGCGGCGTGATGGACACCCTCTGGGCGAGCCTGATCGGGCTGTTCCTCATCGCGCTGGGCGTGGTGCTGGCGTTCAACCTGCTGCAGGGCCGCCAGTCACGGCTGCGCGACGCCTGGCGCGACAAGCTGTCCGGCTCGGGCAGACCGGCGGCGGCCCCGGCGTCGCCGCCGCCCTCCGAGCCGGGTGCCGGTGGCGGGCCGCGAGGCGAGCCGAGCGTCGGTGCCGATCATCGGGCCGGCCTGTCGGCCGGCCGGCCGGGCGATCGGGTCGAGCCGACCTTCAGACCGGCGGCCGAGGCCGGACCCGAGGCGGGCGGATCGCCGGGCGACCGGCGTGACAGCATGTCGTTCGGCGAGGACCGGCCTGGCCCGGCGGAACGCTCCGAGCGGCCGGCGGCTCGGGCCGGGACGGGCGAGGACGACGAACCCTCCTGGCGCGAGGACCTCGCGCCCCCGGAGCCGCCGGCGTCCGACACCGCGAACGGTCCGGTCCTCGATCCGCGGCTCGACTGCATCGTCGCCTTCGGGCTCGGTGCGCCGGTGGCGGCCGAGCGCCTGCTCGCTGCGGCCTCGACGCTGCGGCGCGCCGGCTCCAAGCCGATCGCCGTCGAGGCCGATGGCGGCGACGGTCGCTGGACCGTGCCGCATGCCTCGCTCGGCGCGGTACGCAGGGTCCGTGCCGGCGTCCTGCTCGCCAACCGGCACGGTCCGCTCAACGCGATGGAGTTCTCGGAGTTCGGCACGGCGATGCAGGCGCTGGGCCGTGCGATCGGCGCGGGCGGGGCCATCGTTCCCGACATGGCGCCGGTGCTCGAGCATGCCCGCCAGCTCGACGAGGCCTGCGCGCAGTTCGACGCGGTGCTCGGCTTGAACGTCGAGACGCCGACCGCGCTGTCGCCCGGCGAACTTGCTGCGCTGGCCGCGGGCCTGGGGCTGCAGGAGCGCGGCAACAACCGCTTCACCGCGATCGGCGACGAGGGCGAGGCACTCTTCTCGCTGGCGCTCGGCGAGCGCGCCGAACAGCTGACGCTGCTGCTCGACGTCCCCCGCGCGCCTCAGGCGGCCGAACCCTGGGCCCGGATGGTCCAGGCCGCCCACCTGTGCGCCGAACGCACCGGCGGCCGCGTCGTCGACGACGCCGGCCAGCCGATGACCGATACCGCCGCGGCCGGCGTCGACCGCCAGCTCGCGATGCGCTACCTGTCGCTGCAGGACGCAGGGCTCGACGCCGGCTCGCCCGCGGCGCTCCGGGTCTTCAACTGAGGGCTGCCGCCGTGCCGCCGGACGTGGACGAGGCGTCACCCCAGGCCCGGATCGAGCGGCTTCGAGCCGAACTCGAGCGCCACAACCACGCGTACTACGTGCTCGATGCGCCGACGGTGCCCGATGCGGAGTACGACCGGCTGTTCCTCGCCCTGCAGCAGCTCGAGGCGGCGCATCCCGAATGCGCGTCGCCCGAGTCCCCGAGCCGGCGCGTCGGCGGCGCCGTCGCGTCCGGCTTCGGCCAGGTGCAGCATGCGCTGCCGATGCTGTCGCTGCAGAACGCGTTCACCGACGACGACGTCCGCGGCTTCGACCGGCGCGTGCGCGAGGCCGCCGCCGCCGCCGACCTCGATGCCGCGGGGCTGCGCTATTGCGCCGAGCTGAAGTTCGACGGCCTGGCGATCAGCCTTCGCTACGAGGACGGACGCTTCGTGCAGGGGGCCACGCGGGGCGACGGCGCCGTCGGCGAGGATGTCACGGCCAACCTGCGCACCGTCCGCGCGATCCCGCTGCGCCTCGGCGGCCCGGTGCCGCGTCGCCTCGAGGTCCGGGGCGAGGTGCTCATGTTCCGGCGCGACTTCGAGCGGATGAACGACGCGCAGCGTGCCCGCGGCGACAAGCCCTTCGTGAACCCGCGCAACGCCGCGGCAGGCAGCCTGCGCCAGCTCGACCCGGCGCTGACCGCCCAGCGGCCGCTGCGCTTCTTCGCCTACGGTCTGGGCGAGGTATCCGGCGACGCTGCGGTGCCCGACTCTCACGCGGCGCTCCTCGACTGGTTCGGCGAGCTCGGCCTGCCGGTCGGTCAGCACCGGTGCACCGTACCCGACGTCGAGGGTCTGCTCGCCTTCTATCGCGACATCGGCGAGCGGCGAGCCACGCTGCCCTACGACATCGACGGCGTCGTCTACAAGGTCGACCAGCGCGACTGGCACGAGGCCATCGGCTTCGTCGCCCGGGCCCCCCGCTTCGCGCTCGCCCACAAGTTCCCGGCGGAGGAAGCGCTGACCGAGCTCCTCGACATCGATGTCCAGGTCGGCCGCACCGGTGTGCTGACCCCGGTCGCTCGGCTGCGGCCGGTGTTCGTGGGCGGCGTGACCGTCACCAACGCTACCCTGCACAACGAGGACGAGCTGGCGCGCAAGGATCTGATGATCGGGGACATGGTCATCGTGCGCCGCGCCGGCGACGTGATCCCGGAGGTGGTCCGCTCCGTCCCCGAGCAGCGGCCGCCCGACGCCCGGCGCTTCGCCATGCCAGCCCGCTGCCCGGTCTGCGGATCGGCCGCGATGCGCGAGGAAGGGGAGGTGGCCTGGCGCTGTGTCGGCGGCCTGTACTGCAAGGCCCAGCGCAAGCAGGCCTTGCTGCATTTCGCGCAGCGCCGGGCGATGGACATCGACGGGCTGGGCGACAAGATCGTCGAGCAATTGGTCGATCGCGACCTGGTGCAGACCCCGGCCGACCTGTACCGGCTCGACGCGGCCACGCTGTCCGGCCTCGATCGAATGGGGGAGCGCTCGGCCGCCAACCTCGCCGCGGCGATCGCGGCCTCGCGCGAGGTCGCGCTGGAGCGCTTCCTCTTCGCTCTCGGCATCCGTCACGTCGGCGAGGAAGTCGCCCGGATCCTGGCCGCCGAGTTCGGTGGCCTCGACGAGACGCTCGACGCCGACTGGACCGCGCTCATCGAGGCCAAGGCGGCCGCACAGAAGCACAACGCCCGGGCGAGACCCAAGGCCGAGCCGTTGCTGCCGGTACCGCTCGAGGGCGTCGGCCCTGAGATCATGCGGGCATTCCAGGCCTTCGCCGCCGAACCGCACAACCGCGAGGTGATCGCCGGGCTCAGGGCGGCGGGCGTCGAGCCGAAGCCGCCGGCGCGCCGACGCAACGTCGCGGCCGCCTCCGAGGGGGTCGGCACCGGCCACGTGTCGGCCCCGATCCCCGGCGGCGTCCTGTCCGGTCGCATCATCGTCGTCACGGGGACGTTGCCCGGCATGGCCCGGGACGAAGCCGAGGCGCTGATCCGCCAGCACGGGGGCAGCGCCACCGGATCGGTCTCGAAGCGCACCAGCTTCGTCCTGTCGGGTGAGAACCCGGGCAGCAAAATTGCCAAGGCCACTGAACTGGGCATTCCGGTGATGGACCTCGAACACTTCCTTCTCATGATCGGACGAGATGGCCAAGAAAATTCGTAAGGCGGTGTTCCCCGTCGCGGGGCTCGGCACGCGGTTCCTGCCGGCGACCAAGGCATCTCCCAAGGAGATGCTGCCGGTCGTCGACAAGCCGCTGATCCAGTACGCCGTCGAGGAAGCCGCGGCGGCCGGGATCACCGAGATGATCTTCATCACCGGACGCGGCAAGCGCAGCATCGAGGACCACTTCGACAAGGCCTACGAGCTCGAGGCCGAACTGACGGCCCGCGGCAAGAGCGCGCTGCTCGAGGCGGTCAAGGACGCGGTGCCCAAGGGCATCAACTGCGTGTACATCCGGCAGGCCGAGCCGCTGGGCCTGGGCCATGCGGTGCTCTGCGCCCGGTCGGTCGTCGGCGACGAGCCGTTCGCGGTCGTGCTGGCCGACGACCTGATGCAGGCGTCCGAAGGCGGCACGCCGGTGCTCGCGCAGATGGTCGAGCAGTACTCGAAGCACCATTCGAGCGTGCTCGCCGTCCAGGAAGTGTCCCGCGAGGAGACCTCCTCCTACGGCATCGTCTCGAGTTCGCCCTGGGGCGAGCGTACCGACCGCGTCACCGGCATCGTCGAGAAGCCCAAGCCCGAGGTCGCCCCGTCGACGCTGGCTGTGGTCGGACGCTACGTGCTCACGCCGCTGGTCTTCGATCACCTCGCCAACCTCCGGCCCGGCGCCGGCGGCGAGATCCAGCTCACCGACGCCCTGGCCCGGCTGATCAGCGAGGAGCCCGTGCTAGCCTATCGCTTCGAGGGCACGCGCTACGATTGCGGCTCGAAGATCGGGTATCTTCAGGCCACGGTCGAGCTGGCCCTGCGGCATCCCGAGGTCGGTGCGGACTTCGCCGCCTTCCTCGAGCGTCGCCGGACCCTCTGACCGTCAGACGCCCGGCGCGCACCGCGCCGGGTCCTCGTCCAGACGGCGGCCCCGACGCGGGCCGCGGAGTCCCCCACGCATGCATGCCATCATCGGCGGCAGCGGGCTCGCCAAGCTCGCCGACCTGAAGCTCGAACGTCGCGAGGTGGTCCGTACGCCCTTCGGCGACCCGTCCTGCGCGCTGTCATTCGGCACGATCGACGGCGTCGCCGTGGTCTTCCTCGCGCGTCACGGCTACGGTCACACCATCGCGCCGCACCAGATCAACTACCGGGCCAACCTCTGGGCGCTGCATCACGTCGGCGCCACCGAGGTGCTGGCGGTCGCCACCGTCGGCGGCATCCGCGGCGACTGCGGACCGGGCGCGCTGGTCGTGCCCGACCAGGTCATCGACTACACCCACGCCCGCAAGAGCACCTTCTTCGAGGGCCCGGACAACCCGGTCACCCATGTCGACTTCACCGAGCCCTACGCCGAGGCCATCCGTGTGCGCCTGCTCGCCGGCGCGGCGGTGGCGGGTGAGACGGTGATCGACGGCGCCTGCTACGGCTGCACGCAGGGCCCGCGGCTCGAGACAGCCGCCGAGATCCGGCGCATGGAGCGCGACGGCTGCGACCTGGTCGGCATGACCGGCATGCCCGAGGCCGTGCTCGCCCGCGAGCTGTCGCTGCCGTACGCGGTGCTGGCGGTGGTGGCCAACCACGCCGCCGGGCTCGGCGACAGCCGCAGGGCGATCTCGCTGGAAGCAATGGGCGCGGTCATGGACGAGGCGATGGTGCGTGCCCGCCGCGTGCTCGCCGCCAGCCTGCGCGCCGGCGCGGTCGGGCCCCGATGATCCACCCGGTCCTCAGGATGGGCGATCCGCGCCTGCTGCGCGTCGCCCGTCCGGTCGAGCGCTTCGACACGCCCGGGCTGCACGCGCTGGTCGCCGACATGTTCGACACCATGGCCGATCGCAACGGCGCCGGTCTCGCCGCGCCGCAGATCGGCGTCGACCTGCGGGTCGTGATCTTCGGCTTTGCATCGAATCCGCGCTACCCCGAGGCCGAGCCGGTGCCCCCGACGGTACTGGTCAATCCGATGATCGAGGCGCTCGCCCCGGACGAGGAGGAGGGCTGGGAGGGCTGCCTGTCGGTCCCCGGCATGCGGGGCTGGGTGCCGCGGATCGCACGCATCCGCTACCGCGGGTTCGACGCCGCCGGGGTCCCGGTCGACCGGATCGCCTCAGGCTTCCATGCGCGCGTCGTGCAGCACGAGTGCGACCACCTCGACGGGATCCTCTATCCGAGGCGCATCCGCGACCTGAGGCGATTCGGATTCATCGAAGAACTCTTCCCCGGCGAGATGCTCCAGGACGACTGATCAGCCCTGCATCGCGTCGAGCAGCTCGCTCTCGAGCTGGATCTGCTGGCGCGGGTTCGCGAGCGCGGGTCCGTCGATCAGGAACACGTCCTCGGCGCGCTCGCCGAGGGTCATGATGCGCGCGGCCTGAAGGTTGATCCCGTGGCGCGCGAGGGTACGCGCGATGCCGTACAGCAGCCCGGTCCGGTCGCTCGCCACCACCGACAGCAGGAAGCGGTTGCCGCGTTCGTCAGGCCGCAGGTCGACCTTCGGCGCGATCGGGAAGTAGCGCGAGCGGCGCGATGCGCGCCCGCGCACCGGCGCCTCGAGCGGGCGGCGCTGCGAGAGCCGGTCGGCGAGCTCGACCTCGACCAGCGACAGGATGTCGCGGTACTGCGCCGCATGGTTCGGATCCACCACCAGGAAGCTGTCGAGCGCGCGCCCGTTGCGCGTGGTGTGGATGCGCGCGTCGAGCACCGAGAGGTTCTTGCTGTCGAAGTAGCCGCAGATCCGCGCGAACAGGTCGGGCTGGTCGGGCAGGTAGACGACCACCTGGAACCCCTCGCCGATGGGCGCGAGGCGGGTGCGAACGATGGGTGAGTCGGTGTCCGGGTGCCGGTGCAGCACGCGCGTCTGCCACGCGATGTCCTGTGCGTCGTTGCGCAGGAAGTAGCCGATGTCGAGCTGCTTCCAGAAGGCCGTGTAGGCCTCGGGCGCGAGCCCGTGCAGATTCAGCAGCCGGACCGACTCGGCACGGCGCGCGTCGAAGCGCGCATCGGGGCTCGTCGCCTCGCCGCCGAGCACCCGCTTGGTCGCCCGGTACAGATCCTCGAGCAGCTTGCCTTTCCAGGCGTTCCAGACCTTCGGGCTGGTGCCGCGGATGTCCGCGACCGTCAGCAGGTAGAGCGCGGTCAGCCGCCGCTCGGTCCCGACCAGGCTCGCGAAGCGCGCGACCACCTCCGGATCGCTCAGGTCCTGCTTCTGCGCGACCGAGGACATCGTCAGGTGGTGCTCGACGAGGAACGTGACCAGCTCGCGATCCTCGTCGCTCAGTCCGTGCTCGCGGCAGAACCGTCGCGCGTCCTGCTTGCCGAGCGTCGAATGATCGCCGCCCCGGCCCTTGGCGATGTCGTGGAAGAGGGCGGCGACGTACAGCAGCCAGACCCGGTCGAAGCCCGCCGCGAGCTGGCTGCAGAACGGGTATTCGTGCGCGTGCTCGGCCATCGAGAACCGGCGCAGGTTGCGCACGACCATCAGGATGTGCTGATCCACGGTGTAGACGTGGAACAGGTCGTGCTGCATCCGCCCGACGATCCTGCGGAAGGCGGGCAGGTACCGCCCGAGCACCGACCACTGGTTCATCCGCCGCAGCGCCCGGGTGACGCCGCGCGGCGACTGCAGCAGTGCCAGGAAGGCCGCGCGGTTGTCCGGGTCGCGGCGGAACGCGCCGTCGATGCGCGCGCGTGCGCGCCAGATCGCCCTGAGCGTGGGTGCCCCGATGCCGCCCAGCTCCGGATGGCGCTCCATCGTGAGGAAGGCCCGCAGGATCGCCTTCGGATCACGTTCGAACACGTCGGTGTCGACGGCCTCGAGCAGGCCGCGCACGTTGCGGAACTCCGCATCGATCGGTTCGGGCTGGCCCGCGTTCTCGGGGAAGAGCTCGGCCTCCAGGTTCTGGATGAGCAGAGTCGACAGCTGGGTCACCGACTTCGCTGTCCAGTAGTAGCGCTGCATCAGCTGCTCGCTGGCCAGACGCGCGTCCTCGGTGTCGAAGCCCATCGCACGCGCCACCTGCGCCTGCAGGTCGAACACCAGTCGGTCCTCGCGGCGACCCGCCACCACGTGCAGCCAGGCCCGGATCACCTTCAGCTTGCGTTCCTGGCCGGCCAGCAGCACCGCCTCGGCCCGGGTCGCGAGCCCGCGGCCGGCAAGCTGCGTCCAGCCGGTGCCCAGGCGCGCCGCCCGCGCGATCCACAGGATCGACTGCAGGTCGCGCAGCCCGCCCGGGCTCTCCTTGACGTTCGGCTCCAGGCTGTAGGGCGTGTCCTCGAACTTCACGTGGCGCTGGCGCAGCTCGAAGAGCTTGGCGTGGAAGAACGCCCGGCCGTCGAGCGCCTCGTCGAGGAACTCGCCGAGCCGCGTGTACAGACCGCGCCGGCCGGTCAGCCAGCGGCGCTCGAGCAGGCTGGTCTGCACCGTGATGTCGCCGGCCGACTCGACCAGGCATTGCTCGACGGTGCGCACGCTGTGCCCGATCTCCAGGCCGACGTCCCAGCAGGCGCCGATGAAGCGCTCGAGCCGCGCGGCCCGGGTCGGATCCTCCCCGGCCGGCACGAGCAGCAGCAGGTCGACGTCGGAGTGCGGCATCAGCTCACCGCGTCCGTAGCCGCCGACCGCGACCAGCGCGCAATCCGGCTGCAGCCCGGCGTCGCGCCAGAGCTCGAGCAGCACGCCGTCGGTGAGTCGGACGATGCCGCGCAGCAGCCGCCGGACGTCGCCGCGCTCGCGGAACGCGTCGATGAGCTCTGCGCGGCGGGCGCGCAGCACGGCGCGCATCGCCGGCACGTCGGCGGGCGTGTCCGGCTGCGGGTCGACCCGCGGCATCGCGGCGCGAGGCGGGCGGCTCAGGCCGCCACCGTCTGGAGGACGGGGCGCACGGGGGCGCCGGCCGAGGTGGTCAGCACCTCGTGGCCGGTCTCGGTGACCAGCACGGTGTGCTCCCACTGCGCCGAGAGGCTGTGGTCCTTGGTCACGATGGTCCAGCCGTCGGCCAGTTCGCGGACCTCGCGGCGACCCGCGTTCACCATCGGCTCGATCGTGAAGATCATGCCGGCGACCAGCGGCTCGCCCGTCCCGGCGCGGCCGTAGTGCAGCACCTGCGGCTCCTCGTGGAAGCGCCGCCCGATCCCGTGGCCGCAGAACTCGCGGACGATCGAGAAGCCGCTCGATTCCGCGTGCCGCTGGATCACCTGCCCGATGTCGCCTAGCATCGCCCCGGGCCGTACCTGGTCGATGCCGAGCCACATGCATTCGTAGGTGACCTGGCACAGCCGGCGCGCGGCGATGGAGGACTCGCCGATGAAGAACATGCGGCTGGTGTCCCCGTGGAAGCCGTCCTTGATGACGGTCACGTCGATGTTCACCACATCGCCGTTCTTCAGCACCTTGTCGCCGGGAATGCCGTGGCACACCTGGTGATTGACCGAGGTGCAGACCGACTTGGGGAAGGGGCGGTAGCCGGGTGGCGCGTAATTGAGCGGTGCCGGGACCGTCTTCTGCTGGTTCACCATGTAGTCGTGGCACAGCGCGTCGAGATGGCCCGTGGTGACGCCGGGCTTGACGTGCGGCCCGATGAAGTCCAGCACTTCGGACGCCAGGCGCCCGGCCAGCCGCATCGCGGCGATCTCGGCCTCGGTCTTGATGACGATCGACATCGAACTTGTCGGTAACTCGTTGTTCGGGCTATGATTATAGGCTTGCCTGGAATCAGGCGCCCGTCCTTTCTCGGAAGTTCTCCGAATGGCGGGCGCTGCGGGTCCGGTCAGGCCAATCCACCGCGGCCTTCGCGGCGAGCCGGTCACGACTTCCTCACGGAGTGTGACGGGACGCCGCGGGCGACTCAAGGTCCTGTCTGGAGCCCCCTCGGGTGCACGGTTCGTCCGTGTCGGGGGTCTCCCGGGCCGCGGATAACGCAACCCTAGCGCAACCCTCGCGCAAGCTGAAAGGAACGCACTCATGACCACCATGCGTCAGATGCTGGAAGCCGGTGTCCATTTCGGTCACCAGACCCGATTCTGGAACCCCAAGATGGCCCCGTACATCTACGGCCATCGCAACAAGATCCACATCGTCAATCTGGAAAAGACCCTGGTCATGTACCAGGACGCCATGAAGTACATGACGCAGCTCGCGTCGAACCGCGGCACGGTCCTGTTCGTCGGCACGAAGCGCCAGGCCCGCGAGATCGTCGCGCAGGAAGCCAAGCGCGCCGGCATGCCCTACGTCGACGAGCGCTGGCTCGGCGGCATGCTGACCAACTTCAAGACCGTCAAGACCTCCATCAAGCGCCTGCGCGACATGGAAACCATGCAGGCCGACGGCAGCTTCGATCGCATGTCGAAGAAAGAGGCCCTGCTGTTCTCCCGCGAGATGGAGAAGCTGAGCAAGGCCATCGGCGGCATCAAGGACATGAACGGCCTGCCGGACGCGCTGTTCGTCATCGACGTCGGCTACCACAAGATCGCCATCACCGAGGCGGTGAAGCTCGGCGTGCCGGTGGTCGGCGTCGTCGACACCAACCACTCGCCGGACGGGATCGACTACATCATCCCGGGCAACGACGACTCCGGCAAGGCGATCCAACTGTACGCCGAAGGCGCAGCGGACGCCATCCTCGCGGGCCGCTCGGCGTCCCTGCAGGAAACGGCCAAGGGTGGCGACGAGTTCGTCGAGCTGCAGGCCGAGCAGGCCTGAGCCGGCGTGCGGAAACAGCGAGCTGAGGAGTCAAGGAATGGCTGAGATCACCGCAGGCATGGTGAAGGAGCTGCGCGAGAAGACCGACGCGCCGATGATGGAGTGCAAGAAGGCGCTGACCGAAGCGGGCGGCGACCTGGGCAAGGCCGAGGAGATCCTCCGGGTCAAGCTCGGCAACAAGGCCGGCAAGGCCGCCTCGCGGGTCACCGCCGAGGGCATCGTCGGGGTGTACCTGTCGGCCGACGGCAAGACCGCGTCGATGGTCGAGATCAACTGCGAGACCGACTTCGTCGCCAAGAACGACGATTTCCAGGGCTTCGCCAAGTCGATCGCGACCCTGATCGCCGAGGGCTCGCCCGCGGACGTCGCCGCGCTGTCGGCGATGCCGCTGGACGGCGCGACCGTCGAGGCGCGCCGCACGGCGCTGATCGGCAAGATCGGCGAGAACATGACGATCCGCCGCTTCGTGCGCATCGCCGCGCAGGGCAAGGTCGCCAGCTACGTGCACGGCGGCTCGCGGATCGGCGTGCTGGTCGACGTCGAGGGCGGCGACGAGGCGCTGGCCAAGGACCTCGCGATGCAGATCGCGGCGTCCAAGCCGGTCTCGCTCGACAAGTCCGGCGTCTCTGCCGAGCTGATCGAGAAGGAACGCTCGATCGCCACCCAGAAGGCGGCGGAGTCGGGCAAGCCCGCCGAGATCGTCGCCAAGATGGTCGAGGGGACGGTGCAGAAGTACCTCAAGGAGGTCACGCTGCTCGGCCAGCCGTTCGTCAAGGACGACAAGCTGACCGTCGAGGCCCTGCTCAAGGCCCGCGCTGCGAAGGTCCACGCCTTCGTGCTGTACGTCGTGGGCGAGGGCATCGAGAAGAAGCAGTCCGACTTCGCGGCCGAGGTGGCCGCGCAGGCGGCTGCCGCAGCGGCCCGCTGACCCGTCGGGCCCGGTCCGGAGGCGGCGCGGGCCGCGTCCGGGCGCCGGGCCCCGATCCGGCCGGGGTCCGCTGGGCGCCGGCCCGTTCCCCAGCCCCGGCGGCTCCGCCCGCCACCCCGTCCGTGAGCCCCTGTCCGATGACCGACACCGCCCCGACCGCCCCCCACTACCGCCGCGTGCTGCTCAAGCTGTCCGGCGAGGCCCTGATGGGCGAGGATGCCTACGGCATCAACCGCGGGACGATCGAGGGAATGGTCAGGCAGGTCTCGGAGGCGGTCGCCATGGGCGTGGAGCTCGCCATCGTGATCGGCGGCGGCAACATCTTCCGCGGCGTGGCCGGCGGGGCCGCAGGCATGGATCGCGCGACCGCCGACTACATGGGCATGCTCGCGACCGTGATGAACGCACTGGCGCTGCAGGATGCACTGCGCGGCGCGGGCGTTGCCGCCCGCACGATGTCCGCCCTCAAGATCGAGCAGGTCGTCGAGCCGTACATCCGGCCGAAGGCGCTGCGCTACCTTGAGGAAGGGCGCGTCGTGATCTTCGCCGCCGGCACCGGCAACCCGTTCTTCACCACCGACACCGCCGCCGCCCTGCGTGGCGCCGAGATCGGCGCCCAGATCGTGCTCAAGGCGACCAAGGTGGACGGGGTGTACAGTGCCGATCCGATGAAGGATCTCACGGCGACACGCTATCGCACGATCAGCTTCGACGAGGTGATCGGCCGCGACCTGAAGGTGATGGACGCCACGGCGTTCGCCCTGTGCCGCGACCAGAAGCTGCCGATCAAGGTGTTCTCGATCTTCAAGGAGGGGGCCCTGCGCAGGGTGCTGCTCGGCGAGGACGAGGGCACGCTGGTGCACGTCTGAACCCGGAGAGCGTCATGGCCACCACCATCCCCGAGATCCGCACGTCGACCGAGCAGAAGATGCAGAAGTCGATCGAGTCCCTGAAGTCGAACCTCGCCAAGGTCCGCACCGGCCGCGCGCATGCCGGCCTGCTCGATCAGGTGCATGTCGAGTACTACGGCAGCAAGGTGCCGATCAGCCAGGTCGCCAACGTGACGCTGGTCGATTCGCGCACGATCGGCGTCTCCCCCTGGGAGAAGAAGATGGGCCAGGCGATCGACAAGGCCATCCGCGAGTCGGGCCTGGGGCTGAACCCCTCGATGATCGGCGAGATCATCCGCGTGCCGATGCCGCCGCTGTCCGAGGAACGCCGCAAGGAGCTCGCGAAGCTGGTCAAGGGCGAGGGCGAGGACGCGAAGGTCGCGGTCCGCAACCTGCGCCGCGATGCGAACACGCACCTGAAGGACCTGCTCAAGGCCAAGGGCATCTCGGAGGACGACGAGCGTCGCGCCCAGGACGACATCCAGAAGCTGACCGACCGTTTCGTCGTCGAGATCGACAAGCTGCTCCAGGCCAAGGAGCAGGAGATCATGACCGTCTGACGGTCGGCGAGGCCGCCCGCGGGCCTCTCCCAGCATCCTCCCACCGATGACCCATGCCAGTTCGACCCAGACGGTGCCCGATGCGGGCGAGGTGCCCCGGCACGTCGCCATCATCATGGACGGCAATGGGCGCTGGGCCACCTCGCGGCGCCTGCCGCGGGTCGCGGGCCACTCGAAGGGCGTCGATGCCGTACGCGCCACCGTCGAGGCCTGTGTCTCGCGCGGCGTCGAGTTCCTGACCCTGTTCGCGTTCAGCTCCGAGAACTGGCGGCGTCCCGCCGACGAGGTGTCGCTGCTGATGCGCCTGTTCGTCGCAGCGCTCGAGCGCGAGGTCGCGCAGCTGCGCGGCAACGGCATCCGCCTGCGGATCGTGGGCGACACCTCGGCCTTCGAGCCGCGGTTGCAGACGCTGATCGATCAGGCCCAGCAGCGCACCGCCCAGAACACCCGGATGACCCTCACGGTCTGCGCCAACTACGGCGGACGCTGGGACATCCTGCAGGCGACCCGGGCGATGCTGTCGGCGCGCCCCGATCTGGCGGCCGATCCCGCGGGCATCGAGGAGTCCGACCTCGCGCCCTACCTGTCGATGCGGCACGCACCCGAGCCGGACCTCTTCATCCGGACCGGCGGCGAGCAGCGGATCAGCAACTTCATGCTCTGGCAGCTCGCCTACACCGAGCTCTACTTCACCGACGCCTACTGGCCTGACTTCGGCGCCGCCGAGCTCGACCGCGCCTTCGACTCGTATCGGGACCGGGAGCGTCGCTTCGGGCGGACCAGCGCCCAGGTCGCCGCCCCCGCCGCTATCCCGGGCGCCTGAGGCAGCGCGCCCCGTGCTCGGTCAACGGGTGCTCACGGCGCTGGTCCTGCTGGCGATCCTCATCCCGTCCATCTTTCTCGCGCCGCCCTGGGTCTGGGGCCTGGTGTCCCTCGCGCTGCTGGCGATCGCCGGCGCGGAGTGGGGCCGGCTCCTCGGCTCGATCCGCGGCGGACGCCTGCTCGGTGCCGCGCTCGCGGCAGCCGGCATCGCCTACGTCGCCTGGCGCACCGGCCGGCCGGCCGATGCGGCGCCGGTCGCGGTCGGTGTGCTCGCGGCCGCCAGCCTGCTGTTCTGGCTGACGATCGGCCCGGCGTCGCTGGCCCGCGTGCAGCGGGTGGGCCCGGGCTGGCCCGCCGCTGCGCTGCTGCTGGCGGCCGCCTGGGTCGCGCTCTACGAGCTCCGCCTGGCGGGTGCGGCGATGCTGGTGTCGTGCATGGCGATCGTCTGGCTCGCCGACATCGGCGCGTACTTCGCCGGCCGCGCGCTCGGACGCCACAAGCTCGCGCCCCGCGTGAGCCCGGGCAAGACCTGGGAGGGCGTCGCCGGCGGCATCGCGGCGGTGCTCGGGGTGGCCGCGCTCGTCGCGTTCGGCTGGCCGGCCAGCGGCACCGGCGCGGACGGCGGGGCCACCGTCTTCTCCAGCTGGGTGGCGGCCCGCGCCGGGCTCGCCGCGACCGTGGCGGTGCTGGCAGCGGTCGCAGCCCTGTCGGTCGTGGGCGACCTCTACGAGTCGCTCCTCAAGCGGTTGGCCGGTGTCAAGGACAGCGGCACGCTGCTGCCCGGCCACGGCGGCGTGCTCGACCGGATCGACGCCCTGATCCCGACGATGCCCGGCTGCCTGCTGCTGCTCCAACTGCTGCGATAATCGCGCGATGCAGCGGATCACGATCCTCGGCGCGACGGGCTCGATCGGCGAAAGCACGCTCGACGTCGTCGCGCGCCACCCCGACCGCTTCGAGGTGTTCGCGCTCACCGCGCGGCGCAGCCACGAGCGCCTGCTCCAGCAGTGCCTGGCGCATCGGCCGGCGTATGCGGTGCTGTCCGACCCGGCTTCGGCGGCGCTGCTGCGCGCCGCGCTGGCGACCTGCGGCAGCCGGACCGAGGTCCTCGACGGACCCGAGGCGGCTGCGCGCGTCGCCGCCGCCTCCGAGACCGACCTGGTGATGGCCGCGATCGTCGGTGCCGCCGGCCTCGAGCCCACGCTGGCTGCGGCCCGTGCCGGCAAGACCATCCTGCTCGCCAACAAGGAAGCGATCGTCATGGCCGGCCCGGTCTTCCTCGCGGCCGTCCGCGAGGGCGGCGCCCGGATACTGCCGATCGACAGCGAGCACAACGCGGTGTTCCAGTGCCTGCCGGCCGACGGCGGGCGGGAAGGGGTGCGCCGGATCGTGCTGACCGCCTCGGGCGGACCGTTCCGCTCGATGGAGCTGGCGCGGATGGCCGAGGTGACGCCCGAGCAGGCGGTCGCCCATCCCAAATGGAGCATGGGCCGAAAGATCTCGGTCGATTCCGCGACCATGATGAACAAGGGCCTCGAGCTGATCGAGGCGCACTTCCTGTTCGACATGCCCCCCGACCGGCTCGACGTCGTGATCCATCCGCAGAGCCTCGTGCATTCGATGGTCGAGTACGTCGACGGCTCGATCCTCGCGCAGCTCGGCAACCCCGACATGCGAACGCCGATCGCCCATGCGCTCGCCTGGCCGCAGCGCATCGACAGCGGGGCGTCGCTGCTCGACCTGGCCGCCCACGGGCGCCTGGACTTCGAGCGCCCCGACCCGATCCGCTTCCCGTGCCTGCGCCTGGCCCGCGAGGCCCTGGCCGTCGGGGCCGCAGCGCCCTGCGTCCTCAATGCCGCCAACGAGGTGGCCGTCGACGCATTCCTCGAGCGCCGCATCCGCTTTACCGACATCGCCCTGATCAACGAGGCCGTCCTCGACGCACTCGGCGCCTCGCCCGCGCCCCTCGACACCGCCGAGGTGCTCGCGCTCGATGCGTGTGCCCGGGCACACGCCGGGGTTCGCCTCGCGGAGCACGCCGCATGACCACCCTCGTCGCCTTCCTCTTCGCGCTCGCCCTGCTGATCTTCGTCCACGAGCTCGGCCATTACTCGGTCGCCCGCTGGTGCGGCGTGAAGGTGCTGCGCTTCTCGATCGGATTCGGCAAGCCGCTGCTGCGCTTCACCGTCGGCGCCGACCGCACCGAGTGGACGATCTCGCCGATCCCGCTCGGCGGCTACGTGCGGATGCTCGACGAGCGCGAGGGCGGTCCGGGCTCGGTCGAGGCGCACGAGGTGCACCGGGCGTTCAACCGGCAGAGCCTGGGCAAGCGTTCGGCGATCGTCATCGCCGGTCCGCTCGCGAACTTCGTGCTCGCCATCGGCCTGTACGCCTCGCTCGGCATGGTCGGCATCGAGGAGCCCGCGGCGGCCCTCGGCGAACCGGTGGCCGGCTCCCAGGCGGCGGCGGCCGGACTGCGCGCCGGCGATCGCGTCACCGCGATCGACGGGCGCGAGATCCGCTCGATGCCCGAGTTCCGGCTGCGCCTGATCGACGCCGTCGTCGAGAAGCGCGAGGCGCGCCTGGTGGTGCAGCGCGACGGCCGTTCGCTGCAGGTTGCGCTCGATACCGGCGGCCTCGGTTCGGGCGAGCTCGACAAGGACTTCATGCGCAGCCTCGGGCTGGAGATCGCCGGCGGCGTGGTCTCGATCGGCTCGGTGTCGCCCGATGGCAGTGCAGCGAAGGCGGGGCTGCTCGCCGGCGACGAGATCGTCTCGGTCGATGGCCGCCCGCTCGGACGAGCCACCGACCTGATCGAGGTCCTGCGCGAGAACGCCGGGCGCGAGGTCGCGCTGTCGATCCGTCGCGCCAGTGTCGAGCAGCGCATCGTGGTGGTGCCGCAGGCTCAGCGCTCGGATCGACCCGAGGATGCCGGCCGCAGCGTCGGCCGGATCGGCGCGGCGCTGCAGAACCGTGTGGAGATGGTGCGGGTCGACCACGGCCCGATCGATGCGATCGGCTACGGCGCGCGCCAGACCTGGGACATGTCGTGGTTCTCGCTGCGCATGCTCGGCAAGATGCTGACCGGCGACCTGTCCTGGCGCAACCTGAGCGGCCCGGTCGCGATCGCCGACTACGCGGGACAGTCGGCGAAGGTCGGCGCATTCGCGTACGTCGCCTTCCTCGCGCTCATCAGCGTGAGTCTCGGTGTGCTCAACCTGCTGCCGGTGCCCGTCCTCGACGGAGGGCATTTGGTATATTACGGCCTCGAAGCGATCAAGGGCCGGCCGCTCTCCGAGCGCTTCATGCAGGTCACCCAGAAGGCAGGGCTGGCGGCTATCGTCGGGCTGATGGCCGTGGCGCTGTTCAACGATCTGAGCAGGCTTTTCGGCGGGTGACGCGCCGGGTGGCCCGCCGGGCCACCCAGGAGTTTCATGCGTCCGCTCGCGAAATCCGTGTTCGCGCTCGCCGCGAGCATGCTTGCCACGCTCGCTTGGGCGTTCGACCCTTTCACCGTCCGTGACATCCGGCTCGTCGGCGTCCAGCGCGTCGAGCCCGGCACGGTGTTCGGCTATCTGCCGATCAAGGTCGGCGAGCGCCTGGACGACCAGCGCGCCTCGCAGGCGCTGCGGGCCCTCTATGCGACAGGTCTGTTCAACGACGTGCGGCTCGAGGTGGAGGGCGAGGTGCTCGTCGTCTACCTCGAGGAGCGTCCTTCGATCGCCACCGTCGAGGTCAGCGGCTCCAAGGACATCTCCAGCGAGCAGCTGCTCAAGGCGCTCAAGGAGCTCGGCCTGTCCGAGTCGCGGATCTTCGACCGGGCGCTGCTCGATCGTGCCGAGCAGGAGATCAAGCGCCAGTACCTCGCGCGCGGCAAGTACGCGGCGCGGGTCACCTCCACGGTCACGCCGCTCGAGCGCAATCGCGTCGCGGTCTCGATGGCGATCGAAGAGGGCGCCGATGCGAGGATCACGCAGATCCGGGTGGTCGGGAACAAGGCCTTCACCGAGGCCGCACTGCTCGACCAGCTGCAGCTCTCCACGCCGACCTGGATCTCCTGGTACACGAAGACCGACCAGTACGCGCGCGAGAAGCTCGCCGGCGACCTCGAGCGTCTTCGCTCGTTCTATCTGAACCGCGGCTTTCTCGAGTTCTCGATCGATTCCACGCAGGTCTCGATCGACCCGGACCGTGAGGGCGTCTACATCACGGTGAACATCACCGAAGGCGAGCGCTACACCGTCACCGGCTTCCAGTTCAGCGGCAACACGCTGGGTCGGGAAGCCGAGCTCGACAAGCTGATGCTGGTCCGGCAGGGGGATGTCCTCAACGGGCAGCGTCTGGCCGAGTCGACGCGCACGATGACCGAGGTCTACGGATCGATCGGCTACGCATTCGCGAACATCAATGCCATCCCGGACGTCGACCGCGAGAAGCGGACCGTCTTCTTCAACGTCACGGTCGATCCGGGCCGCCGAGCCTACGTGCGCCGGATCAACATCTCTGGCAACGCGCGCAGCCGCGACGAGGTGGTCCGCCGTGAGCTGCGCCAGTTCGAGAGCGCCTGGTACGACACCGACAAGATCCGCCTGTCTCGCGAGCGGCTCACGCGGCTGGGCTACTTCACCAACGTCACCATCGACACCGTGCCGGTGCCGGAAGCGCCCGATCAGGTCGACCTGAACGTCAACGTGACCGAGCGCTCCACCGGCACGTTCCTGATCGGCGTGGGCTTCTCGAGCACCGACAAGCTGATCCTGACCGCCTCGGTGAACCAGCAGAACTTCCTGGGCACCGGCAAGTCGATCGGCCTGAACATGAACACCGGCCGCACTCAGCGCCAGATCACGCTGTCGAGCACCGATCCGTACTTCACGCCCGACGGCATCTCGCGCAGCTTCGATGTCTTCACGCGGCGTTTCAACGCGTCCGCGCTCGGGCTGGGCGACTACGTCATCGAGACCCAGGGGCTGGGCATGCGCTTCGGCATTCCCTACACCGAGGTCGATCGCGTCACCTTCGGCCTCGCCTACGAGCGCAACAACCTCTCGCTCGGCGCGAACCCGCCGGCCCGCTACAAGGAATACGTCGACACCTTCGGCGAGAGCAGCTGGGCCGCCCTCGGCCAGATCGGCTGGTTCCGCGACGAACGCGACAGCCCGCTCACGCCTACGCGCGGCCTCTACATGGGCGGCAACGTCGAGTTCACCCTGCCGGTCGGCGACCTGCGCTACACCCGTGCGAACTTCGACACCCAGTACTACAAGCCGCTGACGAAGGACTACACGATCGGCTTCTACGGCTCGGTGGCGCGTGGCTGGGCGCTCGGCGGCAATCCGTACCCGCTGTTCAAGAACTACTACGCCGGGGGCATCGGCTCGGTGCGCGGCTTCGAGGCCGCCAGCCTCGGCCCGCGGGATGCGGACAACTATCCGCGCGGCGGCCAGTCGAAGATCGTGGCGAGCGCGGAGTTCCTGTTCCCGCTGCCGGGCGCGGGCAACGACCAGCAGGTGCGCATGTTCACCTTCGTGGACGTCGGCAACGTGTGGGCCGACACCATCGACCTGACCGACCTGCGCTACTCGACCGGTCTCGGCCTGAACTGGCTCTCGCCGCTCGGCCCGCTGAAGCTGTCGGTCGGTTTCCCGATCAACAAGCAGCCCGGCGACCGCACGCAGCGCTTCCAGTTCCAGATCGGGACGGGTTTCTGAGGCGCGACCGTGCGGCCGGGCGATATGCGAGAATGCGCGCGCCGCGAGGCGCCCGCCGACCGGGTGCGTCGTGCCCCAGGGGACTGATCCGATGAAGAAGCTCGTCCGGCTCGCCGCAGCGGGCGTTCTCGCCGCAGCGACGACCGTCTCGATCGCGCAGCAGCAGGATGCGCCGATCAAGATCGGCTATGTGAGCCTGGAGCGGATCATCCGCGAGTCCAGCGCCGCGAAGTCGGCGCAGGACCGTATCCAGCAGGAGTTCTCGCGCCGCGACAAGGACCTGCAGGACATGGCCGCCCGCCTCAAGCAGACCTCCGAGAAGCTCGAGCGCGATGCGACCGTCATCGCCGAGGGCGAGCGGCTGCGGCGCCAGCGCGAACTCGCCGACCTCGATCGTGAGTTCCAGCGCAAGCAGCGCGAGTTCCGCGAGGACATCAACCAGCGCCGCAACGAGGAACTGGCGACCGTGATCGAGCGGGCGAACCGCGTGATCCGCCAGATCGCCGAGCAGGAGCGCTACGACGTGATCTTCCAGGACGCCGTCCATGTGTCACCGCGGATCGACGTCACCGAGAAGGTGCTGCGCGCGCTGAACTCGGCGAAGTAGGGCGCCCGTGCACCGAGCGCTGCCCGTTCCGGTCTCCGTCGACGCGATCGCCGAGCGCATCGGCGGCACGGTGCACGGTAACGGCGCGCGGCGCATCGCCCGGCTCGCGTCGCTGGAGTCGGCCGGCGCCGATGCGGTGTCGTTTCTCTCGGGCCGCCGGCATGCGCAGGCGGCCCGCGACAGCGGCGCCGGCGCACTGATCGTCTCGGCAGCCCTGCAGGCGGAGGCGCCCGCGGACGCGGTGAGGATCATCGTCGCCGACCCGTATGTCGGCTACGCGACGCTGTCGCAGTGGTTCGAGTCGCTGCTGGCGCCGCCCCGGGCGGCCGCCGCGATCGATCCGCTCGCCCGGGTCGATGTCGCGGCACGACTCGGCGCGGGCGTGGGCGTCGGACCCGGGGCCACGATCGCCGCCGGCGCACGCATCGGCGAGGGCTGCCGCATCGGCGCCGGCTGCGCGATCGGCGAGGGCGCCTCGGTCGGCCCGGACTCGATCCTGCATCCGAACGTCGTCCTCTACCCGGGCGTGAGGCTCGGCGCGCGCGCGATCGTCCATGCCGGCACCGTGATCGGTGCCGACGGCTTCGGCTTCGCCCCGTCCCGCGAGGGCTTCGTCAAGATCGCCCAGCTCGGTTCGGTACACATCGGCGACGACGTCGAGATCGGCGCGAACTGCGCGATCGACCGCGGCGCGCTCGACGACACCGAGATCGGCGATGGCGTGAAGATCGACAACCTCGTGCAGGTCGGCCACAACGTGAGGATCGGCGCACAGACCGTGATCGCCGGCTGTGTCGGCATCGCCGGCAGTGCCACGATCGGCGCGCGCTGCATGATCGGCGGCGGGGTGGGCGTCTCCGGACACATCGAGATCTGCGACGGTGCGATCATCGGCGGCTTCTCGCTGGTCGAGCGTAGCGTCGACGAACCCGGCTTCTACACCGGCGCATGGCCGCTCCAGTCCCACGTGCAGTGGGAGCGGACCGCGGCGACACTCAAGCAGCTGCCCCGGCTGAGGCAGCGCCTGCGCGGCCTCGAAGCCCGTGCCGGCGAGCCGCCCAAGGACCCTGAATGACCACCATCGACATCCGCGGCATCCTCGAATACCTGCCGCACCGCTACCCGTTCCTGCTGATCGACCGGGTCCTCGAGCTCGAGCCGGGCAAGCGCATCGTTGCGATCAAGAACGTGACGATCAACGAGCCTTACTTCGTCGGGCATTTCCCGCACATCCCGGTGATGCCGGGCGTGCTGATGATCGAGGCGCTCGCGCAAGCCGCGGGCGTGCTGTCGTTCGAGACGCTCGGACGCAAGTCCGACGCGAGCTCGGTGTTCTACTTCGTCGGCATCGACGGGGCGCGCTTCAAGCGCCCGGTCGGCCCCGGCGACCAGCTGCGTCTGGAGGTGGAGATCATGCGGTTCGCGAAGTCGATCTCCAAGTTCCGCGGCGTGGCCACCGTCGACGGGCAGGTCGCCGCCGAGGCCGAGCTGATGTGCACGCTTCGCGACGTGGCGCCGCCGACCACAGCCGCCGCTCGGCCGACGGGCGAGTGAGCATGGCGCGCATCCATCCCAGCGCGGTCGTGGATCCGGGGGCCGAGCTCGACGACGACGTCGAGGTCGGTCCGTTCGCCGTCGTGGGCGCCGGCGTGCGGATCGGCGCGGGCACGCGCATCCACGCACATGCGACGATCGAGGGGCCGACCACCCTCGGACGCCGCAATGTCGTGCATCCGCATGCCACGATCGGCGGACCCCCGCAGGACAAGAAGTACCGCGGCGAGCCGACCACGCTCGAGATCGGTGACGGCAACACCTTCCGCGAGTGCGTGACGGTCAATCGCGGCACGATCCAGGACACCGGCGTCACCCGGATCGGCGACGACAACTGGGTGATGGCCTACGTGCACATCGCCCACGACTGCCGGGTGGGCTCGCACACCATCCTCGCGAACACCACCAACCTCGGCGGCCACGTCGAGCTCGGCGACTACGTGATCCTCGGCGGCTGCACGCAGGTCCACCAGTTCTGCAAGGTGGGTGCCCACGCGATGACCGGCACCGGGACCATCCTGCTGCATGACGTGCCGCCGTACGTGCTGGCCACCGGCAACCCGTCTGCACCGCACGGGCTGAACACCGAAGGCCTCAAGCGTCGCGGCTTCGAGCCGGACACCGTGGCGATGCTGCGGCGGGCCTACCGGACCCTGTACCGCTCGGAACTCACGCTCGCGCAGGCGCGCGAGCGGCTCGAGGCCGATCTCGCCGAGCTGGGCACGCAGGCCGCGCCCGGCACGGCCCTGCCGCCGACCGCGCTCGCCGCACCCGATGCGCTGCGACTCCTGACCGGCTTTCTCGCACGCGTTGAGCGCGGCATCGTCCGCTGAGCGGACCGCGGGTCGTGTCGAGCCTGCCGCCCGTAGAGACCTCCCCGATGCGGGTCGGCATGGTCGCGGGCGAGACCTCGGGCGACCTGCTCGCCTCGGCGGTGCTCGACGGGCTGCAGTCGCGCCTGGGCGGCCCGTCGGGACTGCAGGCGGGCGGCATCGGCGGGCCGGCGATGACGGCGCGCGGCTTCGACGCCTGGTGGCCGTCGGAGCGGCTCGCGGTCCGGGGCTATGCCGAGGTGCTGCGCGAATACCCGGCGCTGCGCGCGATCCGCTCGCGGCTGCATGACCGGATGGCCGCCTGGCATCCGGACGTGTTCGTCGGCGTCGACGCGCCCGACTTCAACCTCGATCTGGAGCGCCGCCTGCGCGAATCGGGGGTGCGCGTCGCGCACTTCATCGGGCCTTCGATCTGGGCCTGGCGCGGCAAGCGGATCGAGAAGATCCGCCGGTCGGTCGACCGGATGCTGCTGGTCTTCCCCTTCGAGCAGAAGCTCTACGACGATGCCGGCGTGCCGGCGACCTACGTCGGGCACCCCCTGGCCGACGCGATCCCGATGCAGGCCGATGCGGCGGGCGCCCGGCGCGCGCTCGGGCTGCCCGAGCGGGGGCAGGTCGTCGCGGTGCTGCCCGGCAGCCGCGGCGGCGAGATCACCTACATCGCACCGGCCTTCATCGCGACCATCGGCTGGCTCGCGCGCCGCCGGCCGGACCTGGTCTTCGCCGTTCCCGCCGCAACCGAGACGATCTACGGCCGGCTGCGTGCGATGCTGGCATCGGCCGACCTGCCCGACGGGGCCGACGTGCGCCTGGTGATGGGGCACTCGCACGACGCGATGGCGGCCGCCGACGCGGTGCTGGTCGCCAGCGGCACGGCCACGCTCGAGGTGGCGCTGTACCGGCGTCCGATGGTGATCGCCTACCGCATGGCCTGGCTGAGCTACCGGATCATGCGACGCATGGGCTACCTGCCGTGGATCGGGCTGCCGAACATCCTGTGCAACGAGACGGTCGTGCCCGAGTTCATCCAGGACGGCGCCACGCCCGAGGCGATGGGCGCGGCGCTGCTCGCGCAGCTCGATGACCCGCTGCTGGCCGCGCGCCTGGCCGAGCGCTTCGCCGGGCTGCACGAGACCCTGCGCCGTGACTGCGCGCAACGTGCGGCCGAGGCCTTGCTCGAGATGCGCCCCGTCGGGCGGATGCTGTCGCGATGAGCGGGCGCACGGCCGCCGGCGGGCAGGGAGCGCTCGCGCTCGCCCATGACACCCGCATCGTCTGCGGCGTGGACGAGGCCGGCCGCGGGCCGCTGGCGGGGCCGGTCGTGGCCGCCGCGGTGATCCTCGACCCGGACCGCCCGATCCATGGCCTTCGCGACAGCAAGCGACTCAGTGCTGGACAGCGCGACGCGCTCGCCCGGGCGATCCGCGAGCGTGCACTCGGCTGGGCGGTGGCGCGCGCCAGCGTCGAGGAGATCGACCGTCTCAACATCCTGCGCGCCTCGCTGCTGGCGATGCGGCGTGCGGTCGCCGCGCTGCCGGTGGCGCCGACGCTCGCCCGCGTCGACGGCAACCAGCCGCCCACGCTCGACTGCGGCATCGAGCTGATCGTGGGGGGCGATGCGATCGAGCCGTGCATCTCGGCCGCATCGATCCTCGCCAAGACCGAGCGCGACGCCGACCTGCAACGGCTGCACGCGCTCCATCCGGCCTACGGCTTCGACCGCCACAAGGGCTATCCGACCGCGGCGCACCTCGCGCTGCTGCACAGCCTGGGCCCGTGCGACGCGCACCGTCGCAGCTTCGCGCCGGTGCGCGCGGCGATGGCCGCGGGAACGCCGCGATGACCGCGCCCGCACGCCGGATCACCTCGCGCGACAACGCGCTGTTCCGCGAGCTGGCGGAGCTCGCGCACTCTGCCCGCGAGCGCCGCCGCCAGGGCCGCTCCGTGCTCGAGGGCATCCACCTGTGCGAGGCCTGGCTGCAGGGCCACGGCGCGCCGCGGACCGCGGTCGCGACCGAGGCGGGCCTCGCCCATCCCGAGGTCTCGGTGCTGCTCGCGCGGCACGGCGTATCGCCGACCGTGCTCGCGGGCGAGCTCTTCGACGCGGTCTCGACCTTGCAGCACGGCGTGGGGCTCGTCTTCGTCGTCGACACGCCGCAGCCCGTTCTGCCGGCCTCGATCGATGCCGACGCGGTCTATCTCGACCGGGTGCAGGACCCGGGCAATGTCGGCACGCTGCTGCGCAGCTGCGCGGCCGCCGGTGTGCACACCGTGCTCACCGCGCCCGGCACCGCCTGGTGCTGGTCGCCGAAGGTGCTGCGCGCCGGCATGGGCGCCCATTTCCACCTGTCGATCCACGAGGCCGTGCCCTGGTCGGCGGTGCGCCTGCGGCTGGGCGTCGCACCGATCGGCACCCGTGCGCAGCATGCCGAGTCGCTCTTCGAGGCCGACCTGCGCGCCCCGGCGCTCTGGCTGCTCGGCAACGAGGGCGAGGGACTGTCCGAGGAGGTCGGCGCCGACGTCGCTCGCTGGATACGGATCCCGCAGGCCGAGGGCGTGGAGTCGATGAACGTCGCCGCAGCCGCCGCGGTCTGCCTGTTCGAGCAGCGCCGCCAGCGTGCCGTACGGGGCTGAAGCCGGCTGTAGCGGGCCGAAGCCAACCGAAGGGATGCAACCGAGGGCGGCTACTCCAGGTCGAGCAGCGTCAGCACGGTCGTCGCGATCTCCTCGATCGAGCGCGTCGTGGTCGACAGCCACGGGATGCCTTCGCGCTTCATCATCGCCTCGGCCTCGTTGACCTCCATCCGACAGGTCTCGAGCGAGGCATAGCGACTGCCCGGGCGGCGCTCGTGGCGGACTTCGGCGAGGCGCTCCGGCGAGATGGTCAGCCCGAACATCTTGTCCTTGTAGCGGTACAGCACGTCGGGCAGCCGCCCGCGCTCGAAATCGTCCGGGATCAGCGGGTAGTTCGCCGCCTTGATCCCGTGCTGCACGGCGAGGTAGAGGCTGGTCGGCGTCTTGCCGCTGCGCGAGACGCCGACGAAGATCACGTCCGCCAGCTCCAGGTCCTTGTGCATCTGGCCGTCGTCGTGGGCCATCGAGTAGTGGATCGCCTCGATCCGCTGCTTGTAGCGGTCGGACTCGGCGACCGCATGGAACCGTCCGATGGTGTGGGTCGACTTGACGCCGAACTCGGTCTCCAGCGGCCCGACGAAGGTGGCGATCAGGTCGAGGAACAGCGCCTGCGCCGTCCGCACGATCTCGTTGATCTCCGGGTTGACGAGCGTGCTGAAGACGATCGGGCGGCGGCCGTCGATCAGCCCCTGGTGGTTGATCCGGGTGACCGCGTCGTCGGCCTTCTCCGGGTTGTCGATGAACGGCAGGCGGACCTGCCGCACCTTGAGCCCCTCGAACTGCGACAGCACCGAATGGCCGAAGGTCTCGGCGGTGATCCCGGTGCCGTCGGACACGAAGAAGACGGTGCGATCGGCGTGACGGTGACGGGCTTCGGGCATGCGGACCTCGGGGCGCGATGGGAGCCGGCCGCGGCATCCGCCACCGCCTGGACAGGGCATTTTCCTCGGCGGAGCCTTGGGGCGCACAGTAAAATCGTCCAACCGGGAGACGGGAGCCCCCCGAGTGTTGCAGCCGTGCCGTTGGCCGCCCGTCGCCAGCGGCCCGACTACAGCGCTGCCTGCGCCGCCTCGCCCGGCGCGCGGCCCACCGGTTTCCCACCCTCCAGGACTTCGCCATGAACGACCCCCACGCAGGACGCTACGTCGTCCCGTTCGAGGACTTGCGGATGACCGACGTCGAGTCGGTCGGCGGCAAGAACGCCTCGCTCGGGGAGATGATCAGCCAGCTCGCCCACGCCCATGTCCGGGTGCCGGGCGGCTTCGCCACCACCGCGCTCGCCTTCCGCGACTTCCTCTCCCAGAGCGGTCTGACGGCCCGCATCAACGCCCGGCTCGCGGCGCTCGACGTCGACGACGTCAAGGCGCTCGCAGCCTGCGGCGCAGAGATCCGCCGCTGGGTGGTCGAGTCGCCGCTGCCAGCGCGCCTCGAGACCGAGATCCGCGAGCATTTCGCCCGGGTCCAGGCCGAGTCGGGCACCGAGATCTCGCTCGCGGTGCGCTCGTCCGCCACCGCCGAGGACCTGCCCGACGCGTCCTTCGCCGGCCAGCAGGAGAGCTATCTGAACGTCGTCGGCATCGAGGCCGTGCTCGACCGCATCAAGCACGTGTTCGCCTCGCTGTACAACGACCGTGCGATCTCCTACCGCGTGCACAAGGGTTTCGCGCACGCCGACGTGGCGCTGTCGGCCGGCGTGCAGCGGATGGTCCGCAGCGACCTCGGTGCCTCCGGCGTGATGTTCACCATGGACACCGAGTCGGGCTTCCCGGACGTCGTCTTCATCACCGCCGCCTACGGGCTGGGCGAGACGGTGGTGCAGGGCGCGGTGAACCCGGACGAGTTCTACGTCCACAAGCCGATGCTCGCCGCGGGCAAGAAGCCGATCATCCGGCGCCAGCTCGGCTCCAAGCTGATCCGCATGGAGTTCGAGCCCGACGGGGGCAATGGCCGTTCGGTGCGCACCGTCGACACCTCGGTCGAGCAGCGCACCCGCTACTCGCTCGCCGACGAGGAGGTGATCGAGCTCGCGCGCTACGCCGTCATCATCGAGCAGCACTACGGCCGCCCGATGGACATCGAGTGGGGCCGGGACGGTCGGGATGGCAAGCTCTACATCCTGCAGGCCCGCCCCGAGACCGTGAAGTCGCAGCACGAGGGACGCCAGCTGCGCTTCCGGCTGAAGGCCACCTCCGACGTGCTGGCCAGCGGCCGGGCGATCGGCCAGAAGGTCGGCGCCGGACCGGTGCGCGTCGTCGGCGACGCGAGCGAGATGGAGCGCGTGCAGCCCGGCGACGTGCTGGTCACCGACATGACCGACCCGAACTGGGAGCCGGTGATGAAGCGGGCCTCGGCCATCGTCACCAACCGCGGCGGGCGCACCTGCCACGCGGCGATCATCGCCCGCGAGCTCGGCATCCCGGCGGTCGTCGGCTGCGGCGACGCCACCGACCACCTCCACGACGGCGCACTGGTCACCGTGTCCTGCGCCGAGGGCGACACCGGCTACATCTACGACGGCATGCTCGAGACCGAGATCACCGAGATCGAGTCCGGCACGCTGCCCGAGCTGCCGGTCAAGATCATGATGAACGTCGGCAACCCGCAGCTCGCCTTCGAGTTCGCGCAGATGCCGAACCAGGGTGTTGGCCTCGCGCGGCTCGAGTTCATCATCAACAACAACATCGGCGTCCATCCGAAGGCGATCCTCGACTACCCGAACGTCGCCCCCGACCTCAAGAAGGCCGTGGAGAGCATCGCCCGCGGCCACTCCAGCCCACGCGCGTTCTACGTCGACAAGCTCGCCGAGGGCATCGCGACCATTGCCGGGGCGTTCTGGCCGCGGCCGGCGATCGTACGGCTCTCCGACTTCAAGTCGAACGAATACCGCAAGCTGATCGGCGGCAGCCGCTACGAGCCCGAGGAGGAGAACCCGATGCTCGGGTTCCGCGGCGCCTCGCGCTACATCTCGCCCGACTTCGCCGAGTGCTTCGAGATGGAGTGCCGCGCGATGAAGCGGGTGCGCGAGGAGATGGGCCTGACGAACGTCGAGGTCATGGTCCCGTTCGTGCGGACCGTGCGCGAGGCCCAGCAGGTCGTCGGCCTGCTCGCCAAGTACGGCCTCAAGCGCGGCGAGGGCGGCGCAGCGGACGGTACCGGCGGCCTGCGCCTGATCATGATGTGCGAGATCCCCTCGAACGCGATCCTCGCCGAGCAGTTCCTTGAGCACTTCGACGGCTTCTCGATCGGCTCGAACGACCTGACCCAGCTCACGCTCGGCCTGGACCGCGACTCGGGCCTGGTGGCCGAGGGCTTCGACGAGCGCGATCCGGCGGTCAAGGCACTTCTCGAGCGGGCGATCACCGCCTGCAACAAGGCCGGCAAGTACGTCGGGATCTGCGGGCAGGGTCCGTCCGACCACGCCGACTTCGCCGAGTGGCTGATGCAGCAGGGCATCGCGTCGATCTCGCTGAACCCGGACACGGTCGTCGCGACCTGGACCCGGCTGGGCAAGCTCGGCAAGTGAGCCCGCCCGACCCCGACCGGCTCGCGCCGGTCGGGGTCTGACGGTCTGCACGGCGCGCCCGGCCAGGGCCCGACACGGGTCCGATGGGCGTCCGACGGGCGCGGCAGCTCAGCGTCGCGCGGTGCACGGCCCTGCGACCTGCTTGCCCTCGTTGACCAGCGAGGCCTCGTTGCCCTTGCTGAACAGGATCGCGTTGCCGGCGTTGTAGCGGGTGCCCGAGGCGCTCGTCTGCGCCTTCATCTGCCAGGCCTCGCCGCGCCAGCGCAGCACGGCCTGATCGCGCCCGAAGGCCACGAGTAGCGGGGCCACGCCGTTCGGGCAGTCGAAGCTGCGCAGCCGCCAGTCGGGATCACGCGCCATCACCATCGAGCCCGCCTCGCCGAGCGACAGCTCGAGCAGCCCGTTGGCGAGCTTCGCGGCGCGGACCAGCGGGAGCTGGCGGCCGAAGCGGTCCGCCTCGGAGGCCAGCGGACAGGCCTTGCGCGTGCTGCGCACCGGCCCCACGGTCAGCGACGCGCCCGATTGGGTCCAGGTGGCGCCGCCGCTGTTGCAGTCGAGCTGCGCGGCCAGCTGTCCGCCGTCGAGGAACTCGACGTTGAATGCGCCAGGATCGGCGGGTGCCACCAGCCCGGCCGGGGTCAGCGTGCCGAGCCAGTACCAGCTCGAGCCGACGAGCTTCGGCGGCGGCGCCGAAGGGGCCGGCGGCGGCTGGGTCGGCTGCTGCGGGGGCAGGCCTGCACCGGTCGTCGGAGCAGGAGCGGGCAGCGCGCAGCCCGCGATCGCCGCAGCCGCGGCCAGCGCCGCGCCGAACGCACGTGCTGATGAGGTCCGTCGATCCATGTCGCCTCCGCGGACGTCGTCGAAAATGCCGGTCGAAAAGAAAAGGGGCGCCGACCCGCGGCGCCCCCGGGATTCGGGCCGGCAGGAAGCCGGCCCGGATGGTCGATGTTACTTGACCACCATCATCGTCTCGCGCTTGCCGCCCTTGTACGTGTACAGGGTCAGCGTGCCGTCCTTGACGTCGCCCTTCGAGTCGAACTGGATCTTGCCGGTCACGCCCTCGTAGGTGATCTTCGCCAGTTCGGGCAGGTACTTCGCCGGCTCGGCCGAGTTCGCCTTCTGCATGGCGGCGACCATCGTCATCGTCGCGTCGTAGACGTACGGCGCGTAGATCTGCACGTCCGCGCCGGTCTTCTCCTTGAAGCGCGTCTTCCAGGCGGCCAGCGCGGCCTCCTTGTCCTTCGTGACGCCGCCGGCCTCGGCGCAGATCACCTGGCCGTCCGACATGCCGTCGCCGGCCAGCTTGATCAGCTCGTTCGAGCAGATGCCGTCGCCACCCATGAACTTGGCGTTGATGCCGAGCTGCTTCATCTGGCGAAGCATCGGGCCCGCGACCGCGTCCATGCCGCCGTAGAACACGAGGTCCGGCTTCGCGCCCTTGAGCTTGGTCAGGATGGCGTTGAAGTCGGTGGCCTTGTCGTTGGTGAACTCGCGGCCGACGACCTTGCCGCCGGCGGTCTTGACGGCCTTCTGGAACTCGTCGGCGACGCCCTGGCCGTAGGCCGTGCGGTCGTCGATGATCGCGATGCTCTTGGCCTTGACATCCTTGACGGCGTAGCGCCCGAGCGTGCCGCCCAGCTGACCGTCATGGGCGACGACGCGGAACGCCGACTTGAAGCCCTGCAGCGTGTACTTAGGATTGGTCGCCGACGGCGAGATCTGCGGGATGCCGGCGTCGTGGTAGATCTTCGAGGCGGGGATCGTGGTGCCCGAGTTCAGGTGACCGATCACGCCGTTGACCTTCGCGTCGACCAGCTTGGTCGCGGCCGCGGTGCCCTGCTTCGGGTCGGCCGCATCGTCCTCGGAGAGCAGCTCGAACTTGACGGTCTGGCCGCCGAGCTTGATGCCCTTGGCGTTCAGGTCCTCGATGGCGAGCTTGGCGCCCAGCTCGTTGTCCTTGCCCAGGTGGGCGATGCCACCGGTCAGCGGGCCCACGTGGCCGATCTTGACGACCGTCTGGGCCGAGGCGACGCCGGCGGCGAGGGTGAATGCCGAGGCGACTGCGAGGCTCAGGACCTTCTGGTGCAGATTCATCGATGTCTCTCCTGGAGGGTGATGCGGGTGTCGTGTACGGACAATCGGGTACGACGGAGCCCTCGGCTCCGTGCTGGGCACGAATCGTAGCCGGAACGCGATCGAAAGCCAACGAAGGACTGGGATGCCGGCAGGACTCGTCGCGGTACAACGCGGCCGGAGGTTGACCTGTTGACCGCACGCAGGTCATGCTGCACGCACGATGGCGATCCAGTACTGGTGGTGGGTTCTCGCGCTCGGCATCGGCATCCTCGAGCTGATGTCCGGCACGTTCTATCTGCTCGTGATCGCAATCGGTTGCGCGGCGGGCGGACTGGCCGCCGCACTGGGTGCGGCAATGTGGGTGCAGCTGACGGCAGCGGCGGCGGTCTCGGTGGCGGGCGCCGCCTGGGCCCGTCGAGTGCGCGCCGGCGCACCGGCCGCGGAGCCCGCGGGCCGCAATCCCGACGTCATCGCCGACGTCGGCGAACGCGTCCGGGTGCAGGCCTGGGATGCCGACGGGCGCGCCCGAGTCCAGTACCGCGGCACCCAGTGGAACGTCGAACTCGCGCCGGGCGAACCCGCTGAGCCCGGTGAATACCGAATCCGCGAGGTCGCCGGCAACCGGCTGATCCTCGCCCGACCCTGATGCAGCCGTCGACGACGGCCCCGGAGGAACGATGATCGGAACCAGCGTGGTGGCGGCGGTAGCGCTCGTGCTAGCCGTCGTGTTCGTCGTGCAGACGCTCAAGGTCGTGCCGCAGCAGCACGCCTGGATCGTCGAGCGGCTGGGCAAGTACCACCGCACGCTGTCGCCGGGCCTGTCGTTCGTCGTGCCCTTCATCGATCGGGTGGCCTACAAGCACCTGCTGAAGGAGATCCCGATGGATGTCCCCAGCCAGGTGTGCATCACCAAGGACAACACGCAGCTGACGGTCGACGGGGTCCTGTACTTCCAGGTGACCGACCCGATGCGCGCGTCCTACGGCTCGTCGAACTTCATCGTCGCGATCACGCAGCTGTCGCAGACGACACTGCGCTCCGTGATCGGCCGGCTCGAGCTCGACCGCACCTTCGAGGAGCGCGACTTCATCAACGCCAGCGTGGTGTCCTCGCTCGACGAGGCGGCGATGAGCTGGGGTGTGAAGGTGCTGCGCTACGAGATCAAGGACCTGACGCCGCCCAACGAGATCCTGCGCTCGATGCAGGCGCAGATCACCGCGGAACGCGAGAAGCGCGCGCTGATCGCGGCCTCCGAGGGGCGCAAGCAGGAACAGATCAACATCGCCACCGGCGAGCGCGAGGCCTCGATCCAGCGCTCGGAGGGCGAAAAGCAGGCCGAGATCAACCGGGCCGAGGGTCAGGCTGCCGCGCTCACGGCGGTGGCAGCCGCGACCGCCGCGGCGCTCGAGCGGATCGCGGTCGCGGTGCAGCGACCGGGCGGCATGGACGCGGTGAACCTGCGGGTCGCCGAGCAGTACGTCCAGGCCTTCGGCGAGATCGCGAAGCAGGGCAACACGCTGATCGTGCCCGCCAACCTTGCCGACATGTCCTCGCTGATCGCGGGAGCGATGAGCGTCGTGCGCGGCGCACAGCGTCCGGGCGCTCCGGGCTGAGCGACCGGGGAGGGCGCGCTGACCCGGCCGCTGGCCGACCTGCCGCGTCCCGCCCCGGTCAGCGGGCCGGGCGGCCGATCGGCGGTTCGGGCGCGTTAAGGGAGCGTTAAGGCGAGCCGGCGAGCATGGGGCCATGCACTCCCTACCGCTGCGCCCCACCGAACGCATCGCCTTCCCCCGGGTCCGCGCCGTCCGGGCGGTGGCGCCCGGGGCGCGACTGCGCCATCACCCCGTCGGCGATCCCGACCGGGCGGCCGTCGAACGCTTCGTCGGCCGCGTGTATGCCGAACGGTACGGCGCGAGCGTCCCGAGCTGGGCGCCCCAGCTGGTCAGCATCGTCGTCGACGGCGAGATCGTCGCGGCGGCAGGCTGGCGACCCGCGCAGGGGCCCCTGTACCTCGAGCGCTACCTCGCCGCGCCGATCGAGCGTCTGATCGTCGATCGTCTCGGCCGCCCCGGTCCGTCGCGCAGCCGGATCGTCGAGGTCGGTCACCTGTCGGCGACGCGGGCCGGACAGGGCGTGAGGCTGATGGCCCGACTCGGCACCTACCTCGCTTCGCTTGGCTACGACTGGGTCGCCAGCACCGCCACCCCGGGGGTGCGCGCTACGTTCGAGCGGATGGGCGTCGAGGTGCTGGAACTCGGGCATGCCACCGCGAAGGCAGCCGGGCCGCATGCCAGCGCCTGGGGCAATTACTACGAACGCGGCGCGAGCGTCGTCGCCGGCGAGCTGGCGAGCAATCTCGCACGCGTCGCCCCGGGCGGACTGCGATGAGCGCGCCGATCGACTGGCTGCTGCGCGGTGATCCGGCCCGTGACGCGCTGCTGGCCCACGGCACTCGGCTGACTGCCGGCGAACTCGCAGCGCTGGTTCGCCAGGCCGCCGGCGCACTGCACGGACACGGCGTGCGGGTGCTCGCGACCCTCGCCGACAACGGCCCCGACTGGGCTGTCGCGGACCTTGCCGCCTGGCACGCAGGCGTCGTCCACGTGCCGCTGCCGTCGTTCTTCACCGACGAGCAGGTCGCGCACGTCCTGGCCGCCGCCGGCGTCGACGCGATCGCCTCCATCGACGGTGCGGCGGGGAGCGCAGGCATGGGCACCCCCTGGGCCGGTACCGGCCTGCGGCTGGTGCGGATCGATGCCACGCCCGTCGCCATGCCGCCCGGCACGGTCAAGGTGAGCTTCACGTCGGGCAGCACCGGCCGACCCAAGGGGGCCTGCCTGTCCGGAGCCGCGCTCGCCCGCGTGGCCGAGGGCGTGGCAAGTGCGCTCGCTCCGATCGGCATCCAGCGTCATCTCGCGGTGCTGCCGCTACCGGTCCTGCTCGAGAACATCGCCGGGCTGTACGCACCCCTCGTCGCGGGGGCCGCCATCGCACTGCCTGCGCTGGCCACGGTCGGACTCCAGGGCTCCTCCCGCTTCGATCCGCGAATGCTCCAGAGCGCCGTCGCGACGTGGCAGGCCGACTCGGTCATCGTCCTCCCGCAGATGCTTCGCGCCTGGGCCGGCGTCCGTGCCGCCGCCGGGGGAGCGCTCCCGGGGCCGCGCCTGGTGGCCGTGGGCGGTGCGGCGGTCGGTGCCGCCACGATCGCCGCGGCGCGCGCCACGGGGCTCGCCGCCTACGAGGGCTACGGCCTGACGGAGTGCGGCTCGGTCCAGACGCTCAACCTTCCGGGCGCCGACCGGCCGGGGAGCGCCGGACGCCCGCTGCCCCATGCCTCGGTGCGGATCGGAGCGGGCGGGGAGGTGGAGGTCCTGGGTGCGCCGATGCTCGGCTACCTCGGCGTCCCCGACTCCGCGCCCATCGGCTGGTGGGCCACCGGCGACCTGGGTCGACTCGACGAGGACGGCTTCCTGCACCTCTGCGGCCGCCGCGGCAATCTGCTGATCACGGCCTTCGGTCGCAACGTGTCGCCCGAATGGGTGGAGACCGCACTGCAGTCGCAGCCGGCCATCGCGCAGGCCGTGGTCTTCGGCGACGCCCGCCCCGAGCTGCTCGCGGTGCTCTGGCCGACACGGCCGGACGCACCGGACGACGAATGCGCGGCCGCGTTCACACAGGCCCTCGCACGGGCCAACGCGACGCTCCCCGACTACGCGCGCGTACGCCGCTGGGTACGGGCCGAGCATCGCTTCGACCCGACATCCGGCACCGCCACTCCGAACGGTCGTCCGCTGCGCGGCGCGATCGAATCCTTGCATCGGGCCGCGATCGCGGCCGCCTACGACAGGAGCACCGACGATGTCGTTTCATGAACGTCTGCTGGCCGAAACGGCCACCGAGCGCGCCGCGCTTCATACCCTGCCGATCATCCAGGACGTGATGCGCGGCCAGGTGTCCGTGCCGAGCTACCGCGCCTTCCTCGTGGAGGCCTGGCATCACGTGCGTCACACCGTGCCGCTGCTGCAGGCGTCGCGTGACGCGCTGCCCGCGCGCCTCGACTGGATGCGCGCAGACTTCGACGAATACGTCGCCGAGGAGATCGGGCACGACGATTGGATCCTCGACGACCTGCGCGCCTGCGGTGCCGACGTCGAGGCCCTGCGCAGGCTGCCCTCGTCGCCTGCGACCGAGGTGATGGTGGCCTATGCGTACGACACCGTCGCGCGCCGAAACCCCGTCGGCTACCTCGGCATGGTCCACGTGCTCGAGGGCACCAGCGTCGCGCTCGCCCTGGCCGCCGCCGACCGCATCCAGTCCGGCCTCGGACTGCCGGACGGCGCGTTCACCTACCTTCGCTCGCACGGCACGCTCGACGTCGAGCACACCGCGCACTACGCCGACCTCGTCAACGCCCTCGAAGATCCTGACGACCAGGCGGCGATCGTCCATGCGGCCCGGATGTTCTATCGCCTCTATGCCGACGTGTTCCGCGGGCTGCCGCGACCGGTCGACACGTTTGTCGACGAGCGGGTGGCCGCGTGAGCGCCTCCGTCATCCTGACCGGCGCGACCGGCGGCATCGGGCGCGCGATCGCCCGTGCGCTGATCGCCCGAGGCGATCGGGTGGTGCTGGTGTCCCGCTCGGCGGACGAGCTCGGACTGCTCGCTCGCCAGCTCGGTCAGGGCGCGGCGCCCGGCTCGGTCGAGGCCCTGGCCGTCGACATCACGCGCGCCGAGGGGCGCGCGGCGATCGTTCGGGCGGCCACGGAGCGGCGCTGCGACACGCTGGTGAACAACGCAGCGATCCCCAGCTTCGGTCCCATCGAGACGCTCGACGACGCCCATGTCGAGGCGGTGATCGCCACCGACCTGGTCGCACCGATGCTGCTGACCCGCGCGCTGCTGCCGGTCCTGCGCCTGCATCGGCGGGCGACCGTCCTGAACGTCGGCTCGACGCTCGGACGCCTCGGCCTCCCGGGCTTCAGCGTCTACGGCGCGGCGAAGTTCGGCCTGCGTGGGTTCAGCGAGGCGCTGCGACGCGAACTGTCCGGCGGACCGGTGCGGGTCCTGCACCTCGCACCGCGAGCGACACGCACCGCGTTCAACGACGCCCGAGTCGATGCCTACAACCGTGCGACCGGCACACGGAGCGATCCGCCCGAACGGGTCGCTGCCGCGGCCGTCGCGATGCTCGACGGCGGCCCCGCTGAGCGGTTCCTCGGCTTCCCCGAGTCGCTCGCAGTCCGTCTCAACGGACTGGTGCCCACCTGGCTGGACGGCGCGTTCGGTGCGCACCGGGCCGCGTTGCGCGCCGACCGGACAGCGCCGGTGCTTCCGACCCCGACCCCCCTGGAGACCCACGAATGAACCGCCGATTCAGCCTCCGTCCACTGGGCGCCGCCCTCGCGCTCGCGCTCGCCGCGACCGCCTCGCAGGCCGCGCCGATCGACGACACCGTCGCCGAGCTGCAGCGCGAGTGGGAGACCATCGCCTACAAGGTCCCGCCCGCACAGCGTTCCGATCGCTACGAAGCCCTGGCGACGCGGGCCCGCCAGGCGAGTGCGGCCTATCCCGGGCGTGCCGAGCCGCTGATCTGGGAAGGCATCGTCGTCAGTTCCTGGGCGGGTGCGAAGGGCGGGCTGGGCGCGCTCTCGCTCGCCAAGCAGGCACGCGGGCTGTACGAGACCGCCCTGAAGATCCGGCCCGAGGCGCTCGAGGGCTCGGCGCTGAACAGCCTCGGCGTGCTCTACTACAAGGTCCCCGCCTGGCCGATCGGGTTCGGCGACAAGGCGCGCGCGCAGCAGCTGCTGCAGCAGGCCCTGGCGATCAACCCCAAGGGCATCGATCCGAACTACTTCTTCGGCGACTTCCTCGTCGAGGCCGGCCGCCCTCAGGAGGCGATTCCCTACCTCGAGCGTGCGCTCCAGGCAGCGCCCCGCGCCGGACGCGAGCTCGCGGATGCCGGCCGACGCGACGAGGTCCGCGGACTGCTCGATCGGGTACGCGCCCAGGCCCGCTGATCGGCCGGGCTCAGGCGCGGGCCCGCAGCACCGTGACCCGCAGGCCCTCGTTGCCGGACGGCCCCGTCCGATTCTCGAAGCGGATGTCCAGTCCGTGCAGCGCGCAGACGCGGGTCGCGATCGAGACACCGAGTCCGCTGCCCGGATGCCTGGATCCGGCCGACCGGTGGAAACGCTCGCCGAGATGGGCCCGGGTCGCCTCGTCGAGCCCGGGGCCCTCGTCCTCGACCACGATGCGGTCGGCGGCGACCTGGATGCAGACGTGACCGCCCGGCCGTCCGTAGCGCGCAGCGTTGTCCACCAGGTTGCGAAGCATCGAGGCGAGCAGCCCCGCGTCACCCGCCATCGGCATCGGCTCGACGCCGGCATCGGGCCAGTCGACGTCCACCTGCGTGTCATGTGCCTCGATCACCGGAAGGGCGTCTTCCAGCGCCTGTCCGATGACCGATTGCCAGTCGATCGGGTCGTGCCGCAGACCGCTTGACGCGTCGGCGCGGGCCATCGCGAGCATCTGGGACACCAGGTGGGCCAGGCGCTGCAGACCGCCGGAGACGCCCGCGACCGCCCGCTCGCGATCGGCTGCATGGCTGGAGAGGCGCAGCGCATCCCAGTGGGCCCGGGCTGTCGCGATCGGCGTGCGCAACTCGTGGGCCGCATCCGCGGTGAAGCGTCGTTCCTGCCGGATCGCGTCGTCGACGCGCAGCAGGAGCCGGTCGATGGAGCCCACCAGCGCGACCAGGTCGGCCGGCACTCCGGCGCTGCCGATCGGCGTGAGATCGTTGGCGTCACGGCGCTCCAGCGCGTGCGAGATCGACCGCAGCGGCGCGAGCGCCCGCCGCACCGAGAACGCCAGCGCCACCAGCAGCAGCGGCAGCACGGCGAGCCACGGGAGCATCTGGGAAAGCAGCAGCCCTTCGGCCAGTTCGGCCCGTTCGGCGAGGTCCTGCCCGACCGCGACACGCCTCAGCCCGCCGGTCGGGTCGCGCAGGTAGTAGACCCGCCACCTGCGGCCGTCGATCGGCATGTCGACGAACCCGTCGGCGCCGTCCCCCCACGGCAGTGACGCCCCCTCCGTGTCGGAGAGCACCCGGCGATCGCCGATCCAGACCGCGACCGACATCGTCTGGAGCTCGGCCGCCCCACCGGCTGGATCCAGCGCGTCGCCGCCCGGCGCCTTGGCGGGCAGGTCGGTCGCCTCGATGGTCGGTGGCAGCAGCGACAGCACCTGTCGCGACAGCCGGACCAGCTCGGTGTCGTACAGCTCGTCGATCTCGTGCTGAGTCCGCCACCAGGCGGCGCCGGCCGCGACCGCCCACACCAGCGGTGCCATCAGCGCGATGTAGAGGAGCAGCCTGCGCTGCAGGGTCATGGCGGGCCGTCCGCGGGCCGCAGCGCGTCGGGTGAACCGAGCGCGTAGCCGACGCCACGGACGGTCCGAACGATGGCCGGGTCGATCTTGCGCCGCAGGTGGTGGACGAACACCTCGAGCGCATTGCTGTCGAGCTCGCGCTCCCAGTCGTAGAGCTTCTCGAGCAGCGCGGCCTTCGACAGGATCCGGTTGGGATGCGCGAGCAGCACCTCGAGCAGCGCGGCCTCGCGCGGGGTGAGATCGACGGCTCGACCCTGCCAGCTCGCGCTGCGGGTGTCCGGCCGATAGTCGAGCGCACCGTGTTTCCACACGGGCTCGGGGCGGCCGCGCACCCGCCGGACCACCGCACGCAGCCGCGCCGCGAGTTCCTCGACGGCGATCGGCTTGACCAGGTAGTCGTCCGCGCCGGCATCGAGCCCGCCGATGCGGCTGTCGACCGCGTCGCGGGCGGTCAGGATGAGCACCGGTACCCGGTCGCCGCGATCCCGCCAGCGGGCGAGCCAGACCGTACCGTCGCCCTCCGGCAGCCCGAGGTCCAGGACGATCGCGTCGTAGGGGGCCAGCCCGAGCGCGGTGTCGGCACTCGGGCCCCGGTCGACGCGATCGGCGGCGACGCCCAGCGCGCGCAGTCCGGCGATCAGGCCCTCGGCGAGCGCATCGTCGTCCTCGACCAGCAGGACCCTCATCGATGCGCCCGCGGCCCGCCGCGCACCTTCAGCCCGAGACGCGGGTGCCGGTCTTGACCAGCCGCTGCTTTTCGCGCTGCCACTCGCGGTCGCGCTCGGCGTCGCGCTTGTCGTGCTGCTTCTTGCCCTTGGCCAGGCCCACCTCGAGCTTGATGCGCCCGCCCTTGTAGTGCAGGTCGAGCGGCACCAGGGTGTAGCCCGCACGCACGACCTTGCCGATCAGCTTGGCGGTCTCCGACGCATGCAGCAGGAGCTTGCGCGTGCGCGTCGGATCTGCGTGGACGTGGGTCGAGGCCGCGGTGAGGGGCGTGATGTGGGCGCCGAGCAGGAACAGCTCCGCGCCGCGGATGATCACGTACGCTTCCTTGAGATGGGCGCGACCGGCACGGATGGCCTTGACCTCCCAGCCCTCGAGGACGAGCCCGGCCTCGAGCTTCTCCTCGATGAAGAAGTCGTGGTAGGCCTTGCGATTGTCGACGATGCTCATGGGAGGGCGCGCGGCCCGGAGGGTAGAATCCCGCCGATTCTAGCAGCCGCCCCCTCGGGTCCCGCCGAGTCCGCCGCGATGCCCTCGGTCCAGAAGTCCGTCCTCGTGCCCTATGGCGCCCCGCTGATGTTCGGCCTGGTCGAGCGGGTCGAGGCGTATCCGCAATTCCTGCCCTGGTGCGGCGGCGCCCAGGTGCACGAGCGCAGCGAGGGCCGGATGGTCGCGACGATCCGCATCGACTTCCGCGGGCTGCAGCAGTCGTTCACCACCGAGAACCTGCACGAGCCCGGCCGCAGCATCCGGATGTCGCTGCGCGATGGTCCGTTCTCGCGCCTCGACGGGCTGTGGCGCTTCACGCCCCTGCGCGAGGACGCCTGCAAGGTCGAGTTCTCGCTCGACTACGTGTTCGCCGGGGCGCTGCTGTCGCGGGCGCTGTCACCGGTGTTCGACCAGATCGCGGCCAGCTTCGTCGATGCCTTCGTCAAGCGCGCCGAGGCGATCCATGGCTGAGGGGACGCTGCCGATCGAGCTGGTCTGGATCGGCGTCGAGCCGCCCGTGCGCCTGGCGCTCCGGGTCCCGGCAGGCTCCACCGTCGCGCAGGCGCTCGCCCTCAGCGGCATCGCGGCGGCCGTGGCCGCCTCGGGGCGCGTGCCGGCAGGGCAGGGCCCGCTGGAGGGGCTGTCGTTGGCGGTGCACGGCCGGGCGGCCGGACCGCAGGACCGGCTGCACGAGCATGACCGCATCGAGCTGCTGCCGCCGCTCACGGTGGATCCGAAGGTCGCGCGCCAGCGCCGCGCCGATCACCGACGCAGGCTCGCTGGCGAGCGCCGCTGGACGCCCGACCGTGAGCGGACGGTGCCGCGCAGCGCCTGAATCAGGACTTCGTGCAGTGCTCGCGGGAGGTCTTGCGGGCGGCCTCGATGCGGGCCGCGCGCTGCGCGTCATCGATGACTTCGCGCTCGCCGCTCTCGTTGACGCGCGACAGCCGCATGCCGCTCTCGAGCGTGCGCAGCGCGGCGCGCGTCTCCTCGCAGGCAGTGGCCGCCTGCCGGGTCTTCGCCGTCTCATCCGCGGCCTTGCGCTCGGACTCCGCCCGCTCCATGCGGCGCTTGCGGAACTCCAGCTCGCGGTCGGCGGCGGACGTCACCCCGGCTGAACCCGTGCCGGCGCCGGAGGTCTTGGCGCCATCGCCGGTCGTGCCCGACGAACGCTCCGCGGACGGGCGCAGCCCGGGCGCCTGCAGCACCGCGTCCTGCGGTATCGAGGTGGGCGGCGGCTGGTCGGAATAGACCAAGCGCCCGTTCTCGTCGCGCCACTTGTACTGCGCGGATGCATCGGGCGCGACGACGAGCGCCACGAGGATCAGCAGCAGCAGGTGTCGGAGCGGCAGGAGTCGGCGCGTCATGTCCGGGCCCTTCGGGCGGAGCGGGTGTCCGGACTGATGCTATGCCCGGCCCACGGAAAGCCACGTGCGCGCCCGACCGGCGGCCGGGGCGCGGTGCCCGGCGGAGCCCGGTATACTCCGCTTTTGTGCCTAGAGGCCCCCATGCGACTGGCCAAGAAAGCACTGACGTTCGATGACGTCCTGCTGGTTCCCGCGTTCTCCGAAGTCCTTCCCCGCGATACCTCGCTCGCCACGCGCCTGACGCGCGGCATCTCGCTGAACATCCCGCTGGTCTCGGCGGCGATGGACACCGTCACCGAGTCGCGCCTCGCCATCGCCATCGCCCAGGAAGGCGGCATCGGCATCGTGCACAAGAACCTGCGTCCGTCCGAGCAGGCGCGCGAGGTCGCCCGGGTCAAGCGCTTCGAGTCCGGCGTGGTCCGGGATCCCATCACCGTCACGCCCGACATGCCGGTGCGCGAGGTGATGGAGATCACCCGCCAGCACCGCATCTCCGGCCTGCCTGTGGTGCAGGGCAAGCAGGTGGTCGGCATCGTGACCAACCGCGACCTGCGCTTCGAATCCCGCCTCGACGCTCCGGTCTCCTCGATCATGACCCCCCGCGAGCGGCTGGTCACGGTCAGGGAGGGCGCGACGCTCGAGGAGGCCAAGACGCTGATGCACGCGCACAAGCTCGAGCGCGTGCTGGTCGTCAACGAGGCGTTCGAGCTGCGCGGCCTGATGACCGTCAAGGACATCCTCAAGCGCACCGAGCACCCCAACGCGTCCAAGGACGAGTTCGGCAAGCTGCGCGTCGGCGCGGCGGTCGGCGTGGGTCCGGACACCGACGAGCGGGTCGAACTGCTGGTCAAGGCCGGCGTCGACGTCGTCATCGTCGACACCGCGCACGGTCACTCCAAGGGCGTGCTCGAGCGCGTGCAGTGGATCAAGCGCAGCTTCCCGCAGGTCGAGGTGATCGGCGGCAACATCGCCACCGCCGACGCGGCGCGCGCGCTCGCCGAGGCGGGCGCCGATGGCGTCAAGGTCGGCATCGGGCCGGGCTCCATCTGCACCACCCGGATCGTGGCCGGCGTCGGCGTGCCGCAGATCAGCGCGATCAGCGACGTGGCCGACGCGCTCGCGGGCAGCGGCATTCCGCTGATCGCCGACGGCGGCATCCGGTACTCGGGCGACGTCGCCAAGGCGCTCGCCGCCGGGGCCTACACCGTGATGATGGGCTCGATGTTCGCCGGCACCGAGGAGGCGCCCGGCGAGGTGATCCTGTACCAGGGCCGTTCTTACAAGAGCTACCGCGGCATGGGCTCGCTCGGCGCGATGGCCGACGGCGCCGCCGACCGGTACTTCCAGGATTCGTCCGCGAACGTCGACAAGCTGGTGCCCGAGGGCATCGAGGGCCGCGTCGCCTACAAGGGCTCGGTGCTCACCATCATCTACCAGCTCTGCGGCGGGGTGAGGGCGAGCATGGGCTACTGCGGTTGCAGCGACATCGACGAGATGCGCACGCGCCCGAGCTTCGTCGAGATCACGTCCGCCGGCATGCGAGAGTCGCACGTCCACGACGTCCAGATCACCAAGGAAGCGCCCAACTACCAGGTCGAGTGAGCTCGACCGTCCTCCAGGACCGGGCCGGCACGACCGCTCCGGCGAGCGCCATGCACGATCGCATCCTCATCCTCGACTTCGGCTCGCAAGTCACGCAGCTCATCGCACGCCGCGTGCGCGAGCTCAACGTCTTCTGCGAGATCCATCCGCACGACGTGTCGGCGGAGTTCGTCCGGGCCTATGCGCCCAAGGGCGTGATCCTCTCCGGCAGCCACGGCTCCACCTACGAGGACGCTTCGCTCGCCGCGCCGCAGGCGGTGTTCGAGCTCGGCGTGCCGGTGCTCGGCATCTGCTACGGGATGCAGACCATGGCCGCCCAGCTCGGCGGCAAGGTCGAGTACTCGGACCACCGCGAGTTCGGCTACGCGCAGGTCCGCGCCCGCGGCCATACGCGACTGCTCGACGGCATCGAGGACAGCCGCAACGCCGAGGGCCACGGCCTGCTCGACGTGTGGATGAGCCACGGCGACAGCGTCACCGCCCTGCCGGCCGGCTTCGTCGTGATGGCCTCCACGCCGAGCTGCCCGATCGCCGGCATGGCCGACGAAGCGCGCGGCTTCTACGCGGTGCAGTTCCACCCTGAAGTCACGCATACCAAGCAGGGCGGGGCGATCCTCGGGCGCTTCGTGCTCCAGGTGTGCGGCGCACGGCCCGACTGGACGATGCCGAACTTCGTCGACGAGGCGGTGGCCCGCATCCGCGAGCAGGTCGGCGCCGAGCAGGTGATCCTCGGGCTGTCCGGCGGCGTCGACTCCTCGGTGGCCGCGGCGCTGATCCACCGCGCGATCGGCGACCAGCTCACCTGCGTATTCGTCGACCACGGGCTGCTGCGGCTGAACGAGGCGAAACAGGTGATGCAGACCTTCGCCGAGAACCTTGGCGTGACGGTCGTGCACGTCGATGCCTCCGACGACTTCATGCGCAAGCTGGCCGGCGTCTCCGACCCCGAGGCCAAGCGCAAGATCATCGGCGGCGAGTTCGTCGAGGTGTTCCAGCGCGAGTCCGGCCGGCTGCGCGACGCGCGCTGGCTGGCGCAGGGCACCATCTACCCGGACGTGATCGAGTCGGCCGGCGCCAAGACCGGCAAGGCGAAGACCATCAAGTCGCACCACAACGTCGGCGGGCTGCCGGACACGCTGCACCTGAAGCTGCTCGAGCCGTTGCGCGAGCTGTTCAAGGACGAAGTCAGAAAGCTCGGCGTGGCGCTCGGGCTGCCGCCCGACATGGTGTACCGCCATCCGTTCCCCGGCCCCGGTCTGGGCGTGCGGATCCTGGGGGAGGTGAAGCGCGAGTTCGCCGACCTGCTGCGGCGCGCCGACGCGATCTTCATCGAGGAGCTGCGCGGCACGCGGGCCACCGAGCGCGATGCCGCGGCCGGGCTGGTCAAGCCCGACGAGGTCGGCCGCAGCTGGTACGAGCTCACCTCGCAGGCCTTCGCCGTCTTCCTGCCGGTGCGCTCGGTAGGCGTCATGGGCGACGGCCGCACCTACGAGTACGTCGCCGCGCTGCGCGCCGTGCAGACCCAGGACTTCATGACCGCCCACTGGGCGCACCTGCCGCACGAGCTGCTCGGGCGGGTGTCGAACCGGATCATCAACGAGGTCCGGGGGATCAATCGGGTGGTGTACGACGTGTCGGGGAAGCCGCCGGCGACGATCGAGTGGGAATAGCGAGCGTCAGGACGCCCCGGGACCGCGGACGGCACGACGGCGTCGAGGCGTCCCTTCTTGATGCAGCGCAATGCTTCGCGTGGATCCGATGCGACCGGATCGCCTCGACATGAGCCGGACGTGCGATAAGTCGTACCTCGTGCCTAGCGAAGGATCCGATCCATGAAGGCGCTGCTGGCCTTCGACGGCTCCGCCCACGCCCTCCGGGCGGCCCGTACGCTCGTCGACCTCTCGAAGCACTGCGCGCGGACGTCGGCGCATGTGCTCAACGTGCAGCCTCACATCGCCTACGTCGACCTGCTCGGAGCGGACCGGAAGGCCTCGATCGATCGCTGGGTGCAGGCACGCGGCAGGGAGGTCGTGGAGGACGCCTGCGGCGTGTTGACCGTCGGCGGCGTGCCGTTCGAGATCGAGGTCGTATCGGCCGACGCAGCGCTGGCGATCGCGCGGATCGCGGTCGACAGGCGATGCGACTTCATCCTGATGGGCACGCGTGGCATGGGCGCGGCCGCAGGCATGGCCCTGGGCTCCGTGGCGACCAAAGTGGCCCACCTCGCCGACCTTCCCGTCACGCTGGTCAAGTAGCTTGTCCTGCTTCGCGCGGTCGCGATGACCAGGAGGGCGCCCCTCGATCGGCTCCAGGGCCTCGATGATGCCGTACGCGGCCTGTCCGAGATCGAGGCCGCATCGCGCGCCTCGACGTACGGACCCAACCTGATCCTGGAAGCCGCGCCGAGAGGGTGGTTCGAGCTGGCGCGCGACACCCTCGCGGATCCGATGCTGTGGTTCCTCCTTGGGACCAGCGCCTTGTTCGCCTTCGTGGGCCAGCCTCGCGAGTCTGCGATCCTGCTCGCGGCCCTGGTGCCCCTGGTCGGCATGGACGCCTACCTGCATCGCCGGACGCACGCATCGATCGAAGGGCTGAGCAGCCGCCTGGCGAGCCGCGCGACGGTGGTGCGCGACGGCACGAGACGGACCGTTCCCGCGACCGAGATCGTGCCGGGCGATCTGGTCCTTGTCACGACCGGGGAGGCGTTCCCGGCCGACGGCCTAGTGGTGGGCGGCGATCGCATGCAGGCGGACGAATCCGCGCTGACCGGCGAGTCGCTACCGGTTCGCAAGGTGGCGCTCGAGCACCTGCCCCGCAACGAGCTCGAGGCGAACGTCGACGGCGCTTCGTGGGGCTTCGCCGGCACGCGCCTGCTGACCGGCGAAGCCCGGATGCGGGTGGTGCACGTCGGAAGCGAAACGCTCTACGGCGAGATCGCCAATTCGGCGACACGCGGCGTGCAGGCACGCACCCCGCTTCAGAGTGCCGTGGGGCAGCTGGTCGTCGTGCTGATCGTCGGCGCGGCCCTGCTGTGCCTGACGCTCGGCTGGGTGCGGTGGCAGCAGGGTCACGGGCTGCTCGATGCCCTCCTGAGCGCCCTGACGCTGGCGGTGGCGGCGCTCCCCGAGGAGTTTCCGGTCGTGCTGACCTTTTTCCTGGGGGTCGGCGTGTATCGGCTCGCGAAGCGACAGGCGCTCGTGCGCAGGGCCGTCGTGGTCGAGAACATCGGACGCGTCTCGTGCATCTGCTCCGACAAGACCGGCACGATCACCGAGGGCAGGTTGCGCCTTAGCCACCGCGACACCGCCGAGGCGATCGATGAGGCGCTCCTCGTGCAGCTCGCTGCGGCCGCCTCCAGGCGCGAGTCGGGCGACCCGATGGATCTGGCCATCCTCGAGGCGCTGCCGCAGCCGCTGCCGTGGGAGGTCGTGGCGACCTTTCCCTTCACCGAGGACCGCAAGCGCGAAACCGGCGTGCTTCGCCGGGACGGCCGACCGATCGCGGCGGTCAAGGGTGCGCCCGAGGTGGTGTTCGGGCAATGCGCGCTCGAGCCGATCGAGCTGCGCGCATGGCTCGGCCGTGTCGACGCCTTCGCGGATGCCGGACACAAGGTGATCGCCTGCGCGTGGCGCGAGCTCGACGGTATCCAGGACTGGGCCGGCGGCGAGCCCGAGCGCGGCTTCCGGATCGCGGGGCTGCTGTGCTTCGAGGATCCCGTCCGGCCCGGCGTGGTCGAGGCCCTGCAGACCTGTCGGGCTGCGGGCATACGCGTCGTGATGGTCACCGGCGACCACTCGCGGACGGCGCTCGCGGTTGCGCGCGAGATCGGGCTGGGCGGGGGCGGGCCGCGCATCGTCGACGGCGCGGCCATGAGTGCCCGGTTAGCGCGAGGCGACACGACGCTGCTGCGGGAGGTCGACGTGATCGCCCGCGCCGTGCCGGCACAGAAGCTCGAGCTCGTGCGCGCCTTCAAGGACGCCGGCGAGATCGTCGCAGTCACCGGCGACGGCGTGAACGATGTGCCCGCACTTCAAGCCGCCGACATCGGGATCGCGATGGGGGAGCGCGGGACGCGCAGCGCCCGCGAGGTCGCCGCCATCGTGCTGCTCGACGACGACTTCGGTAGCATCGTTCGCGCCATCGCGGAGGGGCGACAGCTCTTCACCAACCTGCAGCTGAGTTTCCAGTACCTGCTGATGGTTCACCTGCCCCTGGTCCTGACCGCGGCACTGGTTCCACTGGCCGGATACCCGATCCTCTACCTGCCGATCCACGTGGTGCTGCTCGAACTCGTCATCCACCCGACGGCGCTCCTCGTGTTCCAGGAACTGCCCGCGACGGGCGGTCTCGGCCCGTTGCGGCGCACCGCGCGGCTGCGGTTCTTCAGCCGGGGGCAGTGGGCCTGGATCGTGCTCGTGGCGGCCCTGCTCGCGGGCGTCGTCGGCTCGAGCTTCCTGCGGGGGCTCGACCACGGCTACGACGTCGACCATGCGCGTGCCGTCGCGCTCGTCGCGCTCACCAGCGCAAGCGCGGGCATCACCGCGGGCCTTACCCGGCTTCGCACGCGCGCGGCGCGAACGATGGTCGCCGCGACGCTGCTGATGTCTTGCCTGCTCGTGCAGATGCCCTGGGCGGCCGCGCTCCTGCACCTGAAGCCGCTGCATGCCGACGATTGGGCGCTCGCGCTTGGCGCCGGGGTCCTCGCGGGGATCCTCGCAGGCTTGCCGTCGTGGTGGCCCGGACCGATCGACGGACGGGTCGGGCGTGTCCGTTGACGGCCGCCTTCAGGGCACGATCTCGAACGAACGGAGGTGGGTCCGTTTGAATGTCCTATCCCCCAGCGCCTCGGCGTTCGCCTTGGCAAACGCCAGCAGCCCGCGCGGGGGCGAGGCCGTTGAAGGGGGCGGCAACACACACGGTAAGCCGTTGTACCGCGACTCGCTTTCGCCCGCGCTTTTTTGCCGGCACGGTGCCGCACAGGCGGTGCAGTTGGGTGCCTCGCTTCTGCGAAACAAGCGGCTACACCCGCTCACGCGGCCGCTAAGATCAGACCCGCGTGAGCTCGGTCGGCTTTCGGTGGTTCTGCCGCAGGCGGACTACAGTGTCAAAATTCTGGTGGAAATTGCCGACGTCCAAGCGATCGCCGATGAATGGCTCGACGACTACACTTACACGGCCAACGGTTACACGACGAGCCGTCAGCCGATGGGCTGCGCCGCCAATTGCCGGCGCTTGACGAGAAGCGAAGCGCCGCAGACACCCAAGCCCGTCATCATCATGAGCAGCGTGCCTGGCTCCGGAACGGCGGAGATATTTTCGACAGTTGCTGTGAAATAGGTGCTGTCATAAAGGTTGGTCCGGGCCGTCCATCCGGGGGATCTGTGACCGTCAGGATCGATCATGAAATCGATGGTTTGGCCAGCTACCATGGTCAGATTCAGATTCAGCGTCTGCAACTGATGGCCGGCGTAAGTCGGCAGGTCGGCGTAAGGAGACAGCAGGTCCTTGTATTGCCCGTTCAGCCACATGCGAGCGCCGTCCCTGCGCCAATCCTGATTCCAGCCCGCGACATTATTATAATCCGTGAGCCTTGCCTGAAAACTTGCGGAATACGTCCCGTCGGCCGGGGCCGTGAAACGCAGGACCGCCGCCGCCCAGTTCGTGTCTGGAGCTCCCGGGTGCATGAAGTTCGCGCCGATTAACGGAAATCCAGCCCCACCCCCGTTTTGGCCGTTGAACATGCCGGAGACGATGGGAATCAGCGCAAATGTCGAGGTGCCAGCATAGAGACTGTTATCCGGCACCGCCGATTGACCGTAACTCCAAGCCCCCGTTCTGCCCCCCTGCGTTCCATTGAAATCGTCGTAGGCGTTATAAACAACAGCATTCGCCGCTCCGGAGACGCCAAGGCCTGCAATCGTGGCGAATCCAGAGAGGACGACTGAAGCGAGGCGAGTCAGAGAGGCCATTTGATGTACATCCGTCTTCTGATGTTTACAGACAATAGTTAAAGGGTCTCGGAGACTTCAAGGACAAGAGTCGTTCGTTCCCGGAGAGTTCGCTTTCAATCGCGTGCCACCCGAAAGTCACACGATTCGAGCCGACGGTCAAGGCAGATCTTCACAAAAAGGATTGGCGCGCGCACCTCTCAAGTCAACGGCAATTTCAAGGCTTGGACCTTGAGAATTCACACCGGACCGTCCGTGCGCCACATCCGCAGCGCCTCGGCGCGGCCCTTGACCGCGTCGAGGTGTGCCCGAGCCGTCTTTCCAGAAACCACTGGGCCGAGGAACCGGGGCACGTCAGTGCGGCGACCGGGTTCGATCCGGGGCGCCGACGCCGCGGGGCGCGTACGGGCCGGCACGGATGGCCGCGGTGCGGCGGCGTGGCTCACCGAACCCATTCCGAAGGGGACCTCGCTGCGCGATCGGGACCCCGGCTGGGGGGGCGCGCTCGCCGGCGATGCGGCGTTGGCAAACCGACTGCAGGCGCTGCAGCGGCGCGGCTGGACGATCCGGATCGATCCTCGGGCGCAGCCGGACGTCGCGCATGCGGTGCCCGGCTCGCGGACCCTCGTGCTGCCGTCCGGGCTCGACCCAAGCGGTGCTGCAGTGGCAGGCCCTCGATCGGCGGGGGCGCTCGAGCGTGCGATCGGCACGGCCGGAAGACTGGAGGGTCGGCTGGACGCGCCACGCCCGTCCGGCCGTCGCTCGGAGTTCGCCTTCGAGCCTGCGGTCATGCAGTCCGAGTACCGTCAGCGGGACGCGGCGAACGGGGTGATCTGGTTCACCCCGGAGCAGGCCAGCCGGTACGCCATCGAATTGCGCGACGGCAGGCTCTCCTGGGCGGCAAGGACGGACGCCGGTCGACAGCACCCGAGCGACGTCGGGCCATGGCGGACCGGGCACGATGACGATCGTCCTCGACATGCAGGGTCGGCTCTACGGCTGCATGCAGTCCTACACCTATCACCACTCGGCCTTCACGCAGAAGGCTCAGATCTTCCACTCCTCGTTCACTGGCGGCGGGAACGTGGCGTTCCCCGGCGAGATGCGCGTGCTCGACGGAAGGCTTGAGGCGGTCACCGACGAGTCCTGGCACTGCCGGCCGCAGTTCAGGCACTCGGCGCAGTTCATCGACTGGCTTCCGGACGGGGGTGTCGATCTCGATGCGGTCGGCTTCCAGCTGTTCGAGGGGGTCTATCCGAAGCGGCGGTAGGCGATACCCCGCGTAGCCCACTTGTTCGAGCCGGGCTAGCTAGGGCCGACCCCACTACCGGCATCGGCCCGCTGCGGACACAATCCAGATCGATCGAACTCACGCGCCCGAGAAGCGAGACCTCCCGATGAGCTCCCTCCGTACAGTTGCCGCCCAGCCCCCGCTGAGTTCGCCAAGCCGGCTCGAAGCCGTCGAACCGCAGCGTGACGCCTTGATCGCGCAGACCCCCGTCGAACAGCGGCTGCGCGAGCTCGGCAAGGCGGTCGGGAAGACCGTTTTGTCGATCGAGGGCCTTCCGGGGCAACCGGATCTGCGCGCGTACGGGCGGGTCGCCAAGCTCGTCTCGGACCTGGTCCTGGGCATCAAGGACTCCGGGGCGGTACCCTCGCAGCGAGATCGGTGGGCCGACCAACTCGGGACGGCGATCCAGGCGCGAATCGATGCGCTCCGCATGCAGCCGAACAGTCCCGTCCTGCAGAACTGCATCATTCTCTTGGAGCGGGTGCTCCTGGTGATCTCGACACTGCAGGATGAGAATCCTCCGGAGCCCCCTGCGATGCCGTTGCCTCCCGCTCCTCCCGCTCTGCCGACCGAGACGATCGTCTGAATCCGGCTGCCGCAGCGGGCTAGCCGCGAGCGGGGGCCCGGACGGGCGCCCGCGGCCAGGATGTGACGCTGCAGCGCCCGGCCCCGCTCAGGCCGTCTGCGTCGCCGCCTCCCGCTGCGCCACAGCGCCGAGCCGCGCCGGCGGCAGGCCGAGCGCCTGTGCGATCGGCACCGGCTCGCTGATCGCGTAGCCTTGGCTGTAGTCGACGCCGAGATCGGTCACCCGCTGGCGGATCGCCGGCGTGCTCACGTATTCGGCCACCGTCTTCAGGCCGCGCCGCTGCGCGATCTGCACGATCGAGGCGACGATGTCGGCGTCGGTGCGGTCGGTCTCGACGTTGCGCACGAAGCTGCCGTCGATCTTCAGGTAGTCGACCGGCAGCTTCTTCAGGTAGTCGAAGGTCGACAGCCCCGTGCCGAAGTCGTCGAGCGCCATGCGGAAGCCGAGCGAGCGCAGGTGCGCGATCGACTCGGCCGCCTGGACCGGGTTGAGCAGCTCGCTGCTCTCGGTGATCTCGAACGCGAAGCGGGCCGCCGGCAGCCCGCGCGCGCGCAGCGCCGACAACGCGTACTCCGCGAAGCCCGGGTCGGCGAGGCTGGTGGCGCTCAGGTTGATCGCGCACTTGGCGGTGCGTGCGAGCGCGTCGGGATGGGCGACGAACCAGTCGAAGACGCTGGCCACCACCGCGCGGTCTAGGTCGATCGCGAGGTCCGCTGCCGCGACGGCGGGCAGGAACTCCGCGGGCGTGATCACCGTGCCCGCCGGATCGAGCAGACGCACCAGCACCTCGACGTCGTGCCCCTCGAGCACGCAGTCGCCGCGGTTGGCGACCAGCGGCTGCGCGAGCAGCAGCAGCCGGCGCGACAGGATCGCCTCGCGCACCCGCTCGGTGGCCGCCAGGCGCGTGCGATGCCGCGCGAGCAGGCCGTCGTCGACCGTGGTCACCCGCAGCGCGCGCTCGACGCGCAGGCCGGCATCGAGCACCGCGTCGCGCAGCGCCACCCGCAGCAGGTCCGCGTGCAGATCGCGGCAGGGCGGCACCCAGACCGCGCCGATCGCGGGGGCGAGCTGCATCGTGATCGCACCGGCTGCGATACGGACCGCGGCGAGTTCGCGCAGCAGCGCCTCCGCGGCCGCCTCGAGCGCCGCGGTGTCGGCGCCCGACCAGATCGCGACGAAGCGGTCCGGCTCCGGGCGCGCGAGCGCCTCGACGCCGGGCGTCTCGGCGAGCGTGCGCCGCAGGCTGCCGACCACTCGCGCGGCGTCGGCCTCGTCGAGCAGGTCCGCCGCGGCGTCGAGGTTGCGCAGCCGCACGCCGAGCAGCCCGAAGCCGCGGGCCGGCGTCGCGCGCAGCCGCGCATCCAGCAGCGCCGCGAGGCCGTGCGCGTTCGCCAGCCCGGTCTCCGGGTCCTCGTGCGCGGCGCGGGCCACCGCCTCGAGCGCGGCGCGCCGGTCGGCCGAGACCGCCTGCAGCACGTGGGCGAGGCCCGTCGCCGCGAAGACGACGAGTGCGCCCGAGAACAGCCCCACGCTGCGATCGACGACCCCGACGTCGGTCAGGCTGCACAGCGCGTTGACCGTCAGCAGCAGCGTCGCGCAGGCCACCAGCGTGCAGTGGCTGGCGAGCGCCTCGCGACGGATCGCGCAGAACGCGGCCAGCGGCAGGAAGAGGTGCGTCGTCGCGCGGGCGTAGTCGGGCTCGTCGATGGCGATGAGCGCGATACCGAGCAGCGCCAGCGTAAGTGCCGCGCCGATCGTGGGGAGATCGAGGCGCGGCACGCGTCGATCGATGGGGGCACGCAGCAGCGCGTCGACCGCCGGCGCGAAGAGCAGCACGCCCAGGCTCTCGACCAGCCAGTAGCCGACGAAGATCTCGACCGGCGACTCGCCCTGCCAGGGCGCCGACAGGCTCAGCCCGGCCGTGCCGACGAGCGCGGCGAGCGGCGCGCCGACCGCGAGCGTGGCCGCATAGAGCGCCAGCACCCCGCGCAGTCGCGAGCCCTGCCGGGCCTGCGTCGACGGCGCGCCGAGCAGGCGCCGCATCACGGCGACGCCGGCGAGCGGCCCGATGAGCGCGGCGGCGGCCGCGCAGACGACCGTCAGGACGTCCATGCCGTAGTGACCGATGGCCCAGGCGACCACGCCCGCCGTCGCGGCGAGCAGCCCGCGCGGCCCGAACGCCAGCAGCGCGCCGTAGGCGATGCCGGCGGGCGGCCAGACCAGCGACAGCTCGCCCGCCGAGAACGCCGCGATCCGCGACAGCCAGGCGCCAGCCAGCGTCGCGACGCCGATCGCCACCAGCCACATGCCGGTCGGGACGGGCAGCGGGGAAGCGATCGCGTCGGGCACGGCGGCGGCCTGGGCGCGGGAGCGGAGCATGCGGGGATTGTCGACACCCGTGGCAGGTCGCTGGTGCGCCGTCCGACGAACGGTTGAGCGATGGGGGGCGTGGGGATGGCGCACCGAGCGGGGGGCGGGTCGGCGCCCCCACTCACTCGGCCGCGACTCAGCGCTCCGGCCCGTCTACCGTCAGCCAGATCTCGTTACGCCGCATGAACCACGGCGTCATCGGGCCGTAGCGGCGCGACAGCGTCGGCTCCCCGGTCGACGCGATCTTCGCGGCGCGCAGCGCCGAACGCAGCTTCTCCAGGTGCTCCTCGTAGTTCGCCTGCGACCACGTGCCCGAGCAGCGGATTGCGGCGACGCGCGCGGGCGGCCCCTCGCGCAGCTGCACCCGGGGGGCGAGCGGCTCGGGCGCCATCGAGACGGCGCACCACCTCGTAGTCCGGATCCTCGATGGCCATCGACACAGGGTGCGCCAGGGCAAGCATCAGCAGGGCGATCAGCCACGCCCACATCACGGAGACTCCTGCGGTTCGGGCCGCCCGGGCAGTCGTGGACGCTCCGGCCCCGCGGTCAAGGCGAGGCGGCCGGCCTGGCGGTGTCCTCGACGATCGTGCGCAGCACCGCCTCGATCAGCGCACGCCGCGGAAACGGTTCGCTGCCGGCGACGGCGCGGACGATCGCGCTGGGGCTGGCCTGCAGGTTCGCGCCGATCGACCAGTGGTCCGCGTCGACGTACCCGAGCAGCGTGCTGCCGGGGATCACCTGATCATGCGTGAGGACGTTGCCGTCGTTGCGCGGGTCGATGCGCTCGAGCAATCCGTAGGGCGCGACGAGGCCGGGCGCCAGGCGGGCGGGGTCCGGCATCGTCGCGATCGAGTACACGCGAACGTCCGGCGGCAGCCGATGACGCGCGAGCCATGACTGTCGCGTGGCCGGACGCAGGCTCTCGATCGCGCCGAGATCGCCTGCGCCGCAAGCGAGCCCGGGGATCCAGGCCGCAGCCCGCAGCGATCCCTGCGAGCCGAGGTTGGCGAGCGGCGAGCCGCCGATCGCCCCGGCCAGCGAGACCAGCGCGGCGAGCCGAGGGCGTGTCTCCGGATGCTCGACGATGAGCTGCAGGGCGTCGACCGCGCCCTTCGAGTGCCCGATCAGCACCACGCGCTCGGCGGGATCGGCCCCGGCGAGCAGGGCGTCGCGCAGGGCGTGGGCATTGGACTCGCTGCTGCCCAGGCCGTCGACACGCAGCACCCGCAGCGCAACGCCCAGCGACGCCAGGAACGGTCCCATTTCCTGCTCGATCAGGTCCCCCTGACCCGCGCAGTCGGATCCGAAGCCGAGCACGTATGCGACCGACAGTCGGGCTGCGGCAGGCGAGGACCGCGCGACCGATTCGGACGCTGCGGCCGACACGGTCGGAGCGGATACCGGATCCGGGGCGGGCTCGTCCGACAGCCTCGGCAGCCGACGTTCGCAGTCGTCATCCGGCTCCGGGACGACGGCGTGCGTGCGCAGCACCTCGCAGAACACCTGCCGAAACCGCGCCCGACCGTCACGCACGCCGGCCAGAACGGCCGGCACCCTGACCATCGCGGGACCTTCGGTCGTCCGCGGCACCAGGGCATTGACGCCGCATCCGAGCTGCGCCCAGGCGAGCGCACACACCGTCAGGGCGCGGACCGCGCGGGTCCGTCCGGCGCGCAACGGCTACTCCATGCCGACGCTGGCCTCGACGCGGAAGAACTGCTCCGAGCGTCGCTTGGCCTCGCCGCGGTGGGAGTTGGCGTCGTCCGAGCTGCCCTCGAAGTCGATCCTGGCGGCCAGCACCGCGCGGCAGGTCATGTACGCCTTGGCCCGCGGTTCGTCGAGGTCGTCGAGGTGGCTGCCCAGCAGGTCCACCAGGCGTGCCTTCCGTCCGAACAGCTCGACCAGACCGCGCGTGTCCGCGGGCCGCTCGGCGACGAGCGCGGCCGCGCAGACGCTCCAGGGCTCGCCCCGGCAGAACGCCGGCAACGCCAGGGTGTCGAGCTGGTGCGATTCGGCACGCAGATGCCGGCCGGTCTCGATCAGCACCTCGAGCATCTCGTCCTGGTACTCGTTCGCCCGTCGGTATCGATCGGCATCGCACGCCTCGCAGTCGGGCGAGAGCTTCGCGCGGAGCAGGCCGAACAGACTGCCGCGCGACGCGTGCTGTCGCGCCACCAGCTCCGCATCGAGCTGGCGGAGCGCCTTCGTGTCGAAGTCCGATGCGGCGCAGGTCTGCCGTTCCCAGGCGGCGAGCAGGTCCGCGTCCGATCCATGCGGCCGGTCACCGGCAGGCATCAGGTCGCCGCGCACCATCAGGCGGTTCGCCGCCTCGTCGTACGCGAAGCTGATCCGACGGTATGCGATCGGCCAGTCCGACAGCGAGCTCGTGTTCAGCTCGAGGAGGGGCCGGTTGTCGAGCGCGCGGTGCACCGCCCAGAAGCCCCGGTGCGTGTGCGCGGACAGGTAGACCAGCGGATGGGGCAGCGTCGACATCAGATCGCGCAGCATCAGGCGGCTAGGCAGCCCGAGCGACAGCCAGTTGTGATGGCCGGCGAACACGACGATGTCGCCGTTGCGGGTCGCAGCGCCGACCCATCGTGACACCGCGCGCACCTGCTCGGGTCTGACGTGCCCGACGCTTCCCGGGCTGTTGCCTTGCAGCACGTCCCAGGTGCTGGCGAGCTGCCCGGCCTGATTGGTGTCGAGGGCGATCACCACGACGCCGCGCGTCGCACCGGCCGCCGGCGGCAGTCGCAGGCGCTGCGCGATGAACGAATTCGCGTACTGGTTGCCGTCGACGAGGCGCGCCTCGAGCGCGGAGAGGTAGTCCGAGGTGTTCGGGTTGACCCAGCTGATGCGCTGGTCGCCGGTCGGCGCGGGTGACGGCAGGCCCGCCAAGGGTATCGGGCCGCCGCCGAGGCCGGCCAGGTAGGTGGAGATGAAGTCGCGCTTCGTGAACGCTTCGCGCTCCGCCATCCGACGCACGTCGCCATCGGCACGGCCGGGTCGGCAGGCGTCGTTCCACTTGGCCGCTCCGGTGTCGAAGGTCGCGCCCAGCACGTCGTAGCCATAGATGCCGAACATCAGCCCGTCATGGTTGCCGGGCAGCAGGGCGCCTCGTGCGGGGCCCGACTCGAACAGGCGGCGCATCCGCTTGGCCTCGGAACGGCACGACAGGTCGAGCACGTCGCCGAGGTGCAGGAACGCGCTGTCTCGATGGGCCTCGAAGACCCACTCCATGATGCGACGGCCGAACAGCGCCTGCTCGGGCGGACGTTGCGTGACCTCCAGGTATGCGTCGAGCGCGTTGTCGTTGTCGAGCATCGGCACGCTGGTCGACTCGTGCTCCTGCGTGTCGCCGATCGCGATGATCGGCTCGGTCAACGTCAGGTATCGGCCGCCGGGCTCCGCATCGGGGCCGGGCTGGGGCTGGAACCCCGCGCAGGCCGACACGACGAGCGAGGCCAGCAAGGCGGCGGACAGGATCGTGCGGCGCGAGGCGCCGCTTCGTGCCGACACGTACGGAGCATGCATGCGAGTCTCGTCAGTACAGCGATGGCGGAAAGAGCTTGAAGAACAGGTTCTGGATCCGCTGCAGGGCGTTGCGCGCCGGCTGCCGGTCCAGGGTGCCCGCGTCGCTCGTCCACCGTGGCGCGCCGTCCGCGCCCAGCGCGACGCGCCAGCTGTTGGACGGATCCATGTCACGCTCCATCCCCGCGGCCAGCGCCTGCGCGAGCGGCACACTGTCGACGACGACGCCCATCTCGGAATTGAACACCTCCGAGCGCGGGTCGAGGTTCATCGAGCCCACGAACACGCGCTCGCGGTCGACCACCATCGCCTTGACGTGCAGCCCGACGAATTCTCCGCGAACCGGCGCGGTGTCGACCAGCGTCGAGCGGATGGCGGCATCGGGCCGCAGCTCGTGCAAGGTCACGCCCAGCCCGAGCAGCGTGACGCGCCAGCCCTCGTAGTGGCTGTTGACCGCGGGCACGTCGTGCGAGGCGAGCGAGTTGGTCAGGATGCGGACGGACACGCCGCGGGCGGTCAGCGCGCGCAGGTCCTCCACGAAGGTGGCGTCGGGGATGATGTAGGCGTTGGTGATCAGCACTTCGCGCTGTGCGCCGCGCATCAGCCTGTGGATGGTTTCCGGCATCCGGTTGCGGGTCGTCTCGTCGCGCGCGGGCGGGTCCGCGTCGACGCGCCCGCGACCGGTGTGCAGGCGGGCTGACAGCGCGGCCAGTTCCGGCCCCCACGAGCGCCGGCCTTCGAGCATCGCGGCCTCGCGCGGGTCGGCCTGCAGGTCGAGGATCGCCCGCACGCTCGCCTCCGACAGTCCGGCCTCGGGTGCCGTCCCCTCGAATCGCGGCGGAGGGCCTGCCGTATCGCTGTTCCAGTAGCGGTCGAACACCGTGCTCGCGTCGCGCGCGACCGGGCCGATGCCGAGAACGTCGAGGTCGTGGAAGTTGAAGGCCGGGTTCAGGCCGAAGTATTCGTCGCCGATGTTGCGACCGCCTACGATCGCCACCCGATTGTCGGCGATCATCTGCTTGTTGTGCATCCGCCGGTTCAGCTGCGTGAACCGGGTCGCCCCTTCGGCGAGACGCTCCGCGACGGTGCGCGCGTACCAGGCGTTGAAGAGCCTGATCTCGATGTTCGGATGCCGATCGATCAGGCCGATCGCGGCGTCGCGCAGCTCGAGATGCGTCATGTCGTGCAGCATCGTGCTCAGGTCGTCGAACAGGATGCGAACCCTGACGCCCCGATCGGCCGCCGCGATCACGCGGGCCATCAGCAGCTGGCCGACGCGGTCACCGAACCACACGTAGTACTGCAGGTCCAGCGTGTGGCGAGCCGAGTCGACGAGTGCGAGCCGCCATGCGAGCGCGTCCTCGTTGCGCTCGAGGAGCATGAAGCCCGATGCCTCGGGGCCGTGCGCAGCCCGGATCCCGTCTTCGGCGAGGGCAAAGGGGCTGTCGGCGCGAGGGGTCTGCGAGTAGGTCGGTGCGGGCTTCGGAGGCGGCGACACGGTCGCGCAGGCGGCCGACAGCGAGGCCCAGACCAGTGCCAGGACGAGGCGAGCGCGTGTGCGACCGAAGGCGTTCCAGGCGCGGCGCATGAACGTGCCAGTCATGCGCTGCGACGACAGCGGCATCGCCCGGATCCCCGATCAGCCGCCGAACAGGTGCTTCGTGTAGCGGCGCTCTACGTCGCGCCCCCGACGCTCGGCCATGCAGACCCGCTTCTTCGAATCGCAATCCACCCCGTTGACCATCACGTAGGCGCTCAGGTCCATGCCGGGATTCTCCCTGACGAGCTTCATCAGCTTCGCCTCGGCGGCGCCCCCTAGGTACGTCTTCGTGAAGGCGACCGAGATGCCTTCGCGGTCGACGCAGAAGCCCGACGTCTTGTCGCAGATCACGCCCTGCGCCGGAAACGTGATCGCCGCGCTGGGCCTTGCCGTGGGCGGCAGCTTTCCGAACAGCGCCTTCGTCGCGGTCGGCTCGACCTCGTCGACGAGCTTGCTCTTCGTGCACGCGCGGGCGGCGAGTTCGCAGTGCACGCCGTTGCTCATCGTGAAGACCGTCCCGTCGAAGTTCTTGCCGTCGCCCATCTTGCCGGCAAGCTTCTTCGCAGCCTCCGCGCCGAGGTATTTCTCGGTCCAGCTGGCCGAGATGCCAGTGCCGTCGGCGCAGAAGCCCGACGCCCTGTCGCACAGCACGCCGCGTGTGGGCGAGGACACGGCGCCCGACTGGGCCAGCGCCAGGCCCGGGGCCAGAAGCATCAGGAAGGCTGCGACGAGCATGCGGTGCGACATGGAGGGGTTCGGGACCGACGGAGCGGCCGGGCGGGGCGGGCGGGACGCGGACTTTACTTCCCGCGGCCAAGGCCGTCCACGGCGCTTTCATGCGTCGACGGGCTCGATGCGCATCGGGTGGACGGCCGTCTGCGCCGCCGGGCCGACCGTGTCGCGAACCGATACACTCCTTGCCCGCTGCGGGCGCGACGGGCACGCCCTTTGTGCGGCCGCTGCCCCGAATGACGCGCCCGAGGCATGGGCCGCAGCATCCCCCTCGCGCCAGACACCCGATCATGCTCGACCTCCCCAGTGACAGCCAGGCGACCTGCTGGGCGGGGTTCATCCTGCAGTTGAGGCGCGAGCTGGGATGGAGCCAGGGGCGTCTGGCCGAAGCGCTCCACGCCGACCAGACCACCGTATCGCGCTGGGAACGGGGTCTGATGCTGCCCCGTGCGTCGGTGCGCCGTGAACTGGAGACGCTGGCGACCCGGGGCGGCCTGCTCACGCTCGGCCAGGTGGCCGGGTTCGTCAAGGTCAGTCCGTTTCCGATGATCCTGGTCGATCGGACGGGTCGGGTGGTCGCCGCGTCGGCGGTCAGCGGCTTCGTCGAAGGGCTTGGCGTCAAGGAACAGACGCCGACCGAGCAGCACGAGACGCTCGAACGATTCGAATCGGGTCTGGCCGAGTCGGGCTTCTGGAGCCGCAAGGCCGCGCAGGCCGACTATCACCACAGCGGCGCGGATGGCCCGCGTCAGGCGATCGCCACGCCGATCTCGATACGCGGCGAGACCTTCACCCTGGTCCAGCGAAAGCACGCCGAGCGCGGCTGAACCGATCGCCAGCCGCCGCTACTTGCCTCGGGCGGCGCCTGCCGGATCTGCCGCCGAACGGGCCTTGCCCGCCGCCAGGTCGGCCTTGCGCCGATCGGCCATCTCGCGTTGTTTCTCGGCCAGCGGCGGGAAGGGCCCATACCGGTGCTGATCGGCGGAAGCCCCCAGCATGTAGGGCGGAAATGCCGCGTCGACAGGCTTGTTCCACCGTGCCGGGAAGTCGGCTTCCAGGTGTGCCTTCAGCGGTCGAGGCCTTGACAGGACGAACGCTGTCACGTCGTAGGCCTCGTCGTCGTTCAGCACGGTGGCCGTGTGGCTCGCGCCGAGCGGCATGTTCTGGCGGATGAAGCGCGTGGTCGTGAGCAGGCGGTTCATGCCGGCACCGTTGTTGAAGCTGTCCGGTCCCCAGAGCGGCGGAAAGGCATAGCCCTGGGCATCGCCACGCTGGCCCACGCGCTTGCCCATGCCATCGGCGCCGTGGCAGACCGCGCACTTGGCGACGTAGACGACGCTGCCGGCGTCGGGGTCGGCGCGACGGTTGGGCACCCCGCTCTGCAGGACGGCCGCGCCTTCGATCTGCGCACCAACGGGCACGCCCCTGGAGAGGAAGGCGATGTAGGTCGTGAAGGCCTTCATCTCGGGCGCACCCAGGGGCAGCGGCTTGCCGTTCATGCTGCGCTCCATGCAGCCGTTGATGCGTTCTTCCACGGTGCTGATCTGGTCCTCGCGTCCGCGGTACTGAGGGAAGGTCGCCGTTACACCGACCCACGGAATCGCGAACGGCTTGGCGCCGCCTTCCTGGTGGCAGGACGTGCACGCCAGGTTGTTGCCGGCGTAGCGCTTGCGCGCAGGCTTCACCTCGGGGCCGATCAGCGCGAACGTGCGGGTGCTGAGTTCATGGCCCTGCAGGACGAGTGCGCGGTAGGGCCCCTCGGGCAGGCTGTCGATCTGCGGTACCGGGCGTCCCACCAGGTTGACGGGAGGCATCGACTCAGAACGTGTGAAGCAATCGGCTCGTTGAAGGGATAATCGGCGCATGAGCACCGAGCCCCTTGAACGAGAAAGTGCCGGCCAGACTGCGGCGTTGTTCGACGACAGCGAACTGGCGGTGTCGGCCCGCGCCGATG
>JAPLQE010000024.1 GCA_026399835.1 Burkholderiales bacterium | reverse complement strand
TCCTCGGCCTCGACCCCGAGCCGTTCATCGAGCGCGAGAAGCACACCACGATCAAGCCGATCTGGGACCTGTGGCGCTCGGTCACGCAGGACTTCTTCGGCACCGCGAGCTTCGGCGTCGTCGCCGGCGAGACCTACGCTCGCGGCCTGCGCCGGTTCCTCGAGGACGAGATGGGTCTGCCGTGCCACTTCGCGGTGTCGCGCAAGGCCGGCGAGAAGACCGACAACGCTGCGATCCGCGAGAAGGTCCAGGCCCGACCGCCGCTGATCCTGTTCGGCAGCTTCAACGAGCGCATGTACGCGGCCGAGGTCAATGCCCGCTGCACGTACATCCCGTCTTCGTTCCCCGGGGCGATCATCCGTCGCCACACCGGGACGCCGTTCATGGGCTACTCGGGCGCCACCTATGTGGTGCAGGAAGTCTGCAACGCGCTGTTCGATGCGCTCTTCCACATCCTGCCGCTGGGTACCGACCTCGATCGCGTCGAGGCCACGCCCGCGCGCGCCGTCGCCGCCCACGAGACGCATCGCTGGGAGGACGAGGCGCAGCGCCTGCTCGCCGACCTCGTCGCCGCCGAGCCGGTGCTCGTCCAGATCTCCGCCGCCAAGCGGCTGCGTGACCGCGCCGAGCGCGACGCGCGCCGCGCGGGCGAGATCACCGTCACCGCTGCGCGTGTCTCGGGTGCCCGCGAGGCGCTCCGGCAAGGGGAGGCTGCATGACCCCGCGCGCTCGAACGAATTCGTCCGGGCTTCCGGACGCACCGAATGTCGTGGCACGTCGCCGCGGCTGCCCACGCCGCGCGGGTTGCGCGCGGCAACGGCCGCAAGGCCGGTTTGTTAGGAGCTGACCGTATGGCAGAGAAGAGAAGCTCGATCTCGGGCCTGACCGACGAGGAAGCGCAGGAGTTCCACAAGTTCTGGGTACAGGGCTTCGTGGGCTTCACGGCCGTCGCCGTTGTCGCGCACTTCCTGGTCTGGGCCTGGCGCCCCTGGTTCAACTGATCCGACCCCACTTAGGGTGACCCCAATGGCTCACGTCCCTGTTTCGTCCCGGCCTGTCTGGTCGGATCGCGCTTCCCCCGCGTTCTGGCTGCTGTTCGTCGTGCTGTTCGCCGTCTTCCTGACGGTGGCCATCTCGGCTTCGCTGTTGACGCTGCGGTGGCGTGGCTGGTTGCCCGGGGCCGAGCGCGAGCGATCGCTGATCGGTGGAGTGAAGTCCGCGGTGTACACCGCGATGTCTCATGTGATCTAGGAGAGAAGTATGTGGCGAGTTTGGAGGTTGTACGACCCCCTCAGGGCGATGGTCGTTCAGGGAATCTTCCTGTTCAGCCTGGCAGCGATGATTCACCTCATCCTGCTGAGCACCGACCGGTTCAACTGGCTGGACGGCCCCAAGGCCAAGCCTGCGGCGATGCAGAACTCGCCGATGCCGGCGCCGGCACCGGCGACCAAGTAGCGTCTGTAAGAAAGCGGTAGACGGGGATCGGGAGCCCATGCCCGACCCCGTCCACCGTCATGGCAGTGAGACGGAGGACCGATCATGGCGATGCTGAGCTTCGAAAAAAAATACCGCGTCCGTGGAGGCACCCTGCTCGGGGGTGACCTCTTCGACTTCTGGGTCGGTCCGTTCTACGTCGGCCTGTTCGGCGTCACGACGATCTTCTTCTCCCTGGTCGGCACCGCGCTGATCCTGTACGGAGCGTCCCAGGGCCCCACCTGGAACCTCTGGCAGATCAACATCGCGCCGCCCGACCTGAAGTACGGTCTGGGGCTCGCGCCGATGATGGAAGGCGGGCTCTGGCAGGTGATCACCATCTGCGCGATCGGCGCCTTCGGCTCCTGGGCCGCACGCGAGGTCGAGATCTGCCGCAAGCTCGGCATGGGCTTCCACGTTCCCTTCGCGTTCAGCGTCGCGATCTTCGCGTACGTGACGCTGGTGGTGATCCGGCCGGTGCTGCTGGGCGCCTGGGGGCACGGCTTCCCGTACGGGATCCTGAGCCACCTCGACTGGGTGTCGAACGTCGGCTACCAGTACCTGCACTTCCACTACAACCCGGCGCACATGATCGCCGTGTCCTTCTTCTTCGCGACGACCTTCGCGCTGTCGCTGCACGGCGCGGCCGTGCTGTCGGCGACGAACCCGAAGAAGGGCGAGACGGTGAAGACGCCGGAACACGAGGACACGTTCTTCCGCGACACCATCGGCTACTCGATCGGCACGCTGGGGATCCACAGGCTCGGCCTGTTCCTCGCGCTGTCGGCCGGCTTCTGGAGCGCGGTCTGCATCGTGATCAGCGGCCCCTTCTGGACCCGCGGCTGGCCCGAATGGTGGGGCTGGTGGCTCACCCTGCCGATCTGGAAATGAGCGGAGACGGAGACTAAGTCATGGCGCAACACCAGCCCTTTTCCCCGCCGTACCAGAACCTCTTCACGCAGGTTCAGGTCACCGGCCCGCTCCACGACGGCCCGCCGCTGCCCACCGAGCGCGAGACCCGCGACCGTCAGTACGGTCCGGTGGCCTCGTGGTGGCTCGGCCTGATCGGCAACGCGCAGATCGGCCCGATCTACCTCGGCACGCTCGGTGTCCTGTCGCTGATCTGCGGCGTCGTCGCCTTCCAGATCATCGGCTGGAACATGCTCGCATCGGTCAACTACAGCCCGCTCGAGCTGCTCAAGCAGCTGCCCTGGCTCGCCCTCGAGCCGCCCGCTCCGGGCAACGGCCTGAAGATCCCGCCGCTGAACCAGGGCGGCTGGTGGCTGATGACCGGCTTCTTCCTCACCGCGTCGATGCTGATGTGGTGGGCGCGGATGTACCGGCGCGCACGCCAGCTCGGCATGGGCACCCATGTCGCCTGGGCCTTCGCCGCTGCGATCTGGCTGTACCTGGTGCTCGGCTTCTTCCGGCCGATCCTGATGGGCAGCTGGGGCGAGGCGGTGCCCTTCGGCATCTTCCCGCACCTGGACTGGACCGCAGCCTTCTCGATCCGCTACGGCAACCTGTTCTACAACCCGTTCCACATGCTGTCGATCGTCTTCCTGTACGGCTCGACGCTGCTGTTCGCGATGCACGGCGCGACGATCCTCGCGGTGACCCCGTACGGCGGCGAGCGCGAGATCGAGCAGATCGTCGACCGCGGCACGGCCTCGGAGCGCGCCGCGCTGTTCTGGCGCTGGACGATGGGCTTCAACGCCACGATGGAGTCGATCCACCGCTGGGCGTGGTGGTTCGCCGTGCTGTGCCCGCTCACCGGCGGCATCGGCATCCTGCTGACCGGCACCGTCGTGGACAACTGGTTCCTGTGGGCGGTCAAGCACGGTGTCGCGCCCGCCTACCCGGCCGTCTATCCCCCGGTCATCGATCCGTCCACGCTGATGGGAGTCAAGCCATGAGTCGCGCCCGCCTCGCCTCAATCGTGCTGGCGGTCGCGGCCGTCGGCACACTGCTCGCAGGCTGCGAGCGGCCCCCGATCGACAATGTCCAGGTCGGCTATCGCGGTGTCGCGATGGAACAGAACTACAACCCGCGGCTGATGGCCGACGTGATCGCGGCGAACCAGCCGCCCGAGGCGCTCGAGCCGGCGTCGGCCGACGGCCCGAAGGCCAGCGCCGTCTACCAGAACGTGAAGGTGCTCGGCGACCTGAGCGTCGGGCAGTTCGCCCGCTCGATGGTCGCGATGTCGAACTGGGTCGCGCCGAAGGAAGGCCCCGAGGCCGGCTGCGTCTACTGCCACAACCCGGCGAACTTCGCGGACGACTCGAAGTACACGAAGGTCGTCGCGCGTCGCATGGTCCAGATGACGCAGAACATCAACGTCAACTGGAAGCAGCACGTCGCCAACACCGGCGTCACCTGCTACACCTGCCACCGCGGCCAACCCGTGCCGGCCAACGTGTGGTTCGATCCGGCGCCGCTCAAGCACGACGTCACCGGCCTGCTCGGCGACCGCGCTCTGCAGAACTCGCCGGCCGCGTCGGTCAAGCTCGCCTCGCTGCCGTACGACCCGTTCGGTCCCTACCTCGCCGGCGACAAGCCGATCCGGGTGCAGGGCGACACCGCGCTGCCCACCGGCAACCGGGCCTCGACCAAGCAGACCGAGTTCACGTACAGCCTGATGATCCACATGTCCGACTCGCTCGGCGTGAACTGCACCTACTGCCACAACAGCCGTTCGTGGCAGGACTGGGAGCACCGGATGGCCCGCCAGCTGAACAACGAGTACATGACCCCGCTGACCGGCACGTTCCCCGCGAACCGCCTGGGCCCGACGGGCGACGTGCCGAAGCTCAACTGCGCGACCTGCCACCAGGGGGCCTACAAGCCGCTGTTCGGTGCGCCGATGGCCAAGGACCACCCGGAGTTCGGCGGCGGCGGCGCCGTGCCGAAGGCCGCAGCGCCCGCGGCACCCGCGGCAGCGGCCCCGGCGGCAACGACCGGCCTGACCCCCGCGACCGTGTTCTTCGCGGTCGGCTCGTCGGCGCTGACCGACGAGGGCAGCAAGGTCCTGGTCGGTCTGGCCTCGACGATGAAGACGAGCGCCGACGCGAAGGTCGCGATCTCCGGGTTCCACTCGGCGGCCGGCAGCCTCGCGCAGAACCAGGAACTGGCCAAGCAGCGTGCCTTCGCGGTCCGCGACGCGCTCAAGGCCGCCGGCATTCCCGAGGACCGGCTGGTCCTCGAGAAACCCATGCAGACGGAGGCGAATGTCTCCGGCGAAGATCCCCGCTCCCGCCGCGTCGACGTGGCGGTCCGCTAGGGCGGCATCTCCCCGCCCTTGGGCTAACGGCGTCCACCCGGACGCCGTTTTTTTTCGTCTGCGAATCCGACCGGTTCAGCCCGACTTCGCCCGCTTTCGCTCGTACATCGTCGTCCTTGAACATTCGCTTCATCCCCAGGCGAGGGCGTGCGGAGGCGGTTCGTAGCGATGACCCGGCCGCAGGGGAGCCACGTGCCACAGGAAACGGAGCCGTTGTTCGCCGCGCACCGTTACCGCCGCCACGGCTCGAAGCAGGCACAAGAAGGCCCGCAGGCCTTTCTTCGTGATCATCCGCATCAGCCAGCGGATGTTGTAGCCCGCCGCGCACAGCACCGCGTGCAGCTTGTCGCCGAGCACGCCATTCAGATGGCAGCGCCCCATCCGGTGGTCGCTCTTCAGGTGTCCGATCACCGGTTCGATCGCCTGGCGGCGCTTGAGCGTCCTGACCTCAAGCTCGGTGAGGCGCGTCTTCTTGCCGCGATGCTTGATCTCGATGTCCGGGTTATCGGCGTCGACGCCGCGGTAGCCGAGGTCGACCCACGCCGTGCTCGGCGTGGCGCCGCTGTCCTGCATCAGGATCGTCGCCTGCTCGATCTGCTCGGCGAGCGTGTGGCCGTCGTACGGATTGCCCTCGAAGGCGCGCGCGCCCACGATCAGGCTGCCGCGCAGCGTCGTGGCGATGCCCACCTTCTCGCCGAACTCGTACGACGTTCTGGCCTTGCCCTCGTTGATGCACAGCACCTCGGGGGCGTGCCAGCTGTATAGCTTAGGCGTCTCGGTCTTTCGGTTCGCGGTCTGCGCGAACACCCGTGCAGCCTTGCCCAGCGTGTCACGGATCGCAGCGGTGAGCGTCTTCAGCCGCGTCTCGATGCCGCGCTGCAGGCGGCCGACGATCGTGCGCTGGCGGCGGATCACGCGACGCATCCACTTGAACTGGCGGGCGTGCGCGTAGCGCCCGGCCTTGTGCCTCAGATGCGTTCCTTCCTTCGCGTAGGTCTGCTTCGACAGCTAGCGCCGATCGATCAGCTTCAGATTCACTGCAGCGTTGATCGTCTGGGCGAGCAACTCCTCGACACCCGCCTCGCCCAGCACCTTCCTGAACTTCACCAGCGCCGTCGGGTCGCACGGGCGGCGATGCTTGTAGTAGTCCATCCCCGAGAAGTACTGCCACAGCGGCATCTCGCTCCAGCGATCGACCACGCCCTCGTCGCTCTCGTCGCTCTCGTCGAACGCGTGCTTCAGATACAGCAGCGAGATCATCAGCCGCATCGGCAGCTGAGGCTGGCCCGCCTTCGAGACGCCCGCGCCCAACAGCTGCGTGCCCGGGCCGATCAGGTCCATCCCCTCGACGCGCTGAGCCTCGCGCACCCGGCGCGCAAACTGATGCGCCAGCGACGCCTCGATTTCCTGCCACGGCATGCGCGCACCCAGCACCGCCAGCGGATGCCTCAGATCGATCATCTGGTCGATGCGGCCACGGAAGAAATCGCCGGTGTCGCTCATCGCAAAGCTCCCAGAAAACCGCACCCGAACGGCCGGAACCTGGGAGAAATTTTATCGGAAAACAGCCGCAAAGTCGTTTCCGATCAATGGTTTATGGATTTATCAGGGGCGGCGAAGTCAGGGAAGCCCCCTCAGATACAGCGGTGCATTCGGCATTTGCCTTGATAGCGCCATAACCTTCAACTCTTGCTCGTTGATGCTGGCCAACCCCATTCTATACCCATAGAAAACCTTACCGCGCTTGTCGACCACCACTGCGTCCCCACGACTGCCATCAGGATCTATATCGGCAAATTTAATTGTCGCCCCCGATAGTCTGATAGAGTCATGAACACGTAAAGCGGTCTCGGTCTCTCCGGATATAACATGCACATTAAGAGTTGCCGCTGCGCCACGGGTCTGATTTAGGAACATGCTTAAACTTTGGCGAGGAGTGCTCGCATCAACGTGCGCCATGCCAACTTGAGTAACCTGACCGTTGACGTCGCTCGCTACCGCAACAACAATCGAACATGGGCCTGCATCAAATGTATATAACCCCTCCGTACTCCCTCCCGGCCTGATTATTCTTGCGTCGCCCTGCAGTACAGTTGCGGTGTTTTTTTCATTGCCGCCATACATGTAAGAGCTCGGCAGTCGATCAACAGAATCAACCTGCAGGCTGGCCAATCGTTCTTTTCTCTCACGATTCCGCGCCCCCGCGGCCGCAACATCGTCCTGATTGAAACCTAGTTTTCCAAGGGCTTCCGGCCTTAGCCCCCCGGCGGCCGAGATTTGCGCGAGTGTTGCCGCGTCGGGCCCATCATTGAGGTCGAACACTTCCGTAACTTCTCCAGTTTTGTTCATGAAGAAGCTCATGACGTTCATATCGGGATACTTTCCGATGTAAAAACGGACCGCATTGTACTCTCTGTCCAATTCACCTTTAATATTGTCAGATAGGCGCACCGACTCGCTTGCTTGAATCTTGTCGATAAAATTCTCGGGGAAAAGTTCCGCCCCCTTTATAGATAAGCCGCTGAATCTCTGCACTTCCGCCTGGAGGTCCTGTCTAAATTCGCCGATATCTCCGGAAGTCAACCACTTGGCTGGAGGCGGGGGGGGCTTTGCTACAGCAGGGTTGAGGTTTTTAGGCTCGGCCGCCACCTGCTTCGGGACGCTAGTTACGTGGGCTGTGTAAGTCGCCGGAGTATGTTGAGTGCTGGCGACGCTACGATTGCCACTAACGTACATGACAGCTCTCCTTGATAGATCTTTCTCAAGCGCGACCTAGCGATAAGAATAAATAACGAACGGCAGAGGCCTTGCCAGACTCTCTCAGGGAACTCGGGGCGCCGGTCCTGGACTGCCTCTAGGTCTTCGAGCCCGAGCCTCGAACATCAGCGGCGACTCCCGGACGGCTGCGCAGCAGCCTCCCGACTGTCCTGACCCAAACTCCGCAAGGGCACCTGCCGCAATACTCTGCTCGCTCCCGAGCCAATTGCAGCCATGACACCCTCTTGCAGGACCATCCGATTACCGTCCGCTAGCCTAACAACGCCTCGAACATCGGAGAATGACAAACCGCACTGTCGGCCCGAGGGCGTGCCCAAGAGCCCTTTTTTGCAGGCCAGGCGCCGGGTCGTCGAGGGTACTCATGCCTGGAACGAACGCGATGAGTGCGGCCGCCCCGCTCGCGATCGGCGCGAACATCCGAGCGGTCTCGGTCGCCCCCCTTGGCCGCTTCGCGTATGCGTACACCAACTCGACCGAGGCGTACGCGTTCGCGATGGCGGCCGATGGCGCGCTGACCCCGGCCGGCTCGAGCACGACGGTGATCGGCGCGGAGTCCGGCCCGATCGCCCACGATGCGACCGGACGCTTCGTCTACGCGGCCAGCGGCCTCGATCAGGACTACACCGTCTTCGGCATCGGGACGGACGGCGTCCTCCAGGCACCCCGCATCGCCGGGACCCGCACGTGGCGGTGCCCGCGATGCAGGCGCACCCGAGCCGCGCACTGCTGTACGTGCTGTACGTGCTGAACGCGCAGAACAACCAGGTGTGGGTCAACCAGATCGGCTCGGACGGCACGCTGACGAGCGTCGGCAACGTGTCCTCCGGTGCCGACCCGCGCGGGATGACGCTGGATGCGAGCGGCCGCTACCTGTACGTGCTGGGGGGCGCCACCGGTGACATCGTCATGTACCGGATCGACGCCAACGGCCTGCCCGTGTCGGGCAACACCCTCGCGCACGGACTGCCGGGCTTCGGCAGCTCGACGATCATCCCCGGCCGCTGATGCGTATTCCGGCGAAGATGACCGGCGAATCCGGGGATCGTGACCGGCTTGTCCGGTCCGGCCCTGCGTAGGGCTGGATTGTAGGGTGGGCGGTCACGATCGGTGCCGTTTCGGGTCAGTCGGAGGCGGGTTTGGGGCG
>JAPLQE010000046.1 GCA_026399835.1 Burkholderiales bacterium | reverse complement strand
CGCGCCGCGGATGCTGCGCACCACCTCGCCGATGCGCTCGCTGATGCCGCGCAGCGCCGCCATCACCATGCCGGCCTCGTGGCGAACGCCCGAGGCCGGGCGCACCCGCAGATCGCCGTCGGCGATCGCCTGGCCGGCATCGACCGCATCGCCGAGCGGCCGCGTGATCGAGCGCGCGATCAGCAGGCTCGCGACGCCCGCGACGACCAGCGACACGCCGACCAGCACCGCGATCGCGACCAGCGCCGAGCGCGTCGCCCGATCGACCTTCGCCTTGCCGTCCTGCAGCGCGGCGAGCTGCCCACCGCGGTAGGACTCGACCGCGGTCATCATCCCGTTGAGCCGGGGCTGGATCGACTCGCGCAGCGTTCGCGTGGCCGCCTCGGCGTTCTGCGCGCGCAGCGCCCGCGTGAACTTCACCAGCGAGACCAGCACGCCCGAGCCGTGGCCGGCGAACTCCTCGGCGGTCTTCGCCCCGAGCTCGCCGTCATCCTTGAACGCGTCCTGCAGCTGCTGGACCTTCGAGCCGACCTGCTCGCGGCCCTTGTCGATGCGGGCGATCAGCGGTGTCATCTCCTCGGCCGACGCACCGATCGCGTCGCGCGCGGCGATGTTCAGGCCGTTGAGGTCGTCGAGCACCGACTGCATCAGCTCGAGCCGCGGCAGTCGCGTGTCGAGCACGTCGACGAACTCGCGCGAGACCGACTGCAGCCGCGCGGCGCTGAAGGCGCCGAGGCCGAGCATCAGCACGCCCATCAGACCGAACGCGACGCCGAGCCGCGTGCCGATCCGGGCCAGTCGGGGCGCTTTCGCGCGTTCGACGCTGTCGTTCATGGTTTCACCGGGTCGAGACACGCGTGCGTGTCAGCAGGGTTTCGAGTTCCGCGACGGGCGCGTCGTACTTCGCGACGCTCCGCACCACCACCCGCTCGTCGAGCAGATACCACATCGAGCTGTGGGCCAGCCCCTCCGGCACGCCGCGCCGCACGCCGACGCGGAAGGTCTCGGCCATCGCCTCGATCGCGACCGGGTCGCCGGTGACGCCCAGGATGGCCGGCGAGAAGGCTGCCAGATACCTCGCGAGCTGTGCGGGCGTGTCGGCCAGCGGGTCGAGCGAGACGAAGACCACCTGCAGGCGATCCGGCGCACCGCGGGCGAGCAGCTCGGTCGCCGTCTGCAGCGACATCGGGCAGGTGCTGGAGCACTGGGTGAAGCCGAAGGTCAGCAGCGACGGCCGGCCGGCCAGGCGCTGGAGCTCGAAGCGGCGGCCGGTGTGATCGAGCAGCGTGCCGGGGCGCGGCGCGGCGCCGCCGGCGGCCGGGGCGGCGGCGGGCGCGTGCGGGCCGGCATGGGCCCTCGCCGCGCGGTGGACGCCGACGGCACCGAGCGCCGCGGTGGCGCACAGCCCCGCCAGCACGGCCCGGCGACGATCACTGCGAACGTGCTGCACTCTTGACGCCACCGACGCCCTCCCTCAATCCGGTCACGTAGGCGACGACCGCATCGATCTCCTTGCTGCTCAACTGGAAGCCCCAGTTGGGCATGATCGGCGAGCGGCCCACGCCCTCGCCGCCCTGGGTCACGATCTCCCGGATCTGGGCGTCGTTCAGGCTGGTGCGCCGCAGGTCCGGCGGCGGCGGCTTGACCACCCTCGCGATCGGGGTATCCCCGTCCGCCCGAGCGCCATGGCAGCGCGCGCAGTTCTCCCTGTAGAGCCGATCGCCTTCACGCGCCGGCTCGGCCTGCGCGGCGGCGCAGGTCATCAGCACGGCGGACATCAGCAAGGCACGCATCTCGGATCCGGTCTCGTGCAGCGAGGCTTACTTCGTGACCGTCAGCAGCAGCTTCATCTCGGGATGGATGGCGCATTCGATCTCGAACTTGCCCTCCTTCGCGAACACCTGCCCCTTGGCCTGGCCCTGCGCGTAAGTGCCGAGGTCGAACGAGCCCGGCTCGGTCAGCGAGAACACGTTGTGCACGAACGGGTCCTCGTTCCTGAAGCTCACCTTGTCGCCGACCTTCACCGCCAGCGCGGCCTTGTCGAACGCCTTGTTCTTCTGGGTGACCATGTGCTCGGCGGCGGCGGCGCCACCGGTGAAAGCGAGCAGCAGCAGGCCGGCGAGGGTCGGGAGGGTCGTGTGGGTCTTCATCGGGAATCTCTCGGCGAGGGTCGGGTTCGTCGGATCAGCGCGAGGCGGTGGGGGCGCTGGCGGGACCGGGCGGCAGCTGCGGCAGCACGATCGCCATCGGCGCGCCGGTCAGCGTCTTCATGAAGTCGACCAGGTCGGCCTTCTCCCGCGCGGAGAGGCCCAGCGGCTTCATGTTCGGGCTGAGGTTGGACAGGTCGTCGCCGCCGCGGTCGTAGTGCTCGACCACCTCCTCGAGCGTGCCGTACATGCCGTTGCGCATGTAGGGCGCCGTCAGCGCGATCTCGCGCAGCGTCGGCGTCTTGAAGGCGCCCTTGAGCACCTTCACCTTGCGGTGCGCGAAGCGCCCCTCGGCGTCGCCGTCCGCCTTGATGCCGATGTTGTGGAAGCCGTTGTCGGTGAAGTTGAAGCCCTGGTGGCAGGCCGAGCAGTTGCCCTTGCCGTTGAACACCTCGAAGCCGCGCTTGGCGGCATCGCTCACCGCGGTGGCGTCGCCGGCGCGCCAGCGGTCGAAGGGCGAGGTCGACGAGACGACAGTGCGCTCGAAGCTCGCGATCGCGCGGGCGACGGTCTCGGCGGTCACGCCCTGACCCGGATAGGCCCGCTCGAACATCGCGCGGTAGCCGTCGATCGCGGACAGCCGCTCGAGCATCTGCGGAATCGGCAGCGCCATCTCGTTCGGGTCGCCGATCGGGCCGAGCGCCTGATCCTCGAGGCTGGCCTTGCGGCCGTCCCACATCTGGATCGTGTTGTAGGCCGAGTTGACGATCGTCGGCGTGGCGCGGCCGAGCCGCTTCGACATGTGGCCGATCGCGGTGGGCTGGCCGTCGCTCCAGCCGAGCGAGGGGTTGTGGCAGGTGGCGCAGCTGATCATCCCCGAGCCGGACAGGCGCGGATCGAAGAACAGCGCGCGGCCGAGCTCGATGCGCTCGGCGTTCGGGACATTGTCGGCCGGTGCCGGGACGGCGGCGGGCCGCAGCCACGGGTCGGGCTTCGATGCCTCGGTGGCGACGACCTGGCCGGCGACCAGACTGGCCGCGGCGGCGAGTCCGGCGAGCGCGCCGGCGATGAGCTTGCGGTTCATGACCCTTCCCTTCGAGGCCCGGCGCCCTGACGCGTGCCTTCGGTTCGTGCTGCGACTGACTGCGGCGGCCAGGCGGGACGGCCCCGGCTTCGATGCGACGGCGCGGGATCCGGCTCAGGCCCCATGCCTCGTGCTCGGTTTTCGGTCGATCGTGTCGGCGCCCTTACGGTCCTCCGACGGCCGGCCGGCTTCGCGGGTCCTGCGGAGGCCTGCGGCGACCGGCACGCCGACCTTTCGACACGATTCATTGTCGGCATCGGCCGCAACGGACAAGCCTCGAAAAGCGGGGGATGCATGCCGCTGTGGGGGCAGGTCGGGGCAGGCGGGCGACACGGAGGGGACGAACGGCAGAACACAGCGGGCCGAGTGCGGGCCGAGTGCGGGCCGAGTGCGGGCCGAGTGCGGGCCGAGTGCGGCCGGTATCATCCCGATGCCCCGCGCCCACCTCCGCCGCACCGATGCCCGCCTCCCCCACCGTCTACCTCGCCGGCCCGGACGTCTTCAGGCCCGACGCCGAGGCCTGCTACGCCCGGATGGAGCGGCTGTGCGCGGCGCTCGGGCTGACGGGCCTGCGCCCCTCGGACGGCGGACCGCCGGCGGGCGCAGGCGGCGCGGCGCTCGCCCAGCGCATCTACGAGGGCAACGTCGCGCTGATCCGCCGCTGCGACGCCGTCGTCGCCAACCTGCAGCCCCACCGCGGCCTGGTCGAACCGGACAGCGGCACGGTGTTCGAGGTCGGCGTCGCGGTGGCGCTCGGCAAGCCGGTGGCCGGCTACCTGCCCCGACCCGAACTCAGCTACGCCGAGCGCGTGCGCCACCACTTCCCGACCCGCACCGATGCGGGCGGTACCGAGTGGGACGACACCCACGGCCTGTGGATCGAAGGCTTCGGCGAGCCGATGAACCTGATGCTGTCGCGCTCGACGCGGCTGTTCGGATCGTTCGAGCAGGCGATCGGCCACCTCGCCACGGTGCTGGGCCGGGATGCCGCGCCGCTCGCGGCGGGCTGAGCGCCGCGCACGCAGGCGGTCTGGGCCCGGCGTCGGAAAATCCCGACATTCCGGCCACCGGTCGCCCGCCGTGTGCCGTTCGACCGTGACCGGCCGGAGGCGCCGGATCGCGCGCGGACACTCGGAGCTTCTTCTTCCGGGGTCGCGCGTCACGGGCCCCGGCCAGGCCGCGGGACACCCGCGCCGGTGTCGCACTAACGAGTACGCCGCAACGATGAAGTTCTTCCGGTCGAGCCGTGGCGAGGCCTACGTCGCCCAACCACCCGCGGTGATCGCCCCGAAACCCGGGCGGTCCGCGGCCGCACAGCCGCGGACGGGGATCAGGCCTGCGCGCACGCCGGGAGCTGCCTCGCCGACCGAGTCGGCCCGGGCGGGCGGCCGGCCCGCGTCGTCGGCTTCATCGGCATCACGCGCATCGCCGCCCACGCCGGCCGAGTCCGCTCGGCCCGCATCGCCGGCTATGGCAGCCGCGCCGGCCACGCCGGCGGCACGCAGCGTCGCGGACACGGCCCAGGACCGACGCATTCCCGCCGCCGCACCGCATGCGGACGCACGCGCCGAAGCGCCCGCTGCGACGCCGGCTCCGGTCGCGCCTGCGCCGGCCTCGGCGCCCGCGGCGCGGTCCGACACCACTCGCTCCCAGGCCGCAGCGGCGCAGAAAGGATCCGATCGGTGGGAACGGCGCCCGCCGCAGCCCCTGACCATCGCCTCGCACCAGCTGGCGATCGACCTGGCGCGCGGCGGCGATCCGGTGCCCGGCCTCGCGCGCCGCTTCCCCCATGTGCTGAACCAGATCTCCGCAGTGTGGGGCGACCTGCCGGTCGCGACCGAGCTGATCGACGACCTGCTGGTGGACCGGCGCGGCGGACGCCGCGGCTTTCCGGCCGACGTGCTGGCCGAACTGCTGACAATCCGGCGCTTAGCCGTCAAGCGGATGGTGGGCCAGCCGCGCAAGCCGCCCAAGGAACCCGACCCGGGCTGACGCGGCTCAGTCTTCGGCGTCCGGCGTGCGGCGCTTCGCCGGCGGCCTGGGCGCCGGCTCCGCCTCGAGGTCCTCGGCCGGCCAGCGCTCCAGGAAGTCCCGCGTCTGCCCGACCGGCGCATCGAGCCAGCGGTCGTAGTCGGTCTCGTGCAGCACCACGACCATCCGCTTCTCGTCGTCGGGCTTGTGGAAGCGCTGCATCAGCGGATGGCCGTCGGCATTGATGGTCAGCATCGTGAACGACAGCAGCTCGCCGCCGTCCGGCCCGCGCCGGGCGCCCCACAGGCCGGCGATCCCCATCGGCGCGCCGTCCCGGCGACGGATCTTCCAGCGCACGGCGCGGCCGGACTCCCAGTTCGGCTCGTAGATCGCCTCGGCCGGCACGATGCAGCGCCGGCCGTATCGCCAGGCGTCGCGAAAGCTCGGCTTCTCGGCCGCGGTCTCCGAGCGCGCGTTGTAGGTACGACGGCCGATCGCCAGATCCTTCGACCAGTGGGGCACCAGGCCGAACAGCCCGGTCGCAGCCTCGCGGACATGGCCCTCGGCCTGCTCGCGCGACTGGCGCACGAAGGGCGCGGCATAGCCGGGCCAGGTCTCCTCGGGCACCGGGTCGCCGCGCATCACGGCGAAGAACAGCTTCATCCGCTCGAGGTCGGTGACCGGGACGTAGTTCGCGCACATGCTGGGTCCCGGCCCGAGGGCCGGCGGGGTTCAGTCGTAGTACTGGAACTCGAGCAGCATGCAGCCGCCGCGGCTCGTGAACGGGCCGTGCAGCACCTGCGGCGGCCGACAGGCGAAGGTGTAGGCGTCGAAGCGCTCGCCGCCCTCGCCGCGCGCGTCGCAGCCGACGACCAGGTCGCCCTCGACGATGAAGACCTCCTCATGGAAGTCGTGGATCACCGCCTCGGGCACGCGCGCCCCCGGCTGCCAGCGGGCCAGCCGCGTGCGCGAGCCGGTCTTCGTCGCCGGGTCGACGTTGTCGGCGAGGATCAGCTCGGTGATGAGGCCGTCCGAGCCCGGCACGGGTGTCCAGCGGGCGGTGCCGGTGGCGGCCGCGTCGAGGGCGATCCGGAAGAATTCACGGTGGGTCTTGGGGCGGACGGAGGTCATGCGACGAGTGTGGGGCAGCGGGCGGGCGGCGGCAACCGGGCGGTGAACCCGCCCGTGCGCAGACACCGGCCGACCGGCGCTCCGCGCGAGCCCGCCGGTCAACGCTCGCTCAGCGTGTACCCCAGTCGCGGCAGGTGCACGACGGTGTCGCCCAGCCGCGCGTCGTGCCGGGCGATCGCCACGTCGTCGACGTCGTAGCCGACGAGCAGCCCCTCGACCGGATCCGTGACGTAGCCGTCAGGTCGCACCGCCACCGGCGTGCCGAGCGGCGGCATGGCGTCGTCGACGACGGTGGGCCGCGGCGCGTCGGGCACGGCCTGCGCCGCGATCGCGAGCGCCTCGGCGGCGCTCATGGGCACCGGCGTGCCGTGTCCGATCGCCGCCATCCTCGCCATCCAGGCGCGCAGTGCCGGGTAGGGCTCGAGCTCGGCCGAGCAGTCGATGCGGAACGCGGACAGGAACCACAGCGTGTGGAAGACCGCGAAGTCGGCCCGCCCGGGCGCATCGCCGAGCAGCCAGTCGCGTCCGTGCGCGGTCAGCCCGGCGACCGCGGGCAGGGCGGCGCGCACGGTACGCAGGTTGCGCCGCGCCACCGCCTGCAGCCGCTCGGGCGAGGGCGGCGCCTTGCCGCGCAGCCGCGCGCGGTCCACGTGCAGCGCGGGATCCACCGTCGCGGCGTTGACCCCGCTCGCCCAGCGCGCGATGCCCCAGAACAGCTCGCCCTCGACCCAGGCCTCGATCGCCGTCTCGAGGGCCGCATGGGCCGGGTCGGACAGCGGCGGCGCGGGCACGCGGCGGTCGAGCTCGCGCGCGATGCAGCGCGTGTCGCAGTACACGTCGGCGCCGAACTGCAGCACCGGCACGTGCCGGTAGCCGCCAGTGAGCGCGACCAGGTCGGGCTTCGGCATCACCGACGACACCTCGACCGAGCCCCAGCGCAGGCCCTTGCGGCCGAGCATCGTGCGGGCCTTCTCGGCGAACGGCGAGAAGTCGTAGTGATGCAGGATCGGTGTCATCGCGGCTGCGGCGCCCGCTCGGCGCCCATGCGCATGGGGCGGGGCCGGGGCGGCCCCGTCAGGCGGGTGCCCCCGTCGGCGACGCGCGCGAGGGCGCGTGCCGACGATGCGCGGCCCGGGGCACGCCCGGGCCGCGTGCGATCACTTGACCGCGTCCTGCGCCTTCTTGAGCATGCGCACGCGAATGCGCGTGCTCGCCGGCTTGGCGGCGAAGGTCTGCTCCTGCTTGGTGAACGGGTTGACACCCTTGCGCGCGGGCTTGGCCGGCACGGAGACGGCAGTCGCCTTCAGCAGGCCGGGCCAGGTGAACGCACGCGCGCCCTTCTTGCTCAGCGACGCGAGGATGGTGGCCTCGAGGTTGGCGAGGACGGCCTTGACCGCCTTGACTTCGACGGCGGCGACCTCGGCGAGGTGCGACACCAGGCCCGACTTGCTCAGGGGCTTGGCGATCGGCTTCATCGGCGCGGCCGTGACGTTGGGCGTGCCGGCCTTGGGGGCGGCTTTCGCGGCGGCCTTCTTCGCGGGCGCCTTGGCGGCGACCGGCTTCTTGGCGGCGGGCTTCTTCGCAGCGGGCTTCTTGGCGGCGGGCTTCTTTGCAGCGGGCTTCTTTGCGGTGGCCATGTGGGTTCCTGTGGCGGTGGACGTAGACCTCGGGGTCGTCGGCATCGATCGCGCTACGCGTGCCGCGACGACGCAGCGCGATTCTACTCACGAACATCGGGCCGGGTGGCGCTTTTTTGCCTTGCAAACCCGCGTTTTCCGCATGCGGACGCGGCGCGCGGGACACACTGCGGCGCCTCAGGCGGGCAGGCGCGTCGCCATCGGCTCGCCGAGCCGGATCGCGCGGCCCGGCGACCAGGAGGGCTCGAAGCGCATCGGCAGCGCGGGCCAGAGCATCACCACCGTCGAACCGAGCAGGAAGCGGCCCATCTCCGCGCCCTGCGCGAGCACGCACGGCGGCGCGTCGTAGTCCCACGCGCGCACCGTGCCGGGACGCGGCGGATTGACGACGCCATGCCAGACGGTGGCCATGCTGCCGACGATCGTCGCGCCCACCAGCACCAGCACGAACGGTCCGTGCGCGGTGTCGAACAGGCACACCACGCGCTCGTTGCGCGCGAACAGGCCCGGGATGCCGCGCGCCGTCGCCGGGTTCACCGAGTACAGGCTGCCCGGCACGTGGACCATGCGCCGCAGCCGGCCCTCGCAGGGCATGTGGATGCGGTGATAGTCGCGCGGACTGAGGTACAGCGTCGCGAAGGCGCCGTCGTCGAAGCGCGCCGCCAGCGCCGCGTCGCCGCCGAGCAGTGCCGTCGTGGTGTAGTCGTGGCCCTTGGCCTGGAACACGCGGTCGCGCTCGATGCGCCCGAACTGGCTGATCGCGCCGTCGACCGGGCAGATCCAGTCGGCGTCGGCGAGCGGCCGCGCACCGGGCTTGAGCGCCCGCGTGAAGAAGTCGTTGAAGCTCGGATACGACTCGATGCGCGGGTCTGCCGCCTCGGCCATGTCGACGCCGTAGCGCGCGACGAACCGGCGGATCGCCGCATGCGTCAGGCCGCCGGCACGCGCCGACGCGAAGCGGCCGGCCGCGACGGTCATCGCCTGCTTGGGCAGCAGGTGCTGCAGGATCACGAAGGGATCGGTCACGTCGGCACCCGGCGTTGAAGGCGGACGCATTCTAGCCGGGCGGTCCGGCGCGAGGCGGCGGGCCTCGCGGATCGCGCATACTCACGGCTTTTTTCGCGAAGGAATGCCGCACCCATGTGGTTCAAGAACCTGATCGTGCTCCGCGTCCCGGCGGGCTGGGACCTCGACGTCGACACCCTCGCCGATGCGCTGCTGCCGCTGGCCTTCACCGAGGCCTCGTCGGTCGAGGAAGTGCGCTCGGGCTGGGTGCCGCCACGCGACGGCGACACCTCGCTGGTGCTGGCGTCGGGCCGCCACATGCTGATCTCGCTGCGCCAGGAGAAGAAGCTGCTGCCCGCGCGCGTGGTCTCGCAGTTCGTCAAGCAGCGGGCCGAGCGCATCGAGGCCGAGGACGGCTTCAAGCCCGGCCGCAAGCGGATGAAGGAGCTCAAGGAGCAGGTCCGCGACGAGCTGCTGCCGCGCGCCTTCAGCCTGTCGACCGACACGCGGGCCTGGATCGACCCGGTGGGCGGCTGGCTCGCCATCGACGCGGCCTCGCAGACGCGCGCCGACGAGATCGTCGGCCTGCTCGCGAAGTCCCTCGACGGCTTCCCGGCGCGGCCGCTGAAGACCGTGGCCTCGCCCACCGCCGCGATGACGCAGTGGCTGGTCGACGACGACGCGCCCGCGGGCTTCAGCATCGACCAGGACGTGGTGCTCAAGGCGCGCGACTCGAAGGCGACGATCCGCTACGCCAACCAGTCGCTCGAGGTCGACGACGTCGCCCGCCACACCAAGGCGGGCAAGCTGTGCACCCGCCTGGCGCTCACCTTCGCCGACCGCGTGAGCCTGGTGCTGACCGACACGCTGGCCATCAAGCGGGTCCGTCCGCTCGATGTGCTCAAGGAGTCCGAGGCGGGCAGCGCCGCCGGTGCCGATGCCGAGGAGCGGTTCCTGTCGGACTTCACGCTGATGGCGGGCGAGCTGTCGTCGCTGCTGGCGGGCGTGGTCGACGCCCTCGGCGGCCCGCTCCCCGATGCGCGGCTCGATCCGAAGCCGGACGCACCGGCCGACGGCACGCCGCGGCTCGCGAAGGCGGCCTGAGCCGCGCTACCAGTGCGGCCGGTCGTGCCCCACGCGCACCGGCCTCACCTCGTCGGTCGACACGTTGGCGAGCGCCGCGCCGAACTCCGCCGGGATCGGCAGCGAGCGCAGCCGGTCGCCGACCTTCGCGACCCAGGCGCGCACCTCCCAGCCCTCGACCAGCAGCTGCTGGCCGCGCATCAGCTTGTAGTCGATGCGGAAGCGCTTCGGGCCGAACTTCTCGATGCGTGCCTCGGCGAGCAGGCGATCGCCGTCGGTCGAGGCGACCAGGAACTTCGCGTGGGCCTCGAGGATCGGCGTGCCGACCACGCCGTAGCGCTCGGTGAGCGAGGCCTGCGACAGGCCGGCGCAGCGCAGCCAGTGCTGGAACGCGGTGTCGAACCAGTAGAAGTAGTGCGGGTAGAACACGATCCGCGCGGGATCGCAGTCGCCCCATTCGACGGTGAACGAGGTGGTGAAGGCGATCGGCTGCGGGTCCATGGCGTGCGTGTCGGTCGGGGCGGCGGCGGACGGGGTCGAGCTCGGGAGCGAAGGCGGGGGGCGGGTCGGCATCGGCATCGGCGTCTGTCGTCAGGCGGCGTAGCGGCGCACCGCGTCCTCGTCCCAGTCGATGCCGGTGCCGGGAACGTCGGGGGCGGCGACGAAGCCGTCGCGCGGTGCGATCGGCCGGGCCAGCACCGGCGCGGCCCAATCGACGAACTCCAGCCAGTGCGCGGTCGGCGTCACCGCCAGCAGGTGCGCGCTGACCTCGGGGAACAGGTGCGAGGACATCTCCAGGCCCGCGGCCTGCGCGAGCGCGGCCGCGCGCATCCAGCCGGTGACGCCGCCGATGCGCTCGGCGTCGGGCATCACGCAGTCGGCGGCGCCGGCGGCCAGCGCCTGCGCCATCTGCTCCGGACCCATGAAGTTCTCGCCGATCTGCAGCGGCGTGCGCAGCTCGCGGGCGATGCGCGCGTTGCCGGCGAAGTCGTCGCGCGGATCGGGGCGGCCGAGCCGGAGCTTGACCGCGCCGCTGCCGGTGCGCAGCGGGCGGCGCATCGGGGCGAGGACGGGACGCACGCGGATGGCGCGGATCGTGGGGGTCGAGGGATCGGTCATGGGGGCGGGGGGGACGGTCGGGCGGCATTCTCCCCCTCGGCGTGCGGCGGGGCAAACCTCGGCCGCAAGGGGGCTCGCCGGGTGAGCCACCGGGCGGCGAGGATGGCCTTCCGCGGGTATCCGCCCGCCCCGTTCCTCCCGGTGATCCCATGCACGACTGGTCCGCCCCGCCTATGCTCGCCGATTGCGCCCGCCACGGGCCCGAGTCCGGCGCCGAGCTCTTCGTCGTCGAGGGCCGCTCGGCCGCCGCATCCGTGCTCGCGGTGCGCGATGCACGCCGTCAGGCGGTGCTGCCGCTGCAGGGCAAGCCCCTGAACGGCGCGCGCGCCACCGCCGCGCGCGTCGCGGCCGACCCCTTCCTCGGCGCGCTGTCGGCCGCGCTCGGCACCGGCTGGGGCGAGGCCTGCGCGCTCGGGGGCCTGCGCTACGAGCGCGTGCTGCTGCTGCACGACCCCGACGCCGACGGCATCCACATCGGCGCGCTGCTGCTGATGCACCTGGCCCGCTGGCTGCCGGCGCTGCTCGACGCGGGGCGCATCGAGCGCGTGCACGCGCCGGTCGGCGAGGTGCGCGGCGTGCCCGGCGCCGCGCCGATGCGGGCCTTCGGCGACGCCCATTTCCGCGCGCTCTGCGAGCAGGCGCGGGCCCGCAGCGGCGAATGCGTCGCAGTCCGCTACCGCGGGCTGGGCAGCATCGGCGCGGAGGCGCTGCGCGCGACCTGCATCGACCCGGCCACGCGGCTCACCACGGTCCTCGGAGCCGCGGATGCGCGGCTGGCGGCCTGCGCGTTCGGGCTGTCCGCGCGCGCGGGGGCGAGCGCCGCTGCCGGTCCGCGCACGGCCCCGGCGGCCTAGGCCGAGCGTCGGCAGGCCGGGCGTGCGGCCGGCGTATCCTCTGCCCCACGCCGCCACTTCCCCGAGGCGCGGGCCGCTGCGCCCGCGCTCCGCACCGCCCCCGCCATGACCGACTCCGCCGCCCCCACCGACGATTCCGACGCCGCCGTCCGCGAGCCTCGCCTCTGGCGCGAGGACGGCTGGACCGCCCGCGTCGTCAAGAACGAGGACGACGACGGCTGGGCCGTCGAGATGATCAAGGACGGCAAGTCCGAGCCGGCGCTGGTCGGGCCCTGGACCATGGGCCGCGACAAGCGCAACCCCAAGCCGCTCGACAAGAGCGCCTTCAACACGCTGGTCAAGACCGCCTCCGAAGTGCTGCGCCGCCACGAGCAGAGCCTCGCCGCCCAGCTGCACCGCGAGACCGAGGTCGACACGCCCGAGGGCCGCGTCACCGTCACGCTCGACATCGTCCCCGACGAGGACGACCCGTACGCCACGCTGGCCGCGCGCGATGCGTCCGGCGAGGTGCTCGCGAGCCAGCGCGTGTCGGCCGGCTACCGGCTCACCGCGGCGGCGGCGGGACGCTGGGTCGAGGCGGGGTATCCGCGACCTCGGGAGGACTGACGGGCGGACCCGCGCGCGGGCCGGCCCGGATTGCCGGGAACGGCGGCAGCTCATTACAATCGATGTAGATGTAAGGAGGCGCAATGCGGGAATCGACGATCACCTCGAAGGGGCAGACCACCGTCCCCCAGGCCATCCGCGATGCGGTCGGCGCGACCCCCGGCTCGCGCCTCGTCTGGCATGTGACGCCGGACGGCACGGTCGTGGTCCGCGTCAAGAACCGCTCGCTCAGGCAGCTCGCGGGGTCGCTGCGGCGGCCCGGCCAACGGCGCGTCCCGATCGCGGACATGGACCCCTGGCGCTGATGGCTGCGCTCGACACGCTCGAGTGGGTCCTTCGGTCTCGCTTCGGCTTCGACAAGCCCGCATTCATCGAACTGCTCGCGAAGCTGCTGTCCACGACCGAGCTGGCGTTCGCGGCCGGCCGGGCGCCGCTGTGGACCTTCGACCGCACCGCGGCGCGCTGCGTCGGTGCGCGCGCAGTGCCCGCCTGAGCCGCCGCCCGGTCCGCCTCATGGCGCGCCACCCGGCTCGCCGTCGGGTCCGCGCCGTCCGCAGTCATACCGCCCGCTCCGTCCTGAGCGCGGCGATGTCCGCCGCCGAATAGCCGAGTTCGGCGAGGATCGCCTCGGTGTGCTCGCCGAGCCGCGGCGGCGGCGTGCCAACCGCCGGGCGCTCGCCGTCGATCTCGAAACCGGTGCGCACGATGCGCACCTCGCGCCCCACGCCGGGCACGTCCTCGAAGCGCGTGGTCAGGTCGCGATCGGCGAGCTGCGGATGGGCGAGCGCCTGCGGCACCGTCCAGACCGGGCCCGCGGGCACGCCGGCGGCGGCCAGCGCATGCCACCAGTGCTCGGTGCTGCCGCCGGCGAGCGCGGCCTCGATCTCGACGGTGAGCTCGCGCCGGTGATCGAGCCGGGCCTGGCGCTCGGCGAAGCGCGCATCGCCCGCCAGGCCAGGCCGTCCGATCACCGTGCACAGCGCCTCGAACTGCGCCTGCCTGTTGGCCGCGACGTTGAGCAGGCCGTCGGCGGTGCGGAAGGTTCCCGAGGGGCTCGCCGTCACGTTGTCGTTGCCCATCGCCTGCGGCGCGCGCCCGGCGACCAGCCAGTTCGACACCGCCCAGCCCATCGTCGCCACCGCCGACTCGAGCATCGACACGTCGATGAAGCGCCCGCCGACGCGGTCGCGCTCGGCGAGCGCGGCGCACACCGCCATCGCGGCGGTGAGGCCGCCCAGGGTGTCGGCGACCGGATAGCCGACGCGGTACGGCGCGGTGTCGGGCGCGCCGGTGATGCTCATCATCCCGGACATGCCCTGCACGATCTGGTCGTAGGCCGGCGCGTCGCGCAGCGGACCGTCCTGACCGAAGCCGGAGATCGCGCAGTAGACGAGCGTCGGATTGTGCGCGCGCAGCGCCTCGTGACCCAGGCCGAGCCGGTCCATCACCCCGGGGCGGAAGTTCTCGACGAGCACCTGTGCGCCAGCCACCAGCCGATGGAACACCTCGCGGCCACGCGGGTGCTTGAGATCGACGGTGATCGAGCGCTTGCCCGCGTTCTGCGCGAGGAAGGACACGCCCATGCCGCGCCCGTTCAGCTCGGCATCGGCCCCGAGCTGACGCGCGAGGTCGCCGCCCGCGGGCGTCTCCACCTTCAGCACCTCGGCGCCGAGGTGCGCGAGCTGGTGGCAGCAGAAGGGTCCGGCGAGGACGTTCGTGAGGTCGAGGACGCGGATGCCGGCGAGCGGCGAAAGCATGCACGGGCTCCTGCGGGACGGTGCACGATGGTAGCGCGCGGCGTGCGGGCGAAGCCGCCGGCCGCGGTCGCGCGATGTCGCGAATGGCCTCCCGCGCTTGCCGCACCGGTGCGCGCGTGCGAGCCTGCGCGCCCATGCCCGCACGCTCGATTCCGCCCCGCGCCCTGGCCCTGCTCGTGCTGCTCACGCTGGTGTGGGGCACCAACTGGCCGCTGTTCGCGGTCGCCGTGCGCGAGGTCTCGGTCTGGACCTTCCGCGCGATCACGCTGACCATCGCCGGGGTCGCGCTGCTGTCGATCGCGCGGGCGCGCGGCCAGCCGCTCGCGATCCCGAGGCGTCACTGGCGCACGATCGGCGTGGCGACCTTCTTCTACCTGTTCATCTGGAACATCGCGAGCACCTACTCGGCGATCCTCGTGCCCTCCGGACAGGCGGCGGTGCTCGGCTTCACGATGCCGCTGTGGTCGGCGCTGTTCTCCTGGGCGGTGCTCGGCCAGCGGCTCACCGGCCGCCTGCTGCTGGCGGTCGCGCTCGGCGGCACGGCGGTCGCGCTGCTGATGGTGCCGAGCTTCGCGGCCTACTCGAACGCGCCGCTCGGACTGGCCGCGGGCCTGCTGTCCGGCATCGGCTGGGCGATCGGCACGCTGATCCTGCAGCGCAGCGACGTCGAGGTGCCGGCCACCGTGCTCACCGGATGGCAGCTGCTCGTCATCGCGGTGCCGATCACCGCGGGTGCGCTCGTGCTGGGCGATCACCAGTGGTTCGTGCCGTCGTGGACCTCGATCGCGGTGTTCGCCTGGATCGCGCTGATCCCGATGAGCATCGGCAACGTCGCCTGGTTCGCGATCGTCGGGCTGGTGCCAGCGAACGTCGCGGGACTGTCCTCGATCATGGTGCCGGTGGTCGCGATGATCTCGGGCGCGATCGTGCACGGCGAGCCGCTGGGCGCGCTGCAGTGGCTCGCGATCGCGTGCTGCGTGGCGGCGCTGTCGCTGGCGCTGATCAGGCCGGCGGCCCGGCACTGAACCCGGTGCCGGTGGTACCCTGCGCCGGTTGGTGCCTGGGCGCCGCCTCGTCGGCGTCCGGGGTAAACGGGAAGCAGGAAGGTGTCGCCGCGACGCGGCATGCCCAACCTGCGCTGCCCCCGCAACGGTAAGCGGACGGAGTGCGAACCTGCACTCCAGCTCGTGCAAACTGCCACTGGAGGCTCGCCTCCGGGAAGGCCGCACGGGTCGTTCCGCCAGCCCGGATACCGGCCAACGGGTGGTGCGCGACGCGAGTCGCGAGCCGTATTGCGCGGGTCAGCGGGGAAGCTGGCGCGCGCGAGTTCCGGAGAGCCTTCCTTCATGACCGTTCCGAACAGCCGCGGCCGTCGGCGTGCCCTGAGCACGCCCGCCCGGCGAACCCGTCTCGTCCCTGCCTCGGCCCTTGCAGTCGGCCTGTCCCTCGTCGCACCCCTGACATCCGCCCAGACGTCCGCATCCGCGACCGCGTCCGGCCCGCTCGACGCGGTCACCGTCACCGCCACCCGCACGCCGTCGCGTGTGTCGGAGGCGGTCGCCGAGGTCACCGTCGTCGAGCGCGACGAGATCGAACGCGCCACCGGCCGCACGCTGTCCGAGCTGCTGGCGCGCCAGCCCGGCCTGCAGCTCAGCTCGAACGGCGGCCTCGGCAAGATCTCGGGCATCTCGATCCGCGGTCTCGAGCCCCGCCACACGCTGCTGCTGGTCGACGGCATGCGCCTCGGCTCGGCGACCGTCGGCACGCCGTCGTTCGACAACCTGCCGCTCGCGCTGGTCGACCGCATCGAGATCGTCCGCGGCCCGATGTCATCGCTGTACGGCAGCGATGCGGTGGCCGGCGTGGTGCAGGTCTTCACGCGCCGCGCGCAGCCCGGCCTCCTGCCCAACGCGTTCGCCACCATCGGCTCGAACCGCTACGCGCAGATCGGCGGCGGCCTGGCCTTCGGCAGCGGCGCCTTCGACGGCGCGGTGCAGCTCGTGCACACCGGCACCGACGGCTTCTCGGCGACCAACTCGCGCGCGCGCTTCGGCGTCCACAACCCCGACACCGACAGCTTCTACCAGAACGCCGGCAACCTGCGCCTGGGCTGGCAGCTGTCGCCCGACTGGCGCATCGACGCGATGGCGCTCGAGTCCGACGGCAGCACGCGCTACGACGACGGCCCGAACGCCGACGCCCGCGCGAAGATCAGGAACTCGGTGCAGTCGCTGCAGGCCAGCGGCCGGCTCTCGTCGTTCTGGACGACGCGCGCCACGCTCGGACGCTCGAGCGACGTGTACGACACGGTAGCGACCGCGAGCGCCTTCACGCCGCTGGGCGCGACGAAGACCGACCAGACGCAGCTCACCTGGGAGAACGCGTTCGCGACGCCGGCCGGCACGCTGCTGGCGCTGGTCGAGCGGCTCGAGCAGAAGGTCGCGCGACCCGGCCAGCCGTACAGCGTCGGCGACCGCACGATCGATGCGCTCGGCCTGGGCCTGACCGGCGAGTCCGGGCGCAGCGCCTGGCAGGCCGGCGTGCGGCACGACTCGAACTCGCAGTTCGGCGGGCAGACCACCGGCAGCCTGGGCTACGGCTTCGCGCTGACGCCGTCCTGGCGGCTCGGCGGCTCCTACGGCACGAGCTTCGTCGCACCGAGCTTCAACCAGCTCTACTTCCCAGGCTTCGGCAGTCCGGACCTGCTGCCCGAGGAGGGCAAGCATGCCGAGCTGAGCCTGCGCTGGACCTCGGGCAACCAGACGGTGCGCACGGCCTGGGTCGACAACCGGATCCGCGGCTACATCTCGTCGGGCCCGCTGCCGACCAACGTGCCCAGCACCCGCATCGACGGCCTGGTGGCCTCGTGGGAAGGGCGCTGGACGAGCCTGGTGGCCGGCGCCTCGTACGAGCACCTCGATCCGCGCAACACCACGCCGGGCGCGAACTACGACAAGCAGCTGATCCGCCGCTCGAAGGACGCGTTCCGCGCGCAGGCGGACTGGCTGCTCGGCGAGTACTCGGTGGGCGGCACGGTGTCGGCGTTCTCGGGGCGCTACGAGGACTCGGCGAACACGCTCAGGACCGGCGGCTTCACGACGCTCGACCTGCGCGCCGACTGGCGCTACGACCGGGCGTGGACGGTCGGCCTGCGGGTGAACAACCTGAGCGGCAAGGTGTACGAGACCGCCTACGGCTTCAACCAGCCGGGACGCGAGACCTTCGTCACGCTGCGCTGGAACCCGCCGGCGAAATGAGCGGCACGCCCGCCCGCCTCCCGGTCGCCGTCGCGCCTCGCGCGGGGGCGGGGGCGGTGCGGGCGTGCCTGCTCGTATCGCCGCGCGCGTCGCTGCTCGTTTCGCTGCTCGTTTCGCTGCTCGTATCGCTGCTCGTTTCGCTGCTCGTTTCGCTGCTCGTATCGCTGCGCGCGTCGCTGCCCGGCCTGCTGCTCGGCCTGCTGCTCGCCGGCGGTCCGCGCCCGGCGAGCGCCGCGACAACCGAGCCCGTGGCCACGCCGATCACGATCGTCGACGACCGCGGCCGCAGCGTCGTGCTGCCCGCGCCGGCGCGGCGCATCGTCTCGCTGCTGCCCTCGCTGACCGAGACCGTCTGCGCGCTCGACGCCTGCGAGCGCCTGGTGGGGGTGGACCGCTCTTCGAACTGGCCGGCCTCGATCGCGGCGCTGCCGCGGCTGGGCGGGCTGGAGGACACGCAGATCGAGCGCATCGTCGCGCTGCGTCCGGACGTCGTGCTCGCCGCCTCGTCCTCGCGTGCGATCGAGCGGCTGGAGTCGCTCGGCCTGCGCGTGCTCGCGCTCGAGCCCAAGGGCTTCGAGGACACGCGGCGCGTGCTGCGCGCGGTCGCGCAGGCGCTCGGGCGGCCGCAGGACGGCGACGCGCTGTGGGCGCGGATCGATGCGCGGATCGCCGTGGCCGCCGCGCGCGTGCCCGGCTCGATGCGCGGGCTGCGCACCTACTTCGAGGTGTCCGAGGCGCCGCATGCGGCGAGCGAGGGCTCCTTCGTCGGCGAGACGCTCGCGCGCCTGGGGCTGCGCAACGTGGTGCCGGCCTCGCTCGGACCGTTCCCGCAGCTCAATCCGGAATTCATCGTGCGGGCCGCGCCCGAGCTGGTGATCGGCTCGGCACGCAACGTCGCGGCGATGCCAGGGCGCCCCGGCTGGGCCGCGCTGCCCGCGCTGCGCGATCGACGCGCCTGCGCGATCGAGCCGGCGCGCTACGAGGCGCTCGTGCGGCCCGGCCCGCGGCTGGGCGAGGCGGCCGAGACCGTCGCCGACTGCCTGGTGGCGCTCGAGGCGCGGCGGCCGTGAGCGCGACCGTGAGCCTGCGATGACCCCTGGCCGCCTCACCGCCTGGATGCTGCTCGCCGCGCTCGTGCTCGGCGCGGCCGGGCTCGCGGCGGGCGGTGACGGCTGGTCGTTCGCCTGGCGCGAGGACTGGCCGCTGCTGGCCGGCATCCGCGCGCCGCGCACGCTCGGCGCCTGCCTCGCCGGTGCCTGCCTCGGCCTGTCGGGCGCGATCGCGCAGGGCCTGTTCCGAAACCCCCTCGCCGACCCGTACCTGCTCGGCTCGGCCGCGGGCGCCGGCTTCGCCGTGACGCTGGTGGTCGCGGCGGGCGGCCTGGCGGGCACCGCGCCGCTGCTGGCCGAGGCCGACGTGCTCGCCCGCGTGGGGCTGGTCGCCGCGGCGTTCTGCGGCGCGCTCGCCGGGGTCGGCGCGACGCTCGCGCTGTCCGGCGGCACGGCGCGGCCGACGGTGCTGCTGCTGTCGGGCGTGGTGGTCGGCGTGATCGCGGCCGCACTGTCCGACCTGCTGACGCTGCTCGCGCCCGAGGCGCTGCGCGGCCGGCAGGCGTTCATGCTCGGCACGACCTCGTTCCTCGGCTGGACCGGGGTGGTGCTGCTGGCCGCCGCGCTCGCCGCCTGCCTGCCGGTGGCTGTGCGCACGGCACGCGCGCTGGACGCGCTGGTGCTGGGCGAGGCGGCCGCGGCGAGCCTGGGCCTGGACCTGCCGCGGCTGCGGCTGCTGCTGGTGGCGACGATGGCGCTGGCCACGGGTGCCGCGGTCGCTCAGGTCGGGCTGGTGGGCTTCGTCGGACTCGCCGCGCCGCACCTGGTGCGCCGTGCGGTGGTGGTGACCCACGGCCGGCTGCTCGCGCTGTCGGCGCTGGCCGGCGGCGTGCTGCTGGCCGCCGCCGACGTCGCCGCCCGCAGCGTGATCGCGCCACGCGAGCTGCCGGTGGGCCTGCTCACCGCGGTGCTCGGCGGCGCCTACCTGCTGGCGCTGCTGCGCCGGCGCGGCGCACCGTGAGCGCGCCCGTGCTCGAGGCGGACGGCCTGTGCGTGGCGCTCGGCACGCGGCCGGTGCTGGACCGTGTCTCGTTGCGGCTGGCGCCGGGCTGCTGGACCGCGATCGTCGGTCCGAACGGTGCGGGCAAGAGCACGCTGCTGTCGACGCTCGCCGGGCTGCGGCCGCCCGCCGCGGGCCGCCTGCGGCTGCACGGCCGCCCGCTCGACGCGTGGACGCCGCGCGAGCGCGCGACGCGCATCGCCTGGCTGGGCCAGCACGGCGAGGCCGAAGGCGACCTGGCTGCGCGCGAGGTGGTGGCGCTCGGCCGACTGCCGCACCTCGGCCTGCTCGGTGCGCCCGGCCCGGGCGACGAGGCGATCGTCGATGCCTCGATGCGCGAGACCGAATGCGAGGCCGTGCTCGCGGTCGAGGCCGGCGTGCTGCTGCTCGACGAGCCGACCACCCACCTCGACGCGCCGCACCAGCGCGCGCTGCTGCGCAGCCTGCGGGCCCGCGCGGCGCGCGGCGCCGCCGTCGCGACCGTGCTCCACGACCTCGGCCTGGCGCTGGCAGCCGACCGGCTGCTGGTGCTGGTGCAGGGCCGCGTCGCCGCCGACGGCCCGCCCGCGGACCCGACCGTGCGCGAGGCCCTGGTGCATGCCTTCGGCGGCGCGATCAGGATCCTGCGCGTGCCGGACGAGGCCGCCGCGGCGGGCGGCACGCAGGGCCGCTGGATCGTCGTGACCGGCGACTGACGCGACTGACGCGACTGACGGGGCTCAGCCGGCCGCCGGCAGCAGCCCGCGCCGCGCGCCCACCACCTCGTCGAACGCTGCCACCAGCGTGTCGAGCTCGGCGTCGCCGAAAGGCAGCGACAGCGCCATGAAGCAGCGCCGCGCCATCCACACGCCACGCTCGAGCAGGTCGAAGAACAGCAGGTCCTTGATGCGCGGATCGAGCCCGGCCAGGTCGCGCGACGAGCGGATCGGGCGGTCGGTGGCATGCAGGTTCGACAGCGAACCGAGCCCGCTCGCCTGCAGCGCGACGCCGTGCCGCGCGAACACCTCGGCGAGCCGCGCGCGCAGCCGCTCGCCGCGCGCGTTCAGCGCATCGAGCGCCTCGCGCGTCAGCACCCGCTGCAGCCCCGCCAGGCCCGCGGCCATCGTCAGCACGTTGTTGTTGAAGGTGCCCGCGTGCGCGAGCGCATCGGCCCGCCGCGGATCGAACCGGTCGATCACGTCGGCCCGACCGCCGAAGGCCCCGATCGACATGCCGCCGCCGAAGTACTTGCCGAGCGTGGTGAGGTCGGGACGCAGGCCGAGCAGCGCCTGGCGTCCGCCGTACGACAGGCGCGAGGTCATCACCTCGTCGAGCACCAGCAGCGCGCCATGCGAATCGGCGAGCGCGCGCAGCCCGTGCAGGAACGCCGGGTCGCCCGGGATGCAGCCGCCGGAGCCCAGCATCGGCTCGACCAGGATCGCGGCCACGTCGCCGCGGTGCGGCTCGAGCGCGGCGTGCGCGGCCTCGAGGTCGTTGTAGGGCGCGAGCGCGAACGCATGCGGCACGTTGACCTTCGCGGGCGCGCCCGCCGGGAACGACAGCACGCCGCCGTGGTACGCGCCCTCGAAGACCAGCACCGTGCGCCGCCCGGTGTGCGCGACCGCGGCGGCGAGCGCGAGCAGGTTGGCCTCGGTGCCGGAGTTGGTGAAGCGCAGCCGCTCGATCGACGGGATCCGCGCCCGGATCTCGCGGGCCAGCGCCGCCTCGCCCGGCGTGTGCGAGGACAGGTTCAGGCCGCCGCGCAGCGCCTGCTCCACCGCCTCGCGGATCACCGGGTCGGAGTGCCCGTAGAGACCCGCGGTGAACTCGCCGAGCGCATCGAGGTAGACGTGGCCGTCGACGTCGGTCAGGCGGCAGCCCTCGCCGCCCGCCATGTACGGCGGGAACGGCGGGAAGAACAGCACGCTGCGGGTGTTGCCGCCGGGCAGCACCTCGGCGGCTTCGCGCTGCAGGCGCTCGCTCGTCGGGCGGCGGGCGACATAGCGGTCGACGGCGTCGGCCAGCGCGCGGCCCAGTGCGTCCTGCGTGTCCTGCGTGTCCTGCATGTCGGCGGGCGCGAGGCGCGCGGCGGTCTGGGGTGCGTTCATGGGTCGGCCTCCGGAGACGACGGCTCCGAGGATACCGCCGCCCGCCCGGGACCGGTCGTCGGTCGCGGCCGTCCAGGCGGACGCGCGCACCTTGAAGCCTCGCCCGCGCGCGCGGGACGGTGAGCGACCGCTGCCCGTCCGACCGAGTCGACACACCATGACGTTCCTGCCCTCCGTTCCGCCCCGGTCACGCCTGCGTGCGCCGTTCGCCTGCCTCGCCGCCGCGACCGTGCTGCTGCTGGCGGGCTGCGGCGGCGGTGGGGCGGTGGCGCTGCGACCGACGATCCCGCGGCAGCCGCGGCGGTCTACGTCTTCGCCCGCTCGGGCAGCGCGTGGACGCGCCAGGCCTGCGTCAAGCGCAGCGGCACGGCCTGATCGCAGCAGGCGTACATGAAGGCGTCGAACACCGCCACCGGCGACCAGTTCGGCCAGCACGTCGCGCTGAGCGCCGACGACACCGCGCTCGCGGTCGGCCCGCCGCTGCCGATCCAGGCGTCCACGCCCGGCGTCAGCGGCTCGGTCTTCGTCTACTGACGACACGGCCCGCCGCATCGTGCGATGCGGCGGGCCGGTCCGGTCGGCGTGAAGCGCCGGGGCGCCGGGGCGCTCCGGGCCGGCCCGCGATCCCTACTGGATCGACAGCCGCTTGGCGCCGGCCACCGCCTTCTTCGGCAGCGTCAGTTCCAGCACGCCGTTGTCGAACCGCGCGCTCGCCTGCTCGTCGTCGATCTCGTCGGTCAGCGCGAAGCTGCGGGCGAAGGCGCCGTGGTAACGCTCGCTGCGCAGCACGCGCTCGCCATCCTTCTGCTCGGTCTCGCGCTTGATCTCGGCGCGGATGGTCACGCGGTTGCCGTCGATGTCGACGTGGATCGCCTCCTTCGGCACGCCGGGCAGGTCGGCCTTCACGACGTAGGCGCGGTCGGCCTCCGAGACGTCGACGCGCATCGGCACGGCCTGCTGCTGAGCGCTGCCGGTGCCCTGGGCGGCGCCGCGCGCCTCGCCCGCGCCCTCGTTGAACAGGTTGCGGAACAGGGTCGGGAAGACGTCGGCGAACGGATCGTAGATCGAGATCTTGGTCATGTCGCTCTCCAAGCAATCGGGGGGGGATCGGGCCGCGGGGGAACCGCGTCCATGCACCCCATCTATGCACCGTCCCCCTGCTTTTCAAGCGCCTGAGGGCCTCAGCCGGCGAACGCGTCGTACAGGAGCTTGATCCCGATCAGCAGCAGCGAGCCGACCAGCAGGCGATAGAAGATCGCTTCGGGCAGCACCTTGACCAGCCGCAGCCCGCCCCAATAGCCGAGCGGCACGAGCGGCGCGAGCGCGAGCGAAGCCGTCAGCCCCGGCACGTCGAGCAGCCCGATCGCGGCATAGGGCACGAGCTTGACCACGTTGACCACGGTGAAGAAGATCACCGTGGTCGCGACCAGCCGCTCCTTGTCGAGCTTGAGCGGCAGCAGGTACTGCATCAGCGGCGGGCTGCCGGCATGCGCGAGCGTGCTGGTGAAGCCCGACACCGCGCCCCAGAAGCCGCCGGCCAGCCGCGACGCGGCGCGCGGCGGCGCGGCCGCGATCGCCTGGCGGGCGACGATCCGGTGCAGCGCGAAGGCGACCGACTCCGCACCCAGGATGCCCTTGACCCAGCGCACGTCGAGCACCGAGAACGCGAGCGCACCGATCACGATGCCGAGCATCGCGCCCGGCAGCACCGAGCGCAGCGTGTCGGCGTCGGCGCGGCCGCGCCAGGCCCACAGCCCGAGCGCGTCCATCGAGATCAGGATCGGCAGCATGATCGCCGCGGCCACCGCGGGCGACATCGCCAGCGCCATCAGCGGCACCGCGAGCATGCCCAGTCCGTTGCCGCTCGCCTTGGAGAAGCCGGCGAGCAGCACCGCCGGAACCGAGACCGCCCAGAACGCAGGATCCGAGAGCACCTACAGCAGCTGGCAGACGTCGTCGAACGCGAAGCGCGGCAGCCGCTGCATCACCTTGGCGGGGTCGCCATGGCCGAGGTTGCACAGGAAGTTCGACTTGAAGCGGCCGTCGGGGAAGAACTCCGCGTCGACGCGCGCGCTGTCGAAGCCGGACATCGGGCCGACATCGAGCCCCACCGCACGTACGGCCAGCATGAAGTAGGCGCCCTGCAGCGTGCCGTTGCGGAACGCGAAGGCCGTGCGCGCGGCGAGCTTCTCGGGGCCGTCGAAGCCGGCCTTCATCGTCGTGTTGTGCGGGAAGACCTTCGGCAGGTGCTCGTGGAAGTCGAGGTCGTGCGCGACGATCGCGACCACCGGGGCGCTCATCGTCTTGTCGACGTTGCCCGGCGACAGCATCGGCCTCAGCCGCTCCTTCGCCGCCTGCGTGCGCAGGAACACGAAGCGCGCGGGCTGCGTGTTGGCCGAGGTCGGCGCCATCTTCATCAGGTCGAAGGCCGCGCGCAGCTCGGCGTCGGTGACCGGTGTGTCGAGCCAGCCGTTCTGCGTGCGGGCCGTGGTGAACAGCGTCTCGATCGCGTGCGAATCGATCATGGGGAATAGTCCGGAAAGGATGGATGGCAAGGGATGCCCCGTGCGCAGCCTCTCAGGCGGGCACGGGGGTTGATTGCCATGATGCCATCTGCCAGCCCGAGGGCCCGCGGCGCCAGACCTGCAGGTAGCGGCTGACGAACTCCTTGGGCGTGCCCTTGACCGTCACGCGGATGCGCACGTCGCCGTTGCACAGCGCGGTGTCGCCCCACACGCGCCAGGCGCGGGCGAGCGGGATCAGCGCGGTGTAGTCGTAGTGGCCGGTGCAGGCGCGCTCGACGAAGGTCGCGCGGTCCTCGGCGGTCGCCGACGAGTGCACGTAGATCATGTCGGGGGCGAACAGCGCCTCGAGCGTGGCACGGTCCTTCGCGATGATGGCGGCGGCGCGCCGGTCGTCGATCGACTCGAGCTCGGCGACGGTGTGGGAGTCGGTCATGCGGAAGTCTCCTCGGGGCGGGCCGGCGCAGACGCGGCGGCGGGTTGAAGCACGAAGTCGAAGTCGAGCGTCCAGTACGGCGCGTCGCGCCGCGAACCGTCGGGCGCGGTGCCGGGCTCGCGACGGACCCAGTCGGCGATCAGCGAGGGGCGCACGCCGAACACCGCATCGGAATCGAGCCAGCGCCCGCCGCGGCGGAACACATGGGTGATCAGCCGCTCGTGGCCCGGCGCGGCGATCATGAAGTGCAGGTGCGCGGGCCGCCACGGATGGCGGCCCGTGGCCTCGAGCAGGCGGCCGACCGGGCCGTCGGTCGGGATCGGATAGGCCTCGGCCACGATCGTCCAGAACCGGAAGCCGCCGTCGGCGTCCGCACGCAGCACGCCGCGCGCCTGGGCCTGCGCCAGCCCTTCGCGCTGCACGTCGTAGAAGCCTTCGGCATCGGCCTGCCAGACGTCGATCTCCGCATGCGGCACCGGCTCGCCGCGCGGCCCGAGCACGCGGCCCTGCACCCAGCACGGCTCGCCCGCAGCACCGCCCGAGATGTCCTCGCCCAGCGCGAAGCGCGGCGCGCCGGGCACATGGAAGGGGCCGAACACCGTCGGCTCGGTGCCGCCCGGCGGCGTCGCATGGTTCTGGTCGGTGACCAGCATCGACAGGCCGAGCACATCCGACAGCAGGATGAACTCCTGTCGCCGGTCGGTGCAGGTCTGGCCGACCGCGGTGAGGAACGAGACGGCCTGGAACCACTCGGCTTCGGTGAGCCGCGTCTCGCGCGCGAAGGCATGCAGGTGGCGCACCAGCGCGGCCATCAGCGCGTGCGTGCGCGCGTCGGGCGTCGACGCCAGCCGCGCGAGCACCGCCTCGGTGATCGGGTGGTGCTCCGTGCCCTCGGCATTCGCGGCGCTCATCGTCGTCTCCTCGTCGTGGGGCCCGGGAGCGCGGCGCGCTCAGGCGATCCGCACCGCGCCGTCCTCGACCGCGACGTCCACCGCCAGCAGCCGCTCGCCCTTGCAGGGGCCGTCGTAGCAGTGGCCGTCGTCGAGGTGGAACATCGCCGTATGGTGCGCGCACATCAGGTCGCGCCGGCCCTCGATCTCGTAGACGCAGAACACGTCGGACGAGAAGTGGTACGGGATGCGCACGTGCGGACACTCGTTGACATAGGCCCGGACGCCGGCCTCGACCTTGAAGAGCACGACGCGAAAGGCGCGCGGGCCCTCGCCGAAGACACGCTCCAGGCCGTTGTCGGCGGGCACCTCGTCGAGCGCCGCGAGCGGCGTGCCCGCCGCGGGCGCGTTCGGACGCGCGCGCCAGTCCTGCGGCATCACGGCCGTGCGAGCGGCGCAGCGGTGAGCGACTGCAGGGTCTCGAAGTCGAGCCCCGCCACCCACTCGATCGCGCGCAGGCCCTGCGGCGTGACCTCGATGACCGCGAGGTCGGTGTAGATGCGCCGCACGCAGCCGATGCCGGTGAGCGGATACGTGCAGCGCGCGACGATCTTCGGTTCGCCGGCCTTGGTGACATGCTCCATCATCACGAAGGTCGCCTTCGCGCCGATCGCGAGGTCCATCGCGCCGCCGACCGCCGGAATCGCGTCGGGCGCGCCGGTGTGCCAGTTCGCGAGGTCGCCGCCCGCCGACACCTGGAACGCGCCGAGCACGCAGATGTCGAGGTGGCCGCCGCGCATCATCGCGAACGAGTCGGCGTGGTGGAAGAACGCGCCGCCGGTGAGCAGCGTGACCGGCTGCTTGCCGGCGTTGATCAGGTCCCAGTCCTCCGCACCCTTGGCCGGCGCCGGGCCCATGCCCAGGATGCCGTTCTCGCTGTGCAGGAAGACCTCTCGGTCGCGCGGAATGTGGTTGGCCACCAGGGTCGGCAGCCCGATGCCGAGGTTCACGTACGCGCCCTCGGGGATGTCGCGCGCCACGCGCGCGGCCATCGCGTCGCGGCTGAGCTTCTCGTAGGCCATGCGGGTCTCCTCAGCGGGCGACGCGCACGACGCGCGTCACATGGATGCCGGGCGTCACGATGTGCTCGGGATCGAGCGCACCGAGCTCGACGATCTCGGCCACCTGCGCGACGGTGAGCGCCGCGGCGGTGGCCATGATCGGATTGAAGTTGCGCGCGGCCTTGCGGTAGACCAGGTTGCCCCAGCGGTCGCCGCGCTCGGCGCGGATCAGCGCGAGCTCGGCGCGGATCGGATGCTCGAGCACGTAGTCGCGGCCGTCGATGCGGCGCGTCTCCTTGCCCGCGGCCAGGTCCGTGCCGTAGCCGGTCGGCGTGAAGAACGCGCCGATGCCCGCGCCCGCCGCGCGGATGCGCTCGGCGAGGTTGCCCTGCGGCACCAGCTCGAGCTCGAGCTTGCCGGCGCGGTACAGCGCATCGAAGTGATGCGAGTCGGCCTGGCGCGGGAACGAGCAGATGAGCTTGCGCACGCGGCCGGCCTTGAGCAGCGCGGCCAGCCCGGTCTCGCCGTTGCCGGCGTTGTTGTTGACGATGACCAGATCGCGCGCGCCCTGCTCGATCAGCGCCTCGACGAGCTCGGTCGGCTGCCCGGCGCCGCCGAAGCCGCCGATCATCACGGTGGCGCCGTCCCGCACGCCGGCGAGCGCGTCGGCCAGCGTCTTCACGGTCTTGTCGATCATGGGGGTGCGTCTCCTCGGGCTTGCGCCGACGTGTTCGCCTGGCGCACACTTGTGCGATGAGCGAACGCAATCGGCGATTGGACCCGATGCCCGGAGGGCTGTCAACGCGCGGGGCGGCGGTTTCGGCGCGGCGCGCCGCGGCGGCTGACGACGCGTCCGGCGAGTTCGTCCAGTCGCTCGCACGCGGCCTCGCGGTGATCCGCGCGTTCGACGCGGCGAATCCCGCGCTGACGCTGTCCGACGTCGCCCGCCGCGCCGAGGTCTCGCGGGCGGCGGCACGCCGGCTGCTGCACACCCTGGTCGAGCTCGGCTACGCCGAGGCCGACGCGCGCCTCTTCCGCCTGCGCCCCAAGGTGCTCGAGCTCGGCTTCTCGTACCTGCACGGCACCGGACTGTGGGGCGCCGCGCAACCGGTGATGGTCGAGCTGGTGGAGCGCCTGCACGAGAGCTGCTCGGCCGCCGTGCTCGACGGCGACGACATCGTCTACGTCGCGCGCGTGCCCACCCGCACGCGGATCATGTCGATCACGCTCGGCCTGGGCTCCAGGCTGCCCGCGCACCTGACCTCCATGGGCCGCGTGCTGCTCGCCGCGCTGCCGGGCGCCGAGCTCGATCGGCGGCTCGCCGCGCTCGGGGCCGTCGAGGCCCGCACCGAACGCACCCTCACCGACGCCGCCGCGCTGCGCCGCGCGATCGCGAAGGTGCGCACCCAGGGCTTCGCCATCCTCGACCAGGAGCTCGAACCCGGCCTGCGCTCGGCCGCGGTGCCGGTGCACGGACCGGGCGGCAGCGTGATCGCTGCGCTCAACGTGGGCACGCATGCGTCCCGGGTGACGATGGACGACCTGAGGGGGCGGGTGCTGCCGGCGCTGAAGGAGACGGCGCAGGCGGTGTCGCGCGCGATGGGCGGCGCGACCGGCTGACCCGGATCCGGTCATCCGGCCGGACGATCGCACCCCGAAGTACGACTCCCGGACTAGTACATCCGTGGATGTACACATTGATTCGATCTTGATAGGATGTACATGTACATCTTTTGCGCAAGCCACCCATGACCACCACCCGCCTCTTCCGGAACGGCAACTCCCAGGCCATCCGCATCCCCGCGGAGCTTGCCTATCCGGGCACCGAACTCGAGCTCGAGATCGAACGGCACGGGGACGAGCTCCGGATCCGGCCTGCCCGGCGCCGGATCGGCAACGTGCTGGGCGCGCTCAAGGCGCTCGGGCCCGACTTCATGGCGACGGGGCGTGGACGCCATGAAGAGGGCGAGCGGGACACGCTGTGACGCCGCGCTACCTGCTCGACACGAACATCTGCATCTACCTGATGAAGCACCAGCCGCCCGAGGTCGCCGCACGCTTCGCCGAGTGCTGGGTCGGCGACGTGGTGATCTCGGCGGTGACGATGGCCGAGCTCGCGTACGGGGTCGCCCGCGCCGAGCCCGCCCGCCGGCCCGCGCTGCGCCGGGCGCTGTCTCGCTTCGTGGCCGAGGTCCCCGTCGCACCGTTCGACGATGCAGCGGCGGCAGCCTACGGACCGATACGTGCCGCATCCCGCGACCGCAGGCGCGATGCGCTGGACCGTCTGATCGCGGCCCACGCGCTCGCCCTCGATGCGACGCTGGTCACGAACAACGAGGCCGACTTCGCCGGCTATCCCGGGCTGCGCGTCGACAACTGGGTGGGCCGGGCGTAGCCGTCCCGCAGCAGCCGCTTCATCAGCTTGCCCGCCTCCGTGCGCGGCAGCGCCGCGACGAAGTCCACCGTCCGCGGGCACTTGATCCCTGACAGCCGCTCGCGGCACCAGGCGACGAGTGCCGCGGCGAGCGCCTCCGACGGCGCCACGCCGTCGCGCAGCACCACCACCGCCTTCACCGCCTCGCCGAACTCCGCATCCGGCACGCCGATCACCGCCACGTCGGCCACCGCCGGATGGCCGATCAGCAGGTTCTCGGTCTCCTGCGGGTATACGTTGACGCCGCCGGTGATGATCATGTGCGAGGCGCGGTCGGTCAGGAACAGGTAGCCACCGGCGTCGACGTGACCGACGTCGCCGATGCTCGCGCGGCCCAGCGCATCGTAAGCCGCGCGCGTGCGCTCCGGGTCGCCGTGGTACTCGAAGCGCGGCACGCCCGAGAAGCAGACATGCCCGGTCTGCCCGGGGCCGAGCTCGGCGCCGTCCTCGCCCACGATGTGCAGCGTGCCCAGCTCCGGCCGCCCGACCGAGCCCGGGCGCGCCAGCCATTCGGCCGAGGAGATCGACGTGCGCCCGACCGCCTCGGTGCCGCTGTAGTACTCGTGCAGGACCGGCCCCCACCAGTCGATCATCGCGCGCTTGACCTCGACGGGGCACGGCGCGGCCGCGTGGATCGCGAAGCGCAGGCTCGCGCGGTCGTGCCGGTCGCGCACCTCGGCGGGCAGGCGCAGCAGCCGCACGAACATCGTCGGCACGAACTGCGCATGCGTGACTCGGAACCGCTCGATCGCGATCAGCGCGGCCTCTGCGTCGAAGCGCTCGAGCACCACGCAGCAGGCGCCGCCGCGCAGCGCCTGCATCGTCCAGCGCACCGGCGCCGAGTGGTACATCGGCGCGGTCGACAGGTAGATCGCGTCGGCATCGAAGCGCTTCCAGGCGAGGTCGCCGCGCTGCAGGTCGACCGAGGCGAGCTGCTCGAGCGGGCGGCGGATGCCCTTGGGGCGGCCGGTCGTGCCCGACGAGTACAGGAAGTCGGCGCCCTCCAGGCGCGCGGGCAGCGCGGCATCCGCGGGCGCCGCGGCGAGCCAGGTCTCGAGGCCCTCGAAGCCGGGCGCGGCGCCGTCGGCGGCGATGCCGAGCAGGCCGGCGGGCGAGACGACCGGCACGCCCTGCGTCGCGGCAGCGCCTGCCGGTGCCGCAGCCATCGCGGCCACCGCCTGCGCCGCGACCGCCACCGTCGCAGCGGTCGCGAACAGCGCCCGCGCACCGCAGTCGCGCAGCACGTACGCCACCTCGTCGGCCTTCCAGTGCGTGCTCAGCGTCGTGTAGTAGAGGCCGGCGCGGCGCGCCGCCCACATCCACTCGAACCACTCGAGCCGGTTCTCGGCGAGGATCGCGATGCCGTCGCCCTGGCGCAGCCCCGCCTCGACCAGCCGCCACGCGATGCGTCGCGAGCGCGACTCGAGCGTGCGCCAGTCGATCGAGCGGCCCGAGCCGGCCATGACCGCCGCGATCGCCGTCGGCCGCGCCGCCGCGTGGCGGGCGAGCACGTCCACGGCAGCGACGGCCGCGGGCGCGCTCATTCCGCGCGGATCCCGGCCTGCCTCACCACCACGCCCCACTTCTCGGTCTCGGCCGCGATGAACGCGCCGAACTGCGCGGTCGTCATCGGCAGGCTCGCGCCACCCATCTCGGCCATGCGCCGTCGCACGTCGGGCATCGCGAGCACCTGGGCGATCTCCGAGTGCAGCCGCTCGACGATCGGCGAAGGCACCTTCGACGAGGTCAGCAGGCCCACCCAGACGACCACCTCGAAGCCCGGGTAGCCGGACTCGGCCACGGTCGGCACCGCCGGCAGCTCGGCCGCGCGCTGCGCGGTGGTGACCGCGAGCGCCCGCAGCTTTCCGGAGTTCACGTGCGGCAGCGCCGTCACGAGGTTGTCGACCATCACCTGCACCTGGCCGCCGAGCAGGTCGGTGAGCGCGGGCGCCGCGCCCTTGTACGGCACGTGGACGAGGTCGATGCCCGCGCGCATCTTCAGCATCTCGCCGGCCAGGTGGCTCGAGGTCGCGGTGCCCGAGGAGGCGATCGACAGCGAGCCCGGCCGGGCCTTGGCGAGCGCGACCAGCTCGGCGACGGTGTTCGCCGGCACCGACGGATGCACCAGCAGCACGTTCGGCATCGACACCACGTGCGCGACCGGCGCGAAGTCGGCGGGCGCGTACGGCAGCTTCTGGAAGATCGAGTAGTTGGCGGCGTTCGGGCCGATGCTGCCCATCACCAGGGTGTGCCCGTCGGGCTCGGCGCGCAGCATCGCCTGCATGCCGATCACCTGGCCGCCGCCGGCCTTGTTGTCGACGGTGACCGGCTGGCCGATCCGCTTCGACAGCTCGCCGGCGATCAGGCGGCTGGACAGGTCGAGGATGCCGCCCGGCGTGGCCGGCACGACGATGACGAGCGGCTTCGACGGGAACGCGGGCGACTGCGCGCGGGCGGCGGGCGAGACCAGGGCGGACGGCACGAGCGGCACGGCGAGCGCCTGCAGGGTGCGGCGGCGGGATCGATCCATCGAAGCGTCTCCTGTCGGGGGACGGGCGCGGGGGCGACCGTCGCGGGGCGTCTCGGGCCCCTGTGTCCGATCCTAGCGCCGCCTCGCCGTCCATGCCGCGGACCGGGGCGCGGTACGGAACGCGTCCCTCGAGCTGCCCGCCGCGATCAGCCCCGCGAGAACCCCGACAGCCACCCCGCCCACAGCGGGAACCCCAGTTCCGCCGCCCGCGCGCTCGCCGCGCGCCAGTCGTACCCGACCATCACCAGCGACACCGAGACCGCGCTCGGCGTGACGTCGATCATCGCGTAGCGGGCATGCGGGCTGCCCGCCTGCACGAAGGCCGTCGTGCCCCGCAGCGGCTCGGCGTACGCCGGCAGGCCGACGCTGCCGTCGTTGACCACGATCCGCCCGTCGGGCAGCTCGACCACGCGCTGCGTGTGCGAGTGTCCGCAGACCATCACCCGGGCGCGCGCCTCGCCGAGGTCGCGCGCGATGTCGGCCGGCGGGCGGATCCGCGGGTAGCCGTCCGGCGCCTCCTCCAGCAGGTAGAAGTCCTCGTGGTGCGGCGCGCCGTGGAAGCACAGCACGTCCTCGCCGATCGCATGGGTGCGCGGCCAGCCGCGGACCCAGTCGATGGCGTCGGCGTCGAGCACCGAGAGCGCGTACCGGTCGGCGCGGCCGGGCGCATGGACCTCGGGTGCGTACAGCGAGACGTCGTGGTTGCCGCGCACGTGCACCGCGTCGAGCCCGCGCAGGATCTCGGCGGTCTCGCGCGGCCACAGCGGGCCGGACAGCGCGTCGCAGATCTGCACGAGCCGGTCGTAGCCGCGCGTGCGCGCATCGGCCAGCACGGCCTCGAGCGCGAGCGCGTTGCCGTGGATGTCGCTGATCGCCGCGATCCTCATCGTCCCGTCCTCATCGTGCAGAGCCGTGCACCGGCACCGGCACCGATGCTAGTGCCCGCCGAGCATCCACTTGATGATGCCCTTGGCGATGAATCCGATGAAGCCGAATCCGAGCGCCAGGAACAGCACGAAGGTGCCGAACTTGCCGGCCTTCGACTCGTGCGCGAGCTGCAGGATGATGAACACCATGTACAGCATGAACGCGCCGACGCCGAAGGTCAGCCCGAACCACGCGACCTGAGCCTCGGTCAGACCGAAGGGCATCGCTTCAGTCCGCGGCGCCGACGGGCACCGGCTCGACGAGCTCGCGGTAGGCGTGCCAGCTCGCGTGACCGAGCCAGGGCACGATCACCACCAGCCCGAGCATCGCGCTGAACAGCCCGGCGAGCGTGAGCAGCGCCAGCGTCGCCGCCCAGACCGCCATCGTGAAGGGCTGCCCGAGCACGACCCGCCAGCTGGTCAGCACCGCGGCGAGCACCCCGACCGGCCGGTCCATCAGCATCGGCACCGCCACCACCGTCGAGGCGAAGACCGGCGCGGCGAGCACGCCGCCCAGCACCAGCCAGGCCTCGAACAGCATCGAGCCCTCGGCCAGCATCACCCGGCGCACGAAGTCGAGCGGCTCGGCGACCGGACCGTCGGCGAAGGTGGTGATCAGCGAGGCCGAGGTCAGCACCCAGCAGGTGCCGGCCGCCGCCAGCAGCACGCCGAAGAGCATCAGGCGCCCGTCGCGCGGCGCCCAGGCCGCGAGCGCGGTGCGCAGCCCCGGCCGCTCGCCGCGCTCGAGGGCGGCGCTGATCGCGTAGAGCCCGGTGGCGAGGATCGGCGCCACCAGCAGCAGCCCCGACAGCGCCCCCGACAGGCCCCAGAAGTGCCGGTGTCCGAGCACCACCAGGGCGAGGCCGAAGACGGCGACGGCGGCCCCGTGCGCGAGCCCCGCGCCCGGGCATCGGGTGAAGTCCTTCCAGCCGGCGGCCAGCCAGCGCAGCGGCGCATCGGGTCCGACTTCGCGGACCCGGTAGCGCCGGGACTGGTCGATCGCGCGGGCGGCGTGGACGCGGGCCATCTGGCCGCCCTGTTCCAGCCGCCCGGTCGTGCCGCGTCAGTCGAGCGTGGTCAGCACGCGGCGCAGCTTCTCGACGATCTCGTCGATCTGCGAGGGCTGGACGATCAGCGGCGGCGACATCGCGATGATGTCGCCGGTCGTGCGGACCAGCAGGTCCTGCTCGTGGAACGCGCGCGTGAAGGCATCGAACGCACGCGTGCCGGGCGCGCCCGCGCGCGGCGCGAGCTCGATCGCGCCGATCAGGCCGATGTTGCGCACGTCGATCACGTTCGGGCAGTCGCGCAGCGAGTGCACCGCCTCCTCCCAGTGCGGCGCGAGCGTCGCGGCGCGCGTGAGCAGGCCCTCGTCCTGGTAGACGTCGAGCGTGGCGATCGCGGCCGCGCAGGCCAGCGGATGCGCCGAGTAGGTGTAGCCGTGGAAGAGCTCGATCGACTTCTCCGGGCCCTGCATGAAGGTCTCGTAGATGCCGCGGCGCGCGAACACCGCGCCCATCGGCACGGTGCCGCTGGTGATGCCCTTGGCGACGGTGACCAGGTCGGGCACGACGCCGAAGTGCTGCGAGGCGAACGGCGAGCCCAGGCGCCCGAAGCCGGTGATGACCTCGTCGAAGATCAGCAGGATGCCGTGCTTGGCGGTGATCTCGCGCAGCTTCTGCAGGTAGCCGACCGGCGGGATCAGCACGCCGGTGGAGCCGGCCACCGGCTCGACGATGACCGCGGCGATGGTCGACGGATCGTGCAGCGTGACGATGCGCTCGAGCTCGTCGGCGAGGTGCGCGCCCCAGGCGGGCTGGCCCTTGGTGAACGCGTTGTGCGCCAGGTCGTGGGTGTGCGGCAGGTGGTCGACGCCGGCGAGCATCGAGCCGAAGTGCTTGCGGTTGCCGGCGATGCCGCCGACCGAGATGCCGCCGAAGCCCACGCCGTGGTAGCCGCGCTCGCGGCCGATCAGGCGGGTGCGCTGGCCCTCGCCGCGCATCCGGTGGTAGGCGAGCGCGATCTTGAGTGCCGAGTCGACCGCCTCGGAGCCGGAGTTGGTGTAGAAGACCTGGCCGAACTCGGGCGGCAGGATCTCGAGGAGCCGGTTCGACAGCTCGAAGGCCAGCGGATGGCCCATCTGGAAGGTGGGCGCGAAGTCCATCGTCGCGGCCTGGCGCTGGATCGCCTCGACGATCGGGGTGCGGCAGTGGCCGGCGTTGGTGCACCACAGGCCCGCGACCGCGTCGAGGATCCGGCGGCCGTCCGGCGTCCAGTAGTGCATGCCCTCGGCGCGGGCGAGCATCCGCGGCGCCGACTTGAAGTGCCGGTTCGAGGTGAACGGCATCCAGAAGGCTTCCATGTCCTGGCCGGCATCGATGTCGACAGGCTGGGCGAGGTCCTTCGTGCGGGCGATGTCGTTCATGGCGGGGCTCCAGGGGGTCGGGCGCGCTGCTCGGCGCAGACGGATCCGGCCACTATAGCAAGGGGGGCGTGGCGGGGCCACGCCGGCGGCGGAACGGCAGCCGCGCGGCTCAGGCGTCGTCGGTCGCCGTGCCCGGCGGCGGCGCGTCGAGCGCGTCCACGTCGCGCCGCAGCATCCACAGCAGCACCAGCCCGGGCAGCGCGGCGACCACCGTGACCAGGAAGAAGGTTGGCCAGCCGAAGGCCTCGACCATCACGCCCGAGGCCGGCCCGACGTAGACGCGGCCGACCGCGGCCAGCGCCGACAGCAGCGCGTACTGCGCGGCGGTGAAGCGCTTGTCGGTCAGGGCCATCAGGAAGGCCACGAAGGCGGCGGTGCCGAGCCCGCCACACAGGTTCTCGACACCGATCGCGGCGGTCATGAGCGCGTAGCTCTTGGGGCTGACCGCCAGCAGCCAGTAGCCGAAGTTCGACACCGCCTGCAGCACGCCGAACCACATCAGGGCCCGCCACAGGCTGATCTTCGCGAGCAGCGCGCCGCCGGCGAGCGCCCCGACGATGGTCGCGATCAGCCCCAGCACCTTGTTGACCGCGCCGACCTCGGTCGCGGTGAAGCCGGCGCCGCGGATCAGGAAGGCGGTCGACAGGCTGCCAGCGAAGGCGTCGCCGAGCTTGTAGAGCACGATCAGCGCGAGCAGTCCGATCGCGCGGCGACGCGTGAAGAACGCGTCCCAGGGTTCGACGAAGGACGGGAACCCGGCGCGACGCGCCGCCCACAGCGCGGCACCGAACGCCCCCATCAGCGCCACCGTGTCGGCCCCGAGCCGGGCGAAGCGGTCCGGTCGCTCGGGCAGCAGGGCGCGCGTCGCGGCGTCGAGCAGCCACCAGGCCAGGCCGCCGGCCACCACCATCGCGACGAAGCCGCGCCATTCGCGGCGGGCGTCGCTGCGGATGCGCGCGTCGTCGGTCGGCGTGCGCGGCGCGAGCAGCGTGATGCCCGCCATCACGACAAACAGCACGCCCATCACCCGGAAGGTGTTCGGCCAGCCCAGCCACTGGTCGGCGAGGATCAGCGCGAGGCCCCCCGAGACCAGCATCGCCAGGCGGTAGCCGAGCACCGACACCGCGGCGCCCGCCCCGCGCTCGGCGGGCTCGAGCAGGTCGGCCCGGTAGGCGTCGAACACCACGTCCTGCGAGGCCGACAGGAAGGCGATCGAGACCGCGATCACGCCGAGCATGCCGATCGAGGTCTTCGGATCGAAGCTGCCCATGCCGAAGCAGGCGAGCGCGAGCAGCAGCTGGGTGATCAGCAGCCAGGCGCGGCGCCGGCCGAGGAAGGGCGGCTCGAAGCGGTCGAGCAGCGGCGCCCAGACGAACTTGAAGGTGTACGGCAGCCCCGCGAGCGCGAAGATGCCGATCGTCTTGATGTCGATGCCCTCGACGGTGAGCCAGGCCTGCAGCGTGCCCGAGGACAGCGCCAGCGGCAGCCCGCTCGCGAAGCCGAGGCCGAGCATCGCCGCGATCCGCCCGGAAGCGAACACCTGGGCGAGCGGGGCGAGGGAGGCGCGGGCGGCGGACATGAGGTCGGGCGAGTGTATCAGCGCGTCCGGACGCGCGACGCTGCGCGGTGGCGCTCGGGAACGGGGGTTGTTAGGCTGCGGCCATGAACGGCTCGCTTCGCCCGTGGTGGTCCGATGCGCACGCGGCGGCACGCGCGGCCGCGGCGGTGCTCGCCTGTGTCATCGCACTGGTGCCGGCGCCGCGCGAGGCACGCGCGCAGCAGCCGGGCGCCGCCGCATCGCGCACGATGCCCGACGGCCAGGCGGATGCGCGCAAGCGCGAGGCGCTGTCGCAGGACGAGGGCATCGCGGTGCCCCAGCGCAGCCGCATCGCGTCGCTGGCGAGCGCGCAGCGGGTCGAGGCGCAGGCGCAGGCGCAGTACGGCCAGCTGCTCAAGCAGGCCTCGTCCCAGGGCGCGCTCGCCCCGCCCGACTACCCGCCGCTGCTGCGCCTGAAGACGATCGCCGAGCGGCTGATCCCCCATTCCCGGCGCTTCAGCGACCGCAGCGACGCCTGGCGCTGGGAGGTGAACCTGCTGGGCTCGAAGCAGGTGAACGCCTTCGTGATGCCCGGCGGCAAGATCGCGTTCTACACCGGCATCATCGACCGGCTCAGGCTCACCGACGACGAGATCGCGATGATCATGGGCCACGAGATGGCGCACGCGCTGCTCGAGCACGGCCGCGAGCGCGAGGGGCAGGCGCGGCTCGCTCAGATCGCCACCGTCGGGGCCTCGGTCTTCTCCCAGATCCTCGGCTACGGCGACCTGGGCGGGCAGCTCGCCTCGGGCGCCTCGCAGCTGACGCTGCTCAAGTTCAGCCGCGGCGACGAGGCCGAGGCCGACCTCGTCGGCATGGACATCGCCGCGCGCGCCGGCTACGACCCGCGTGCCGCGATCAAGCTGTGGCAGAAGATGTCGTCGCTGGCCGGCGGCCAGGGCCAGCCGCCGCAGTTCCTGTCGACCCACCCGGCGCACGCCACGCGGATCGACACGATCGGCGCGGCGCTCCCGAAGGTGATGCCGCTGTACGCGCGCGCCCAGGGTGTCGCGCCAGAGGCGCTGCCGCCCTACGCGTCGAACTGGGGTCCGCCGATCAAGTGATCGGCGACGCCCCGGGCCGCCGCGGCCCGGAGCGTCGCGGGGCCTGCGATCAGTCGCGGACCTGGATCAGCTTGCCGCTGTCGGTCAGCAGGTAGAGGTAGCCGTCGGGGCCCTGCTGGACCTCGCGGATGCGCTCGCCGAGCGAGGCGAACAGTCGCTCGCGGGCGACCTCGCGGCGGCCGGCCGTGTCGAGCTGCACGCGCCAGAGCGCCGTGCCGGCGAGCGCGCCGAAGAAGATGTTCCCGCGCCACTGGGGGAACTTGGTGGCGGTGTAGAAGATCAGGCCGGCGGGCGCGACCGAGGTCGGCGTCCAGGTGCTGATCGGCTCGATGTACGCCGGGGCGTGCTGCCCGCCGCCGATCGCGCAGCCGTTGCCCACCGGATCGCCGTACTGGCAGCCGTAGCTGACGTTCGGCCAGCCGTAGTTGCCGCCGACGGTCACGATGTTGAGTTCGTCGCCGCCCTGCGGGCCGTGCTCGTTGACCCACAGCGCCCCGGTCTCGGGATGCACGGCCGCACCCTGCGGGTTGCGGTGGCCCCAGCTCCACAGGCTGGGCCGCCCGCCCGGGGGCGACGCGTTGCCCGCTGGAATGGAGCCGTCGCGGTTGATCCGGACCACCTTGCCGAGCGAGGTGGCGACGTCCTGCGCGGGGCTGCCCTGCCCGCGCTCGCCGAGGGTCACGAACAGCGTCTTGTCGGACCGGAATGCCATGCGGCTGCCGAAATGCACGCCCGAGTCGGCGACCTTCGGGACCTGCCGGAAGATCACCGCCACGTCCTGCAGGCTCGTGCCAACGAGGCGCCCGCGGCCGACCGCGGTGCCCACCATGCCGGCCTCGCTGCCGGTGCCCGGCTCCGCGAAGGAGAAGTAGACCCAGGGCGTGGCCGCGAAATCCGGGTCCAGCACGACGTCGAGCAGACCGCCCTGCCCGGCCGTGCTGACCGCGGGCACGCCGCTGACCGTCGCCGCCACGCTGCGGCCGTCGGCCGACAGGATGACCAGGCTGCCGCCGCGCTGCGTGACCAGCATCCGGCCGTCGGGCAGGAAGGTCATGCCCCAGGGCGACTGCAGGGAGGTGTTCAGAACGACGGTCTTGGGCGCGACCGGCGCCAGCGATCCGGCCGGTGCAGGCGCAGGCGCCGGCGACGACGCCGGCGCGGAAGAGGTGCCCGTCGGGGTGCCCGTCGGGGTGCCCGTCGGGCTACCCGTCGGGGACGAGGCGGCTGCGGCTGCGGCAGCGGCCGTGGCGGCCGCGTCTGCGGTGGCCGCCGAGCCGTCGCCGGTCTGGGTCGTGTCGCCGCCGCCGCACGCGGTCAGGGCCACCAGACAGGACGCCAGAAGCACGGTCCGTCCGAATCTCGCGTGTCGCATGTGAATCTCCGCCAAAGTGCAAATGGGGTCGGCGCAGAGTAAGCGCGCGCCGGGCGGCGGCGGCCGTTTGGGGCGGTCCTGCCCGACGAACGCGGGAATCGGGGGGACGAGCGTCGGCCGGGCCCCGGCCCCGGGGCGACGGAGCAACGTGCGCGGGCGGCTCGCGGCCCGCTCAGGCCGCGATCGAGTAGTCGATCGTCAGCGGCGCGTGGTCGGAGAAACGCTGCGCGGTGTAGATCTCGGCACGCGTCGCCGACTGGGCGAGGCCGGGGGTCGCGATCTGGTAATCCAGCCGCCAGCCCACGTTCTTCGCCCAGGACTGGCCGCGGTTGCTCCACCAGGTGTAGCGCTCGGGCGCCTCGTCGAGGCGGCGAAAGACGTCGACCCAGCCGTGATCGTCGAACAGACGCGTGAGCCAGGCGCGCTCCTCCGGAAGGAAGCCGGAGTTCTTCCGGTTGCTCTTCCAGTTGCGCAGGTCGATCTCCTTGTGGGCGACGTTCCAGTCGCCGCAGAGCACCACCTCGCGGCCGCTCGAGCGGAGCTCGATCAGGTGACGCTCGAAGCGCTCCATGAAGCGGAACTTCGCGGCCAGCCGCTCGGGCGAGGACGCGCCCGAGGGCACGTAGACCGAGATCACCGTGTACGGTCCGAAGTCCGCCTCGACGTAGCGGCCCTCGGCGTCGAACTCCTCGCAGCCGAACCCCATGCGGGTCGAGCGCGGCGCGCGCCGGGCGTAGAGGCCGACGCCGCTGTAGCCCTTCTGCTGCGCGAAATGGAAGTGCCCGGTGCCCGGCCCGAGCGCGCGCATCGTGTCGTCGAGGTCGGCGTCGTGCGCCTTGACCTCCTGCACGCAGACCACGTCGGCATCCTGCGCCGCGATCCAGTCGAGGAAGCCCTTGCGGCAGGCCGATCGGATGCCGTTGAGGTTCAGGGAGACGATGCGGAGCATGGTGGTAGAGTCGCGGCCCATGGACGAGCGTCAGCAGTTTATCCGCTTCGCGCTGGGCGCCGGCGTGTTGCGATTCGGCAGCTTCCGCACGAAGGCGGGCCGGGAGTCGCCCTACTTCTTCAACGCCGGGCTCTTCGACGACGGCGAGCGGCTCGGCGCGCTCGCGGGCTTCTACGCGCAGCGCCTGCTGCGTGCCGAGCGCGAGGGCGAGTGCGGCTTCGACATGCTCTTCGGGCCGGCCTACAAGGGCATCACGCTCGCCTCGAGCACCGCGGTGGCGCTCGCGGCCGCGGGCCGCAACGTGTCCTTCGCGTTCAACCGCAAGGAGGCGAAGGACCACGGCGAGGGCGGCCTGCTGGTGGGCGCGCCGCTCAGGGGCCGCGTGGTCATCGTCGACGACGTGATCTCGGCGGGCACGTCGGTGCGCGAGTCGGTGGAACTGATCCGTGCGCAGGGCGCGACGCCGGCCGCGGTGCTGATCGCCCTCGACCGCCAGGAGCGCGGCGGCACCGCCGACGCGCCCACCGCGACCTCGGCCACCCAGGAGGTCGCGCGGCTCTACGGCATCCCGGTGCTGTCGATCGCCTCCCTCGAGGACCTGCTCGGGTTCCTCGATGCGGCCGACGCGCATGCGGCGCCGCACCGCGCGCACCGCGACGCGATCGCGGCCTACCGCACGCGCTACGGCGTCACCGGCCGGACCTGAATCCGCGCGGCCCGCCGGGTCGGTACGTCTGCTCACGGCTGCTCCGGTGTCGAGGTGCTCGAACCGGAGTGCCAGCAATCGTCGTGCCCGATCGCCCCGTGTCGTCACGGGCCGGGAAGCGTGCCCGCTCAGCGCGCCGGCACCACCGCCACCCGGATGCCCAGACGGCGCGCCCGGGAGGCACCCGCGGCGCCGTCGAGCTCGAACGCGAGCTCGCCCTCGCCGACGCGACGGGCCTCGAAGACGAACACCTGCCACAGCGGCGTCGGCAGCGCGGCGCTGCCCGGCGCGCCCGGCGGCCAGACCGGAGCGCTGTAGCGGCCGGTCTGCACCAGCACCGGCGGCTGACCGACCACGATCCAGCCCAGGCCCGCGGCCGAAGGCACGCGCACGGCCACCGCGATCGAGTCGCCGACCGGCAGCTCGACGCGGCGCCCATCGTCGGCCTCGCCGACCCGCAGCGCGATCCAGTCCGGCACCGGCGCGGGCAGCTCCGAGACCGGCGGGGCATCGAGCGGGAGCGGCGCGGTGCAGGCCGCCAGCAGCGCGCCGGCGGCCGCACCGAGCATCAGCCCACGGCGGCGAACGCGCATCGCCGGCGCCTCAGCCGAGCTTCCTGCGCAGCAGGTCGTTCACCTGCTGCGGGTTGGCCTTGCCCTTCGTCGCCTTCATCGCCTGCCCGACCAGCGCGTTGAAGGCCTTCTCCTTGCCGGCGCGGAACTCCTCGACCGACTTCGGATTCGCGGCGAGCACCTCGGCGACGATCTTCTCGAGCGCGCCGGTGTCGCTGATCTGCTTCAGGCCCTTCGCCTCGATCACACGGTCGGCCGCATCCGGCTCGGTGCGCCGCTCGTCCCAGATCACCGCGAACACCTCGCGGGCGATCTTGCCGGAGACCGTGCCGTCGGCGATGCGCCCGATCAGCGCGGCGAGCTGCACCGGCGAGACCGGGCAGGCGCCGATCTCCAGGCCCTCGCGGTTCAGGCGCGCGGCCACCTCGCCCATCGTCCAGTTCGCGGCGAGCTTGGCCTGCGCGGCCGCGTCCGGGAGCGCCGCGACCGTGTCCTCGAAGTAGCCGGCGACCGCCCGGCTCGAGGTCAGCGTCACCGCGTCGTACGCCGACAGGCCGAGGTCGCGCTGCAGCCGCTCGCGCATGGCGCCGGGCAGCTCGGGCAGCCCCGCGCGGATGCGCTCGACGAGCGCCGGCTCGACCACCAGCGGCGGCAGGTCCGGATCGGGGAAGTAGCGGTAGTCGTGCGCATCCTCCTTGGAGCGCATCGAGCGGGTCTCGTCGCGGTCGGGATCGTAGAGGCGCGTCTCCTGCACGACGCGCCCGCCGTCCTCGATCAGCTCGACCTGCCGGCGCACCTCGTACTCGATCGCCTGCTGCATGAAGCGGAACGAGTTGAGGTTCTTGATCTCGCAGCGCGTGCCGAACTCGGCCTGCCCGACCGGGCGCACCGAGACGTTCGCGTCGCAGCGGAACGAGCCTTCCTGCATGTTGCCGTCGCAGATGCCGAGCCAGGTCACCAGGCCGTGCAGCGCGCGTGCGTAGGCCACCGCCTCGGTCGAGGAGCGCATGTCGGGCTCGGTGACGATCTCGAGCAGCGGCGTGCCCGCGCGGTTCAGGTCGATGCCCGACATGCCGGCGAGCGCGGCGCCGCCGAGCGCGCGCATGGCGTCCTCGTGCAGCGACTTGCCGGCATCCTCCTCGAGGTGCGCGCGGGTCAGTCGCACGACGCGCTCGCGCGGCTCGCCGCCCTGCTCCCAGACGATCGGCAGCGATCCGCCCTGCACCACCGGGATCTCGTACTGGCTGATCTGGTAGCCCTTGGGCAGGTCCGGATAGAAGTAGTTCTTGCGCGCGAACACCGAGCGCGGCGCGATCTGCGCGCCGACCGCCAGGCCGAACTTCACCGCGCAGTCGAGCGCGGCGGCATTGAACACCGGCAGCACGCCGGGCAGCGCCAGGTCCACCGGGCCGGCCTGCGTGTTCGGCGGCGCACCGAACGCGGTCGACGCGCCCGAGAAGATCTTCGAGCGGGTGGCGAGCTGGACGTGCGTCTCCAGCCCGATCACGACTTCCCAAGCTGTCATCGCATCCTCTTCATCTCGTGGCACAGCTGCCGTCGCGCGGCTCGAACATCACCGGCCACGCCTCGTCGTAGATGCCCGCGGTGCAGCGGGCCTCGCAGCCGGCATGGGCCAGCGTCACGCGCCTCGGCTCCTGCCAGACCATCAGCCTGCAGGCGCTGCCGTCGCGCGCGGCCAGCTCGATCGACGGGCGGCTGCGCACCTGGGTGAACTCGGCGAGCTCGAACCGGCAACTTCCGCGCCTGCCGACCCACAGCTCCCAGCGCAGCGCCTCGACCCGGTTGGCGCGCACCACCAGGCTGGCGTCCTCCCGGAAGCCGTCCTCCTCGGTCTGGGCGCACCGGCCCGCAAGGTCGATCGCCCGGTCCGCGATCGGCGCGGGCCTCGCGCCGCCGCCGCCGCTCGCGCAGCCGGCCACCGCCAGCACGGCCGAGAGCGCCGCGATCACGGCGGGTGCGACGACGGACGGACGTCGCCTGCGGTCCGCCCCCGGGCGCCGCGCCGCCGGTGTCATTCGGGCGGGCGCCGCCGGTGCCAGTCCGTCGCCTGCTGGAAGCGGTCCGCGACCGCGAGCAGGCGCGTCTCCTGGAACCGGTCGCCGATCAGCTGCAGGCCGACCGGCCGACCCCGATCGCCGAAGCCCGCCGGCATCGACAGGCCGGGCAGGCCGGCGAGCGAGGTGCCCAGCGTGTAGACATCGGCCAGGTAGTCGCGCACCGGATCGTCGGCCCGCTCGCCCAGGTCCCAGGCCACCGTCGGGGACACCGGGCCCGCGATCACGTCGACCTGCCCGAACACCGCGGCGAAGTCCTCGGCGATCAGGCGCCGCAGCTTCTGGGCCTGCAGGTAGTAGGCGTCGTAGTAGCCGTGCGACAGCACGTAGGTGCCGACCAGGATCCGCCGCCGGACCTCCTCGCCGAAGCCCTCGGCGCGGGTGCGGCGGTACAGGTCGCGCAGATCGGCGGGGTTCGCGGCGCGGTGGCCGTAGCGCACGCCGTCGAACCGCGACAGGTTGCTCGAGGCCTCGGCCGGTGCGATCACGTAGTACGCGGGGATGGCGAGGCGGGTACGCGGCAGCGAGACCTCGCGCAGCACCGCGCCGAGCGACTCGAGCGTGGCGAGCGCGGACCGCACCGCGGCCTCGACGTCGGGCGCCAGACCCTCGCCGAAGAACTCGCGCGGCACCCCCACGCGCAGGCCGGCCAGCGGCGTGGACGGACCGGGCGCGGCGCCCCGCCCGGCGGGCGTCGGCGAGCCGGCGAGCCCGGCGGCGTGGTCGTCGGCGGGCCGGTCGACGCTGGTCGAGTCCCTCGGGTCGAATCCCGACATCGCGCCCAGCAGCGCGGCGCACTCGGCGGCCGACGCGCCGAACGCGCCGGCCTGGTCGAGGCTGGAGGCGTACGCGATCATCCCGAAGCGCGACACCCGCCCGTAGGTGGGCTTGATGCCGGTGATGCCGCACATCGCCGCCGGCTGGCGCACCGAGCCGCCGGTGTCGGTGCCGGTGGCCAGCGGCGCGAGGCCCGCGGCCACCGCCGCCGCCGAGCCGCCCGAGGACCCGCCCGGGATGGCCGCGCGGTCCCAGGGATTGCGGACCGGGCCGAAGAACGAGTGCTCGTTCGACGAGCCCATCGCGAACTCGTCGCAGTTGGTCTTGCCGAGGCATACCGCGCCGGCGGCCGCGAGCCGCTCGACGACCGTCGCGTCGAACGGGCTGACGTAGTCCGCCAGCATCCGCGAGCCGGCGGTGGAGCGCCAGCCGCGTGTCGCGAAGACGTCCTTGTGGGCGATCGGCACGCCCAGCAGCGGTGCGCGCTCGCCACGGGCGAGCCGCTCGTCGGCCGAGCGGGCCGCTTCGAGCGTCGCGTCGGGGCGCACGTCGATGAACGCGTTCAGGGTAGAGGTCGCGATGCGGCCGAGGAAGTGGTCGGCGAGCGCGACGGCGGTGGTCTCGCCGGTGTCGAGGGCGCGACGCAGGTCGGCGAGGGGCCGCTCGTGCCAGGCGCTCATTCGATCACCCGCGGCACGAGGTACAGGCCGTGGTCGACCGCCGGCGCGACCCGCTGGTAGTCGTCTCGGCGATCGGGTTCGGTCACGGCGTCCGGGCGCAGGCGCAACACCATGTCGCCGGCGTGGGTCATCGGCGCCACGCCGGCGGTGTCGACGGCCTGGAGCGCCTCGATCAGCTCGAGGACTCGATTCAGTTGCACGAGGCTGCGGTCGGCCTCTGCAGGGGTGAGTTCGAGACGGGCGAGCTCTGCGATCCGCGCCACGTCGGCAGCTGTTAGAGACAGTGGAGAACCCCGATTTTCGTAGTGAACTGAAGGAATTATAAGGTATGATTCGTGTCGTTTCTGAGGAGATTCCGGCTCCATCCAGGATCGAATCGCACCCGACTCGACCGCTTCGGATACCGGCCCGAGAGTCCCATCCACTCCAATAAAGCGCGGAACCGACGATGTTCGGATTCTTTCGAAAGTACTTCTCCAACGACCTCGCGATCGACCTCGGCACGGCCAACACCCTGATCTACGTGCGGGGCAAGGGCATCGTCCTGAACGAACCGTCGGTCGTCGCCATCCGCCAGGAAGGCGGGCCCAACGGCAAGAAGACCATCGCCGCGGTCGGCAAGGAAGCCAAGCAGATGCTCGGCAAGGTCCCGGGCAACATCGAGGCGATCCGCCCGATGAAGGACGGCGTCATCGCCGACTTCACCGTGACCGAGCAGATGCTCAAGCAGTTCATCCGCATGGTCCATCCGGGCTCGCTGTTCGCCCCGAACCCGCGGATCATCATCTGCGTGCCCTGCGGCTCCACCCAGGTCGAGCGCCGCGCCATCCGCGAATCCGCGCTCGGCGCGGGCGCCTCCCAGGTCTTCCTGATCGAGGAGCCGATGGCGGCCGCGATCGGCGCGGGCCTGCCGGTGTCGGAAGCCACCGGCTCGATGGTGGTGGACATCGGCGGCGGCACCACCGAGGTCGGCGTGATCTCGCTCGGCGGCATGGTCTATTCCGGCTCGGTGCGGGTCGGCGGCGACAAGTTCGACGAAGCGATCATCAACTACATCCGCCGCAACTACGGGATGCTGATCGGCGAGACGACGGCCGAGGCGATCAAGAAGGCGATCGGCTCCGCCTTCCCCGGCTCCGAGGTCAAGGAGATGGAGGTCAAGGGCCGCAACCTCTCCGAGGGCATCCCGCGCGCCTTCACGGTCTCCTCCAACGAGATCCTCGAGGCGCTGACCGACCCGCTCAACAACATCGTGTCCGCGGTCAAGATCGCGCTCGAGCAGACGCCCCCCGAGCTGGGCGCCGACATCGCCGAGCGCGGGATGATGCTGACCGGCGGCGGCGCGCTGCTGCGCGACCTCGACCGGCTGCTGATGGAAGAGACCGGGCTGCCGGTGCTGGTCGCCGACGATCCGCTCACCTGCGTGGTGCGCGGATGCGGGATGGCGCTGGAGCGGATGGACAAGCTCGGAACGATCTTCACGAGCGAATGACCGCCTGAGAGCGGGGTCATGGACCGCAGCCCGCCGCCGTTCTTCAAGCAGGGCCCGTCCGCCAACGCCCGCCTCGTCTTCTTCGCGCTGCTCGGCATCGCGCTGCTGGTGATCGACTCTCGGACGGGCATGCTCAACGCCATGCGTCAGGGCATCGGCACGGTGCTGTACCCGCTGCAGCGCACGCTGCTGGTGCCCCGCGATGCGTTCTCGCTGTCGTCGGACTACTTCGGCGAGGTCCACCGGCTCCGCGCCGAGAACGCCGAGCTGCGCCGCATCGAGACCGCCAACGCCCGGATGCTGCTGCAGGTCGAGCAGCTCGCCCAGGAGAACCGCCAGCTGCGCGAGCTGACCGGCGCGCGCGACCGCAGCGCGGTCCGGAGCGTGGTGGCCGAGGTGCTCTACGACACCCGCGACCCGTTCACCCGCAAGCTGGTGCTCGACAAGGGCCTGCAGCAGGGCGTGGCGAGCGGCCAGCCGGTGGTCGACGCGAACGGCGTCGTCGGGCAGATCACGCGCGTCTTCCCGCTGTCCGCCGAGCTCACGCTGATCACCGACCGCAACATGACGATCCCGGTGCAGGTGCAGCGCAGCGGCATGCGCGCCATCGCCTTCGGCGGCGCCGAGCCCGGCCGCATGGAGCTGCGCTTCATGTCGGTCAACGCCGACCTGAAGGAAGGCGACGTGGTCGTCACCTCCGGACTCGACAGCCTGTATCCGGCCGGGCTGCCGGTCGGGCGCATCGTGTCGGTGGATCGCGGGCGCACCGGCAACTTCGCCCGCGTGCTCGTCGACCCGATCGCCGGCGTCGACCAGAGCCGGATGCTGCTGGTGCTGCTGGTCGACCGGACCGGCCTGCCGCCGGTGCCCGCCGCCCCCGAGGCGAGCGTCGACGCGCGCGGCAAGCGCATCGTCAAGCGCGACTGAGCCGAGGACCCGTTCCATGCAGATGCGCCCCGAATACCTGTTGCTGCCGGCGAGCCGGGCCTTCATCGCGTTCACGATCCTGGTCGCGTTCGTGCTCAACATCCTGCCGTGGGGCCGCACCTATGGCGTGCCCGACTTCCTCGCGATCGTGCTGGTGTTCTGGAACATCCATCAGCCGCGCAAGGTCGGCATCGGCATCGCCTTCCTGGTCGGCCTGCTGATGGACGTACACGCCTCGGCGCTGTTCGGCGAGCGCGCGCTCGCCTACAGCCTGCTGTCGTACGGCGCGATGTCGATGCACCGGCGCGTGCCGTGGTTCCGCTTGGGCGGCCAGATGCTGCACGTGCTGCCGCTGTTCCTGCTCGCGCAGCTGGTGGTGATCGCGGTGCGCATGGCCGTGGGCGGGCCGTTCCCCGGCATCGGCTACTTCCTTCAGAGCCTGTCGTCGACGCTGCTGTGGCCGCTGGCCGAGGTGCTGCTGCTCGCCCCGCAGCGCAGCGCCGTCGACCGCGACGACAACCGGCCGATCTGATGGTCGAGGTCCGCAACGCCGAAGCCGAGATCGCACGCCTGCGATGGCGGCTCGTGTTCGCGATCATGTTCGTGACCGTGCTGTTCGGCGCGCTGGTCGCGCGCTTCGTCTGGCTGCAGGTCTACCGCCATGCCGAGTTCCACGCGCAGGCCGAGGACAACCGGATCGCGGTGGTGCCGGTGCCGCCGGCGCGCGGCCTGATCTACGACCGCAACGGGGTGCTGCTCGCCGAGAACGTGTCGGCCTACACGCTCGAGCTCGCACCGCGCCAGATCGCCAACATCGAGAAGACCATCGACGAGCTCGCGCAGGTCATCGACATCGGCCCGCGCGAGCGCCGCCGCTTCAAGCGCCTGTACGACGACACCAAGAACTCCGAATGGCTGCCGCTCAAGACGCGGCTGACCGACGAGGAAGTCGCCAAGATCGCCGCGAACCGGTACCGATTCGAGGGCGTCGACGTGAAGGCCCGGCTGTTCCGCAACTACCCGCTCGGCGAGACCGCCTCGCACGTGATCGGCTTCATCGGCCGCATCTCGCCCGACGAGAAGCGCAAGATCGACGACAGCGGCAACGGCTCGCTCTACGCCGGCTCCACGCACATCGGCAAGGTCGGCGTCGAGCTCAGCTACGAGGCGATGCTGCACGGCGAGACCGGCTTCGACGAGGTCGAGGTGTCGGCCGGCGGCCGGGCGGTGCGCTCGCTGTCGCGCAATCCGGCCACCCCCGGCAAGAACCTGATCCTGTCGATCGACGTGCGGCTGCAGAAGCTCGTCGAGGAATGGTACGGCGAGCGCAAGGGCGCGCTGGTCGCGATCGAGCCGGCCACCGGCGACGTGCTCGCCTTCGTCTCCAAGCCCACCTACGACCCGAACCTCTTCATCGACGGCATCGACCCGGTCACCTGGAAGGAGCTCAACGACGACCAGGACAAGCCGCTGCTGAACCGCCCGCTGCGCGGCACCTACCCGCCCGGCTCGACCTACAAGCCGTTCATGGCGCTGGCGGTGCTCGAGTCCGGCACGCGGACGGCGGGCGCGACGATCAGCGACCCCGGCTACTTCCTGCTCGGCGGCCACCGGTTCCGCGACTCCAAGCCCGGCGGCAACGGCTCGGTCGACCTGAAGAAGTCGATCATCGTCTCGTCGGACACCTACTACTACAGCGCGGCCTACGACATGGGCGTGGACAAGATCCACGACTTCATGAAGCCCTGGGGCTTCGGCCAGATCACCGGCATCGACATCCAGAACGAGGTGTCGGGCATCCTGCCGTCCTCGGCCTGGAAGATGAAGCGCTACAAGCAGAAGTGGCTGCCGGGCGAGACGCCGTCGATCGGCATCGGCCAGGGCTACAACTCGTTCACCATCCTGCAGCTCGCGCATGCGACCGCGACGCTGGCCGCCGGCGGCACCGTGATGCGCCCGCACGTGGTCAAGTCGGTCACCGACCCGCGCGACGGCAGCAAGGCGCTCACCATCCCGGTCGAGAGCTCCCGCATCGCGCTCAAGCCCGAGTACCTCGCGCTGGTCAAGCAGGGCATGATCGAGGTGAACAAGGTCGGCACCGGCCGCATCGCCTTCGCCGGCGCCGAGTACGTCGCCGCCGGGAAGACCGGCACCGCCCAGGTGATCGGCATCAAGCAGGGCGAGAAGTACGACGCCAAGAAGATCGCCGAGCGCTACCGCGACCACTCGCTGTTCATGGCGTTCGCGCCGGCCGACGATCCGAAGGTCGCACTCGCGCTGATCGTCGAGAACGGCGGCTTCGGCGCGCAGGCCGCGGCGCCGATCGCCCGCAAGGTGTTCGACTACGTGCTGCTCGGCAAGCTGCCCAAGGACACGGCCAAGCCGTTCCCGGTCCGCCCCGAGATCGACGACTCGGAGATGCGCGACGTGCCCGAGAACATCGAGCCCGAGCCGCTCACCCCGGCACAGGCGGCACGCAATTGATCGGCACCTCCGCCGCCTCGATGGAGCGCCGCTCGCCCTGGGAGGTGGTGCGCAAGTACGTGCTGGTGTTCGACGGCTCGCTGCTGGTCGCGATGGGGCTGGTCGTGCTGATCAGCGTCGCGACGATGTACTCCGCGGCCTTCGACTTCCCCGGCCGCTTCACGGGGCACTTCCGCAACCTCGGCATCGCGTTCGCGGTGATGTGGGTGGCCGCGATCGTGCCGCCCACGGTGCTGATGCGGCTCGCCCTGCCGCTGTACCTGATCGGTATCGCACTGCTCATCGCGGTCGACGTGTTCGGCATCATCAACAAGGGCGCGCAGCGCTGGCTCGACATCGGCGTCACCCGGATCCAGCCGTCCGAGCTGCTGAAGATCGCGACACCGCTGATGCTCGCCTGGTACTTCAACCAGCGCGAGGGCATGCTGCGCTGGGGTGACTTCCTGGTCGCGACGCTGCTGCTGGCCGTGCCGGTCGGCCTGATCGCCAAGCAGCCCGACCTGGGCACCTCGATCCTCGTCCTGGCCGCCGGCGTCTACGTGATCTTCTTCGCCGGCCTGAGCTGGAAGATCATCATCGGGCTGGTCGTGGCCGGGATCTCGGCAATGCCGGTGCTCTGGTCGGTCCTGCACGACTACCAGCGCCAGCGCGTGCTGACCCTGATCGATCCGACCTCCGACCCGCTGGGCAAGGGCTTCCACATCATCCAGTCCACGATCGCGGTGGGCTCGGGCGGCCTGACCGGCAAGGGCTGGATGCAGGGGACGCAGACCCACCTCGAGTTCATCCCCGAGCGCACCACCGACTTCATCCTCGCGGTCTACTCCGAGGAGTTCGGCTTGCTCGGGGTCGGCGTGCTGATGCTGCTGTACCTGGCGATCATCTCGCGCGGCCTGGTGATCGCCGGCAGCGGCGCCACCGTGTTCGGGCGGCTGCTGGCCGGCTCGATCACGATGAGCTTCTTCACCTACTGCTTCGTCAACATGGGCATGGTCATCGGCGTGCTGCCGGTGGTCGGGGTGCCGCTGCCGTGGATGTCGTACGGCGGCACCGCCATGGTCACGCTCGGCGTGGGCGCCGGGTTGCTGATGAGCATCCACCGTCATCGGACGCTGATCCAGACGTAGGGCCCTCGCCGATCGGTCGTCAAGACCGAAGCAGGCACTCACACTCAGCCGAAGGCAGGGCGTTCATGCCCCGCCCACGCGTCCCCGAAACCCCGCCGAGTGTGAGGTTTCTGATAGACGCCTCACCTTTCAATCACGTAATGTCGGGCGCCTGGGGAGTAGCACCCGGCGCATCGTGCGCCGGCGACATCTTCGTCAAGCCGGGCGGCCGAGCGCTGCCCCGGAGATGCCGGCAGCCCGTCGGGCCTGCGAGCGAGACCAGCCGATCGGCTCTGCACGGGACCCCATGGAACTCTTCGACACCGCCTGGTGGACGGCCCTCGCCACCATCATCGTCATCGACCTCGTCCTCGCCGGCGACAACGCGCTGGTCATCGGCATCGCGGCCAGCCGCCTGCGTCCCGACCTGCGCCGCAAGGCGATCGTCTTCGGCGCGATCGGCGCGATCGCCGTGCGCACCGCGCTGACGCTGGTGGTGGTCTGGCTGCTGAAGATCCCCGGCCTGCTGCTGATCGGCGGCGCGCTCCTGCTGCCGATCGCCTACAAGCTCGCCGTGCCCTCGGAAGGCGGCGGCGAACACGGGCACCCCGCCCCGGACAGCTTCTGGGGCGCGATGAAGACCATCATCATCGCCGACGCGCTGATGGGCGTGGACAACGTGCTCGCCATCGGCGGCGCCGCACACGGCCGGTGGGACCTGGTGATCATCGGCCTGCTGGTCACGATCCCGCTGGTCGTCTGGGGCAGCGGCTTCGTGACCAAGATGATGGACCGCTGGCCGCTGATGGCCGCGGTCGGCGCCTCGATCCTCGCGCTGACCGGCGCCGGGATGATCGTCAAGGACCCGATCTTCGACCAGTTCGTGATCGACCATGTCACCGTCGACCGCGTGCTGCAGATCGGCGCCGCCCTCGCGATGTTCACCTTCGGCTACCGCGCCTACAAGCGCGGCGGCGCCAGCAGCACGCCCGACGGCGCATCATCGTCGACCTGAGCCCGCACCGGAGCCCACCCCGCCCCATCCGAACGCGACCGCCCCGACCGACGCCGGCGACCCGGCGACCCGGCGACCCGGCGACCCGGCGACCCGGCGACCCGGCGACCCGGCGACCCGGCGACCCGGCGACCCGGCGACCCGGCGACCCGGCAACCCACTTCAGGCTGGGCGGAGCAGGAGCATGATCTTCCCGATGTGCTCGGAGCTCTCCATCAGCGCGTGAGCCTGGGCGGCCTGCTCGAGCGGGAAGACACGGTGGATGTGCGGCAGCACCCGCCCCGCCTCCAGCATCGGCCACAGGTGCTCGCGCAGCTGCTGCGCGAGCCTCGCCTTCTCGGCCGGCGGGCGCGGCCGCAGCGTCGAGCCGGTGTACGTCAGGCGCTTGACCATCAGCGGCAGCCAGTCGACCTCGACCCGCGAGGTCTGCAGGAACGCGATCTGGACGAGCCGCCCCTCGATCGCCAGCAGCTTGAGGTTCTTCTCGATGTAGGGCCCGCCGACCATGTCGAGGATCACGTCGACGCCGCGGTTGCCGGTCAGCCGCAGCGTCTCGGCGACGTAGTCCTGGCGGCGGTAGTCGATCGCTGCGTCCGCGCCCACGTCGATGCAGGCCTGCGCCTTCTCGGCGTTGCCCACCGTGCAGAGCACCCGCGCGCCGCGCGACTTGGCGACCTGGATCGCGGTCATGCCGATGCCCGAGGAGCCGCCGTGGATCAGCACCGTCTCGCCGTTGGCCAGACGGCCGCGCTCGACCAGGTTCGCCCAGACCGTGAAGTAGGTCTCGGGCAGCGCCGCGGCCTGCAGCATCGTCAGACCCTTCGGGATCGGCAGCACCTGTCCCGAGGGCGCGATCGCATAGTCGGCGTAGCCGCCGCCGTTGGTCAGTGCGCAGACCTCGTCACCGACCTTCCACTCGGTCACGCCCTGGCCGAGCGCGACGATGCGCCCGGCGACCTCCAGACCCAGGTGCGGTGACGCATCGGCCGGCGGCGGGTAGCGCCCGCTGCGCTGCAGGCAGTCCGGCCGGTTGACGCCGGCCGCAGCGACCTCGATCAGCACGTCGCCGGCGCCGACTTCCGGCACCGGTCCGGTCCGGGTCGAGAGCACCTCGGGGCCGCCGCCAGTGCCATGGTCGACGTATCGCATGGTCGCAGGGATCGTCATTCGTCTCGTCCTCGTTGGGTCAGGATCGCCTCGACCCCGCGCTGTACGGCGAGGGCTTCGGCGAAGGATGGCAGCGTGTGCGGTGCGCCCGACAGCAGCGCGTGCAGCTGATCGAGCTGGCGCTGGTAGGCAGCGGTCCGGGGATCGGCGGGCAGACCGGGCGCGGGGCGGCCGGCGGGTGACTCGGCGTCCAGGATCTCGAGGCGGTACCAGTCGGACAGCACGCGCTCGTCACGCGCGCCGACGAAGCGCGTCTCGATGCGATCGGGCGGAGCGCCGCCGACGATGCCGCTGACCGTCGCCGGCACGCCGGCGCAGTCGAGCGCGACGGCGACCGCGGTCTCAGAGGCGCCGGCCGGCCGGGGCGGCCAGGCGACCGCCGCGCCGCGCACCTCGAAGCCGCCGCGCAGCCGGTGGATCAGCCAGACGAAGTGCGACAGCACCTCGCGCGTGAAACCGCCCTGGTCGGCGCGCGACAGCCAGGTCGCGCCGGCCTGCCAGTCGCGCGGCCACTGGTGGAAGCGCACGCGGACCTCGATCGCGCTCAGCCCGAAGGCGGGCTCGGCGGCCGTGCGGCGCAGCGCGTCGACGGCGGCCGAGGAGGCGAACGGAAAGTTCACTGCCTGCGCCAGCCCCGAGGCCTCGACCTCGGCGACCAGGGCCTCGCTCTCGGCGACGTCCACGCCCAGCGGCTTCTCGCAGAAGATCGCCTTGCCGGCCGCGACCGCACCGCGTACGAGGGCCGCGTGGGCGAGCGGCGGCACGGCGACGTAGACCACGTCGACGTCGAGCCGCTCGATCGCGTCGGCCGCGCTCGCCGCCATCGGCAGGCCGGGAAAGTCCGCCGCCGCCGAGGCGCGCACCGCAGACGACTGGTCCCAGGCAGACACCACCCGCAGCCCGGTGCTGGCCGAGGCCTGCTCCAGCATCCGTCGCCCGACCACGCCGAGCCCGATCACCGCCATTCCGAAGCGCTTCATCGCGGGGCGCACCCTCCGTTCGCGTCGCGGGGTTATACCGCAAATCTGCGGCGCAGCCTCCGCGGCGCGACACGAAACGACCGTCCGTCGCCTGGCGCCGTCCGAGGCACGGTCAGCGCGTTCGCGGCTCGCGCGCAGCCCCTACAAGGAGACGATGTCAGCGATCCCAAGACTCGAGGCGCTCGCGGCCCGCCGGCCGGAGGTCGTCCTCGCCGCGGCCTCCGCGGCGGCGGCCCTGCTCGCCTGGTGGGTCGGTGTCGCGCTGGCGTCGCTGTGGCGCCCGGTCGGCCTGTGGCCGCTCGGTGCGTTCATGCTGGGCTGGCTCGCCTACGCACCGGGCATCGCGGGGGCCGGCAGCGACGATACGCGCCGCAACGCGGGCCGCGCCGACACGCGCGGCGAGTCGCGCCTGAGGCTGCTGTGCGCCCTGTCGGCGATGGTGGCCGTGGGCCTGGCCGACCTGGCGCATGGCGGCGCCTGGCACGCCGGCTGGGCAGTCGTCGCGGGCGTGCTCGTGCCCTGCATCGCCTCGGAACTGCTGTCGCGGCTGGCGTCGATGGTGCCGCCGCGCGGCGTCGGCAGCGTCGAGCTGCGCCTGCTCGGGGCGGCGATCGCCTGCGCGCCGATCGGCGCCGTGCTGCGCAGCATCCAGGCGCCGGGCGGCCGCGGCAGCTGGATGTCTCCGGACTTCGTCGACCTGCTGTTCGGCGACGTCATCGCCGCCACCATCTTCGCGCCGCTCGCCGCCGCGCTCGCGGCGCCGCTCGGCGCCCGCATCGAGGCCGCCCGTCGCGCCCGCGGGCTCGAGGCCGCCGGCATTCGCGCGCCCGAGCCTCCGCCCGCGGTGCCCGGGGCGTCGCGCCAGTCGCTGATCCTGGCGACCGGTGCGATCGTCGCCTGCGCGCTCGCCTCGACCGCGCTGCGGGCGATGGGCCACGAGGACCTCAGCCGCGTGGTCGCGGTGACCCACCTGCTGCTCGGCCTGCTCGTCGCACGCTCGGTCTCCGGCGCCCCGGGCGCGACGCTGCTGGCGGCGAATGCCTTCGCGATGGCCGCCACCCACACCTCCGCATTCGCGCCGGCGACCGTCGACGATGTCGCCCGGGCGCGCGAGATCGCCGCGCTGCTGCTGCTCGGCGGCATCTTCTCGATGCAGTCGATCCTGCACTCGGTCAGCGCCGACAGCCGCGAGGCGGCGCGCGCGCTGATCCGCCAGGCGATGCGCAGCGACCTCTCGGGTCTGCCCAACCAGCGCGCCCTCGCCCGCATCGTCGACGCCCTGCTGTCGCGCCCACGTCGCACGCGGTTCTGGCTGGTCGGCGTCGTGCTGCCCGACATCGCCCGCTGGAGCGACCTGACCGACAGCGCCGCCGCCGCCGAGCTCGAACGCTCGGTCGCGGGCCGGCTGCGCGCCACCTTCGAGCCGTTGGGCGCACGGGTCGCGCATCCGTCGTCGGGCCGCTTCGTGCTCACCATCGGCGATCGCGTCGACGGCCTGGGCATCCGGCAGCGGCTGCGCACCACGCTCGGCGGCCAGCGCTTCGAGACCAGCGAGCAGTCGATCCAGCTTCGGTATCACGCCGGCATGGTCGAGGTGCCGGCGAACGCCGACGTCGGCTCCGATGCCGTGCTGACCGCGCTGTCGATGGCGCTGCAGCGGGCCGCGAACGATCCCGCCGGCATCCACCGCGCGACCGTATCGCCAGCGCTGATCGACGACTACCGCACCGAGCTGCGCACCATCGAGACGGTCAGCCGCGCGCTCAACGAGGGGCGCATCAGGCTCTACGCCGAGCGCATCGAGCCGAGCGTCCCGCGCCTGCACGACATGCTGCACTTCGAGGTGCTGGTCCGGGTCGAGGGCGACGACGGCCGCATGCTCCAGCCCAAGCAGTTCCTGCCGGCGATCTGGCACGCGGGGCTGCACAGCAAGCTCGACCGGCTGGTGTTCGTGCGTACCGTCGCCTACCTGGCCGCGCACCGGGCGCTGCACGACGCGACCCACCTGTGCTCGATCAACGTCTGCGGCCCGACGCTGTGCGACCCGGAGTTCCCCGACTACGTGAAGCGCTGCCTGGCCGCCCACGCGGTCGACCCCAGGCGCCTGATGATCGAGATCACCGAGTCCAGCGCGATCGCCGACCTCGAGCTCGCCCGCGCCCACGTGGAGCGGCTCTCGGAGATGGGCCTGGCCATCGCGCTCGACGACTTCGGCACCGGCCTGGCCACCTTCGACTACCTCAAGCGCCTGCGGGCCGACGTGCTGAAGATCGACGGCTCATTCATCCGCAAGGTCGTCGACGACCCTCTCGACCGCGAGATCGTGGCCACCATCGTGCGCATCGCGCGGGCGACCGGCGCGCGCACGGTCGCCGAATGGATCGAGACGCCCGAGCAGCGGGCGCTGGCCACCGAGCTCGGCGTCGACTACCTGCAGGGCCGGCTGATCGCCTCGCCGGTGCCGATCGAGACGCTGGAGATCCCGGGGGCGCGCACGCCGCAGGTGTGCCTCGTCGAGGAGGTCGCGACGACCGTCGCCGCCCTCCCCGTCACCTACGACCATGGCCAATGGGTGGACCGGCGCGGCATGCCCCGGCCCAGGAAACCCGCCGCCCAGCCGGCCCCGCGCTCGCCGATCGCCTCGCGCTGAGCGCCGCGCGAGCGGTCGAGCGCCGCATCGACCGGCACGCCGGTCAGCGCATGAAGCGCCGCACGTAGTCGCCGCCCAGACCCACCGACTCGAAGTGCGCGCGGTACTTGTCGATCCGCGTGAACACGTCGTCGTAGCCGGTCGACACGCCCTGCGGATCGACGTACATCAGCGCACCGTGCACGGTGAACATCGTGATCATGTCCGTGCAGTCGTCGGGCACCACCAGGGTGTGGGTCTCGCCGGGCGGCTCGAACACGTAGCTGCCTTCCTCGGCGACCCAGCCGTGCTCCAGGTACAGCCACTTGCCGCGGATCACGTAGGCATGCACCTGACCCGAGTGGCGGTGGCGCTGCAGCAGGCCCGAGCGCTGGACCTTGAGCAGGTGGACGTAGAAGCCGCCGGTGACGTTCAGGTGCAGCGGGCGCGACCAGATGCCGGGCGCGACGGGGGCCCACAGCCGCTCGTCGTCGGTCAGCACGTCGTGCACGACCATGTCGGGGGCCATGCCCCAGGGCTGCGGCTTCTGGAACGGGATGCGGTCGGTCTCGGCGACCTTCGGGTCGAGCGGCTTGTTCACGGTGTCTCCGGCACGATGCGGTTCGGGGCGTGACGGGAGCGTACCCGATGCGCCAGCGCCGAGGTAGCGTCGCGCCGGCCGTGCACGCGTACGCCGCCGCTTGACCGCGGGCCCCGCGAGGCATAGCGTGGGGTCTCCGAAGGCCCAGCAGGCCGGTTCGACCCGAGGGTGCAACGATGCCTCCGGGGCCGGATGCCACGCCGAAGGCAGGAGCCGCCACCCGCGGCCCCGGGGCGCGGTCTCGACCGCGCCCCTTTTCGTTTCCGGCGCCCTTTTTCCAACGGCTGCCCACCCTCTCCGACCGTCCCCGCCGACCTCCGCGGGCCGCATTGGTAGGATGGCGCCCCATGCCCACCCTCCTGCCCGCCGCATCGCCGGTCGCACGCGCCCTGCTGGAGGCCGCCCGCGACCTCTCCGCCGAGCTCGCGCCGCTGCGCTTCGCGGCGCCGGTGGCCCACGTCTACGACCCGCTGCAGTACGCCTGGGCGCCCTACGAGGCCTACGTGCGGCGCTACGGCGACTCGCGCAAGCGCATCGTGCTGCTCGGCATGAACCCGGGTCCGTTCGGCATGATGCAGACCGGCGTGCCGTTCGGCGAGATCGCCGCGGTGCGCGGCTGGATGGGCATCGAGGCGCCGGTCGGGCAGCCGGCCGGCATTCATCCGAAGCGCCCGATCGAGGGCTTCGCCTGCACACGCTCCGAGGTCAGCGGCCGACGCCTGTGGGGCTGGGCCGCGGCCCGCTGGGGCGGCGCCGAATCGTTCTTCGCCGACGCCTTCGTCCTCAACTACTGCCCGCTGGTGTGGCTCGAGGCCTCCGGACGCAACCGCACGCCGGTCCAGCTGCCCGCCGCCGAGCTCGAGCCGGTGTACGCGGCCTGCGACCGCCACCTCGCCCGCACGCTCGCCGCGCTCGGGCCGCAGTGGGCGATCGGCGTGGGCGGGTTCGCCGAGCGCCGGCTGCGCGGCGTGCTCGAGGGCGAGCTCGTCGACGGTGCGTTCGCACGCGGCGTGCACATCGGGCAGATCCTGCATCCGAGCCCGGCGAGCCCCGCGGCCAACCGCGGCTGGACCGAGGCGGTCGACGCGAAGCTCGCCACGCTCGGGCTCGCGCCGCCTGTCGCCGCTCCACTCCGATAACGACACAGAGAAGGCGCCTCGCCCACCATGATCCTCCACGCCGCCACGATCGCGCTGTCCGCGTTCCTGCTGTTCCTCGTCCAACCGATCATCGCGCGGCAGATCCTGCCCTGGTTCGGCGGCTCGGCCGCCGTCTGGACCACCTGCATGGTGTTCTTCCAGGTCGCGCTGCTCGCCGGCTACTTCTACTCCGACCTGGTGATCCGCAAGCTCTCGCCGCGCGCGCAGGCGACGGTGCACACGGTGCTGCTGCTCGCGAGCCTCGCGTTCCTGCCGATCACGGTGTCCGAGGCGATGAAGCCCACCGACGCGACACAGCCGGTCGGGCGCATCCTGCTGCTGCTGACGGTGACGATCGGCCTGCCCTACCTGATGCTCGCCACAACCGGCCCACTGGTGCAGGCCTGGTTCACTCGGCAGTTCCGCTCGGCGCAGGTCTACAGGCTGTACGCACTGTCGAACCTCGCCTCGATGCTGGCGCTGCTCGGCTATCCGCCGCTGATCGAGCCGAACGCCTCGGGCGCGCTGCAGTCGTGGGGCTGGTCGGCCGGCTACGCGGTCTTCGTGCTGCTGGCGATCGCCGCGGCGTGGACGGGCGTGCGTCGTGGCGCGACCGCCGACGGCGCCGCCGGGGCCGCCGAGATCGCCGCCGCCGATGCCCATGCGGAGGGCATCGCCGCAGCGCCGCCCGCGACCGGGGCGAAGGGCCCGGCGCGCTCGGCCGGCGCCGCCGCAATGCAGGCCGCGCACGACGCGGCCGCGGCCCCGATCGGGCTCGCACGCGATCCGACGGCACCGCCATCGCTTGCCGAGCAGGGCCTGTGGCTGCTGCTGGCCGCGCTCGGCTCGACGCTGCTGCTCGCGGTGACCACGCACATCACGCAGAACGTCGCGTCGATCCCGTTCCTGTGGGTGCTGCCGCTGTCGATCTACCTGATCACCTTCATCCTGTGCTTCGACGGCAAGGGCTGGTACTGGCGCCCGCAGTACGTGCTGCTCGCGGCGATCGCCACCGTCGCGATGCTCGGCGGCCTGAGCTGGCGGCCCGAAGGCTTCGGCATCGAGCGGGCGATCCTGCACATCGAGCAGGCGGTGCCGGTCTACGCGCTCGGACTGTTCGTGCTGTGCATGTTCGCCCACGGCGAGCTGGTCGCGCGCAAGCCGGCGCCCGCGCACCTCACCCGGTTCTACCTGATGGTGTCGCTCGGCGGCGCGGTCGGCGGTCTGCTGGTGGGCATCGGCGCGCCGCTCGCCTTCGACTGGTACTTCGAGCTGCCGCTGGCGCTGACCATCGTCGCGGCGCTGGTCGCGCTGCTGTCGCGGGGCGCGCTGCGCATCGCCGGCGCGGTCGCGGCGATCGTCTGCGCGGCGCTGTTCGCCGACTACGTGCACTGGATCCGCGGCGACGTGCTCGAGCTGTCGCGCAACTTCTACGGCACGCTGCGGGTGACCGGCGCGGCCGTCGGGGACGTGTCGAAGGGCGCGAGCCGGCGCCTGCTGCACGGGGTCATCCTGCACGGCGAGCAGTACATGGCGCCGGACCAGCGTGCCGTCGCCACCACCTACTACGGCCCGACCTCGGGCGTGGGCCGGACCATCGAGGCCGCGCGCGGCGCGCCGATGCGGGTCGGCGTCATCGGGCTGGGCGTCGGCACGCTCGCGACCTACGGCCGCGAGGGCGACGTCTACCGCCTCTACGAACTGAACCCGGTGGTGCTCGACATCGCGAACGCGCGCTTCAGCTATCTGAAGGACAGCCGGGCGAAGATCGAGCCGGCGCTCGGCGACGCGCGGCTGGTGCTCGAGCGCGAGGCCCCGCAGAAGTTCGACGTGCTGGCGGTCGACGCGTTCTCCAGCGACTCGATCCCGGTCCACCTGCTGACCCGCGAGGCGCTCGCCGTCTACAAGCGCCATCTCGCCGAGCGCGGCGCAGTGGTGTTCCACATCACCAACCGCTACCTCGACCTGTCGGGCGTCGTGCGCCAGCTCGCCGACGAGGCCGGGCTGCACGCGGTGCGCTTCTCCGACGAGCCGCCGCAGGAGGCGGTGCAGTACCGCTCGGACTGGGTGGCGCTGACGCCCGACGCGGCGTTCGCCGCGAAGCTGCGCGAGGCCGGCGGCGTGGAGCTGCCCGCCACGCGCACGAGCACGCAGCGCCCCTGGACCGACGACCACCACAACCTCTTCGAGGTGCTCAAATGACGCCCGATCCGACCCCCCTCGCATCGATCGGCACGCCGCTGTCCCCGAATGCCACGCGGGTGATGCTGCTCGGCGCCGGCGAGCTGGGCAAGGAGGTGGTGATCGCGCTGCAGCGGCTCGGGGTCGAGGTGATCGCCGTCGACCGCTATGCCGACGCGCCGGGCCAGCAGGTCGCGCACCGCGCCCACGTGATCGATATGACCGACGGCGCGCAGCTGCGCGCGCTGATCGCCCGCGAGCGGCCGCACCGCGTGGTGCCCGAGATCGAGGCGATCGCCACGCAGACGCTGGTCGAGCTCGAGCGCGAGGGCGCGGTCCACGTGATCCCGACGGCGCGCGCCGCCTGGCTGACGATGAACCGCGAGGGCATCCGGCGGCTCGCCGCCGAGACGCTCGGACTGCCGACCTCGCCGTACCGCTTCGCCAGCAGCCTCGACGAGCTGCGTGCGGCCATCGACGGCGGCATCGGCTACCCGTGTGTGGTCAAGCCGGTGATGTCCTCGTCCGGCAAGGGCCAGTCGAAGCTCGACGGCCCGCAGGACGTCGACACGGCATGGGCGTACGCGGCCAGCGGCGGGCGCGTCGACTCGGGACGCGTCATCGTCGAGGGTTTCGTCGACTTCGACTACGAGATCACGCTGCTCACCGTACGCTCGCGCGGCGCCGACGGGCGCGCTGCGATCTCGTTCTGCGAGCCGATCGGCCACGTGCAGGTCGCCGGCGACTACGTCGAGAGCTGGCAGCCGCAGCCGATGAACGCGCTCGCCCTCGAGCGCTCGCGCGAGATCGCCCGCAAGGTGGTCGACGACCTGGGCGGCACGGGCCTCTTCGGCGTCGAGCTCTTCGTCAAGGGCGACGCGGTCTGGTTCTCCGAGGTCAGCCCCCGTCCGCACGACACCGGCATGGTGACGATGGCCACCCAGCACCAGAACGAGTTCGAGCTGCACGCCCGCGCGATCCTGGGGCTGCCGGTGGACACCTCGCTGCGCACGCCCGGCGCCAGCGCGGTCGTCTACGGCGGCGTCGAGGCACGCGGCATCGTGTTCGACGGCGTAGCCGAGGCGCTGGCGGTGCCGGGCACCGACCTGCGGCTCTTCGGCAAGCCCGAATCGTTCGCGAAGCGCCGCATGGGCGTCGCGCTGGCGCGGGCCGCCGACATCGACACCGCGCGCGCGAACGCGAAGCTCGCCGCCTCGCGGGTGAAGCCCCGGGCGGCCTGAATTCCGGGGCTGCGCGAGCCCGGAACCGCCCCGGACCGCCCGTGCACCGGACCGCCGGCCCCGACTCCCCCGCCCGTCCGCCGCGGCGGTCCGCTGCGCGGACCCCCTCCCGCTGCGACCCTGCGGCCCGATAGGGTCGTGCGATGTCTGCCCGCCTCGCTCCCGACGACGGCGGCGCGGTGCACGATCCGCAGGTCCCGACCGAGGGCGCGACCGGTGGCGTGACTGCCCGCCGCTTCCTCACGCTGCTCGCGCTGTGCGGGCTGGTGCTGGTCGCGGGCGCCGCCTCGGTGATCTGGTCGCTGGTGCGCGAATCGGTCGCCCAGCACGAGGCGACCGCGCTCGAGGATGCCGCGCGCCATGCGCGCGCCATCACGCAGATGCGCAACTTCTACAGCGCCGAGATCGTGCCGCGCGCGCGCGACGGCGGGCTGGCGATCACCCACGCCTACCGCGAGCAGCCCGGGTCCCTGCCGCTGCCGGCGACCTTCATGCTCGACTTCGGCGACTTTTTCGGCGGCCAGGACCAAGGCTCGAAGGTCCGGCTGTTCAGCGAGCTGCCCTTCCCCTGGCGCACCCCCACCCGCAAGCTCGACGACTTCGAGACCGCCGCGCTGGCCGCGCTGCGTGCCGACCCGAACCGCCCGTTCCACCGCGTCGAGACGGTCGATGGCGTACCGGTCCTGCGCTATGCGGTCGCCGACCGGCTGCAGGCGAGCTGCGTCGAGTGCCACAACCGCTATCCCGGATCGCCGCGTACCGACTGGAAGGTGGGCGACGTGCGCGGCGTGATCGAGCTCAGCCGGCCGATCGTGGACGGCGCGCAGCGCATGCGCGAGGGACTGCGCGACGCGCTCGCGATGAGCGCGTTGGTCATCGCCTCCGCGCTGCTGCTGGTGGGGCTGGCGATGCGCGGGCTGCGCGCCTCGATGCGCGCCGCCGAACAGATCGCCCAGGACCGCGAGGCGGCGAACCTGCAGCTGCGCGGCGAAGTGGTGCGGCGCGCCGAGACCGAGTCGATCCTGAGATTCAGCGAGGGTACGCTGCGCGCGACCTTCGACGGCATGCTCGACGGCGTCATCGTCTACGACCGGGCGCATCGGATCGTGCAGTGCAACCGGGTCGCCGCGCTGATGTGCGGCCACGAGCCCCACACGCTGCCGGGCACGTCCGCTCTCGCGCTGCTGCCCCAGGACGCGCTTGCGCCCGCCGCGTCCGGCGCTGCCGGCCGCCGCCGTCGCGTCGAGGGCATGCGGCGAGACGGCACGCGCTTCCCGGCCGACGTCGCGGTCAGCGAGCTGCGGCTCGGCGATGCCCCGTACTTCGCGGCGCTCGTCGCCGACGCGACCGCACAGGCTTTGCACGAGCGCGAACTGTCCGCCGCACGCGACGCTGCGCTCGACTCGACCCGTGCGAAATCCCAGTTCCTCGCCAACATGAGTCACGAGATCCGCACGCCCATGAACGGCGTGATCGGCGTGACCGACCTGTTGCGCGAGACCACGATGACTGGCGAGCAGCGCGAGATGGTCGACACCGTGCAGCGCAGCGCGCACGCACTGCTGACGATCATCGACGACATCCTCGACCTGTCCAAGATCGAGGCCGGCAAGCTGCGGCTGCAGCAGGCGGATTTCGACCCGGTCGAGTCGCTCGAGGACACCTTCGAGCTGGTCGCGGACCGCGCCGCATCCAAGGGCCTGCAGCTGGGCTACCGGATCGAAGGCATGGTGCCGGGCGCGATGCATGGCGACGAGGTTCGCTTCCGGCAGGTCCTGAGCAACCTGGTGGGCAACGCCGTGAAGTTCACCTCGCGCGGCGGCGTCGAGGTGGTGGTGAGCTTCCAGGCCTCGGTCCGGCAGCTCGAGCTGCGCGTGCGCGACACCGGGCCGGGCATCCCCGCCGACAAGGTCCGCGACCTGTTCCAGCCGTTCTCGCAGGTCGACGGCTCGGCGACCCGACGCTTCGGCGGCACCGGGCTGGGCCTGGCGATCAGCCGCCAGCTGGTCGAGCTGATGAACGGGACGATCGGCGTGACCACGACCGAGGGCGAGGGCAGCGAGTTCCGCTTCTCGATCGGCTGGCATCCGGCGATCGACAAGAGCACGCCGCGGGCGCCGCGCGCCCGGCTCGCCGGACGCACGATCGCGCTGGTCGGCCTCGACGCGATCCAGCGCGCGCAGCTCGCCGGCTGGGGCGTCGTCGTGCAGGACATCGGCCCCGACGCCCTGCCCGCCGACATGCCGATGCTGGTCGACGGCGCGCGGCCCGATGCGGTCGCCATCGCCGCCCGGGCCGCGACCGCCGGCACCGCAACCCGGGGCGGGCCGGCGCGCGTCGCACTGGTCGCGCGCCGCCCGCTGCCCGACGGCGGCACGCTGCCGCGTCTGGCCTGGCCGCTGCGGGCCCGCGCCGTCGCCGCGCTGCTCGACGGCACGATCGACACGCTCGCGAGCTCGACCACGCCCGGATTGTCGAGCCGGTTCGGCGAGCGGACCGCACTGCCCGCCGTGGCGAACCCGCCGGCCCCGACCGCGCCGCTGCCCCCGACGCGCCCCGGCGCGCCGGAGCGACCGAAATTCGAGGCGCTGGTGGTCGAGGACAACGCGATCAACCAGATGCTCGCGGCCGCGCTGCTCGATCGGCTGGGCATCGCATCCACCGTCGTGGCCGACGGCGAGCAGGCGCTGGAGCGCCTGCAGGCGCGGCGCTGGGACGTGGTGCTGATGGACTGCCAGATGCCGGTGATGGACGGCTACGAGGCGACCCGGCGCTGGCGCGAGATGGAACGCGCCCGCGGCCTGCCGCGCACGCCGGTGATCGCGCTGACCGCGAACGCGATGGAGGGCGACCGCGACGGCTGCCTCGCCGCCGGCATGGACGACTACCTGTCCAAGCCGATCGACCGCGCCGCGCTGGCGGCCCGGCTGGCCACCTGGCTGCCCGGCTGAGCTTCAGGCCGCCGAGAACCTCACCACGCCGTCCTCGCCGACCACGCGCTCGAGCGCGCCGTCGTGCCACAGCGCGTTCAGGTGCGCCAGCGATTCGCCGAGCGCGAACATCATCTGATGGGCGTCGAACTCGCGCCCGAACAGGATCGGCACCATGCCCGCCGCATGGTGCGCGCGCTCGCGGCAGGCCGCGCCCACCACCGCCAGGCGCTCGTCGTGATGCTCGCGCAGCTGCTCGATGCGCCGGTGCAGGCCGCGGAACGGCCGGCCGTGCGAGGGCAGCACCAGCGTGTCGGGCGGGCACGGCTCGAAGCGGCGCAGCGAGTCGAGGTACCAGGTGAGCGGATTGGCCTCGGGCTCGAGGTCGAACACCGACACGTTGGTGGAGATGCGTGGCAGCACCATGTCGCCGGAGATCAGCACGCCGTCGGCCTCGCTGAACAGCGCCGCATGTTCGGGGGAATGCCCGGTGCCCACGATCACGCGCCAGCGGCGCTCGCCGATCGGGATCGACTCGCCGTCGGCGATCCGGCGGAACGACTGCGGCATCTCCGGCACCAGCGACGGGAAGTGCTGGCGCACCCGCGAGCCCAGCGCCTCGAGCTGCGGGCCCTCGGCCATGCCGTTGCGGCGGTAGTGGCGGTAACCGGCGTCGGGGTCGGCGCCGGGCATCGACACCGACAGGATCCGCCCCATCGCGTACTCGCCGAGGGTCATCCACAGCGGCGCGGCGAAGCGGTCGCAGAGCATGCGTGCGAGGCCGACGTGATCGGGGTGGGTGTGCGTGCACAGCACCCGGACGATCGGCAGGCCCTCGAGCTCCTCGGCGATCACCGTCTCCCAATGACCGCGCAGCGCGTCGGTCGAGACGCCGCAGTCGATCAGCGTCCAGCCCTCGCGGCCCCGGAAGGTGTCGCGCAGCAGCCAGAGGTTGATGTGGTTCAGCGCGAAGGGCAGCGGCATGCGCAGCCAGTGCACGCCCGGCGCGACCTCGATCCGGCGCCCGGGCTCGGGCAGCGTGTCAGCGAACGGATAGCTCAGCTCGTGCTCGTGGGGATTCATCGCGGCTAGAATCGGACGTTTACGTCAACGTCAGTCTACCTGCGCGGCGTCGTCTCCTCCCGGCCGCGTTCCGCCGCCGGGGCCGTCCCGCATCCGGAGCCGATGGCCACGTTCACGATCACCGAGCTCGCCCGCGAGTTCGACGTCACGCCCCGCGCGATCCGCTTCTACGAGGATCAGGGGCTGCTCGCGCCGACCCGCGCCGGCACGGGCGGGCGCCAGCGTGTCTACACGCAGCGCGACCGGACGCGCCTGAAGCTCACGCTGCGGGGCAAGCGGCTCGGGCTGTCGCTGTCCGAGGTGCGCGACCTGGTCGACATGTACGAGTCGCCCTCCGACACCGCGGCACAGCTCGAGCGCTTCCTGCAGGTGCTGGCTGGGCACCGCGGCACGCTCGAGCGCCAGCTCGAGGACCTGCAGGTCACGCTCGGCGAGATCGCCGCGCACGAGGCGCGGTGCCGGGCGCTGCTGGCGCGGGGCACGAAGGCCGGCCCGGCCGCGGCCACCGCCCCGACCAGCGCCTCGCCGGCGGCCCGCGACCCGGCGCGCGCGCGCCGGCGCACCGGTCCCTGACATGCCCGCCCCCGACCCCGGACCGCAGCCCGACCCCGCGACCCCGGGAAGCGCTGCCGCGCACGCCGACGCGATCCGCGAGCACGGCTTCACCGTGCTGCGCGACGCGATCCCCGAGCCCACGCGGCACGCGCTGCGCGAGGCCCTCGAGCGGCTCGAGACGGACGCGGGCGCGGGCTTCGCCAAGACCCGTTTCGAGGGAACCCGCACCGTCCGGATCTACAACCTGCTCGCGCGCGACGAGGCCTTCTGGCCGGTGCCGCTGCACCCGCTGGTGCTGGCGGTGGCCGAGCGCGTGCTCGACCCCGAGCTGCTGCTATCCTCGCTGTCGGCGATCACCCTCGCGCCCGGCCAGGAGGCGCAGCCGCTGCACGAGGACACGCAGCGCATCCCGCTGCCGCGACCGCGCGCCCCGATCGCACTGAACGCAATGTGGGCGCTGTCGGACTTCACCGAGGCCAACGGCGCGACCTGCATCGTGCCGGGCAGCCACCGCAGCGACGCGCCACCCCGCTACGGCGCCGACCACCCCACGGTCGCGGCCGAGATGCCGGCCGGCAGCATCCTGCTGTTCGACAGCGCGCTGTGGCATGCGGGCGGCGCCAACCGCACCGAGGCGCGCCGCTGGGCGATCGCCTGCTACTACTGCGTGGGCTGGATGCGCCAGCAGGAGAACCAGCTGCTCGGCGTGCCCGGCGAGCTCGCCCGCCGCATGCCGCGCCGGCTCCAGCAGCTGTGCGGCTGGTCGGTCTGGCAGGGCCAGTACGGGCACGTCGACAACCACGACCCGATCGAGTTCCTCGGCGGCGAACGCGAGCGCCCGATGATCTGGGACGACGCCCCCCGCTTGCGGGAAGCCGTGAAGAAACCGTAGCGAGCAGGCCCGAGCCGGCGTCAGCCCGTACGTTCGAGACGCGCCAGCAGCGTGCCCAGGATCCCCTTGGGCAGGTAGATGATGAACAGCACCAGCAGCGCGCCGTAGATGAGCAGGTCCAGCCCGTGGATCGTGTTGCCGACCGCGATCCGCAGCGTCTCGGACAGCGCCAGCAGGAACACCGCGCCCACCGTCGGCCCGAGCATCACGAACATGCCGCCGGCGATCGCGCCGAACACCATCTGCAGCGAGATGCCGATGCCGGACACCGTCTCCGGGTTCACGTAGAGCTGGTACTGCGCGTAGAGCACGCCGCCCACGCAGGTCATCGCCGCCGACAGCATCGTGACCTTGAGCTTGGTGCGCGAGACGTCGATGCCGATCGAGGCGGCCGCGTCCTCCTCCTCGCTGATCGCCTCGAGCGCCAGCCGGTCCATGCTGCGGTCCACCCGCCGCCAGACCCACAGCGCGAACAGCCAGCAGGCGACCACGAGGTAGAACCAGACCAGCTTGTCCGAGAACTGCAGCGCGCCGACCGACACCGTCGCGCCGTCGGTCAGCGCCGACTTCGGCGTGATGCCGAGCGAGCCGCCGGTGTGGTCGCGCAGCGCGACGATCACCAGGCGGACCACCTCCGACAGCGCCAGCGTGACCAGCGCGAAGTAGTGGCCGACGATCCGGAAGCGGAAGCACGGCCAGCCGATCAGCACCGCGAGCGCGAGCGTGAGCACGATCGCGCCGAGCGCCCCGAGCCACGGCGACACGCCGAAGGTGTTCCACAGCAGCACCGAGCCGTACGCGCCGATGCCCAGGAACGCGCCGTGGCCGAAGCTCACCATCCCGAGCCGGCCCATGATCGACCAGCTGGTGTAGATGAAGCCCCACAGCAGCGCCATGATGGCGAGGTGCAGCGGATAGGTGCCGAAGCCGGCGAACGGCGCCGCCAGCAGCAGCGCGAGCCCGACGCCCCCCAGGATCCATGATCGGTTCATCGGCTCACCTGCGCTTGGCGAACAGCCCTTCGGGCTTCCAGAACATCGTCGCGATGAAGAACACGAACGCGATCACGTAGCCCCACTCGAGCTGGAACAGGAAGCCGCCGACCGCGATGAACTGCGCGAAGATGAACGCAGCGAGGAAGCCCCCGATCAGGTTGCCCAGCCCGCCCAGCACGCAGATCAGGAAGGTGATCGGGCCGAACGACAGGCCGATCGCCGGATGGATGTCGTACTGCAGCACCAGCAGGCAGGCGGCCAGGCCCGCCAGCCCGCCGCCGAGCGCCGAGGTGGTCAGGTAGATGCGGCCCGGGTCGACGCCCATCAGCGGCATGATCCCGCGGTCCTGGCTGATCGCGCGGATCGCGGTGCCGATGTAGCTGCGCGACAGGAACAGCCAGGTGCCGCCGATCGCGGCGATCGCGACCGCGAAGGCGATGAGCCGCGCGAGCGACAGGTTCATCTCGCCGATCGCGAAGGTCGGCAGCCGCACGCCGAGGTTACGGAACTCGACGCCGAAGGCCACCGTCGCCACCGCCTGCAGAAAGAACAGCACCCCGCCGGTGACCAGCAGCTGGTTGATCGGCTCGGCGGCCAGCACCGGACGGATGACGAACTGGTGCAGCGCCGCCCCGAGCACCGCGATCGACGCGATGCCCGCCGCGAACGCGCCGAAGAGCGGCCAGCCTTGCTCGACGTGCAGCCACCAGATCACGTACATGCCGATCATCATCATCTCGGCGTAGCAGATCCAGACGACGTCGATCACGCCGAAGATCAGGTTCAGCCCGAGTGCGAGCAGGGCCAGGAGCCCGCCGAGCAGCAGGCCGTTGATGACCGCCTCGAGGAGGTAGACGTCGAAGATGTCGCTCATGGGAGTCCTGTCAGACGCCGAGGTAGGCGCGGCGGATCTCGTCGCTCGCCAGCAGCTCGGCCGCCGGGCCGCTCTGCCGGATCCGGCCGGTCTCGAGCAGGTAGGCGCGGTCGACGACCTTGAGCACCTGTTGGATGTTCTGCTCGACGATCAGCACCGTGTAGCCCTGCTCGCGGATCGTGCGCATCAGCCCGAAGATCGACTGGACGACGACCGGCGCGAGGCCGGCCGACGGCTCGTCGAGCAGCAGCAGCTTCGGGCCGCTCATCAGCGCGCGCCCGATCGCGCACATCTGCTGCTCGCCGCCGGACATCGTGCCGGCCATCTGCAGCCGGCGCTCCTTCATCTTCGGGAACAGCGTGTAGACGAACTCCAGCCGCTCGGCGTGGCGCGAGCGCGCCGCCGGCGTGTACGCGCCCATCTTCAGGTTGTCCTCGACCGACAGCCGCGGGAACAGCCGGCGGCCCTCGGGCACCTGCGCGATGCCCAGCGCGATCACCTCGTGCGCGGGCACGTCGTCGTAGGAACGCCCTTCCATCGACAGCGAGCCCGAGGTCGGCTCGATCAGCTTGGAGATGGCGCGCAGCAGCGTCGTCTTGCCCGCGCCGTTCGGGCCGATCACCGCGACCGCCTCGCCGGCGTCCACCTTCAGCGACACGTCGAACAGCGCCTGGAACGCGCCGTAGCCGGCGCTCACCCCGTTCAGCTCGAGCATCAGCTGCGCTCCTGGCGTGCGCCCGCGCGCACGGCGTCGGTCTCGCGAACCTGCGCCTGGACCTGTTCGGCGTCGGTGCCGAGGTAGACCTCGACCACCCTGGGGTCGCGAGTGACCTCGGCGGGCGTGCCCTGGGCGATCAGTTCGCCGTGGTCGAGCACCAGGCAGCGGTCGATGACCCGCATCAGCACGCCCATGATGTGCTCGACCCAGACGATGGAGATGCCGCGCTCGTCGCGGATGCGGCGCAGCATGTCGGCGGCCTGGTTCATCTCGGTCTCGTCGAGCCCGCCCAGGCTTTCGTCGGCGAGCAGCAGCTTGGGCTGCGTGGCGAGCGCCCGCGCCATTTCGAGCTTCTTGAGCCCGGCCGCGCCCAGCCCCTCGACCCGCGCCCCCGGATCGGACGGCAGCCCGATCAGCGCCAGCGCGTCCTCGGCCCGGCGCTGCGCCTCGCCGCGGGTCACCGGCTCCGAGGCGCCGTAGTAGGCGGCGAGCGTCGCGTTCTCCAGGATCGACAGCTTGCGGAACGGTCGCGGGATCTGGAAGGTCCGCGCGATGCCGGCCCTGCAGATCCGGTTCGGCGGCAGCCCGCCGATCTCGCGGTCCAGGAAGCGCACCGAGCCCTCGGTCGGCGCGTACAGGCCCGCGATGACGTTGAAGGTGGTGCTCTTGCCGGAGCCGTTCGGGCCGATCAGGCCGAGGATCTCGCCCTGGCGCAGCTCGAACGACAGGCGATCGACGGCGGTGAAGCCGCCGAAGCGCTTGGTCATCGACTCGATTCTGAGCATGGGAACAGCCTATCCTGCCGCCTTTCGGCGGATTCACGTCCGTGGAGCACGAGTGCCGGGCCGGCAGGCCCGGCCCGCTTCACCGGCGGCGAGCAGTGCTCGCCGAAACCCCGGCGCCGCCGCCATCAGGGCGCGTAGGTGTGGCCCTTGGGCAGGGGCAGGACCGGGTCCAGGGTCTTGATCGCGCTCGGCCAGACGACGAAGGTGTCGTTGCCGGCGTACTGCATGACCACCGGCGAGGAGCGCTCGTTCTGGCCGGACATCTGCGTGCCGGGCGGGAAGAACTTCACGCCGTAGCCCTGGATGGTGCCGCCCACCGGGATGTCCGTCTCGAGCGCGGCCTGGCGCAGCGCCTCGGCATCGACGCCGCCGTACTTCTTGATCGCCCGCGGCAGCACGTCGGTGAAGAAGATCCACGACTGGTTGAAGCCCATGGACACGTGCGGCGGCACCTCGTCGGACTTCACGTCGGCCTTGTAGCGCTTGATCATCTCGGCGGTCACCGCACCCAGGCCGGGTGCGAGCGACTTCGGATCGAGCAGCTGCGCGGCGACCGGGTCGACGTTGTAGATGAAGTTCGCGTCGTCCTTGAAGGTGGCGTACAGCTTGTCGAACTGGCCGTAGCCCGCACCGTGGCCGATCAGCGCCGACCACTTCAGGCCCTGCTCGCGGGACTGGCGCAGGAACAGCGTGATGTCCGGGTTGTAGCCGGTGTGCAGGATCACGTCCGGCCGCGCGCGCTTGAGCTTGGTCACCAGCGACGAGAGGTCGGGCGAGGTCGCCGCGTAGCCTTCCTTGAGCGCGATCTGGATGCCGTTCTGCTTGCAGGTCGCTTCGTTCCCCGAGGCCACGCCCGCGCCGTACGGGCCGTCCTCGTAGATGATCGCGACCTTCAGGTCGCGGGGCTCCTTGCCCAGGCGCGCCTTGGACTGCTCCTTGAGGAAGTCGCAGGAGGCCGCGCCGAACTGGTCGGAGTGCACCTGCGCACGGAACACGTAGCGCAGGTTCTTGTCCTTGAGCACCGCCGAGGCGACGCAGACGTTGGCCCACATGAAGCGCTTGGACTGGTCGGCCTTCTGGGCCATCGGCACGCAGTGGGCCGACGAGAACACGCCCATCAGCATGTCGACCTTCTCCTGGTTCAGGAGCCGCTCGGCCTCGTTGATCGCGACGTCGGCCTTGCTCTGCGCGTCGGCGTAGACCGGCTTGATCCGGTAGCCCTCGACCCCGCCGCGCTCGTTGATCATGTCGATCGCGTACTTGGTGCCGAGGTAGCTGGCGTTCGAGCCGCCGGCCGCGAAGGCGCCGGTCAGGTCGTAGATGACGCCGATCTTCAGTTCCTTGCCCTGGGCGAGGACGGGGCCGGCGACGACCGACGCGACGACGGCCGCGGCGGCGAACAGGATGCTGCGCATGGGGGTCTCCTCCGGGCGGCGTCGTTGCGCCGCGTGTGTCGGGTGAATCTCGGAAGATCCTAACCGCAGCGGTGACACCGGCACAACCCGCGCGCCCGACACCCGGCATGGGCTTGCATTGACGTTGACGTCAACGTCAACTACGCTCCGCCGGCCTCTCCTCGACCCTCCTGCGGCCTGCCCCTCCCCCGGCCCCCACCGCCATGCCCGACACGCCGAACCCGGATGCGACGCTGCCGCCGCCCGTTGATCCCCACTTCGAGACACGGGTGCGCGCGTCGTTCGCCCGGCAGCGCTTCATGTCGAGGATCGGCGCGGAGATGACCCGCGTGGCCCCCGGCGAAGTGTCGATCGACCTGCCCTTCGATCCGGAGCTCACCCAGCAGCACGGCTTCCTGCACGGCGGCGCGATCGCCTCGGTGCTCGACGCGGCCTGCGGCTTCTCGGCGTCCACGCTGATGCCCGCCGATGCCGGCGTGCTGACCATCGAGTTCAAGATCAACTTCCTCGCGCCGGGCGCGGGCGAGCGCTTCCGCTTCACGGGCCGTGTGCGGCGCACCGGCCGGACGGTAACATTCGTGGACGGCGACGCGATCGCCATCGCCGACGGCCGCGCCAGGACCATCGCCACGATGCAGGCCACCATGATGACGGTGCAGGGACGCGACGACGTCCGGCACTGAGCCCGCCCCACCCGACGCAACGCAACGCAGGGACCCCGGATGCTGAACCTTCCCGGATTGCAGTTCGACCTCGGCGAGGACGTCGCCATGCTGCGCGATTCGCTGCAGCAGTTCACCGCCGCGGAGATCACGCCGCGCGCCGCCGAGATCGACCGCAGCGACCTGTTCCCGATGGACCTGTGGCGCAAGCTCGGCGAGCTCGGCGTGCACGGCATGACCGTGCCCGAGCAGTACGGCGGCACCGACATGGGCTACCTCGCCCACATCGTCGCGATGGAGGAGATCTCGCGCGGCTCGGCCTCGGTCGGCCTGTCGTACGGCGCGCACTCCAACCTCTGCGTGAACCAGATCAACCGCAACGGCACCACCTGGCAGAAGGAGAAGTACCTGCCGAAGCTGGTCTCGGGCGAATGGATCGGCGCGCTCGCGATGAGCGAGCCGAACGCCGGCTCCGACGTGGTGTCGATGAAGCTGCGCGCCGACTTCCGCGGCGACCGCTGGGTGCTCAACGGCTCGAAGATGTGGATCACCAACGGCCCCGATGCCGACGTGATGGTGATCTACGCGAAGAACGACCTCGAGGCCGGTCCGCGCGGCATCACCGCCTTCCTGGTCGAGAAGACCTTCAAGGGCTTCTCGGTCGCGCAGAAGCTCGACAAGATGGGCATGCGCGGCAGCCACACCGGCGAGCTGGTGTTCCAGGACTGCGAGGTGCCGGCCGAGAACGTGCTCGGCGGCATCGACGGCGACGACCTCAAGGGCGTGGGCCGCGGCGCCAACGTGCTGATGAGCGGGCTCGACTTCGAGCGCGCGGTGCTCTCGGGCGGGCCGCTCGGCATCATGAGCGCCTGCATGGACGTGGTCGTGCCCTACCTGCACGAGCGCAAGCAGTTCGGCCAGCCGATCGGCGAGTTCCAGCTCATGCAGGGCAAGCTCGCCGACATGTACAGCACGATGATGGCCTGCCGCGCGTACGTGTACGAGGTCGGCAAGCAGTGCGACCGCTCGCGCGAGGGCAGGATCGACGTGCGCTCGCTGCGCAAGGACGCGGCCGCCGCGATCCTGTACTCGGCCGAGAAGGCGACCTGGATGGCCGGCGAGGCGATCCAGTGCCTGGGCGGCAACGGCTACATCAACGACTACCCGACCGGCCGGCTCTGGCGCGACGCCAAGCTCTACGAGATCGGCGCGGGCACCTCCGAGATCCGCCGGATGCTGATCGGCCGCGAGCTGTTCGCCGAGACGGCCTGACGGGCGCGCCGCGATGCCGCAGCGCACCTCCGACCAGGCCCTGGCGATCGCGCAGGCGATCCTCGCCGGCTTCGACCGCCACTACGCGCTCTTCCGCTACAACGCGCAGCAGGCGAAGTCCCGCTACGAGGCGGCCGACTGGCACGCCATCCGGCAGCTCGCCCGCGAGCGGATCGCCTTCTACGACGAGCGCGTGCGCGAGGCCGTGGCCCGCATCGAGGACGTCTTCGGCGCAACCGACCTCGCGGCCGGCAACTGGGCGCAGGTCAAGCGCCACTATGTCGCGCTGCTCTCCGAGCACCGCCAGCCCGAGCTCGCCGAGACCTTCTTCAACTCGGTGTGCGCCAAGCTGCTGCACCGGACCTACTTCCACAACGACTTCATCTTCGTGCGGCCTGCGGTGGCCACCGACTACCTCGACGGCGATCCGCCGAGCTTTCGCGCCTACTACCCGGCCGCGCTCGGCCTGCGCCGCACGCTGCGCCAGGTGATCGTCGACCTGGGCCTCGCCTGCCCGTTCGTCGACATCGACCGCGACCTCGCGCTGGTGACGGCGGCGATGCGCGAGTTCGCGCCGCAAGACGCCGCGCCGGCGACCGACTGCCAGCTCAACGTGCTGCGCACGCTGTTCTACCGCAACAAGGGCGCCTACCTGATCGGGCGCTACGTGGCCGACGGCGAGGTCACGCCCTTCGCGATCCCGATCCTGCAGGACGGGCGCGGGCGGCTCTTCCTCGACACGCTGCTGCACGGCGCCGAGCGCATCGAGACGCTGTTCAACTTCTCGCGCGCCTACTTCATGGTCGACATGGAGGTGCCCTCGGCCTACGTGCGCTTCCTGAGGTCGCTGATGCCGACCAAGCCCGAGTCCGAGCTCTACACGATGCTCGGGCTGCACAAGCAGGGCAAGACCGCGTTCTACCGCGACCTGCTCTCGCACCTGAAGCACTCGCACGACAAGTTCGTCATCGCGCCGGGCATCAAGGGGCTGGTGATGGGCGTGTTCACGCTGCCCTCGTTCCCGTACGTGTTCAAGATCATCAAGGACAACCGCAAGAAGGACGTCAGCCGCGAGTTCATCCAGTCGCAATACCAGCGCGTGAAGATGCACGACCGCGTCGGGCGCATGGCCGACACCTGGGAGTACTCGGACGTGCCGTTCCCGAAGGCCCGCTTCGACCCCGCGCTGATCGACGAGCTGCGCGCCACGGCGCCCTCGATCATCGAGGAGGACGCCGACACGCTGGTCATCAAGCACCTGTACATCGAGCGGCGGATGATCCCGCTCAACATGTACCTCGAGCGCTGCACCGACGCCGAGCGCGAGCATGCGCTGATCGAGTACGGCGACGCGATCAAGCAGATGGTGGCCGCGGACATCTTCCCCGGCGACATGCTCTACAAGAACTTCGGCGTCACCCGCCAGGGCCGCGTGGTCTTCTACGACTACGACGAGGTGGCCTACGTGACAGACTGCGTGTTCCGCCGGATCCCCGAGCCGCGCACGCCCGAGGAGGAGATGGCCTCCGAGCCCTGGTACCGGGTCGGCCCGCACGACGTGTTCCCCGAGGAGTTCGGCACCTTCCTGCTCGGCGACCCGCGCGTGCGGCGGATCTTCGAGCACCACCACGGCGACCTGCTCGACGCGGCCTTCTGGCAGCGCAAGCAGGCCCACGTGCGCGCCGGCCGCTTCGACGACGTCTTCCCCTACCCGGAATCGGTCCGATTCCGGAACCGCTATGATCAGCTGGAGGCCGCCCTCACGGGCGACTCCGCCCCACCCGCTGCGGGCGCTGCCGCGCCCGAGCCCCACGCCACAACCTGAACCCTAGGAGACCCGTCATGGCCGATCCCGTTGTCATCGTTTCCGTCGCCCGCACGCCCATCGGGGCCATGATGGGCGAGTTGTCGTCCTTCGCCGGCCACCAGCTCGGCGCCCATGCCATCAAGGCGGCGGTCCAGCGCGCCGGGCTGTCGCCCGAGCAGGTGCAGGAGGTCATCATGGGCTGCGTGCTGCCCGCCGGTCAGGGCCAGGCCCCGGCCCGCCAGGCCACGCTCGGCGCCGGCCTGCCGATGTCGGTGGGCGCCACGACGATCAACAAGGTCTGCGGCTCCGGCATGAAGGCCGCGATGCTCGCGCACGACCTGCTCGCCGTCGGCAGCCAGGACGTGGTCGTCGCCGGCGGCATGGAGAGCATGTCGAACGCGCCCTACCTGATGCTCAAGGGCCGCGGCGGCTACCGCTACGGCCACGGCACGCTGTTCGACCACATGGCGCTCGACGGCCTCGAGGATGCCTACGAGAAGACCCCGAACGGCGGCGGCAAGTCGATGGGCCAGTTCGCCGAGGACTGCGCGGGCAAGTACACCTTCACCCGCGAGGAGCAGGACCGCTACGCGATCACCTCCACCGAGCGCGCCAAGACCGCGAACACCGACGGCTCGTTCGCCTGGGAGATCGCCGGCATCACCGTCGCCGGCCGCAAGGGCGACGTCGTGATCGACAAGGACGAGAGCCCGTTCAAGGCCAACCCCGAGAAGATCCCGACCTTGAAGCCCGCGTTCCGCAAGGACGGCACCGTGACCGCCGCCACCTCGTCGTCGATCTCCGACGGCGCGGCCGCCCTGGTGATGATGCGCGCGTCCACCGCCGAGAAGCTCGGCGTCAAGCCGATCGCCCGGCTGGTCGCGCACGCGACGCACTCGCAGGAGCCGCAGTGGTTCACCACCGCGCCGGTCGGCGCGATCGCCAAGCTGTACGCCAAGACCGGCTGGTCGACCGCGAACGTGGACCTGTACGAGATCAACGAGGCGTTCGCGGTGGTCGCGATGGCCGCGATGAAGGAGCACGGCCTGCCGCACGAGAAGGTCAACCTGCACGGCGGCGCGGTGGCCCTCGGTCACCCGATCGGCGCCTCCGGCGCGCGGCTGATCGTCTCGCTGATCGGCGGGCTCCGGAAGACCGGCGGCAAGCGCGGCGTGGCCTCTCTGTGCATCGGCGGGGGCGAGGCGACGGCGGTCGCCGTGGAGCTGATGTGAGCGGCAGCGCGGCCCGGCGCGGGCGTCCCTGATGCCGACCGCGCTCATCCTCGGCGCATCGCGGGGCATCGGCCTCGAGTTCGTGCGCCAGTACCGCGAGGCGGGCTGGACCGTCTTCGCCACCTTCCGGGGCGAGGACGACCGGGTCCGCCTGCGCGACCTCGGCGCACACACGCTCAAGCTCGACGTGCAGCGCGTCGAGGACATCGCCGGCATCGGCTGGCAGCTCGACGGCGAGCGGCTCGACGTGGCGGTGGTCAACGCCGGCGTCTACGGGCTGCGCACCAGCAGCGTCCAGTCGCCGCCCACCGACGAGCAGTTCGACCTGGTGATGCGCACCAACGTGCTCGGCGCGATGCGGCTGATGCCGCTGCTCGCGCCGCTGCTGGCGCCCGCCCAGGGCACGCTCGCCTTCGTCTCGAGCAAGATGGGCTCGATCGCCGAGGCGCAGGCGAGCTACGGCATGCTCTACCGGGTCTCCAAGGCGGCGGTGAACATGGTGGCCAAGATGGCCCACAGCGACTACTCGCCGATGGGCGTACGGGTGCTGTCGCTGCACCCGGGCTGGGTCCGCACCGACATGGGCGGCCCGAACGCCGAGGTCGCGGTCGGCGACAGCGTGGCCGGCCTGCGCACGGTGCTGGCCGACCGCGCCGCGTTCCCGAGCGGCGGCTTCTTCGACTGGCGCGGCCAGCCCATCGCATGGTGAGCGCGCGCAGGCTGATCTCCTCCGGCTCGTCCTTCGAGCGGCTGGCCGGCTATTCGCGTGCAGTGGTCGACGGGCGGGACGTGCACGTCTCGGGCACCACCGGCTTCGACTACACGACGATGAGCATCGACGAGGACCTGCTGGTGCAGACCCGGCAGTGCCTCGCCAACATCGCCGGCGCGCTCGCGCAGGCCGGCTGCACGCTCGACGACGTCGTGCGCGTGCGCTACCTGTTCACCGACGCGGCCTTCTTCGAGCGCGCCGCCCCCCTGTTCGGCGAGGCATTCGCGCGGGCGCGGCCGGCGGCCACCGCGATGATCGTCGGCCTGGTCGATCCGCGCATCAAGATCGAGATCGAGGTCGACGCACGGGTGCCCGACGCACCCGACGCGCCGCCGCACGACTGGGGTCCGCAGCCGGGCGCATGACGGCCCCGCCGCGGGGCGCCGGGCGCCGGGCAGATTCCGCCCGGGGATTGAGGAGACGACGATGATCCTGAACGAATCGCTGACCATGGTCCGCGACGCGGTCCGCAGCTACGTGAGCGAGCAGGTGGCGCCGCACGCCGCGCGCTGGGACCGCGAGGCCACCTTCCCCGCCGAGGCGCTGCGCGGGCTGGCCGCACTCGGCTGCTACGGGGTGGCGGTGCCCGAACGCTGGGGCGGCGCGGGCCTCGACTACACCGCGCTGGCGGTGATCCTCGAGGAGATCGCCGCCGGCGACGGCGCCACCTCCACCGTGGTGTCGGTCAACAACTGCCCGGTCTGCTCGATCCTGATGGCCTTCGCTGACGACGCGCAGAAGGACCGCTGGCTGGTGCCGCTGGCGCGCGGCGAGATGCTCGGCGCCTTCTGCCTGACCGAGCCGCACGTCGGCTCCGACGCGTCGGCGCTGCGCACCACCGCGCGCCGCGAGACCGGACCCGACGGCCGCATCGAGTACGTGATCGACGGGGTCAAGCAGTTCATCACCTCGGGCAAGCACGCCGACGTCGCGATCGTGATGGCGGTGACCGACAAGGCCGCCGGCAAGCGCGGCATCTCGGCGTTCCTCGTGCCCACCGCCACGCCCGGCTACGTGGTCGCGCGGCTCGAGGACAAGGTCGGCCAGCACGCCTCCGACACCGCGCAGATCCGCTTCGAGAACTGCCGCGTGCCGGCAGCCAACCTGCTGGGCGCGGAAGGCCAGGGCTACCGGATCGCGCTGTCCGGGCTGGAGGGCGGACGCATCGGCATCGCCTCGCAGTCGGTGGGCATGGCGCGTGCGGCCTTCGAGGCGGCGCTGCGCTACGCCCGGGAGCGCGAGGCGTTCGGTGCGCCGATCTTCCAGCACCAGGCGGTGCAGTTCCGGCTCGCCGACATGGCCACCTCGATCGAGGCCGCGCGCCAGCTCATCCTGCACGCCGCGGCCCTGAAGGATGCCGGCCAGCCCTGCCTGAAGGAGGCGGCGATGGCCAAGCTCTTCGCCTCCGAGATGGCCGAGCGGGTCTGCTCCGACGCGATCCAGGTGCACGGCGGCTACGGCTACGTGTCGGACTTCCCGGTCGAGCGGATCTGGCGCGACGTGCGCGTCTGCCAGATCTACGAAGGCACCAGCGACATCCAGAAGATTCTCATCGGGCGCGCGCTCGCCAACGAGGGCTGACACAGACATGCACACCGTGATGCTGCAGGCGATCGACGGCCGCGAGGTACGGGCCTTCGTCGCACGCCCCGAGGGCGATCCGAAGGGCTGCGTGGTGGTCGCGCAGGAGATCTTCGGGGTCAACGACCACATCCGCTGGGTGATCGCCGAGCAGTACGCGCGGGCCGGCTACCTCGCGGTCGCGCCCGCGTTCTTCGACCGGATCGAGCCGGACGTCGAGCTCGGCTACACGCCCGAGGGCACGGCGCGCGGCCGCACGCTGGTCGACGCGCTCGGCCTGGACGCGCCGCTGCGCGACATCCGCGCGGCCGCGCTGCAGGTCGGCCAGGGGCTGCCCACCGGCGTGGTCGGCTACTGCTGGGGCGGCACGGTCGCCTACCTGGCAGCGACGCGGCTCGGGCTGCCCGCGGTCGGCTACTACGGCGGGCGCACCGCGCCCTACCTGCACGAGCGGCTGCAGGCGCCGGCGATGCTGCACTTCGGCGAGCGCGACAAGCTCATCACGATGGAGACGGTGCGGCGCATCAGCACCACCCATCCCGACATGCCCTGCCACGTCTATCCGGCCGGCCACGGCTTCAACCGCTTCGGGCATCCCGACTGGCACGCCGACTCGGCCGACACCGCGCTCGCGCGCACCCTCGCCTTCTTCCGACAGCACCTCGCCCAATGACCGACACCACCCCCCGCATCCGCGTCGCACTCGCCGGCGTCACCGGCTGGGCCGGCGCCCCCCTGGCGCGCGGCATCGTCGCCGCCCCCGACCTTCACCTGGTCGCCGGCATCGCGCGGCGCGCCGCGGGCAAGACGGTCGGCGACGCGCTCGGCATCGACTGCGCGGCCCCGATCGTGGCCACCGCCGCCGAGGCGCTCGCGCAGGGCGTCGACGTGTTCTTCGAGTACAGCAAGCCCGACATCGCGATCGTCAACGTGCTGGCGGCCCTGCAGGCCGGCGCGCACGGGGTGGTCGGCACCTCGGGGCTGTCCGACGAGGAGTACGCGCGCATCGACGCCGCCGCACGCGCCGCCGGGCGCGGCGTGCTCGCCTGCGGCAACTTCGCGATCACCGCGGTGCTGCTGCAGAAGTTCGCCGAGATGGCGGTGAAGTGGCTGCCCGACGTCGAGCTGATCGACTACGCCAAGGCCGGCAAGGCCGACGTGCCCTCGGGCACGGTGCGCGAGCTCAGCGTGCGCTTGGGCGCGGCGCGCGGCGAGGCGCGTTCGTCCGCGCTGCCGCTCGCGCAGCTGCGCGGGCCGGTCGAGACGCGCGGCGCCGAGATGTCGGGCATCCCGGTGCACGCGATCCGCGTGCCGGGCTTCGTGCTCGGCGTAGAGGTCATCTTCGGCGCCGCCGACCAGCGGCTGCACCTGCGCCACGAGGCCGGCGGCAGCGCCGAGCCCTACGTGCCGGGCGCGCTGCTCGCGATCCGCCGCGTGGCGGGGCTGGTCGGCGTGGTGCGCGGGCTCGACCGCGTGATGCAGGACTGAGCGCGATGGCCGCCGACTACACCCTCTACTGCTTCGCCCAGTCCGGCAACGCCTACAAGGCCGCGCTGATGCTGAACCTGTGCGGCGCCGACTGGACGCCGCGCTTCGTGGACTTCTTCGGCGGCGAGACGCGCACCGACGCGTACCGCGCGGTCAACGTGATGGGCGAGGTGCCGGTGCTCGAGCACCGCGGCCGGCGCCTGTCGCAGTCGGGCGTGATCCTCGACTACCTCGCGCACACGCTGGGCCGCTTCGACTGGGAGGGCGAGGCGGAGCGGCGCGAGGTGCTGCGCTGGCTGCTCTGGGACAACCACAAGCTCACCAGCTACACCGCGACGCTGCGCTTCCTGATGTCGCTGTCCAAGGACCCGAACCCGGCGGTCGTCGAGACCTTCCGCGCCCGCGCGCTCACCGCCATCAAGGTGCTCGACACGCAGCTCACCGGTCGTGAATGGGTGGCGCTCGACAAGCCCTCGATCGCCGACCTGTCGCTGTGCGGCTACCTGTGGTTCAACGAGGAGTTCGGCGTCGACTGGAAGACCTATCCGGCGGTCGGCGCCTGGCTGCGGCGCCTGGAGGCGCTGCCGGGCTGGAAGCATCCGTACACGCTGATGCCGGGGCATCCGCTGCCCGCGAAGGGCTGAGGCCGTGCGCATCGACGCGGTGATCTTCGACTGCGACGGCGTGCTGGTCGACAGCGAGCCGATCACCAACGGCGTGCTGACCGCGATGCTCAACGAGCTGGGCCTGGCCTTCACCGTCGAGCAGACGATGCGCACCTTCATGGGCCGTGCGCTGCGCGAGGAGCTGTCGATCATCGAGTCGCTCGCCGGCCGCACGCTGCCGCCCGACTGGTACGCGGGCTTCGCGCGGCGGCGCGACGAGGCGCTCGCCCGCGAGGTGAAGGCGGTGCCGCAGATCGAGCAGGTGATCGATGCGCTGGTGGCCGCCGGCCTGCCGCATGCGGTGGCCTCGGGCGCGGACCGCGCCCCCGGGCAGCGCCGCGCATGTCACAGGAATCGTCCCGGGCTCGCGGCTCTTCGGCGCCGACATGGTCGAGCGCGCCAAGCCCGCGCCCGACGTCTACCTGCTCGCCGCCGGCGCCCATGCCGTCTTCGACGACATGCAGCGGCTGCCGGCCCTCGTCGCGTCCTGATCCTCCGCACCCTGACGTCCGCACCCCCGACTCCTCGCACCCTGAGCGCCATGCACCCGATCCAGACCAAGCTCGACGTCCGCTCGGACGAGTTCAAGGCCAACACCCGTGCGATGGCCGCGCTGGTCGAGGACCTGCGCGCGAAGCTCGCGATCGCCGCGGCCGGCGGCGGCGAGACCGCGCGAGCGCGCCATGTCTCGCGCGGCAAGCTGCTGCCGCGCGACCGCGTGGACGGCCTGCTCGACCCGGGCACGCCCTTCCTCGAGCTGTCGCCGCTCGCCGCCCACGAGATGTACGGCGGCGACGCGCCCTGTGCGGGCATCATCACCGGCATCGGGCGGGTGGCCGGCATCGAGTGCCTGATCGTGTGCAACGACGCCACCGTCAAGGGCGGCACCTACTACCCGGTCACGGTCAAGAAGCACCTCCGCGCGCAGGAGGTCGCCCGCGAGAACCGCCTGCCCTGCATCTACCTGGTCGACTCGGGCGGCGCCAACCTGCCCAACCAGGACGAGGTCTTCCCCGACCGCGAGCACTTCGGCCGCATCTTCTTCAACCAGGCCAACCTGTCGGCCGCGGGCATCCCTCAGATCGCGGTGGTCATGGGCTCGTGCACCGCGGGCGGCGCCTACGTGCCGGCGATGAGCGACGAGTCTGTCATCGTGAAGAACCAGGGCACCATCTTCCTCGGCGGCCCGCCGCTGGTGAAGGCCGCCACCGGCGAGGTGGTCACGCCCGAGGACCTCGGCGGCGGCGACGTGCACACGCGGCTGTCGGGCGTCTCCGACTGGCTCGCGCAGGACGACACGCACGCGCTCGCGCTCGCGCGCAAGATCGTCGGCAACCTGAACTGGAAGAAGCCCGAGCAGCTCGTGCGCGCCGAGCCGCGCGAGCCGCTGTACGACCCGTCCGAGCTCTGGGGCGTGCTGCCCACCGACACCCGCAAGCCCTACGACGTGCGCGAGGTGATCGCGCGGATCGTCGACGGCTCCGAGCTCGACGAGTGGAAGGCGCGCTACGCCACCACGCTGGTCACCGGCTTCGCGCACATCCACGGCATGCCGGTGGGCATCGTCGCGAACAACGGCATCCTGTTCTCGGAGTCGGCGCTCAAGGGCGCACACTTCATCGAGCTGTGCTGCCAGCGCAGGATCCCGCTGCTCTTCCTGCAGAACATCTCGGGCTTCATGGTGGGCCGCAAGTACGAGAACGAGGGCATCGCGCGCAACGGCGCCAAGCTCGTCACCGCGGTCGCCTGCGCGCAGGTGCCCAAGCTCACCGTGATCATCGGCGGCAGCTTCGGCGCCGGGAACTACGGCATGTGCGGCCGGGCCTACTCGCCGCGCTTCCTGTGGATGTGGCCGAACGCGCGGATCAGCGTGATGGGCGGCGAGCAGGCCGCCTCGGTGCTGGCCACCGTGCGGCGCGACGGCATCGAGGCGCGCGGCGGCGCCTGGAGCGCCGAGGACGAGGCCGCCTTCAAGGCGCCGCTGCTCACGCAGTACGAGCGCGAGGGCCATCCGTACTACGCGAGTGCCCGCCTGTGGGACGACGGCGTCATCGACCCGGCCGACACGCGCCGCATGCTCGCGCTCGGGATGTCCGCGAGCCTGAACCAGCCGATCCCGGAGACGAAGTTCGGCGTGTTCAGGATGTAGGGCCTGCGGGCCGCAGATCCAGCGCCAGGAACCGCGTCCCCGCGATCGGATTGAGCCCGTACGGCTCGGTCTGCACGAAGCCGAGCGCGCCGTACAGCGCCTGAGCCGTGCCCATGGTCGGCAGCGTGTCGAGGCGGATGCGCGCGTAGCCGGCCGCGCGGGCCTCGGCCACGATGCGCTCGGCCAGCGCGCGGCCGAGCTTCAGGCCGCGGCCCTGCGGGCGCACATACAGCCGCTTCATCTCGCAGTCGCCGCCGTCGAGCGCGCGCAGCGCCACGCAGCCGATCGCCTCGTCGCCCCGCCACGCCAGCAGCAGCCGGCCCGACGGGGCGGCGTACCGGCCGGGCAGGCCGGCCAGTTCGGTCTCGACGTCCTGGAACGACAGGTCGACGCCCAGCCCGTCGACGTACTCCCGGAAGAGGGTGCGAACGACGGAGAGGTCGTGCGGCACGGCGGCGGCGCGGATGTCGAACATGGCGCAGCGATCATGCCATGCGGGACCCGGCCCTCGGGTGCGATGGCATGATGCACGGACCCGCCCTGCGCCCCGCGATGACCGACGTCCTGACCCCCTTCGACGACGAGGCCGAGACCACGGCCGCGGTCGACGCCACGCGGCACTGGCTCGAGGCGGCCGTCATCGGCCTGAACCTGTGCCCGTTCGCCAAGGCCGTGCACGTGAAGCAGCAGATCCGCTGGGCCGTCACCGCTGCGTCGGACGCGGACACGCTGCTCGCGGAGCTGCGCCGCGAACTCGCGCTGCTCGCCGACGCCGACCCGCAGGCGATCGACACCACGCTGCTGATCCATCCGCGCGCGCTGACCGACTTCATCGACTACCGCTTCTTCCTCGACGACGCGAACCGCGCACTGAGGAAACTCGGATACGAGGGCATGCTGCAGCTCGCGAGCTTCCATCCGCGCTACGAGTTTGCCGACGCCGCGCCCGACGACGTCGCGAACCACACCAACCGCTCGCCGCATCCGATGCTGCACCTGCTGCGCGAGGCCAGCATCGACCGCGCTGTCGCGACGACGCCGGATGCCGCGCAGATCTACGGTCGCAACATTGTGGCGCTGCGCCGGCTCGGGCTCGAAGGTTGGCGGCGGCTCTTCGACGCGCACGGCGGCTGAGCGGCGACCCGGGGACCTTGCCCCGCGGACGGAAACCTGCCGTTCGTCGGCTCGCGCCGTTCGTTCCCCGAACGGGCCGCCGAAGGGGTCGGCTCTCGCGCTGGACGGGCCGACGAGCG
>JAPLQE010000049.1 GCA_026399835.1 Burkholderiales bacterium | reverse complement strand
CGTGCGCGTGGTCGGCAACTACCACGACCTCGGCTCGTTCGCGAGCGACATCGCGAATCTCGCGCGGATCGTGACCTTGAACAACATGCAGATCCAACCGTTCGACTCGAAAGGCGGGAACGCCATGCTGGCGATGGACGCGACCGCGAAGACCTTCCGGTACCTCGACCCGGAGGAGATCGCGCAGCAGCGTGCCGCGGCGGCCAAGGCGAAGCAGGGGGGCAAGAAATGACGAGCACCCTGCGACGCGCCGCGGGCCTGGCGTTCATCGTGCTGACGGTCGCGGGCTGCGAGTCCGACCGCGGTGAACTGCGGACCTGGATGGACGAGATCCGCCGCACGACGCCGCTCGTCAAGGAAAAGCTCTCCGAGCCCAAGTCGTTCGAGCCGTTCCGATACCCGTCGAGCGGCGAGACCGACCCGTTCAGCGTCGCGAAGCTGCGCGTGGATTCCCTCGGCGCCACCCGGGCCGGCAGTGGCCTGCGGCCTGACCTCACGCGCCGCCGCGAGCCGCTCGAGGCGTATCCGCTCGACAACCTGAAGATGGTGGGCAACCTGACGCAGAAGGGTGCGACGGTCGCGCTGCTGCAGGCCGATGCAGTGCTCTTCCAGGTTCGCGTCGGCAACTACATCGGCCCGAACTTCGGCCGCGTGCTGCGAGTCTCGGAAGACGAGGTTGCGGTACGGGAAATCGTCCAGGACGCCGCGGGCGACTGGATCGAACGGGACACGGCCCTGCGTCTGCAGGTGCAGGAGACCAGGAAATGAAGGGTGCACGAGTGCTGGCTGCGATCGGCGGCCACGGCCGAAACGGGCCCCGCGCCCTTGTCGCGACGATCGTCGTCGCGCTCGCGCTGATGCTGCACGCGGGCCTGGCGCGCGCACAGGCCAATGCGATCGAATCCGTCACCTCCGTGCAGCAGGGCGCGCAGACGGTGCTGCGCATCCAGCTCAAGGCGCCCCCGAAGCTCCCGCCGGCGAGCTTCTCGATCGCCAGCCCGCCGCGACTCGCGCTCGACTTCCTCGACACCGGCAGCGCGGTCGGCACCGCGCCGATCGAAATCGTCCAGGGCGACGCGCGCAGCGTCAGCGTCGTGCAGGTCGGCAACCGCGCGCGCATGGTGCTGAACCTGCGCCGCCCGGTGACCCACATGATGGTGGTCGAGGGCAACTCGGTCCTGGTGACGCTCGAGCCGGTCTCCGGCACCGGGGGCGGGCCGGCGATGACCGCCGCGAGCTCGGCCGCCTACAGCTTCGCCAAGGCCGACGCACCGGGCACGCAGGCGCTGCGCGACATCGACTTCCGGCGCGGCAAGGACGGTGAGGGCCGCGTGGTCGTCGAGCTCTCGAGCTCGCAGACGGGCGTCGACATCAAGCAGCAGGGGCAGACGATCGTCGTCGACTTCCTGAAGGCGCGGGTGCCCGACAACCTGCGCCGTCGCCTCGACGTCGCCGACTTCGGCACGCCGGTCCGCACGGTCCGCACGTTCCAGCAGGGCGAGAACGCCCGGATGATCATCGAGCCCTCCGGGCTCTGGGAGCACAACGCCTACCAGAGCGACACGCAGTTCGTGATCGAGGTCAAGCCGGTCCGCGAGGACCCGAACAAGCTCGTGCAGGGCACGCGCGCGGGCTATCGGGGCGACAAGCTGTCGCTGAACTTCCAGAACGTCGACATCCGCGCGCTGCTGCAGGTCATCGCCGACTTCACGAACCTGAACATCGTCGTGCGCGACTCCGTCGCCGGCAGCATCACGCTACGGCTCAAGGACGTGCCCTGGGATCAGGCCCTCGACATCGTGCTGCAGTCGAAGAACCTCGACATGCGCAAGAACGGCAACGTGATCCTGGTCGCACCGCGCGACGAGCTCGCGACGCAGGAGAAGCTCGACCTCGAGTCGAAGCAGCAGATCGCGGAGATCGAGCCGACCCGCGTCGAGACCTTCCAGCTCAACTACCAGAAGGCCGAGTCGGTTGCGAAGCTGCTCGGCGACGACAAGCAGCGCGTGCTGTCCAAGTCCGGCAGCGCTGTGCCCGACGTGCGCACCAACAAGCTGTTCGTGCGCGACACCGCGTCCCGCCTGGACGAGGTGCGTCGGATCATCGGTCAGCTCGACATCGCGGTGCGCCAGGTGCTGATCGAGGCCCGGATCGTCGAGGCCGACGACCGCTTCTCGCGCAACCTCGGCGTGAAGCTCGGCTTCAACGACCTGCGCAGCACGATCGCCCGGACCACATCCGTGATCGACCCGGTGACCGGCGCGCCGACCGCACTGAACGTGCCGGTCTACGGCGCCGGCTCGCCGCTGCTCGGCAGCAGCGCGTACTCCACCCTGTCGGGCAACCTGCAGGGCGCCGCCGACCTGTCGTCGCAGCTCGGCAGCGGCCTGGCTGGGCTGAACGCGCCGGGTCTCGGCCAGCAGACCGCGATCGCGAACACGAACTTCGTGAACCTGCCCGCCGCGGGCATCTCGGGCGCCAACCCGGCGAGTTTCGCGATCAGCCTGTTCGGCTCGCAGCTGACCCGCTTCGTCAACCTCGAGATCTCCGCGCTCGAGGCCGAGCAGCGCGGCAAGGTGGTGTCGAGCCCGCGCGTGCTGACCTCCGATCAGGGCAAGGCCGTGATCGAGCAGGGCACCGAGCTGCCGTACCAGACCGCGACCTCGAGCGGCGCGACCGCGGTCGCGTTCCGCAAGGCGAACCTCAAGCTCGAGGTCACCCCGCAGATCACGCCGGAAGGCAACGTGATCATGAAGGTGCAGGTCAACCGCGACGCGGTCGGTCAGCTCACCCCCGCCGGCTTCGCGATCGACACCCGCTCGGTGCAGACCGAGGTGTTGGTCGAGAACGGCGGCACCGTCGTGATCGGCGGCATCTACGAGCAGTTCGAGCGCAACCGCATCAACAAGGTGCCGTTACTGGGCGACATCCCCTACCTCGGCAACCTGTTCAAGAACACCGCTCGCACGAGCGACCGGACCGAGCTCCTGGTGTTCCTCACGCCGCGCGTCGTGACCGACGTCGCTGCGAGCACCCGTTGAGCCCGCGACCCGACAAGAGGAAGGCCTGAGATCATGCTCGAACGATTGATCCGTACCTGCCGGTTCGCTGTGCTGGCGATCGTCGCGCCGCTGTCGATCGCGGCCGGCCTGTCCGCCTGCGGCGGCGCGGGCGCGGGCGCAGGCGGCGGCGCCGCAACCAGTGGTGCCGGCATCGGTACCGTGCAGGTGGTCGGCAGCACCACGACCATCAACTCCGATGGCAAGACGCCGGTCGACCTGACCGTGTTCGTCACCTCCGGGTCCAACGTCGCCGCCAAGAACGTGCTGGTCGACCTGTCCGCGTCCGACCCGGCGGGTGCGCCCGGGGGCGTGCGCGTCGAGGTGCTGCGCGGCACCACCGACGGCACCGGCACCGCGACCGCACGGCTGACCGTGCTCGGCGATCCGCGCAGCCGGGACATCAGCGTCTTCGCCAATGCCGGCGGCGTCGCGTCCGCGCCGCTGAAGATCCGCGTCGGCGGCACGACGCTCAACGCATCGGGTCCCTCCGCGATCTCGCTGGCCGGCGCGGCGGCCTCGAACTACACGGTCTCCCTCAAGGACTCGAGCGGCGCGCCGCTGGCCGGATGGGACGTCAGCGCGGCCTCGGCGACGGGCAACACGCTCACCGCGAAGACGCTCAAGACGGACTCGGGCGGCCAGGCGGTGTTCGGCGTACGCGGCGCCGTGCCGGGCTCGGACACGCTGACCTTCAGCGCGCTCGGCGAGTCCAGGGCGCTTCCGATCTCCGTGTCGGGCAGGGGGCTCTCGATCGCCCCGTCCACGGGCTTCGCCACCGTCGGTTCGACGCCGGTGGTTGCGCTGGGCACGACCGCCACGCTGCAGGTCAGCTACCAGTCCTCCGACGGCATTCCCGGGGGCACGATCGTCGAGGCGTCGACCACGCGCGGCACGCTGACGCCGTCTTCGGTCAGCATCGCGACCGGCACGGCGAACTTCTCGGTCAGCTCGAACTTCGCCGGTCCGGCGACGGTCACCGCGCGGGTCGGCGGCGTGTCCTCGGAGTACAGCTTCAACTTCGTGTCGGTGACGCCGTCCCAGATCGATCTGCAGGCCGGCCCGTCGACCATCGGCCCGAACCTCGGCGGCTCGACCGAGCAGCGCGCGACGCTGACCGCGGTGGTGCGCGACGTGCGGGGCAATCCGGTCGCCAACCGGATCGTCTCGTTCAGCGCGATCGACGATCCGAGCGGCGGCAGCATCCAGCCGGGCATCGCGACCACCGACCTCGCGGGCCGGGCCACCGTGTCGTTCATCGGCGGCCCGACCACCACTGCGGTTAACGCCGTCAAGCTGGTCGCGACGGTGGACGGGATCCCGTCGCAGACGGCGTTCATGAGCGTGGCGCGCAGCCAGCTGTTCGTACGGTTCGGCACCGACAACACTATCGAGAAGGTCGAACCGGCGCTCTACCGCAAGACCTACGTGGTGGTGGTCACCGACTCGACCGGCAACGCGGTGAACGAGGCCTCGGTCGTCGTCAACCTGCGGCCGCTGCAGTACCGCACCGGCAGCTGGGTGCAGGTGTCGGGGGGGCCGCCCGAGTGGGGGCAGGACATCACCGACACCTTCCCGAGCGAAGACCGCAACCGCGACGGCATCTGCAACGGTCCGAACGTCGTCAACGGCGTGTTCGTGCCGGGCGAGGACACCAACGGCGACGGGCAGCTGACGCCGGGCAACGTGGCCAGCACCGCGACCACGGTCAACACCACCGGCAACGGCACGGCCGCGGTGGTCATCCAGTACCCGCGCAGCTTCGCCCAGTGGGTCCAGGTCCTGCTCGACGTGCGCGTGCAGGTGGCCGGCAGCGAGGGGGCCGCCGTCGCGGAGTTCTGGCTGCCGATCTCCGCAGACGACCTGTCCGACAAGGCCGTGGCACCCCCCGGCGCGCTGAGCCCGTTCCCGTTCCCGACCGGGATCGACTTCCCGAAGACCTGCCCCTGAGCGTCGGGCCGGCCAACTGCGGTAAAGTCCGGCGGTGGAGCCACCGCGCGCGACAGAACGATTGGATCAGCACACTTCCGTGAACGAGGGCCCGGCCGACCACCGGGCCCTTTTTCTCGTCGGCATGATGGGGGCCGGCAAGACCACCGTCGGCAAGCGCCTGGCGCGCCGGCTGGGCTGGGCGTTCGTCGACGCCGACCGCGAGCTCGAGGCGCGCCTGGGTGTGCCAGTCCAGACGATCTTCGAGCTCGAGGGCGAACCGGGCTTCCGGCGACGCGAGGCGGCCCTCATCGAGGAACTCACGCAGCGTTCGCAGGTGGTGTTCGCCACCGGCGGCGGGGCCGTCCTCGACGCGGGCAACCGCGCGGTGCTGCACCAGCGTGGCCGGGTGGTCTACCTGCGCGCCTCGGTCGGCGACCTGTGGCACCGGCTGCGACGCGACACGGTGCGGCCGCTGCTCAAGACGGCCGATCCGCGGGCCCGGATCGAGGCCCTGGTCGGGCAGCGCGACCCGCTGTACCGCGAGGTCGCGCACCTGACCGTCGACACCGGGCGCCAGCCGATCGAGCAGGTGGTCGATGCTATCCTCGCCCGACTCGGCCAGCCCGCGCCTGCGGCGCCCCCGCTCACATCCCCTCCTCCTGAGCCCGCCCGCGATGCGTGAAGTTCCGGTCTCCCTGGGTGAGCGCTCTTACCCGATCCAGGTCGGCAGCGGTCTGCTCGCCGGCAACGAGGCGCTCGCCCGGCTCGCCGCCGGGCGCATGGTGGCGATCGTCACCGACTCGAACGTCGCCGCGCTGCACGCGCGCACCGTCGCCGACACGCTGCGCCCGCATGCCGCCGCGCTCCACGAGGTGGTGCTGCCCGCCGGCGAGTCGAACAAGACCTGGGAGACGCTGAACCGGATCTTCGACGCGCTGCTCGAGGCGCGCTTCGATCGCGACGCGCTGCTGGTGGCCGTCGGCGGCGGCGTGGTCGGCGACATGGCCGGCTTCGCGGCCGCGGTCTATCAGCGCGGCATCGAGTTCGTGCAGGTGCCCACCACGCTGCTGGCGCAGGTGGACTCCTCGGTCGGCGGCAAGACCGGCATCAACCATCCGCTCGGCAAGAACATGATCGGCGCGTTCCATCAGCCCCGGCTGGTCCTGATCGACGTCGACACGCTCGCCACGCTGCCCGACCGCGAGCTGTCGGCGGGGCTGGCGGAGGTCATCAAGCACGGCGCGATCGCCGACGCCGGCTACTTCGATGCGGTCGCGGCGGCGCTGCCCGCGCTGCGGGCCAAGGACCCGGCCGCGCTCGCCGCGGCGGTGGCGCGGTCCTGCGAGATCAAGGCCTCGGTGGTCGAGCGCGACGAGCGCGAGGGCGGCGTGCGCGCGATCCTGAACTTCGGCCATACCTTCGGTCATGCGATCGAGGCCGGCCTGGGCTACGGCGAGTGGCTGCACGGCGAGGCGGTGGGCGCCGGCATGGTGATGGCCGCCGACCTGTCGCGCCGGCTCGGCCTGGTCGATGCCGCGATCGCCGCGCGGCTGCGCGAGGCGGTGGCCGCGGCGGGCCTGCCGGTGCGCGGCCCGGGCTGGCCCGCGTCGCGCTACGTCGAACTGATGTCGGTCGACAAGAAGGCGCGCCAGGGCACGCCGCGCTTCGTGCTGCTCGACGGACTGGGCGCGGCGCGCGTGCAGCGGGTCGACGACGCGCCGCTGGCCGAGACGCTCGCGGCCTGCAGCGGCTGAGCGGGCGGGCGATGGAGCCGCTCGCGCCCTACGCGGCCGACCCCCGCCGGACCCGGGGCCGGCTCCATCCCGAGACCGCGCCCGAAGGCCGCAACGAGTTCCAGCGCGACCGCGACCGCATCGTGCACAGCGGCGCGTTCCGCCGGCTCGAGTACAAGACGCAGGTCTTCGTGAACCACGAGGGCGACCTGTTCCGCACGCGGCTCACGCATTCCATCGAGGTCGCGCAGATCGCCCGGACGATCGCGCGCCGCCTGCGGCTGCACGAGGACCTGACCGAGGCGATCTCGCTGGCGCACGATCTCGGCCACACGCCCTTCGGCCATGCCGGGCAGGATGCACTGAACCGCTGCATGCAGCCGCACGGCGGCTTCGAGCACAACCTGCAGTCGCTGCGCGTGGTCGACGCGCTCGAGGAGCGCTACGGCGCGCACGACGGGCTGAACCTGTGCTTCGAGACCCGCGAGGGCGTGCTCAAGCACTGCTCGGCGGCCAACGCCGCGAAGCTGGGCGAGATCGGGCGGCGCTTCCTCGAGCGCACCCGGCCGACGCTCGAGGCGCAGCTTGCCAACCTCGCCGACGAGATCGCCTACGTGAACCATGACGTGGACGACGGGATCCGCTCCGGCCTGGTGACGGTCGAGCAGCTGCGCGAGGTCGAGCTGTTCGCGCGCCACCACCGGGACGTGCTCGCGGCCTGGCCGGCGGCGGGCGAGCGCCGACAGGTCTACGAGACGGTACGGCGGATGATCAACGAGCTGGTGCTCGATCTCAGCCGGCGCAGCGAGGCGCTGATCGACGAGGCGGCGCCCGCCTCGGTCGACGAGGTGCGCACCGCCCCGCCGCTGATCGCGTTCTCCGACGAGGTGGGCGCGCGCGCGGCCCAGCTCAAGCGCTTCCTCTTCGACAACCTCTACCGGCACTACCAGGTGCTGCGGATGACCTCGAAGGCGGCCCGGATCGTGACCGCCCTCTTCGAGGCCTTCGCCGCCGACCCGCGGCTGCTGCCCGACGAGTACCGGCGCAAGGCCGAGCGCGACCCGCATCGGGCGATCGCCGACTATATCGCCGGCATGACCGATCGCTACGCGATCAAGGAACACCGCCGGCTGTTCTCGGTCGGCGAGGTCTGAGCCGGGCGATGGCCCGTCGTCCGCGCCAGGCGGTGACCGCGCTGCCGCACCACGTCCTGCTGCGCGGCCACAACCGCCAGCCGGTGTTCGTCGACGACGCCGACTACCGGCAGTACCTCGCCTGGCTGCACGAGGCCGGCGTCGCCCACGGCCTGTTGATCCATGCCTACCTGCTGATGGCGTCGCAGGTGCAGCTGCTGGTCACCCCCGAGCGCGAGGACGCGCTGTCGCTCGCGATCCAGGACGTCGGCCGGCGCTACGTACGCTGGTTCAACCGCCGCCACGGCCGCAGCGGCACGCTCTGGGAGGGCCGGTTCCGGTCCTCGCTGGTCGAAGCGGAGCGCTGGCTGCTGGCATGCCAGCGTCACCTGGAGTCCGGGCCGGTCCGTGCCGGGCACGTCGGCGCGGCCGCCGACTGGCCGTGGTCCAGCCACCGGCATCACGTCGGGCTGGCGGCCGATCCGCGGGTGCGGCCGCATCCGACGGTCTGGGCGCTGGGCAACACGCCCTTCGAGCGGGAGTCGGCCTACCGGCGGCTGTTCGACGAATCGGTATCCCAGTCGGAGAACGATTGGCTGCTCGCCTGCCTGCTGGGCGGAAAGCCGACAGCGAGCGCTGACTTCCAACGCAGGCTCGAGATGTCCCTCGGCCTGCGGCTGCTGTCGCGGCCAGTCGGCCGTCCACGTCGCGCGTCCGCGGCGGACGACGGATCCGCCCGGTGATGATTCCGGGCAGCTGACGCAAGAGAGGTGTCGCGCTGCGTCGGTGACGCAACGCGTGGTCCGACGAATGCGGATCCGGCCAGGGCTCCAGCAGTGAGCGATTGCTCCGGATGCCCGTCCCGGAAGCATCCCGGGCCTCGGCGCGCCCGTCGACCGGGCGGCCCGAACCAGCGCGGTGCAGGATCGCGGTTGATCCGGCCCTAATTAACAAGGCTGGCACAGATACGCCTGTTAAATGGTGATCCGACCCCGATTGTTCTGCTTGAGATGGATGCTGCGCCGCACTATCCTGACTCGATCACAGTAGGAGAAGTGCGATGGCACTGCCGCAAGCCCAGGGTCTGTACGACCCGTCCAACGAGCACGACGCCTGCGGCGTCGGCTTCGTCGCCCACATCAAGGGCGCGAAGAGCCACGACATCGTGCAGAAGGGGCTGCAGATCCTGCTGAACCTGGATCACCGCGGCGCCACCGGCGCGGACCACCTGTTCGGCGACGGCGCCGGCATCCTGATCCAGATCCCGGACGACTTCTACCGGGCCGAGATGGCCGCGCGGGGCATCGTGCTGCCCCCGCCCGGCGAGTACGGCGTCGGCATGATCTTCCTGCCCAAGGAGAACGCCTCGCGCATCGCCTGCGAGCAGGAGCTCGAGCGCACAGTCCGCGCCGAGGGCCAGCGGGTGATCGGCTGGCGCGACGTGCCGGTCGACGCGGCGATGGAGATGAGCCCGCTGGTGCGGACCTCCGAGCCGGTGATCCGCCAGATCTTCATCGGCCGCGGGCGCGACGTGATGGTGCCGGACGCGCTCGAGCGCAAGCTCTACGTGATCCGCAAGACCGCCAGCCACGCGATCCAGTCGCTCGGCCTGAAGCACGGCAAGGAGTACTTCGTGCCGTCGATGTCGACGCGCACGATCGTCTACAAGGGGCTGCTGCTCGCCGACCAGGTGGGCCGCTACTACCGCGACCTGCAGGACGCGCGCACGGTGTCGGCGCTGGCGCTCGTGCATCAGCGCTTCTCGACCAACACCTTCCCGGCCTGGGAGCTCGCGCACCCGTACCGGATGGTCGCGCACAACGGCGAGATCAACACCGTCAAGGGCAACTACAACTGGATGCGCGCCCGCGAGGGCGTCATGCAGTCGGCCGTGCTCGGCTCGGACCTGCAGAAGCTCTGGCCGCTGATCTACCCGGGGCAGTCCGACACCGCCTGCTTCGACAACTGCCTCGAGCTGCTGGTGATGGCCGGCTACCCGATGTCCCAGGCGATCATGATGATGATCCCCGAGGCCTGGGAGCAGCACACGCTGATGGACGAGAACCGTCGCGCGTTCTACGAGTACCACGCGGCCATGATGGAGCCGTGGGACGGCCCGGCCGCGATCGCCTTCACCGACGGCCGCCAGATCGGCGCCACGCTCGACCGCAACGGCCTGCGCCCGGCGCGCTACATCGTCACCGACGACGACCTGGTGGTGATGGCCTCCGAGGCTGGCGTGCTGCCCGAGATCCCCGAGCACCGCATCGTCAAGAAGTGGCGGCTGCAGCCCGGCAAGATGTTCCTGATCGACCTCGAGCAGGGCCGGATCATCGACGACAAGGAGCTCAAGGACCAGCTGTCCGCGAGCAAGCCCTACCGTCAGTGGATCGAGCGCATCCGCGCCAAGCTCGACGAGGTCGCGACCCACGAGCATCCCGAGACGCCCGAGCAGGACGAGTCCTCGGCCGAGAACACCGCGCCGCTCGCGGCGGTGCCGCTGCTCGACCGCCAGCAGGCCTTCGGCTACACGCAGGAGGACCTGAAGTTCCTGATGGCACCGATGGCGGTCGCCGGCGAGGAGGCGGTCGGCTCGATGGGCAACGACTCGCCGCTGGCGGTGCTGTCGGACAAGAACAAGCCGCTGTACCACTACTTCAAGCAGCTCTTCGCGCAGGTCACCAACCCGCCGATCGACCCGATCCGCGAGCAGATGGTGATGTCGCTGGTGTCCTTCGTCGGTCCGAAGCCGAACCTGCTCGACATCAACAACATCAACCCGCCGCTGCGCCTCGAGGTGAGCCAGCCGATCCTGTCCGCCGAGGACATGGACCGCATCCGCCACATCGGCCGCTTCACCGACGGCAAGTTCCAGAGCTTCGAGCTCGATGTCTGCTACCCGGTCGCCTGGGGCAAGGAAGGCATCGAGGCGCGGCTGGCCTCGCTGTGCGCGAACGCGGTCGATGCGGTGCGCAGCGGCTTCAACCTGCTGGTGGTCTCCGACCGTCGCGTCGACCGCGAGCATGTCGCGATCCCGGCGCTGCTCGCCACCAGCGCGATCCACCAGCACCTGATCGACAAGGGGCTTCGCACCTCCACCGGTCTGGTGGTGGAGACCGGCTCGGCGCGCGAGGTCCACCACTTCGCGCTGCTCGCCGGCTACGGCGCCGAGGCAATCCATCCGTACCTCGCGATGGAGACCATCGCCGCGATCCACGCCGGGCTCGGCCCCGACCTGTCGGCCGAGAAGGCCGTCAAGAACTACGTGAAGGCCGTCGGCAAGGGCCTGCACAAGGTGATGTCCAAGATGGGCATCTCCACCTACATGTCGTACACCGGCTCGCAGATCTTCGAGGCGATCGGCCTGAACCGCGAGCTCGTCGACAAGTACTTCAGCGGCACGCCGTCGAACGTCGGCGGCATCGGCATCTTCGAGGTCGCCGAAGAGGCGCTGCGCATGCACCGCTCGGCCTTCGGCGGCGACCCGGTGCTGGCCACCGCCCTGGAGGCCGGCGGCGAGTACGCGTTCCGCGCCCGCGGCGAGGAGCACATGTGGACGCCCGACGCGATCGCGAAGCTGCAGCACGCGACCAAGGCGAACAACTTCCAGACCTACAAGGAATACGCGCAGATCATCAACGACCAGTCGCGCCGTCACATGACGCTGCGCGGGCTGTTCGAGTTCCGCGTCGATCCGACCAAGGCCATCCCGATCGACGAGGTCGAGTCGGCCGCCGACATCGTCAAGCGCTTCGCCACCGGCGCGATGTCGCTCGGCTCGATCTCCACCGAGGCGCACGCCACGCTCGCGATCGCGATGAACCGCATCGGCGGCAAGTCGAACACCGGCGAGGGCGGCGAGGACGAGAACCGCTACCGCAACGAGCTGCGCGGCATCCCGATCAGGACCGGCGACACGCTGGCCTCGATGCTGGGCCGCGACGTCGTCCAGGTCGACATCCCCCTCAAGGACGGCGATTCGCTGCGCTCGAAGATCAAGCAGGTCGCCTCGGGGCGCTTCGGCGTCACCGCCGAGTACCTGTCGAGCGCCGACCAGATCCAGATCAAGATGGCGCAGGGCGCCAAGCCCGGCGAGGGCGGCCAGCTGCCCGGCCACAAGGTCTCCGAGTACATCGCGAAGCTGCGCTTCTCGGTGCCGGGCGTGGGCCTGATCTCGCCGCCGCCGCACCATGACATCTACTCGATCGAGGACCTGGCGCAGCTCATCCACGACCTGAAGAACTGCAACCCGCGCGCCTCGATCTCGGTGAAGCTGGTCTCCGAGGTGGGCGTGGGCACGGTGGCGGCGGGCGTGGCCAAGGCCAAGTCGGACCACATCGTGGTCGCCGGCCACGACGGCGGCACCGGCGCCTCGCCGCTGTCCTCGATCAAGCACGCGGGCACGCCCTGGGAGCTGGGGCTGGCCGAGACGCAGCAGACGCTGGTGCTGAACCGCCTGCGCGGGCGCGTGCGCATTCAGGCCGACGGCCAGATGAAGACCGGCCGCGACGTGGTCATCGGCGCGATCCTCGGCGCCGACGAGTTCGGCTTCGCGACCGCGCCGCTGGTCGTCGAGGGCTGCATCATGATGCGCAAGTGCCACCTGAACACCTGCCCGGTGGGCGTGGCCACGCAGGACCCGGTGCTGCGCGCGAAGTTCGCGGGCAAGCCCGAGCATGTCGTCAACTACTTCTTCTTCGTCGCCGAGGAGGCCCGCGCGATCATGGCGCAGCTCGGCGTGCGCCGCTTCGACGAGATGATCGGCGCGACGCACCTGCTCGACACCAAGTCGGGCATCAAGCACTGGAAGGCCCGCGGGCTGGACTTCACGAAGATCTTCCATTCGCCGACGATGCCCGGCGATGTCGCGCGCTACGCGGTCGACGTGCAGGACCACGGCCTGGACCGCGCGCTCGACAACCAGCTGATCGAGAAGTCGAAGCCCGCGATCGAGCGCGGCGAGAAGGTCAGCTTCATCCAGAACATCCGCAACGTGAACCGCACGGTGGGCGCGATGCTCTCGGGCACGGTGGCGCGCCGCCACACGCACGAGGGCCTGCCCGACGACACGATCCATGTGCAGTTCAACGGCACCGCCGGCCAGAGCTTCGGCGCGTTCCTCGCGCGCGGCATCACCTTCGACCTGGTGGGCGAGGGCAACGACTACGTCGGCAAGGGCCTGTCGGGCGGGCGCGTGATCGTGCGCTGCGCGAACGACTTCCGCGGCTACGGGCCCGACCACATCATCGTCGGCAACACCGTGCTGTACGGCGCGATCGAGGGCGAGGCCTACTTCAACGGCGTCGCCGGCGAGCGCTTCGCGGTGCGCAACTCGGGCGCGATCGCGGTCGTCGAGGGCACCGGCGACCACGGCTGCGAGTACATGACCGGCGGCACGGTGGTGGTGCTCGGCGGCACCGGCCGCAACTTCGCGGCCGGCATGTCGGGCGGCGTCGCCTACGTCTGGGATCCCGAGGGCGACTTCAAGCGCCGCTGCAACACCTCGATGGTCAGCCTCGAGGCGGTGATGGGCGCCAAGGAGCAGGCCGCGGGCGTGCCGCAGTCGGTCTGGCACGCGGTGCGCCGCGGCGGCGAGGGCGAGGCCGACGAGACCATCCTCAAGCGGCTGGTCGAGGCGCACTTCCGCCACACCGGCAGCTTCCGCGCGAAGGAGGTCCTGTCCGACTGGGCGAACGCGCGCGCGAAGTTCACCAAGGTCTTCCCGACCGAGTACCGGCGTGCGCTGGGCGAGATGGCGGCTGCACGTGCGGCCGCCAAGCAGACGGCCTGACGGCCCGTCACGAACCGAAGAAAGAGAACGACGATGGGCAAGGTCACCGGTTTCCTCGAGTTCCAGCGGCTGTCCGAAGCGGCCGAGCCGCCGCGGGCGCGCCTCAAGCACTGGAAGGAGTTCGTGCTCCACCTGGACGATGCGGCCGCCTCGAAGCAGGGCGCGCGCTGCATGGACTGCGGCATCCCGTTCTGCCAGAGCGGCTGCCCGGTCAACAACATCATCCCCGACTGGAACGACCTGGTGTTCCGCCAGGACTGGAAGCAGGCGCTCGACGTCCTGCACTCCACGAACAACTTCCCCGAGTTCACCGGCCGCGTGTGCCCGGCGCCCTGCGAGGCGGCCTGCACGCTGAACATCAACAGCGATCCGGTGGGCATCAAGTCGATCGAGCACGCGATCATCGACAAGGGCTGGGAGCAGGGCTGGGTGGTGCCGCAGCCGCCCACCGCCAAGACCGGCAAGAAGGTCGCCGTGATCGGCTCGGGCCCGGCCGGCATGGCCGCCGCGCAGCAGCTCGCGCGCGCCGGCCACGACGTGACGCTGTTCGAGAAGAACGACCGCATCGGCGGGCTGCTGCGCTACGGCATCCCCGACTTCAAGATGGAGAAGACGCACATCGACCGGCGCGTCGAGCAGATGACGGCCGAGGGCGTGACCTTCCGGACGGGCGTGTTCGTCGGCACCACGCCGCCGGCCTCGCACATTCCCAACCTCGCCAAGCAGACCGTCTCGCCCGAGGCGCTGGCCCGCGAATTCGACGCGGTGCTGCTGACCGGCGGCGCCGAGCAGCCGCGCGACCTGCCGGTGCCGGGCCGCGAGCTCGAGGGCATCCACTTCGCGATGGAGTTCCTGCCCCAGCAGAACCGCACCGTCGCCGGCGACACCGTGTCGGGCCAGATCATGGCCACCGGCAAGCATGTCGTCGTGATCGGCGGCGGCGACACCGGCAGCGACTGCGTGGGCACCAGCAACCGGCACGGCGCGAGCACCGTCACCCAATACGAGCTGATGCCCCAGCCGCCCGAGCACGAGAACAAGGCGCTGACCTGGCCGTACTGGCCGAGCAAGATGCGCACCTCGTCCTCGCACGAGGAAGGCTGCGAGCGCGACTGGGCGATCACCACCAAGGCATTCCGCGGCGACGAGCAGGGCAAGGTCCGCGCGCTGGTGACCGCGCGCGTCGAATGGAAGCGCGACGAGGCCACCGGCCAGATGCGGATGGTCGAGGTGCCGGGCAGCGAGCAGGAAGTGCCCGCCGACCTGGTGCTGTTCGCGATGGGCTTCGTGGCGCCGGTGTCCTCGGTGCTCGACGCGTTCGGCGTGGAGCGCGACGGCCGCGGCAATGCGCGCGCGACCACCGACGGCGAGAAGAGCTACGCGACCAACGTGCCGAAGGTCTTCGCCGCCGGCGACATGCGCCGCGGGCAGTCGCTGGTGGTGTGGGCGATCCGCGAGGGCCGGCAGGCGGCGCACTCGGTCGATGCGTTCCTGATGGGTAGCAGCGACCTCCCGCGCTGAGAAGCCTTCACGGCTTCTAGGGCGTGAGGCGCCTTCTGGACGAGGCGACATGCGGATCGCGGTGATGGGTACCGGCGGGCTGGGCGGCTACTTCGGCGCCCGGCTGGCTCTCGGTGGACAGGCCGACGTGCATTTCGTCGCGCGCGGCGCGCATCTCGCGGCGCTGCGCGCCGACGGCCTGCGCATCGAGGGCCCCGAGCCGAAACACCTGCCGCGCGTGCAGGCCAGTGACGATGCGGCCGCGATCGGCCCGGTCGATCTGGTGATGCTCTGCGTCAAGCTCTGGGACACCGAGTCCGCGATCCGGCAGATCCGGCCGCTGATGGGGCCGGCCAGCGCGGTCGTCTCCTTCCAGAACGGCGTGCTCAAGGACCCGCCGCTGCGCGCCGCGTTCGGCGATGCGCGGGTGATGGGCGGCGTGGGCTACATCGCGGCGACCATCGACCGGCCGGGCGTCATCCGCCAGACCGGCCCGATGCAGCGGCTGGTGTTCGGCGAGCTCGACGGCTCGCGCTCGCCGCGCGCCCAGGCCTTCCTCGCGGCCTGCCTCGCGGGCGGCATCAAGGCCGAGCTGTCGACCTCCATCCTGCGCGAGATCTGGCAGAAGTTCGTGTTCCTCGCCGGCCTGTCGGGCACCACGACCACGATCCGCCGCACGATCGGCCCGATCCGCGAGCATCCGCAGACGCGCGCCTTCCTGCGCGACGTGATGGCCGAGGTGGTGGCGGTCGGACGCGCGCAGGGCGTGGACCTGCCCGCGGACTATGCCGACGTGCGCCTGGCCCTCGCCGACGACGTGTCGCCGGCGATGACCTCGTCGATGCACCACGACCTCGAGCGCGGCAACCGGCTCGAGGTGCGCTGGCTCGCGGGCGCGGTGGTCGAGCTCGGTCGCGCCGCGGGCGTGCCGACGCCGCTCAACCGCGCGATCGCCGACATCCTCGCGCTGCACGCCGACGGCCGTCCGGCGTGAGGCCGTCGGCATCGCGGTGACCGAGCTCGAGCCCGGCGCCGCCTGGCCGTGGATCCTGCTGGCCTACCTCGTGGCCAGCGCGATCACCTTCGCGGTCTATGCACACGACAAGCGGGCCGCCGTGCGCGGTGCGCATCGTGTCTCCGAGCGCACGCTGCACTGGCTCGCGCTGGTCGGCGGCTGGCCCGGTGCGCTGCTCGCGCAGCGCGTGCTGCGCCACAAGACCCGCAAGCCGTTCTTCCGCACGATGCTGCGGCTGACGATCGGGCTGCACGTCGTGCTGCTCGCCGCGCTCGCGGCGGGCGTGCCGCTCGGGGTGCGCTGAGCAGTCGCGCCGCGCCGCGCGCGACGCCTGTGCCGGACGCGCCGTGTCGGCGCCCCGCGTCGGCGCCCCGTGTAGGCGCCCCGTGTGCCGTCCGTCCGCCAGCTGCCGCCGAAGCCCCCGCGTGGCGCGGGGCTTCATTGACGCCGCGGCCCGGCTCGCGCTTCAATCCGGCTTCCTCTCCCGGGGAGTAGCCGGCAGGGACCCCGCGTGGTCCCGCAGCCGCGGCATCGTCAATACGGTGCCGGTCGACGTGGCGGTCGATCGGACATCCGGTGCCCGCGTTCCGTCGCGCCTCGCGCGCGCCGGACGGCAAGACCAGCGGAGGACCTTCGTCCAACGCATGCCGCCCGCCATGGCGGCCGAAAAGGTCCTTCCTGATGATTTCCATCGGCACACCGCTGCTGTGGTCGCTGTTCGCGATCTTCGTCGTCATCGCGCTCGCGATCGACTTCTTCGCCCTCAACAAGCAGGGCGCCCACACCGTCACGATGCGCGAGGCCGGCATCTGGTCGCTCCTCTGGGTCGCGGTGTCCTTCGTCTTCGTCGGCTGGCTGTGGTGGTACCTCGGCGGCACCTCGACCGATGCCGCCATCTCCGCGGTGGCCGACGCCAAGGCGCTCGAGTTCGTCACCGGCTACCTGGTCGAGAAGGCGCTCGCGGTCGACAACATCTTCGTGTTCCTGATGGTGTTCACCTACTTCGCCGTGCCCGCGGCCTACCAGAAGCGGGTGCTGATGATCGGCATCCTCGGCGCGCTGGTGATGCGCGCCGGCATGATCCTGATCGGCGCGTGGCTGATCACGCAGTTCCACTGGGTGCTGTACGTGTTCGGCGCGTTCCTGGTCTTCACCGGCGTGAAGATGTGGTGGGCAGCCGGCCAGGAGCCCGACCTGGGCGCCAATCCGGCGCTCAAGTGGATCAACCGCAAGTTCAAGATCGCGCCGGGCTACGACGGCGAGCGCTTCTTCACGGTGGTGAACGGCGTGAAGATGGCCACGCCGCTGCTGGTGGTGATCGTGCTGATCGGCATCGTCGACCTGGTGTTCGCGGTCGACTCGATCCCGGCGATCTTCGCGATCACCACCGACCCGTTCATCGTGCTGACCTCGAACGTCTTCGCGATCCTCGGCCTGCGCGCGATGTACTTCCTGCTCGCCGGCATGCACGAGCGCTTCCACCTGCTGTCGTACGGCCTGGCGATCGTGCTGGTGTTCATCGGCACCAAGATGCTGCTGATCGACCTCTACAAGATCCCGGTCGCCTGGTCGCTGGTCTTCACCGTGGTCACGCTCGCCGCGACGATGCTGATCTCGCTGAAGGTGCCGCCCAAGGGCAAGGGCCCGAGCGGCGGCGCTTATCCGTTCGGCGCGAAGAAGCCGAGGGGCGAGGCCGACGCGGGCTGATGCGACGCGAGGCGTGCCACGCGCGGGCGCGGCACGCCTCGCTCAGTCGACGATGAAGAGCGTCGCGCCCGCGTCGGTCGACGAGCGGTGCGGCTCGGCGCCGTCGGCCACCTGGTAGCTCGTCCCCGGGGTCAGCACGAAGGTCCGGCCGTCGGCGAGCTCGGTGTCGAGCCGGCCCGACAGGCACAGCAGGATGTGCCCCTTCTCGCACCAGTGGTCGGCGAGGTAGCCCGCCGAGTACTCGACCATCCGCACGCGGATGTCACCGAAATGCCGGGTGCGCCAGTGTGCGACGCCGCGCTCGCCGCGGTGCTCGGTGCGCTCGACCGTCGACCAGTCGGTGGTGCCGAAGGGGATGGAGGAGAGCTTCATGCTCGGTGTCCGTGGAGGAGGTCCGGGGATGTCCAGTCTAGCGGCCGTCGCGGCCGCCCGCTGCCCGGTGGTCACGCAGACGCCCAATGCGGAAGGGGCCGTCGCCGGCCCCTTCCTTCACTCATCGCACAGGCGATTCAGCTCAAATCGAGCTCACATCGAGCTCACTTCGAGTCTTCCGCGAAGATGTCCTTCTTGTGGTTGTCCGGTACGAACATCAGGCCGATGACCACCGTGCCCAGCGCGATCACGATCGGGTACCAGAGGCCGAAGTACGGGTCGCCGGTCTGCGCGATCATCGCGAACGCGGTCGCCGGCATCAGGCCGCCGAACCAGCCGTTGCCGATGTGATACGGCAGCGACATGCCGGTGTAGCGGATCCGCGTGGGGAACAGCTCGACGAGCGCCGCAGCGATCGGGCCGTACACCATCGTCACCAGCACCACCAGGTAGGTCAGGATCAGCACCAGCGGGAAGGTCTGCGCGTTGAAGATGTCGAAGAAGCCGTTGAGCTTGACGATCCCCGCCGCCGGCTTGCCCGGTGCCGGGTAACCCGCGGCCGCCAGCGCCTCGTTGACGCTCTTGGCGAAGGCCGCCGGGGCGGTCTTGACCTCGTCGCCGGTCAGCTTGGCCATCGCGTACGAGGTGATCTCGGTCTCGCCGATCTTCACCTTCGCGGGCGAGGCGCCCGGCACGAGCTGTACCGAGTAGTTGACCGAGCTGCGCGCGAGCAGCGCCTTGGTCACGTCGCACGAGCTGGTGAACTTGGCGGTGCCGGTCGGGTTGAACTGGAACGAGCACTCGGCCGGGTCGGCAGTGACCACCACCTTGGTGTTCTGCTGGGCGGCGTTGAGCGACGGGTTGGCGATCGAGGTGATCGCCTTGAACACCGGGAAGTAGGTCACCGCGGCCAGCAGGCAGCCGGCCAGGATGATCTTCTTGCGGCCGATGGTGTCCGACAGCGTGCCGAAGATCACGAAGCCGCCGGTGCCCAGGATCAGCGACCAGGCGATCAGCACGTTGGCCGAGAACATGTCGACCCGCAGGATGGTCTGCAGGAAGAACAGCGCGTAGAACTGGCCGGTGTACCAGACGACGGCCTGGCCGGCGACGAGGCCGAGCAGCGCGATCAGCGCGAACTTGCCGTTCTTCCAGTTGCCGAAGGCTTCCGACAGCGGCGCCTTGGACTGCGTGCCCTCGGACTTCATCTTCTTGAAGGCGGGGGACTCCTCCATCTGCAGCCGGATCCAGACCGAGACCGCGAGCAGGAAGATCGACAGCAGGAACGGGATGCGCCAGCCCCAGTCGGCGAAGTCCTTCTCGCCGACGATGGTGCGCACGCTCAGGATCACCATCAGGCTGAGCAGCAGGCCGAGCGTGGCGGTCGTCTGGATCCAGCTGGTGAAGAAGCCGCGACGGTTGCGCGGGGCGTGCTCGGCGACGTAGACCACCGCGCCGCCGTACTCGCCGCCCAGGGCCAAGCCCTGCAGCATGCGCAGCGCGATCAGCGTGACCGGCGCGAGCCAGCCGATGGTCTCGTAGCCAGGGAGCAGGCCGACCACGAAGGTCGACACGCCCATGATCAGGATCGTCATCAGGAAGGTGTGCTTGCGCCCGATCAGGTCGCCGAGGCGCCCGAAGAACAGCGCGCCGAACGGCCGCACCAGGAAGCCCGCGGCGAAGGCCAGCAGCGCGAAGACGTTGCGCGTGGCTTCGGGGAAGGACGAGAAGAACTGCGCACCGATGATCGCGGCGAGCGAGCCGTACAGGTAGAAGTCGTACCACTCGAAGATGGTGCCGGCCGAAGAGGCCAGGATGACCCGCTTCTCCTCGCGGGTCATGGGGCGCTTGCGTTCGTCGATCGCAGGCAGGGGCGGTGAAGCGGTGCTCATCGGGCTCTCTCCGGTGGGTTGTGCGTGCAGCAGGCACGCCACGCCACGCCGCCCCTTCTTGCCTCTGCGGGCTCGGGGCCGGCGCAAGCCCATGGTTGGCAGCGGCGCTTACACCGGGCTTAAGTCCCTTCAGCGCACTCGGGTATAGCCAGGACCCCAGCCCCTTCGCGGGCGTCGCCTCAGGCCACCTCGAACAGCCCCGCCGCCCCCATGCCGCCGGCGATGCACATCGTCACCACCACGTACTTCACGCCGCGGCGCTTGCCCTCGATCAGCGCATGGCCGACCAGTCGCGCGCCCGACATGCCGAAGGGATGGCCGACCGCGATGCCGCCGCCGTCGACGTTGAGGCGATCGTCGGGGATGCCCAGCCGGTCGCGGCAGTAGAGCACCTGGACGGCGAAGGCCTCGTTCAGCTCCCACAGGCCGATGTCGGCGACCTTCAGGCCCGCGCGCTCGAGCAGGCGCGGCACCGCGAACACCGGGCCGATGCCCATCTCGTCGGGCTCGCAGCCTGCGGTCGCGAAGCCGCGGAAGGTGCCCAGCGGCTGCAGGCCGCGCTGCTCGGCCAGCTTGCGGTCCATCACCACGCAGGCCGACGCGCCGTCGGACAGCTGGCTCGCGTTGCCGGCGGTGATGCTGCCGCCCTCCATCACCGGCTTGAGCTTGGCGACGCCCTCGTAGGTGGTGTCGCCGCGAATGCCCTCGTCGTGCTGCAGGGTGATCTCCTGCATCAGCGTCTCGTTGGTGTCCTTGTTGGTGATCGCCTTCATCGTGGTCAGCGGCACCACCTCGGCGTCGAAGCGGCCGGCGGCGAGCGCCGCGGCCACGCGCTGCTGGCTACGCGCGCCGTACTGGTCCTGGACCTCGCGCGAGATGCCGTAGCGCCTGGCGACCGTCTCGGCGGTCTGGATCATGGTGTCGTACAGCGAGGGCTTGTGCTCGAGCACCCACGGGTCGCGGGCCATGAAGGTGTTGGTCTTGTCGTTGACCGTGAGGCTGATCGACTCCATGCCGCCGGCCACCACGATCGGCACGCGGTCGACGATCACGCGGTGAGCGGCCGCCGCGATCGCGTTCAGGCCGGAGCCGCAGGCGCGGCTGATCACCGAGCCGGTGGAGCCGACCGACAGGCCGGCCTTGATCGCGCTCTGGCGCGCGACGTTGCCGCCGGTGCTGCCCTCGGGGCGGCCCACGCCCAGGATCACCTCCTCGACCTCGGCTGGGTCGACGCCGGCGCGCTTCACGGCATGCGCGATCACGTGCGCGCCCAGCGTGGGGCCGGTGGTGGCGTTGAAGGCGCCCCGATGGGCCTTGCCGATCGGGGTGCGGGCGGTCGAGACGATCACTGCGTCGGTCATGGTCATGCCTTGTCGTTGAAGCCGCGGCCTGCGGCGGCGTGTTCGAGGAGCAGGGGTGCCGGGGTCCACCAGTCGCCGTGCGCGGCGTGGAACTGCACCACGCGTTCGGCCACTTCCGCGAGGCCGATCGTGTCCGCGAAGTGCATCGGACCGCCGCGGTACGCCGGGAAGCCGTAGCCGTTCACGTAGACGAGGTCGATGTCCGAGGCGCGCAGCGCGACGCCCTCGGCGAGGATCTTGGCGCCCTCGTTGGCCAGCGCGTACATCGTGCGCTCGACGATCTCCTGGTCGGCGATCGTGCGGCGCGCGATGCCGGCCTCGGCCGCGCACTCGGCGATGATGCGGTCGACCTCGGGGTCCGGGATCGGCGTGCGGCTGCCGGCCTCGTAGCGGTACCAGCCGGCGCCGGTCTTCTGGCCGAAGCGCCCGAGTTCGCAGATGCGGTCGGCGACCCGGCTGTAGCGCAGGTGCTTCGGGCGCGTCGCGGCCTGCCGCTTGCGGCCCGCCCAGCCGATGTCGAGGCCGGCGAGGTCGCCCATGCGGAACGGGCCCATCGCCAGCCCGAAGCGCTGCAGCGCGCCGTCGACCTGCGCCGGGGTCGCGCCCTCCTCGAGCAGGAAGCCGGCCTCGCGGCCGTAGGCCGACAGCATCCGGTTGCCGACGAAGCCGTCGCAGTTGCCGACCAGCACCGGCAGCTTCGCGGTCGCGCGGCCGAAGGCCATCGAGGTCGCGATCACGTCGGGCGCGGTCTGCGCGCCGCGCACGACCTCGAGCAGCCGCATCACGTTGGCCGGGGAGAAGTAGTGCAGGCCCACCACGTCCTGCGGGCGCGAGGTGCTGCGCGCGATCTCGTCGATGTCGAGCCGCGAGGTGTTCGACGCGAGGATGGCGCCGGGGCGGCAGACCGCGTCCAGCCGGCCGAACACCTCGCGCTTGACCGCCATGTCCTCGAAGACCGCCTCGATCACCATGTCGGCCTCGGCCAGGTCCTCGTAGCGCAGCGTGCCGCGCACGCGGGCGAGGCGCCGGTCCATCTCGTCCTGCGACAGCTTGCCCTTGGCGACGGTGCCGGCCCAGTTGCGGGTCATCGTGGCGCGGCCGCGGTCGAGCGCGGCCTGCTCGGTCTCGAGCTGGATGACGTCGAGCCCGGCGTTGGCCAGGCTCATCGCGATGCCCCCGCCCATGGTGCCCGCGCCGATCACGCCGACGGTGCGCACCGGGCGCGTCGCCTGGTCCTCGGCGATGCCGGGAATGCGCGCGGCGGCGCGCTCGGCGAAGAACAGGTGGCGCAGCGCCTTGGACTGCGTGCCCTCGACCAGCACCCGGAAGCGCGCACGCTCGAAGGCCAGGCCTTCGTCGAAGGGCAGCCGGGTCGCGGCCTCCACGCAGGCCAGGCATTCGAGCGGCGCCTCGAGGCCGCGCGCCTCGGCCTTGACGCGGGTGCGCTCGGCGGCGAAGAAGGCATCGGCGTCGGCGATGACGGCTTCGCGCGTCGAGGCCACCGGGTGCTGCCCGCCGCGGGCGGCGGCGGCGCGCGCGAAGGCGATCGCGGCGGCGCGCACGTCGCCGGTCGCCACCTCGTCGACCAGCCCGATCGCCTTCGCGCCCACCGCATCGACGGTATCGCCCGAGACGATCATGCGCAGCGCGGTCGCCACGCCCACCAGCCGCGGCAGCCGCTGCGTACCGCCGCCGCCGGGCAGCAGCCCCCGCTTGACCTCGGGCAGTCCGAGCTGCGTGCCCGCGGCCGCGACGCGGTAGTGGCAGGCCAGCGCCATCTCGAGCCCGCCGCCGAGCGCGCTGCCGTGGATGGCGGCCACGATCGGCTTGGGCGAGCGGTCCATCCGCGTGCGCAGCTCGCCGGTGAAGGGCGGCTGCGCGGCCGCCGGCGTGTTGAACTCGCGCAGGTCGGCGCCGCCGCAGAACATGCGTCCGGCGCCGGCCAGCACGATGGCCACGATCGAGGGGTCGCCGAGCGCCGATTCCAGGCTGGCTTCGAGCCCGATGCGCAGTCCGAGGGCGAGCGCGTTGACGGGCGGGTTGTCGAGCTCGATCACGCCGACGTCGTCGTGGCGGATCAGGCGGGCGGTGGCGGTCATCGGCGAAGGGTCTCCTGCGCGCGGCCCGGGTCCGGGGACGCGTCGACCCCCGATGATAGGCGCAGGGGCCTCCCACGCGGGCGGAGCCGCTGCCATAATCGGCGCCTTCGCGGCCGTCCCGGCCGCGCCGATCCCGCCAGGAGATCCCTTGATGCGTACCGCCTCGAGCCCGTTTTTCGCCGCCGCACTCGCCGCCGGGCTGCTGCTCGCCGGGCCTGCCGCCGCCGCCGACAAGGTCAAGGTCGGCTTCGTCAGCACGCTGTCCGGCCCGTCCGCCGCGCTCGGCGTCGACATCCGCGACGCGTTCCTGCTGGCCGTGAAGCTCAACGGCGGCAAGCTCGGCGGCCTGCCCGCTGACGTGATGGTCGCCGACGACCAGTTCAAGCCCGACGTCGCCAAGCAGCTCTTCGAGAAGAACATCAAGCGCGACCGGGTCGACTTCATGACCGGCGTGGTGTTCTCCAACATCATGCTGGCCGCGGTGCCCGAGGCCTTCGACAGCAAGACCTTCTACATCTCGCCGAATGCCGCGCCCTCGCCGCTCGCCGGCAAGGAGTGCAACCCCTACTTCTTCGCGGTGTCCTGGCCCAACGACGCGTACCACGAGGCCGCCGGCCAGAACGCGACCAACAAGGGCTTCAAGAAGGTCTACCTGATCGCGCCGAACTACCAGGCCGGCAAGGACTCGCTCGCGGGCTTCAAGCGCTACTTCAAGGGCCAGGTCGCCGGCGAGGTCTACACCAAGCTCGGCCAGCTCGACTACTCGGCCGAGCTCGCCGAGGTGCGCGCCGCCAAGCCCGATGCCGTCTACACCTTCCTGCCGGGCGGCATGGGCATCAACTTCATCAAGCAGTTCGTCGGCGCCGGCCTGTCCAAGGACATGTCCCTGCTGCAGCCGGGCTTCGGCGCGGACCAGGACATCATCCGCCCGGTCGGCGACGCGATGCTCGGCACCTTCGACACCGCCCACTGGGCGCTCGACCTGCCGAACGCCGCGAACAGGAAGTTCGTCGCCGAGTTCGAGAAGGAATACAAGCGGCTGCCGAGCGTGTACGCCTCGCAGGGCTACGACGCCGCGCAGCTGATCGACTCGGCGGTGCGCGAGGTCAAGGGCAAGATCGAGGACAAGGACGCGGTGCGCCGCGCACTCAAGGCCGCCAAGTTCCAGTCCGTCCGCGGCGACTTCAAGTTCAACACCAACCAGTACCCGATCCAGAACTACTACCTGCGGGTGGTGGGCAAGGACGCGCAGGGCCGGCTGGTGAACAAGACGCTCGGCGAGCCGATCTTCAAGAACCACGGCGACGCGTACGTGCAGGACTGCGGGATGAAGTGAGCGGGGAGGGCCATGTCCGGTCTCCTCCTCCTCGAGCAGTCATTGAACGGCCTGCAGTTCGGCCTGATGCTGTTCCTGCTCGCCGCCGGCCTCACGCTGGTGTTCGGGATCATGGACATGATCAACCTCGCGCACGGCTCGCTGTACATGGTCGGCGCGTTCCTCGCGGCCTGGTTCGTGCAGCTGACCGGCTCGTTCGTGGCCGGCGTGCTGCTGGCGATCCCGGCGGCGGCGGTGTTCGGCATGGTGCTCGAGACGACGCTGCTGCGCTCGCTCTACGCACGCGACCACCTGTCGCAGGTGCTCGCCACCTTCGCGCTGATCCTGATCATCAACGAGGGCGTGCGCATGGTCTGGGGCAGCGACCTGCCGCTGTCGGCGCCGGCGGCGCTGTCCGGGCCGGTGGAGCTGCTGCCGGGCCTGTACTACCCGGCCTACCGGCTGCTGATCATCGGCGTGGGCCTGGCGCTCGCGCTGCTGCTGTACCTGCTGGTGACCAAGACCCGCATGGGCGCGCTGGTGCGCGCAGGCGCGTCGAACCGCGAGATGGCGATGGCGATGGGCGTCGACATCCGGCGGCTGTTCACCGCGGTGTTCGGCATCGGCGCGGCGCTGTGCGCGGTGGCGGGCGCGATGCTCGGGCCGCTGCTGGCGGTGCAGGTCGGCATGGGCGAGGGCATCCTGATCCTCGCGTTCGTGGTGATCGTGATCGGCGGCATCGGCTCGATCCGCGGCGCGCTGGTCGGCTCGCTGCTGGTGGGCTTCGTCGACACCGCCGGGCGCACGGTGCTGCCGCACCTGTTCCGCGAGTTCCTGCCGCCGCAGTTCGCCAGTGCCGCGGGGCCGGCGGTCGCCTCGATCGCGGTCTACCTGCTGATGGCGGTGGTGCTGTTCGTCAGGCCGCAGGGGCTGTTCCCTGCGCGCGGGTGAAGGTGAGGCCGGGGTTTCGGCGAGCACCGCTCGCCGCCGGCCGAACGGGCGCCGGATACTTGCGGCGCACTGGTGGGAGCAGAACGTGAATCCGACGACAGTCGGCAAGAATCTCAGCTCGATCGCACTAGGCGCCCTGGCCTTCGCCGCGATCGCCTTCCCGTTCGCGATGCAGGCGCTCGACGCGACCTTCTACGTCAGCGTCGCCAGCCGCATGATGATCTACGCGATCGCCGCCACCAGCCTGAACCTGGTGCTGGGCTACGGCGGCCTGGTGTCCTTCGGGCATGCGGCCTTCTTCGGCATCGGCGCGTACACGGTCGGCATCCTGATCACCGAGGGCGTGGTCAGCGGCTGGATCGGCATCCCGCTCGCGATGCTCATCGCCGCGCTGTTCGCCACGGTGATCGGCGCGGTGTCGCTGCGCACCCGCGGCGTGTACTTCATCATGATCACGCTCGCCTTCGCGCAGATGCTGTTCTACCTGGTCAACAGCGTGAAGGCCTACGGCGGCGACGAGGGCCTGAACCTCAAGCTGCGCTCCTCGCTCGGCTTCGGGCTGAACCTCAAGGACGACGCGACCTTCTACTTCGTCGTGCTCGCCTGCCTCGCCGGGACGCTGCTCGCGGTGCACCGGATCATGGGCTCGCGCTTCGGGCGCATCGTGCTCGCGATGCGCGACGACGACGTGCGCGCCGAGGCGATCGGCGTGCCGACCTTCCGCTACAAGCTCGTGCTGTTCGTGATCGCGGCGGCCTTGGGCGGGCTGTCCGGCGCGCTGATGGTGAACCAGCAGAACTACGTGAACCCGAACGTGCTGCACTGGACGCAGTCGGGCACGCTGATGGTGATGGTGATCCTCGGCGGCGTGGGCACGCTGTGGGGCGGCGTGCTCGGTGCGTTCGTGCTGCTGCTGCTCGAGGAGGTCATCTCCGCCTACACCGTGCACTGGCAGTTCTGGGTCGGCTGGATCCTGCTCGCGATCGTGCTGTACGCGCCGCGCGGGCTGGTGGGGCTGGTGTCGCGCGCGTTCGGGCGCGGGGCGGGGCCGAAGTGAGCGCGGTGCCGTCCTCGATGCATGCGTCTGCCGGTGCGGTCGGCACGACGCTGCTCTCGGTGCGCGGCCTGCGCAAGCGCTTCGGCGGCGTCGTCGCCACCGACGACGTGACGCTCGCGGTCGCCGAGGGCGAGGTGCACGCGCTCATCGGCCCGAACGGCGCCGGCAAGACCAGCCTGATCGCGCAGCTCTCGGGCACGCTGATGCCCGACGACGGCGAGATCCGCTTCGCTGGCACCGAGGTCACGCGGCTGGTGCAGCACCGCCGCGTGAAGCTCGGTCTCGCCCGCTCGTTCCAGATCACGCGGCTCTTCCGCAGCTTCAGTGCCGTCGAGAACCTCGCGATCGCGGTGCAGGCCCGCGACGGCCGCAACCTGTCGTTCTGGCGCCCGGTGGCGCGCGACACCGCCATCGCCGACGAGGCCCGCGCGCTGCTCGGCGAGATCGGCCTGGCCGCGCGCGCCGACATGCCCGCCGCGGCGCTGTCGCACGGCGAGCAGCGCGCGCTCGAGGTCGGTGTCGCGCTCGCCACGCGCCCGCGGCTGCTGCTGCTCGACGAGCCGATGGCCGGCACCGGGCCCGAGGAGTCGGCGCGGATGGTCGAGCTGATCGAGCGCGTGCGCACGAAGGCGACGGTGCTGCTGGTGGAGCATGACGTCGACGCGGTCTTCCGGCTCGCCGACCGGGTGTCGGTGCTGGTCAACGGCCGTGTGATCGCCTCGGGGCTGCCGGAGGCGGTGCGCAACGACCCCGAGGTGATCACCGCCTACCTCGGCGACGAGGTGCACCGGTGAGCGCCGCGCCGCTGCTCGCGGTCGAGCGCCTCGAGACCGCCTACGGCGCGAGCCAGGTGCTGTTCGGCATCGATCTCGAGGTGCGCGCGGGCGAGGTGGTCGGCCTGCTCGGGCGCAACGGCATGGGCAAGACGACGCTGGTGCGTTCGATCCTGGGCCTGGTGGCCTCGCGCGCCGGACGGGTCGCCTTCGACGGCACCGAGGTGCGCGGCCTGCCCGCCGATCGCATCGCGCGGCTCGGGCTCGCGGTGGTGCCCGAGGGCCGGCAGGTGTTCCCCAACCTGTCGGTCGACGAGCACCTGACCGCGTTCGCCGCGCGCCGCGGCGGCGAGGCGCGCGGCGGCGTCTGGGATGCGACGCGCGTCTATGCGCTGTTCCCGCGGCTGGCCGAGCGCCGCGACAACCTCGGCAACCAGCTCTCCGGCGGCGAGCAGCAGATGCTCGCGATCGGCCGCGCACTCGTCACCAACCCGCGGCTGCTGATCCTCGACGAGGCCACCGAGGGCCTGGCGCCCCTGATCCGCGAGGAGATCTGGCGCTGCCTGCGCGAGCTGCGCGAGGCCGGCCAGACCATCCTCGTCATCGACAAGTACGTGAACCGGCTGATCCAGATCGCCGACCGCCATGTGATCGTCGAGCGCGGCACGATCGCCTGGCGCGGCAGCTCGGCCGAGCTCGATGCGGACCGCGGGGTGTGGCAGCGGTATCTGGGCGTCTGATTCAGCGCCCGCCGCGCGGACCGCCCAGTCGCGGCGCCACCCCGCGCAAGGCCGCGGCGAGTGCCGCCGCCGCCGGAGAGAGCCGCCCGCGCCGCCGCCGCGTGATGCCCACGGCACGCGACCACTGCGGTGCCGCCACCGGCACCGGTCGCAGCAGCCCCGCGCGCTCTTCCCAGTGGATCAGCTCGCGCGGCAGGAAGCTCAGGTGCCGACCCTGCAGCACCACCGCCTTCATCAGCCCGGCCGAGGTCGTCTCCACCTCGGCGTCGATCGGCGTCAGCCCCGCCTGCAGGAACAGGTCGTCGAGGGCGCGGCGCTCGAGCTCGTGGCGGCGCGCCAGCACCCAGCGCTGACCGGCCAGCTCGGCGGGCTTCACGCTGCGGCGCGCGGCCAGCGGATGGTCGGCGTGGGCGACCACGACCGCGGTGTCGGTGTGCAGCGCCTCGTGCTGCAGCTCGGGGTCGGACGCGGTGCGCGGCACCGAGGACAGCGCGAGGTCGACCTCGCCCCGGCGCACCATCGGCATCAGCGCCTCGTTCAGCCCGTAGAGCACGGTCACCCGCAGCCCGGGGTCGCTCGCGTGCAGCGCGTCGAGTGCCATCGGCAGCAGCCGGGTCGCCTCCGAGGGCCCGCAGCCCACCACCACCCGGCCGCGGTGCGCGCCGCGGATCGCGTCGATCTCGTCGGCGGCCGCGCGCAGCTCGGCCTCGATCGCGCGGTGGCGCGCCACCAGCGCGTCACCGGCCTCGGTGGGCGCGACCCCGAAGCGCCCGCGCTCGAGCACGCGCACGCCGAGCGCGCGCTCGAGCTCGCGGATCGACTTGGACAGCGCGGGCTGCGTGAGGCCGAGCTCGGTCGCTGCGGCGGTCAGGCTGCCGCAGCGCACGGCTGCGGCGAGCTGTGCGATGCGGCGGGGATCGATGTCGGGCGGCACGGCCAATACATAACCTGCGGCAATGGATCGGGCAAGATGATTCATGCACGTCCCGCTTGAGCGCTCGTTAAGATCGACCCGTTCCCGCCCGGCCGAGCCGTCGATGCGGGCCCCGCACGGAGACACCGCCATGAACCTCACCGCGCTCGTCGAACCCGACCGAGTCCACCGAAGCGTCTACACCGACCCCGCGATCTTCGATCTCGAGATGGAGCACATCTGGGAGAAGACCTGGGTGTACTGCGGCCACGAATCGCAGGTGCCGAAGGTCGGCGACTACTGGACGCTGCAGATCGGCCGCCAGCCGATGGTGATGGTGCGCGACCATGACGGCTCGGTGCGCGTGCTGTACAACCGCTGCCCGCACCGCGGCGTGGAGCTTTGCGGCAACCAGAAGGGCAATACCGGCCGCGCCTTCGTCTGCTCGTACCACGCCTGGACCTTCCACCTCGACGGCCGCGTGCGCGCGATCCCGCTGATGAAGGGCTACGAGGGCACGCGCCTGACCACCGACAACCCCGACTGCAGCATGAAGGCCGCCGCGCGCGTCGACAGCTACCGCGGCTTCGTGTTCGCGAGCCTGTCGGCCGAGGGCCCCTCGCTCGCCGAGTTCCTGGGCGAGGCGAAGGTCGCCTTCGACGACATGTGCGACCGCTCTCCGGTGGGCGAGGTCGAGGTGGTGCCGGTCTGCCACCGCGTGATCCAGCACTCGAACTGGAAGTTCTTCATGGAGAACCAGCTCGACGCGCTGCATCCGTCGGTCACCCACCAGAGCACCGGCGTGCCGGCGCGGCGCATCGAGAACCGGGTGAAGGCCGAGCAGGGCAGTGCGCCGCTGTTCTTCCACTACCTGTCGACCTTCGCGTCGAGCTTCGACCAGTGGGACTCGGTGCAGACGGTCAACTTCCCCAAGGGCCACGGCATCCTCAAGGGCTACATGGGCCTGCGCCCGACCGACCCGGACACGCTCGAGCACGAGGCGCAGCTCAAGGCCGCCTACGGCGAGGCGAAGACCGAGGAATACCTGTCGCGCAGCATCCACCACGTGCTGGTGTACCCGTACCTGTCGGTGCAGTCGCCGCTGCAGCAGCTGCGCTGCCTGCGTCCGATGGCTGCCAACAAGACGCTGTCCGAGATCTGGCACTTCCGGCTCAAGGGCGCGCCCGAGGCGATCTACCGTCGCTCGCTCTGGTACTACAACCTGGTGAACTCGCCGGCGACGATGATCAACGCCGACGACCTCGAGAACTGGACCAAGGGCCAGTGGGGCCTGGAATCCAAGGGCGGCGAGTGGGTCAGCTTCCACCGCAACTACGGCGGCGACACCGAGCGCGACGGCGTGATCTATTCGAACAACGGCACGTCCGAGGCGGTGATGCGCAGCCAGTTCCGCGCGTGGGCCGAGTACATGGCGCCCGCGCTCGCGCAGACCGTGGTCGCCTGAGGAGAACGACGATGAGCAAGGATCAGGTCAGCAAGGCCCTCGGCACCGGCGTCGTGATCGAGGCGCTGGGCGTCGAGTCGATGACCGGCGCGGAGTCGATCGCGCCCGAGCACATGGGGCGCGGCGCGCGTCCGTCCACGCAGTACGTGCCCGATGTCACGCACGCCTCGGTGGCGCTGCAGCGCGAGGTCGAGACCTTCCTGTTCCGGCAGGCGGCGCTGCTCGACGCCAAGCGCTGGCAGGAATGGACCGAGCTGTTCGCCGACGACGGCGTCTACTGGATGCCGGTCATGCCCGAGCAGACCGACTGGCTGGGCGAGCCGTCGATCTTCGCCGAGGACCGGCTGCTGATGGAGGTCCGCATGGGCCGCCTCGGGCATCCGAACGCCTGGTCGCAGGCGGCGGCCTGGGGCACCAACCACCTGGTGGGCAACGTCGTGATCGAGTCGGTCGAGGCCGACACGCTGCGGGTGTACTCGCGCTTCCAGATGATGGAGCTGCGGCGCGACACGGTGCGGCACTTCGGCGGCTCGTACCGGCACACGCTGCGGCGCGGCGCGAACGGCGCGTTCGCGATCGTGCTGCAGCGGGTGGACATGATGAACGGGCAGGCGGCCTACGACTATGTGTTGCAGGCCTGGGTGTGAGTGGGACCCGTGGAGAGGGCGACGCAGTCGCCCGGTTCCACGGCAGGCCGGACCACTGGTCCGGCCGTCCCACGAACGGCGCAGCGCGCGGAGCGCGCGAGCATAGAGGTCGCGGTAGCGCCGCCTACCCCCGGCGCTCCATCACCAGCCTGATCCCCAGCCCCAGCATCACCAGCCCGCTGCACCGGTAGACCCACACCAGCACCCTCGGGCGGCGGCGCAGCCACGCGGACAGCAGCCCCGCCGCCGCGCCCACCGGCCCCTTGACCGCGAAGGTCAGCAGCGCGAACACCGTGCCGAGCACCGCGATCGCGAGGGTCGGATGGGCGGCGTCGCGGGCGACGAACTGCGGCAGGAACGCGAAGTAGAAGACCGCGATCTTCGGGTTCGACAGGTTCGACAGCGCGCCGTCCGCGAACAGCCGGGGCAGCGAGCGCGGCGGCGCCGCATCGACCTCGATCGAGGCGCTGCGCGTGCGCAGCAGCGCGATGCCCAGCCACACCAGGTAGGCCGCGCCGACCACCTTCAGCGCGACGAACGCCCACTCCGAGGCGGCGAGCACCGCGCCGAGCCCGAGCGTCGCGAGCACGGTATGGCCGAGCAGCCCGGTGCCGACGCCGGCCGCGGTGACCACGCCCGCAGCCGGCCCCTGCGCGATCGAGCGCGACATCACCAGCAGCATGTCCTGGCCGGGCGTGGCGATCACGACCAGCGAGGTGACGACGAACAGCGACCAGGCGACGTCGATCATCGCGGGCTCAGGCCAGACCCGCGAGCACGTCGGCCAGCTCGCTCGGCATGTCGACCATCACGTCGTGGCTGCACGCAAGCTTCACGACGGACCAGCCCGCGCGCCCCTCGCACTGCTTCGCGAAGTGCCGGAACGGGCTGGGATCCCAGCCGTCCGCGAGCACGTAGACCCGCTGGCCGACCGACGCGAGCCCGCCGCCCGACAGCAGCACCGGCATCTCGAAGGTCGCGAGCGCCTGCGGCACGCAGCGCCGGTTCACCCACGCGCGGTTCACCTCGGCGATGTTGAAGACCTCCGCGGGGATCGGCGCCATCATGCCGGTGTGATCGGTCTGCGCCGAGCCGCGAAAGCCCCCGATGAACACCTGCGCGACCTCGGGCGGCAGCGCCACGTCCAGGAGCTGGATCAGCGACTGGCCGTGCTCGGGCACGAACGCGTCGAGGTAGACCAGTGCCTTGACGCGACCCGGCAGCCGGTCGGCCACCGCGGTGATCACCATGCCGCCGTAGGAGTGGCCGCAGAGGATCACGTCGTGCAGCTCCTCGGCCTCGATCGCGCCGACGACGTCGCGCACGTGGGTCTCGAGCGTGATCGCCTCGTTCGCCTGGTGGGCACGCTCGCCCACGCCGGTGTGCGTCGGGGTGATCACGGTGTGGCCCTGAGCGCGCAGCATCCGCGCGGTGTCGCGGTAGCACCAGCCGCCGTGCCAGGCGCCGTGGACCAGAACGATGCTCGCCATGTCGTCTCCTCCTCGTGGGGTCGGTTCGCGTCGGTCGCGGGCCGGGGCGGCCGCGCTGCGCGAAGGCCGATCCTGCGGCCCGGCAGGCCGCCGGTCAACGTCGGGCAGCACCGGTCAGCGCCGGATGCTGCGGGCGCGACGCGCAGGCGGCGAGGTGCCCGATCCACCGGCGCCCGAGGCCGCATCGAGCAGCGCGCCGAGCTCGGCGGCGACCTCGCGCATCGGCTCGATCGAGCGCTGCGCGCGGCACAGGCCCACCGCGCCTTCCAGTGCCGCAATCGACAGCCGTGCGAGCGGCGCGGCGCGCGCCGGCGCGATGCCGCCGTCGCGATAGACCGCGGCGAGCGCTTCGACCCAGCCTCCGAAGGCCTCGGCACAGGCCTCGCGGGTGAGCGGCGTATCGGGGCCGAGCGCGAGCGCCGCGCCCACCACCGGGCAGCCCTCGTCGAAACCCGAGCGCTGCAGCCAGCCCGACAGCTGCGATGCGATCACGCCGAGCGCCTCGCGCGGCGTGCGGCCTGCGGCGCGGGGCGCGCCGCCGCCATGTGTGCCGCCGCCCAGCGCCCGCAGCACGCCCGAGCCGACCAGCCGCACCGCGGCCGCGCCGATCGCGTCCTTGCCCTGCGGATAGTGGTGATAGACCGAGCCGCGCGGCGCGCCGCTCTCGGCCACCACCTCGTTGAGCCCGGCGCCGTGGTAGCCGCGCCGGCGCAGCAGCGTCGCCATCGCGGCGGCGATCGCGCGGGCCGGGCTGTCGGGATGCTCGGGGTCGATGCGGGGACGGGCCATGGCCGGGATCGTAACGCGTGGGCCCCGGGCATTGACGCGCCCCGGGGATCGGTTGTTATTATACCGACCGGTCTACAACCAAAAGGTCTCCCGGTGAGCCACGACCCGCCCGCTCCGGAACCGATCGGGCGCGACGTTCCCGCGGCCGACGGCCATCCGATCGCCGCCCGCTTCCGGGTGCCCGCGCACGCGCCGCGTGCCGCCGTCCTCGTGGTCCCCGCGATGGGCGTGCCGCAGTCCTACTACGACGACTTCGCACGATGGCTGGTCGGGCAGGGCTTCGCGGTCGCGACCTTCGACTACCGCGGCATGGGCGACTCGCGCCGCGGCGGGCTGCGCGGGTTCCGCACCGACATCCTGGACTGGGCGAGGCTCGACTGCGCGGCGATGGTGGATGCGGCGGCGGCGCTCGCGCCCGGCCGCCCGCTGCACTGGATCGGCCACAGCCTCGGCGGCCAGATCCTGCCCTTCGTGCCGAACCGCGACCGCATCGAGCGCATCGTCACGGTGGCCGCCGGCAGCGGCTACTGGCGCGACAACGTGCCGGCGCTGCGCCGCAAGGTGTGGCTGCTGTGGTGGGTGGCGGCGCCGCTCCTCACGCCGGTGTTCGGCTACTTCCCGGGCCGCCGGCTCGGCATGGTCGGCGACCTGCCGGAGGGCGTGATCCGGCAGTGGCGGCGCTGGTGCCTGTCCCCGGACTATGTCGCGGGCGCCGAGGGCGCCGCCGCGCGAGAGCGGTTCGACGCGGTGCGCACGCCGATCGTCTCGCTGTCCTTCACCGACGACGAGATGATGTCGGCGCGCAGCATCGCTTCGCTGCACGCGCTGTACACGAACGCGCCGATGCGACTCGACCGGATCGCGCCCCGCGAGGTCGGCCTGCGCCGCATCGGTCACTTCGGCTTCTTCCGCGCGGCGCATGCACAGCCGCTGTGGGTGGCGCGGCTGCTGCCCGCGCTCGACTGACCGGCGGGCCGACACCGCCATGATCCCCGCGGCGCAGACACGGTCCGCCGCCGGACGGGTCCCGTGCCCGACCGGCGGCCGTGGCGGAGAGCGGTCGCACCTCTACCATGGAACCCATGTCGGACCGGGGGTTCGGGCCGGCACCCTCCGACGGATCCGTTCGCAGCGGATCGAACGCCATGCCGCTCCAGCTCGACTTCTTCGAACCCGCCTCCAGCGGACAGGACCCGGACCGGATGATCCGCCTTCGCGGCTTCCTGGAGCGGGTCCTGCATCTCGCCGAGCGACAGGTGCTGCCGATGCTGCCGCTCCAGCACCGCGTCGTGGTCGCGGTCGGCGTGGATCCGTCCCGCACCATCCGCGAGACCGGCATCGGCGCGCGGGCCTGGGCGGCGGACCGCATCGATGTGTGGATCGATCCTGTGCATCCGTGGGTCGAGGCCGCGGGCGAGGAGGAGCTGATCGCGATGCTCGCGCACGAGCTGCACCACTGCGCACGCTGGACCCGTCCGGGCTACGGACTGACGCTCGGCGAGGCGCTGGTGAGCGAAGGCCTGGCCTGCGTGTTCGAGACCGGCTTTCGCGGCGGCGTGCCGCCGTTCTGGGCGCGTGCGCTCGACGCGTCCGAGCTGGCCGAGGTCGAGGCGACGGCCCGCCGACGTCTCGACGCGCGCGACTACGACCATCGCGCGTGGTTCTTCGGTGCGCCCGAGCGCGGGCTGCCGAGGCACGCGGGCTACTCGCTGGGCTTCGAGCTGGTCGCGCGTCACGTGCGGGCCAGCGGACGCACCGCGGCGCAACTGGTCCACGTGCCGTCGAGCGCCTTCTGGTCCCTGCAGCCCGCGATGGCCGCGGCCGCCTGAGTGATCGTCGCGCCCTGAGAAGGCGTGAACCATTCACTCGCGTACCTGGCAACGGCGTCGATGCGGCGCTGCGGCGGCGGTGTGTCGCCGCCGCAGCGCGAAGGCGGCTCGGCGCGACGTTCCCGCGGGAACGTTTTTGTTGAGGCTGAGGGTGT
>JAPLQE010000029.1 GCA_026399835.1 Burkholderiales bacterium | reverse complement strand
TGCCGCTGACTGATGTCTCGGCATGTAGCTCGGCGCGGCTCGCCGCGCAACCTACGAAGCGTGTGAGGTTGACCGGCCACCGTCGAAGCTGAGGGCGACCATGGTGTCTATCGGTCGGCTGCGCCGACCGATACCCGTCGCAACCCCCCACCTCGCGGCGCGGCCTCACACTCCGCGATGCCCGCCCCCGAGCGACGACGGGCGAGACCACGGTGGCACGAGAAACCTCTCACCCAAAAAAAGTGTGGTGAGTAACGAACCGACCATCGCCTGAACGCCGGCGCACGCACACCCCCGTCTCTCGGCGTCGCTGCCCTTCAGGCCGTCGCGCACCGAGTGGGCCGCACCGTCTCGCGCAGGCGTCCGACGGGTGAAGTCCGGCCGCAGGCCGGACTTCAGGGGCAAGCTGTTTGAGCCCCCGCAGGGGGCGAGTTCTTGCCCCGGCCCGTCGGGCGCCTGCGCGAGACGGGGACCCCGGGCGAAGCCCGGGGTGCGGGCCTCGGAGGAAGCGGCGGCCTGAAGGGCAGCGGCGCCGCGCGCCAACCGTCGACCGAGCGCGCCCCCCGACCGAAACCCCCAATCACCCCCCCGCGAACACCTCCTCCAACCGCCCCAACCAAACCGCCTTCCTCCCCGCCCCCACAAAGCTCGCCTCCAGCGAATTCGCCGCCAGCCTCCGAGCCTCCCGCACCCCCATCGCCGGATGCGCCGCGAACAGCGCCTCGTAGTTCGCGTACAGGTAGCCGCCGAAGTACGCCGGGTCGTCCGAGTTCACCGTCACGCAGACCCCGCGCGCGAGCAGCGCCGGCAGCGCGTGCTCGGCCATCGAGCCGTACACGCACAGCTTCACGTTCGACAGCGGACACACGGTGAGCGGGATCCGCTCGCGCGCGAGCCGCTCGACCAGCGCCTGATCGTCCACCGCGCGCACGCCGTGGTCGATCCGCTCGACGTGCAGCAGGTCGAGCGCGGTGCGCACGTACTCGGCCGGGCCTTCCTCGCCCGCGTGCGCGACGCGGTGCAGGCCGAGCTCGCCGGCGCGCGCGAACACCCGTGCGAACTTCTCGGGCGGATGGCCGCGCTCGCTCGAGTCGAGCCCGACGCCCACGAAGCGGTCCCGGAACGGCATGGCCGCCTCGAGCGTCTCGAACGCCGCCGCCTCGGACAGGTGCCGCAGGAAGCACAGGATCAGCTCGCTGGTGATGCCGAGCGTGCGCTCGGCCTCCGCACGGGCGCGCCACAGCCCGCCGATCACCGCGGCCATCGGCACGCCGCGGTCGGTGTGCGTCTGCGGATCGAAGAAGAGCTCGGCATGCACCACGCCGTCGGCCGCCGCCCGCCGGTAGTAGGCCATCGCCATGTCGAAGAAGTCCGACTCGGCGAGCAGCACCGAGGCACCCGCGTAGTACAGGTCCAGGAAGCTCTGCAGGTCGGTGAACGCATAGGCGGCCCGCAGCGACTCGACCGACGGATAGGGCAGCGCGACGCCGTTGCGCTGCGCGAGCTCGAATATCAGCTCGGGCTCGAGCGTGCCCTCGATGTGCACGTGCAGCTCGGCCTTGGGCATGGTGCGCAGCAGGCGGGCGAGATCGGGGTCGAGGGGATCGAGGGGATCGAGGGCGCGATCGGTCATCGTCAGCTCCTTGGGGGCATCACCCGCGCGCGGGCAGCCCGGACTCCATCGCCCGCAGCTCCTGCAGCGGCGGGATGGTGTCGTACATCACCGGATCGAGCAGGTCCCAGACGATGCCGCATTCCGGCTTGTGCGGGTTGCTCACCTCGATCGTACGCGTGGGCGTGAAGATGGTGTCCACCACGGTGTCGAACACCTCGGGGTACAGGGTCTCGGTCAGCACCTGGCAGTCGTGGACCAGCGCGGCCGCGGGGGTCGTCGCGTCGATCACGCCGATCCGGTGCAGCATGCCCCACTCGGCGTCGAAGAAGCCGTGCCCCTTGCCGAAGCGCACGCCGGCCTCGTTGATCGCGCCGGTCCCGGTGATCATGCAGTCGACGCGCGGCAGCCGTTCGCGGATCTGCGCGAGCGTGAGCGGCGTCGCGTGCCGCTCCATGCCGTCGAGCGTCGATGCGTAGAGCAGCCGATCGGGCGGGATCGTCGCCGGGTCGAGCAGCCAGAAGCCGCGGCGGATCGAGTAGGTGGTGATCAGCACCCGCTTGCCGTCGAGCAGCGTCCGATGGCGGAACGCCTCGAGGCAGTTGTCCGGCGTGATGAACAGCAGCCGCGCGTCGCGGTAGGCGCGGTGGGCCATCAGCCGGTCGGTGGCGGCGTCGCTGCCCACGAAGTCGGCGATGAACTCGGCGAAGTCGAAGTGGAATCGGCTGTCGGGCAGCGCGACGCGGCGCAGCTCGCGGAACACGCGCTCGCGCACGCTGCCCTTGTGGTCGACGGAATCGGTCATGCACAGGCTCTCCAGGAAATGCGTGGGCGGGCGGGTCATCCGCCGCCGCCCGATGCGAAGCGCGCGAGCACGCGGCGCTCGATCGCCGCGGCCAGCGCGTGCAGGCCGATCGCGGCCAGCACCGAGGCCACCGCGACGCTCCAGACCGTGCCGTAGTCCAGCATGCCGCGCGCCTCGTTCAGCAGGTTGCCCAGCCCGGTGCCGGTGGCGAGCCACTCGGCGATCATCGCGCCGAGGACCGCGCGCGGCGCCGCCAGCCGCATCGCCGCGCACAGGTGGGGCGCGGACCACGGAATCGCCACCCGACGCAGCCAGGCGCCGGGTCCGCCTCCGTACGCGCGCACGAGGTCGCGAACGCTCGCGGGCACCAGTGCCAGGCCCTGCGCGATCGTCACGTAGGCCGGAAAGAAGGTCACCGACACGGTGATCGCGAGGATCGCGGCCGCATCGCGCCCGACCACCAGCACCACCAGCGGCGTCAGCGCGACCAGCGGCATCGACTGCGTGACGAGCGAGACCGGCAGCAGCGTCGCGCCCAGCGGCGGCCAGACGGTGGCCACGATCGCCAGCACCAGCGCGAACGCCAGGCCGGCGAGCAGGCCGAGCACCGCCAGCGGCAGCGTCTGCACGAGCGCGCCGACGAGCCGCGACATGTTCTCGCCGGCCTCCTCGGCCCACAGCAGGTGCTCGAGGACACCGGCGGGCGTGCGGAACACCACCTCCGATACCCCCATCGCCTCGAACGCGACGGTGCACGCCCACCACAGCGCCAGCGGGAGCGCAGCCGCGGCCACGGCGATCGTCACGCGCCGCCCGCGCGGCTCGCGCGCGGTGGCGCCGTCGCCCAGGCCGAGCGGCGTCGAGGCCGACACCGTGTCGCCCGCGAAGCGCGTGGCCGCCAGGCTCACCGCGCCGTACGCGAGCGCCGAGATCGCGGTCGCGGCCAGGCCGATGCCCCAGAGCCGCGCCGGGTCGGCACGCCCGAGCGAGCCGATCAGGTAGGTGCCGAGCCCGGCGCTCGCGCCGCTGCCGAACTCGGCCAGCAGCGAGCCGAGCACCGCGGCCGGCGCCGCCACGCGCAGCCCCGACAGCAGGGTCGGCAGCCCGCCGCGCAGCCGCACGCGCCAGAGGATCGTCCACTCGCCGCCGCCGTAGGTGCGGACCAGGTCGCACAGCCGCGGGTCGGCCTGCCGCAGCCCCAGCACCACCGCGACCATCGTCGGGTAATAGACCGAGACCGCCGCGAGCACGACGCGCGCGGCATCGCCCGGCAGCGCGATCACCAGGATCGGCACCAGCGCGATCGCCGGCATCGCGAACACCGTCACGTTGACGCCGGCCATCAGTCGCTCGGCGGGCCGCCACATCACGAACAGCAGCCCGAACGCGATCGCGACGGCGTTGCCGATCACGAAGCCGAGCGCCGCCGTGCGCAGCGTGCCGAGCAGGTGCGCCGGATAGTCCGCGCGGTCTGCCCAGGCCTGGACGCCGATCTGCGAAGGTGCGGGCAGGGCACCGCCCGCGACCCATGCGCCGCGGCCGGCCAGTTCCCACGCGGCGAGCAGCAGCAGCAGCCCGAGGAGCGTGGGCAGCCGGTCGTGGCGCCACCGGCCCGGCGCGGTGCCGCTCATGCCGGCGTCGGGCCGGAGCGCCGGCTCATCGCACCGTCCGCGCGTGCCGGTACAGGGCCTCGGCCACGGCGTCCGCGACAGCATGGAACGCCGGCAGCGCGAACAGGGTCACGTCGCGAGGCCGCTCGAAGGGCACCTCGACGATCGCCGCGATCCGGCCCGGGTCGCCGTGCATGACGACCACGCGGTCGGCGAGGAAGACCGCCTCGTCGATGCCGTGCGTGACCAGCACCGTGGTCGTGGCGCGCTCCATCCAGATCCGCTGCAGCTCGACGTTCATCGTGCGGCGCAGGATCTGGTCGAGCGCACCGAACGGCTCGTCGAGCAGCAGCACGTCGGGCCGCGTGACCAGCGCGCGCGCGATCGCCACGCGCTGGCGCATGCCGCCCGACAGCTGCGCCGGACGCGCGCGCTCGAAGCCGCGCAGCCCCACCAGCTCCACCAGCGATGCGATCCGCGCATCTGCGTCCTCGCCCGGGCGACCGGTCACGTCGAGCGGCAGCCGTACGTTCTCGAGCACCGAGCGCCAGGGCAGCAGCGCCGCGTCCTGGAAGGCGATGCCCAGCCGCCCCGCGCGCTGCAGCGCACGCGGCGGCTCGCCGTCGATGGCGACGCGGCCGCCGTCGGGCTCGTCGAGTCCGGCGACGAGCCGCAGCAGCGTCGACTTGCCGCAGCCCGACGGGCCGATCAGCGCGGTGAACGAGCCGGGCGCCAGCTCGAGCGACACGCGGTCGAGCACCCGCAGCGGCGGCGCGTCCGGCCGCGCGAAGGAGCGCGCGAGCGCCTCGAGCCGGATGCCGCCCGCCGCCATCGGCCGCTCAGACCTTCTCGAGCAGCGTGGTGTCGAAGTGCGAGCGGTCGGCCTTCACGTCGACCGCCTTGAGCGCGTCGATGCAGGCCTTGATCGACTCCTCGCTCATCGTGAACACGCCCTTGGGATGCTGGATGAGCGACTTCTGCGCGCCGTTGAAGTACACCTCGTTGTCGATCGAGCGGCCGGTGCCCTTGAACCAGCTGTCGGCGTACTTCGGCGGGTAGGCGCCGGCGTCCTTGAAGTTCTCGTCCCAGCCCTTGCGGCTCGCGCGCAGGAAGCCGATCAGGTCGGCCCGCCGGGTGGCCAGCGTCTGCTTCGTCACCACCACCACGTCGTTGAACAGCGGCAGCTTGAAATCCGCCAGCAGGAAGCTGGTTGCCTCCGCGCCCTTGGTCTTGATCGTGAAGGGCACGTTGGTGGTGAAGTCGAGCGAGGCGTCGATCTCGCCCTTGAGCAGCGGCGTCGGGTCGTACGCGTACGGCACGATCCGGACCTTGGACGTGTCGATGCCGTTGAGCTTGAGCATCGCCTCGACGGTGAGCCGGTTGACCGGCGGCACCGCGATGGTCTTGCCGATCAGGTCCTTCGGCGTGCGGATCGGCCGGGTCGCGAGGCTGACGACGCCGATCGGGTTCTTCTGGTACTGCGCACCGATGATCACCAGCGGCGCCTTCTGCGTGGTGATCGCCTTGACCACCGTCTCGACCGTCGACAGCGCGACGTCGGCCTTCTTCGACAGCACCGATGCCTCGGGGACGACGTCGGGTCCGCCGGGCAGGTACTTCAGCTCCAGGCCTTCGTCCTTGTACCAGCCCTTCTCCATCGCGATGAAGTAGCCCATGAACTCGGCGTCGTTGATCCACGCGGCCTGCAGCGTCAGCGGCCGCAGCGCCTGGGCGCGTGCGGCGAGCGGGGACGACAGGCCGAGCGCGGCGGCGGATCCGATGAATCGGCGACGTGACACAGACATGGCGAGGCTCCTGGTATCGGGGGAGGGTCGAGAGGATGGAGGGCTGCGGGGCGAGCGGTGCGGCGTGGCGAAGCGACAGCGTGAAGAAGGGGACGGATGGAATCGATCGGTCGTCGGGCCGGGTCAGTCGAGACCGAGCGCGCGACGCAGCTCGCGCAGCGGCGGCATCGACTCGAGCTGCGTGTCCTCGATGCGCGTCCAGTCGATGCGGCGCGGTCGCGGCTCGGTACGGGCGACGCACAGCGTGCGCGTCGGAGTCAGGATCAGGTCGACCGGCACGTCGTCGGCGCTCGCCATCAGCGGCTGCTCGAGCAGCTGCGTGTCGTGCACGACGGCGGCGATCGGCGTGGCCTCGTCGACCAGGCCGAGCTCGCCGAACAGCCGCCACTCCAGGTCGAAGTAGCCGTGCCCCCGGCCGAAGCGCACGCCGCTGGAGGCCACGGCCGACGCGCCGGTGATGACCCAGTCGAAGCGGCCGAGCGCCGACATGCCGGCGAGGTCCAGCGGCCGGCCGAAGTGCTCGAGTCCGTCGAGCCACGCGGCGAACAGCGCCTGGCCGCGGGGTACCGAACGGGGCGGCAGGTGCAGGAAGCCGCGCGCGAGGTTGTAGCTCGCCACCACCACGCTCGCACCGGCGGCGATCAGCCGCCGCCGCAGCTCGACCAGGCTGTTGTCCGGCGTGACGAACACGTGGCGACCGGCCGGCGCGCCGAGCGCGTCGAGCAGCCGGTCGATCGCCGCGCCGGAGCCGTCGAAGTCGGGGATGAACTCGGAGAAGCGCTGGTGGAAGCGCGAGTCCGGCCGCGCGACGGACCGCAGGTCCTCCCAGACCTCGTGCCGCGATTGCGGCACGGGGCGGGACAGGCGGCGGACAGGGCGGTCGGACACGGCAGGTGGGTCGAGGCGGGACGGTCGAGGCGGGACGGTCGCGGTTACCGAAGTTTCAGGAACACGCTAACATGAAACCGGCGTTCCAGCCAGGCGGTGCGGCCGCCGCGGCCGCGGCCGCGCCGCTCGCCGCAGCGCCGATAATGCCGCTGCACCCCGCCCCGCCCGTCCATGTCGACCCGCCTCACCCTCGCCATCCAGGAGCACTACGAGACGCTGTCGCCGAGCGAGCGCCAGCTCGCAGCGCTGCTGCTCGAGCACCCGGACGACCTGGTCGCCTACTCGGCGTCCGAGATGGCTGCGCGCGCCGGGGTGTCGAAGGCGACCGCGGCCCGCCTCTTCCGGCGTCTCGGCTATGCGGGCTTCGACGAGGTGAGGCTGCAGGCGCGCCAGGAGCGCAACCTCGCGCCGCCGTTCCAGGCGCGCGGCGACGGCGCGCCGAGGCCGATGCGGGGTGCGCCCTCGGTCGCCGCGCACCTGCAGGCTGAGTCCGAGAGCCTCGCGCGGACCTTCGAGGCGCTGCGCGGCGACACGCTGCGTGCGGCGGCGGCACTGCTGGCCGGCGCCCCGCGGGTGTGGCTGCTCGGCATGGGGCTCGACGACGGACTGGTGCGATACGTGCGGCCGCAGCTCGCGCGGATCCGTCCCGACGTGTTCGCGCTGCAGCCCGCCGGCGGCCTGTGGGCCGAGGAGCTGGCGCTCGGCGCCCCCAAGGACTGCCTGCTGGTGGTGCTGACGCAGGCGCGAGTGCAGGCGATCGACCAGATCGTCACGCACGCTGCAGCCACGCGGATGCGGGTGCTCGCGGTGGTCGACGTGCGCAGCGTCGCATGGGCCCGGCGCCATGCACAGGTCGTGCTGCCGGTGCACTGCTCGAGCGCCGAGCACGGCTTCTCGGGCATGGCCGCCGCGAGCATGCTGCACCTGCTGGTCCAGCAGACCGCGGCCAAGCTCGGGCCGCGCGCGCAGCAGCGCCAGGGGCTGGTCGCGGCGCTCCGGCGCGAGCTCGATCCGGGCTGAGGCAGGGCGCGCGGCGCGCCGCTCACGCCGTCGCCAGCATCGCGCCCACCACCGCCGTCATCACCGCGGTCGCGGTCCACCCTAGCGTCTTGAGCCACGGCCCGATGACATGCTCGCCCATGACCTCGCGCCGGCCGGCCAGCACCATCATCGTCGCCATGATCGGCACCGCGACCACGCCATTGAGCACCGCCGACCAGAACAGCTCCCTGACCGGATCGGTCTCGGTGAAGCACAGCACCAGGCCGCCGAGCGTGGCCGCCGCGAGCACGCCGTAGAAGCCGCGCCCCTGGCCGTCCGCGAGCTTGAGGTCCAGGCTGCCCCGCCAGCCGAGGGCCTCGGTCACCGCGTACGCGGCCGATCCGGCGAGCACCGGCACCGCCAGCAGCCCGGTGCCCACGATGCCGAGCGCGAAGAGCAGGAAGGTCGCGTCGCCCGCCAGCGGACGCAGCGCCTCGGCGGCCTGCGCCGACGTCTGGATGTCGGTGATGCCCGAGGCGTGCAGCGTCGCCGCCGTCGACAGGATGATGAAGAACGCGACCAGGTTGGAGAACGCCATGCCGACGATCGTGTCGACGCGGATGTGTCGCAGGTGCGCGCGCACCGCCTCGCGCGAGCGCCCGTGACCGGCGCTTGCGTGCCGCTCCTCGACCTCCTGCGCGGCCTGCCAGAAGAACAGGTAGGGGCTGATGGTCGTGCCGAACACCGCCACCAGCATCAGCAGCGTGTCGTGGCCGCCCGGCAGGTCGGGGCTCACCAGCTGCGCGGCCACCCGGGGCCAGTCGACATGCACGCTGAAGGCCACCGCCACGTACGCCAGCAGCGCGAGCGTCAGCCACTTGAGCACGCGCACGTAGCGGGCGTAGGGCAGGGCCACCTGCAGCCCGACGCTCCCCAGGCCGAGCGCCACCGCGTAGGCCTGGGCCGGGCCGCCGAACACCAGGCGCAGCGCCTCGGCCATCGCCGCGAGGTCGGCGGCGATGTTGAGCGTGTTGGCGATCACCAGCAGGCCGACGACCGTCACCAGCACCGGGCGCGGCGCGTGGCGCGCGACGTTGCGCGCCAGGCCCCGCCCGGTCACGAAGCCGATGCGCGCGCTGACCATCTGGATCGCGGCCATCAGCGGCAGCGTGAACACCATCGTCCACAGCATCGCGTAGCCGAACTGCGCGCCCGCCTGCGAGTAGGTGGCGATGCCGCTCGGGTCGTCGTCGGCCGCCCCGGTGATCAGCCCCGGCCCGAGCTGCGCCGCGGCCCCGGCGAGCCTCGAGGGCTGCGGGGCGGGGGTGGGGTCGGAGGCGCTCAAGGCGCGCGCGAGTCCGCGCGGGCCGCCCGCGCCGCGCGCCGATGCAGCACCGCCCGCACGAGCGCCGCCGCGAGCAGCACCCCGACGAGGCCGGCGAGCAGCCGGCCCTCGATCGCATGCATCCGCCCGAGCGCCGCCTCCGCAGCCGCGCCGAACCCCCAGCCGATGCCGCCGATCGTCGTCGCCCACAGCACCGCGCCCAGCGCATTGAAGGCGGCGAAGCGCGCGGCCGGCACGGCGGACGCGCCGATCAGGATCGGGCCCGCGATGCGCAGCCCGTAGGCGAAGCGCACGCCGACGATCACCGCCTCGTGCCAGCGCTCGATCAGCCGCTGCATGCGCTCGGACTGCCGCGCCACCGACGGGAAGCGCGCGATCACGCCGGCGCCGTGGCGCCGGCCGAGCCAGAAGAAGCCCTGGTCGCCGGCGAAGCCCGACAGCGAGGCGATCGCCAGCACCAGGACCGGGTCGAGCAGGCCGCGGTGCGCGGCGTACCCGGCGAGGATCAGGACCGTCTCGCCCTCGAGCAGGCAGCCGAGCGCGAGGATCCAGTAGCCGTGGGTCTGAAGCAGGTCGGTCCACATGGCGATCACTCCGGGGTTGCATCGATCATAGACCGCGCCGGTGCGCGCGCCCTCGCGTGGGCGCCTCGGCTATACTTTGGTGCCCCTCCGGGCCGGATTGCACCGCGCGCGTGCAGCCGCCGATCCGCTGCCCCGTCCCATGGCGACCCGAAGCAAGAAGAGCCCTCCGACCGGCCCGACGCTGCACAGCCTGCTCAACCAGGCGAACCGTCAGGCCACCACCGAGCTGCGCCGCATGGTCGGCGCCGAGGGCATCCCGGTCGAGTTCTGGCGGGCCCTCGAGGTGCTGGCCGACGAGCGCGGCCGCTCGATGTCCGAGCTCGCCGAGCAGACCGGCATGCAGCTGCCGGCCATCAGCAAGCTCGTCGACCGCCTGACCGAGGCCGCGCTGGTGCAGCGCTCGGCCGATCCGCTCGACCAGCGCCGCGTGATCCTGCACATCTCGGACTTCGGGCTGCAGAAGGTGGCCGCGCTGCAGGACGAGATGCGCGAGCACCGCGACCGGCTCGGTCGCGCGTTCGGCCCCGAGCGTCAGGCGCAGCTGCGCGAGCTGCTCGACGCGTTCATCCAGGCTCACCGATGAGCCTGCGGACCGGGTGGATGCCCAGTCCCTGCACCTCGCCCAGGAAGATCGGATTGCGGCCCGCGTCGTAGGCCTCGCGCCGGTCGTCGCGCACGCCCGGCAGCCCCGGCCGCTTCGCGGCCTGCCTCGTGCCCGCGTGCGCCTGCCGGTGCAGGTGCACGAAGCCCTCGTAGACCGACTGCGACGCCGAGTTCAGCGCCGGCGCACGCTCGCCGAACTGCCCGAGGTAGCGCTCCTTGAACGCGCCGTTCACGTCCGACTCGAGCGCGGCGAAGTAGCCGGCCGCCACGAACATGCCGTCGGTGTTCTCGTGGCCGACGCCGAGCACCGCGTTCTCCTCGAGGCAGATCGACAGCCGCAGCACGCGCCCGCCCAGCCCGGCGCGCTCGAACTCGCGGCACATGTGGACCGCGTCACCCGCCAGCAGCGAGACCAGCACGATCTCGGCACGGGTCTCGACGATGTCCTCGATCACCGCCGAGTAGTCGCGCTCGCCGAGCGCCACGTAGCGTTCGCGCACCACCTCGCCGCCGCGCGAGCGCACGAACGGGATCGCGATGCGGTGGGTGGCGCGCGGCCACGAGTAGTCGTTGCCGAGGAGATACCAGCGCCGCGGCCGGTAGCGCGTCGACATCCAGTCGATCGCCGGCAGCAGCTGCCGCTCGGGGGTCTCGCCGATGGCATGCACCCACTCCGGCAGGCCGCTGCCCTCGAACATCGGCGTGTAGATCAGCGGCACGCGTGCATCGACCACCTGCGCGATGCGACGGCAGACGTCGGTGTTCGACAGCGCGACCAGCGCATCGACGCTGCGCGTGTCGACCAGCTCGCGCACCTCGTCGTCGAGGCCGCGCGCCGTCTCGCTCGAGTTCAGCAGCGTCAGGCGCACCTCGCGGCCGTCGACGCCGCCCTGCTGGTTCCACATGTCCCGCGCGAGGCGCGCGCAGGCGTACGCGCACGGCCCGAGCATGCCCATCGCGCCCGAGGTCGGCAGCAGCAGGCCGACGTTGAACGGCACGCGCCGACCCTCGCGGGAGCGGCGCAGCAGCTTGCTGCCGAAGGCCTCGCTGGGCTTCACGTCGATGCCTCGCTCTCCGCTGGGATGCGGGGGTCGGACGCAGTCACGACACAGGATCGTACGACCCCCAGCATAGTCCTAAAGACTGAGGGGCGGGTTCCGGCGCCGTGCTGTTGACGCGCTTCGAACGGCTGACGTAGCATGGCTCGAATACTTTCCCAGGCAAGTGATCGACATGGCCCAGCGCGTTCCGACCGATCCGAAGCTGCTCGAAGCGGCGGCCCGACTCGCAGACCTCGACTTGAGTCCCGAACGGATCGCACAACTCGTGCCAGCCATGGACGGCTTCTACGCGCTGCTCGATGCACTGCATCGGGGCGAGCCGGGCGAGACGCCGCCGGCGATCGCGTTCCGCGCGCAGTGGACGGAGCGCTGACATGGCCGACGTCCTGGACCTGTCGCTGCGCGAGGTCGCGGCCGAGCTGCGCGCCCGCAGGATCTCGCCGGTCGAGCTCGCCGAGCGCTCGCTCGCGAAGATCAAGGCGGACGAGCCGCGCTACGTCGCCTACGCGCGCCTGACCGAGGACCGCGCGATGGCCGCGGCGCGCCAGGCCGAGCGCGAGATCATGGCCGGGCAGTGGCGCGGCGAGCTCCACGGCGTGCCGGTCGCGGTCAAGGACCTGTACGACGTCGCCGGCCTGCCGACCACCTGCAGCTCGCGGGTGCGCCACGACCACCGCGCCACCGCCGACTCGGCCTGCGTCGAGCGGCTCTCGCAGGCCGGCGCGGTCATCGTCGGCATGACCCACACCCACGAGTTCGCCTACGGCATCGCCACGCCCACCACCGGCAATCCCTGGAACGTCGAGCACATCCCCGGTGGCTCGAGCGGCGGCTCGGGCGCGACGCTGGCCGCGCGTGGCTGCTTCATGGCCATGGGCACCGACACCGGCGGCTCGATTCGCATCCCGGCCGCGCTCTGCGGCACCGCGGGCTTGAAGCCCACCTACGGCCGCGTCAGCCGCGCCGGCATCGCCTCGCTGTCCTGGTCGCTCGACCATGCCGGCCCGCTCGCCCGCACCGTCGGCGACTGCGCGGTGACGCTCGGCGCGCTCGCCGGCTACGACGCCCGCGACCCGGGCAGCGCCGACGTGCCGGTCGCCGACTACACGGCCGAGCTCGAGCAGGGCGTCAAGGGCCTGCGCATCGGCGTGCCGACCAACTTCTTCTTCGATCACGTCGAGCCCGAGGTCGAGCGCAACACCCGCGAGGCGATCGCGCGCCTGAAGGCCGAGGGCGCCGAGATCATCGACGTCGAGATCCCGATGCCCGAGCTGATCGCCTCGGTCGAGTTCGGTCTCTGCATGCCCGAGGCCTCGGCGTACCACCGCACGATGATCCGCGAGCGTGCCGATCTCTACGAGCCGGACGTGCGCACCTTCCTCGAGGCCGGCCTGATGGTGCCCGCGGTCGACTACATCGCGGCGCTGCGCATGCGCACGGTGATGCAGGCCGCCTGGAAGACGATGTTCGACGGCCTCGACGCGATCATCGGCCCGTCGGTCGCGGCGGTCGCCACGCGGCGCGACCAGGCCTCGGTCACCTGGGCCGACGGCACCGAGGAGGCCGCATCGTCGGTCTTCATCCGGCTGTCGGCGCCCGCCAACGTCACCGGGCTGCCCTCGGTCTCGGTGCCCAGCGGCTTCGGCCGCGGCGGGCTGCCGACCGGCTTCCAGGTGATCGGTCGCCCGTTCGGCGAGGCGCGGATCCTTCGGATCGCGCGCGCCTACGAGCGGACGGCCGACTGGACCACGAAGCAGCCGCCGCGCTGACGCGCCGAGCGCGCATGCTCCCTCACGCCCTCTTCTCGCGAGCCCACCCGACATGAGCCCCACGAACCCCGCCGAGAGCCCGGTCCGGGTCGCCTGCATCCAGATGGAGCCGCGCGTCGGCGCCCTGGAGGCGAACATCGCCGACAGCGTCGCGCGCATCGACGCGGCCGCCGCGCAGGGCGCGAAGCTCATGGTGCTGCCCGAGCTCGCGAGCTCGGGCTACGTGTTCGAGACGCGCGACGAGGCGTACTCGCTGGCCGAGGAGATCCCGCACGGGCCCGCGAGCCGCGCGTGGATGGCCGCCGCCAAGCGCCATGACGCGTACATCGTGGCCGGCATCGCCGAGCGCGTCGGTCAGAAGCTCTACAACTCGGCGGTGCTGATCGGCCCCGACGGCCACATCGGCAGCTTCCGCAAGATGCACCTGTGGGCGGCCGAGAACCTGTTCTTCGAGCCGGGCGACCTGGGCTTCCCGGTGTATTCCACGCCGATCGGCCGCATCGGCATGCTGATCTGCTATGACGGCTGGTTCCCCGAGGCCTACCGGCTGTGTGCGCTGCAGGGCGCCGACATCGTCTGCGTGCCGACCAACTGGGTGCCGATCCCCGGGCAGGATCCGAAGCAGCCGGCGATGGCCAACGTGCTGGCGATGGGCGCGGCCCATGTGAACTCGGTGTTCATCGCCGCGGCCGACCGGGTCGGCACCGAGCGCGGCCAGCCCTTCCTCGGCTGCTCGCTGATCTGCTCGTATACCGGCTGGCCGGTCGCGGGGCCCGCGAGCCGCACCGAGCCCGAGACGATCGTCGCGGACCTGAACCTCTCCGAGGCGCGCCGCAAGCGCAACTGGAACGACTTCAACCAGATCCTGCGCGACCGCCGCACCGACACCTACGACACCATGCTCGGCTCGGGCGTCAAGCCCGGCTGGTACTGACGCCGTGCCTGCGCACGAGCCCCTGGCCGGCGCGGCGCCTTCGCGCGGTCAACGGACGGTCACCGCATGATCGAGTTCGTCGTCCGCTTCGCCTTCGACATCCTCGCCTTCACCTCGGTGATGGTGCTGATCGTGCTGGGCCTGGGCGTGATCGCCAGCATGATGGGGATCTTCAACTTCGCGCACGGCGAGCTGGTGCTGCTCGGCGCGTTCACCGTCGGGATGGTGAACGAGGCCGGCTACAACATCTGGTGGGGCATCCTCTCCGCGCCGATCGTGGTCGGGCTGTTCGGCGTGGTCCTCGAGCGCACGATCATCCGGCGCTTCTACGCGTCGCCGATCATCGCGATGCTCGGCACGTATGCGATCGGCCTGATCATCCGCGAGATCGTGCGCGGGCTGCTCGGCGGCCACTACAAGTCGGTGCCGGAGCCCTGGCCCGGGTCGTTCGCGATCGGCGGCATGGACTTCTCGATCTGGCGCACCTTCATCATCGTCACGACGCTGGCGGTGATCGCCGGCAGCTGGCTCTTCCTGCTGAAGACCTCGTTCGGGCTGCGCATCCGCGGCTCGCTCGAGAACGCGATGCTCGCGCGCGCCTGCGGCATCTCCACCGACACGCTCTACACCGCCACGTTCGCGTTCGGCGCGGCGCTCGCCGGCCTGGCCGGCGCGCTGGTCGTGCCGCTCTACCAGCTCTCCGCCGACATGGGCCTGCGCTTCCTCGTGCAGGGCTTCCTGTCGGTGATGCTCGGCGGCGTCGGCACCTTCGAAGGACCGGTTCTCGGTGCGGCGGCCATCGGTGCGCTCGCGGCGGGGCTCCCCTGGGCGGTGCTGCCGGTGCTCGCCGACCCGCTCGTCTTCGTGATCGCACTGGTCATCGTGAAACTACGCCCACAGGGCTTCATCGCAGGAGCAAGGAAATGACGCGCAGCAAGATGGACGACACCCCCGCAGCGCCCGCGCAGCCGCGTCGTCGCGGCTTCATCGCCGGCGCCACCGCGCTCGGCGCCGCAGGCTGGACCGCCGGTGGCAGCGGGAGCTGGTTCCTGCCCGCCGCCTGGGGCCAGGGCAAGAAGACGGTCAAGATGGGCATCGCCACCGACATCACCGGCGCGATCGCGCCCTCGGGCAACTCCAACTGGCAGGTCGCGCAGCTCGCGGTCGAGCAGATCAACGCCGCGGGCGGCATCGCCGGCCGGCCGGTCGAGCTCTTCCTCGAGGACACCGCGTCCGACCCGAAGGCCGCCGTCGCCAACGTGCGCAAGCTCATCCAGCGCGACAAGGTCGACGTCGTGCTCGGCGGCATCACCAGCGCGATGCGCCAGGCCATCAAGGACCCGATCGTCAACCGCGGCAAGACGCTGTACCTCTATCCGCAGCTGTACGAAGGCCAGGAGTGCACCAAGCACCTGTTCAACACCGGCCCGTCGCCGGCGCAGCAGATCGACGAGCTGGTCCCGTACCTGATCAAGACCGTCGGCAAGAAGCGCTTCGCGATGCCCTCGGCCAACTACGTGTGGCCGCAGCTCCTCAACAAGTACGCGCGCAAGGTCATCGAGGCCAACGGCGGCGAGGTGGTGTTCGAGGAGTACTACCCGATCGACCAGCCCGAGTACTCGGCGACGATCAACAAGATCCGCGACGGCAAGGTCGACTGCGTGTTCAACACGGTCATCCCGCCGGGCCTGCAGCCGTTCATGAAGCAGCTCTTCGAGTCGGGCTACACGCAGCGCGGCGGCGTGCAGGCCTGCGTCTACTTCGACGAGAACTCGCTGAACTACGTGCCGGCGCGCGAGCTCGAGGGCGTCTACTCGTGCCTGGACTTCTTCCACACCGTGGACGATCCGTTCAGCAAGGAGCTGCTCGCGGCCTACGCGAAGAAGTTCCCGAACACCAAGTTCCAGTTCACCGCGGGCAGCGCGGCCACGGGCATGTACCGCGGCATCCGCCTGTACGAGGCGGCGGTGATCGCGACCAAGGGCGAGCTCGCCCGTGACGCGGTGTCGGCGGCGCTGGACCGCGCCAAGATCACCAAGGGCCCGGGCGGCGGCGCGGAGATGGTCCCCGGCAAGATGCACGCGAAGATGAACATGTACGTCGCGCAGTGCAAGAAGGCCGACGGCGACAAGCTGCGCTGGGACATCATCTCCAAGGCCAGCATGGTCGACCCCAAGGAGTGCTGAGCCGCTGCTGAGATCCGCGACGGTGGCGGGGCGCGTGTCCCGCCGCCGATCCCGGACCGGACCGCGACCGACCATGTCGACATCCTCTCCCGCTCCCGCCGCAGGCCCGCGCATCGCGCGGGTGCTGCCCATCGTCGAGATCGTCATGCTGGTGGCGGGGCTCGTCGCGCCGCTGCTGATGGGCTCGAGCCCCGAGCTGATCACGCTCGCCACCAACATCCTGATCCTGTCGCTGCTGGCGATCAGCTTCGACCTGTGCTGGGGCTACTCCGGCATCATGAGCTTCGGCCAGGCGCTGTTCTTCGGCGTCGCCGGCTACGTGATCGCGCTGGTCGGGCGCGACCTGGAGTTCAGCCATGCCTGGGGCACGCTGCCGCTGGCGATGCTCGTCGGCCTGCTGCTGTCCTTCGCCTTCGCCGCCTTCCTGCTGCTCGGGCGCCGCACGCCCACGGTCATCTTCGTGTCGCTCGGCACGCTGACCGGCGCCTACGCGGCCGAGCGGCTGGTCTCGGGCTGGCAGTACGTGGGCGCGGGCAACGGGCTGTCGTCGGTGCGGCTGCTCGAGGTCGGCCCGATCGAGATGGTCGAGGGGCCGGGCTTCTACTACATGTCGCTCGGGCTGCTGCTCGCCGCCTACCTGGCGTCGCGCTACATCGTGCACTCGCAGTTCGGGCTGGTGCTCGCCGGCATGCGGCAGAACGAGGAGCGGCTCGCGTTCTTCGGCTACCGAGTGCAGGTCTTCAAGGCGCTGATCTTCTCGTTCGCCGGCCTGCTCGCGGGGCTGGCGGGCGCGCTGTACTCGTACCACCAGGGCTTCATCGGGCCGGGCAACATGGGCCCGGGGCTGTCGACCAACGCCGTGCTGTACGCGCTCTTCGGCGGCAGCGGCACGCTGATCGGGCCGGTGATCGGCACGCTGCTGATCGAGACCATCAGCTACGTGCTCGCCGACCAGGACGCCATCAAGCAGTACTGGCCGGTGATCCTCGGTGTGGTGCTGCTCGCGGTCGTGGTGTTCAAGCCGACCGGCATCCTCGGCTTCTTCGTGTCGCGGCGCGAGCGCATCGGCTCGTACGGCGGCAAGGACGGGCGCGGCGAATGAGCGTGGCCGGCACCGAGCTGCTGACCGTGCGCGGGGTCACCAAGCGCTTCGGCCCGCTGCAGGCGCTGGGCGGCGTCGACGTCACCGTGCGCGCGGGCACCTTCCACGGGCTGATCGGGCCGAACGGCTCGGGCAAGAGCACGCTGCTCAAGGCGATCGCGGGCGCGCACCTGCCCACCTCCGGCACCGTGACCTTCGACGGCCACGACATCACCGCGGCCACGCCGTACGAGCGCTCGCGGCTGGGCATGAGCCTGAAGTTCCAGATCACCGCGGTGCTCAACGAGCTCTCGGTCTACGACAACGTGCTGCTCGCGCTGCAGGCCGGCGAGAGCGTGTGGTCGCTGATCCGCTCGCGCACGCGGCGCGCGCTGCGCGAGCAGGTGATGCATGCGCTCGAGCGCTTCCGTCTCGGCCACCGCGCCGACGAGCTCGCAGGCTCGCTCAGCCACGGCGAGCAGCAGTGGCTCGAGATCGCGATGGCGCTCGCGCCGCGGCCGAAGCTGCTGCTGCTCGACGAGCCCACCGGCGGCATGAGCCCCGAGGAGCGGCGCGTCACCGGCGAGCTGCTCGCGCCCATCAAGGCCGAGTGCGCGCTGGTCATCGTCGAGCACGACCTCGACTTCATCCGCGACATCTGCGACGTGCTGACGGTGCTCGACCAGGGCCGCGTCCTCGACACCGGCACCGTCGACGAGATCCAGCGCTCGCCGAAGGTCCAGCAGGTCTACACCACACGGGTCTGAGATGTCCGCACCGCCTGTCTCGCCGACCCTCCTGAAGACCCACGAGCTGTGCTCGGGCTACGGCCGCAGCCAGGTGCTGTTCGGCATGTCGCTGGAGGTGCCCGCGCAGGGCGCGATCTGCGTGCTGGGGCGCAACGGCGCCGGCAAGACGACGCTCCTGAAGACCCTCGCCGGCGACCTGCCCACGATGTCGGGCACGATCGAGTTCGACGGCCGGCGCGTCGAGGCCACGTCGATGGAGGGCCGCGCGCGCTCGGGCCTGGGCTACGTGCCGCAGGAGAACGCGGCGTTCTCCGGCCTGTCGGTGCTCGAGAACCTGCAGCTCGGCGCGATCCGCCAGCGCGACAAGTCGGGCATCGACGAGGTGCTGACGGTGTTCCCCAAGCTCGGCACGCGGCTCAGCCAGGCGGCGGGCACGCTGTCCGGCGGCGAGCGCAAGATGCTCGCGATCGGCCGCGCGATGCTCGGCCGCCCGAAGCTGCTGATGCTCGACGAGCCGACCGAGGGCGTCTGGATCGGGGTCATCGAGGAGATCGCCGAGCAGCTCCAGAAGCTGGCCAAGACGATGGCGGTGATCCTGGTGGAGCAGCACATCGAGCTGGCGATGCGCGTGGCCGAGACGGCCTACGTGATGGACCGCGGCCGCATCGCGCTCAAGGGGCCGGTGGCGCAGGTGCATGCGGATCCGGAGCTGTTGAGGTATCTGGCGCCCTGAGGGGTCAAGGGCCTGAACGAAGCGATTGGACGCCGTAAACGCTCCGCAATTAGGAGCGGTTACGCTTGACAGTTGCCCCAGGCTCCAATTAACGTCGTGATCGCTCCATAAAGTGGTGCGATCATGCCGACCGACCACCACGCGCCCGAGGATTCCGCGCAGCCCCGCTGGCTCTGGCAGGCGGCTGGCTGGCCCGGCTTCGTCCACGACGCGGCGCTCGTGTCGCGGGCGCTGTCCGAGGCGCGGATGGCGCAGGGGCGGCTGATCGGCACCACCGATGCGCTGGGCGTCCCGGGCCGCCTGCCGACCGAGCACGGGGTCTGGGCCGACGAGGCCGTCGCCACCGCGGCGATCGAGGGCGAGGCGCTGGATCCGGCGGCGGTGCGCTCTTCGGTGGGACGCCGTCTCGGCCTGGAGGGTCCGCGCGTCGGTGCCTCGGCTGCGGTCGAGGGACTGCTCGACGTGATGCAGGACGCGGCCTTGGGCTGGGATCGGCCGCTCGATCGGGACCGGCTGTGCCGCTGGCAGGCCGCCCTGTTCCCGTCCGGGCGATCGGGGCTGCGCGACATCGTCACGGGTGCCTGGCGCACCGGGCCCGAGCCGATGCAGATCGTGAGCGGGCCGCAGGGGCGGGAGACGGTGCACTTCGAGGCTGTGCCCGCGCTCGCGGTCGATGCCGAGATGCGCGGCCTGCTGGCCTGGTTCGACGCCACCCGGGACGGCCGCGCGCTCGACGGGCTCGTGCGCGCCGCGATCGCACACCTGTGGTTCGAGACCATCCATCCGTTCGAGGACGGCAACGGCCGGGTCGGACGCGTGCTGGTCGACCTGGCCATCGCGCAGGACGTGCGTGCGCCGTGGCGGCTGCACGGACTCTCGAAGCGGCTGCTCGCGGACCGCGCCGGCTACTACGAGGCGCTGAACCGGGCGCAGCGCGGCGACGTCGACGTCACGTCGTGGCTGACATGGTTCCTCGGCACGTTCACCGCTGCCTGCCGTGACAGCCTCGTCGTGGTCGAGGAGGCCGTCGAGCGCGGCCAGTACTGGTCGCGGTTCCGCGAGCTCGCGCTGAGCGAGCACCAGCGCAAGGCGCTCGGACGCATGCTCGATGCCGGCCGCGGCCGTTTCGAGGGCGGCATGACGGTCCGCAAGTTCGCGAGCCTGGCCGGCGTGTCACGCACCACGGCGTTCCGCGAACTGGCCGATCTCGTGGCCAAGGGGATGCTGGTGTCGGTCGGGGCGGGGCGCGCCACGCGCTACGAGCTGCCGATGCCCGAGTGGCGATGGACGCCCGCCGCGCGCTGACGCGCCCCTCGGGACGGCGTCCCGCGTTCAGAGCTTCGGATGCCTGCGATGAAAGTCCGTCGCCCCCTGAAACGCATGCGCCGCCCGAACCAGCAGCGCCTCGTCCAGATGCCGCCCCACCAGCTGGAAGCCGATCGGCATCCCGCGCTCGTCGAAGCCGCCCGGGATCGTGATCGTCGGGCTGCCCGACATGTCGAAGGGCGCCGTGAAGCGCAGCACGTCGTCGATGCCGTTCGGCGTCTTGAAGATCTCGTCGAGTGCCGCCGCCGACGGATTGCCGAACGGATGCACCGGCATCAGCAGCAGGTCCACGTCCAGGAACAGCTTGCGCAGCTGCCCCTGGAAGACCAGCCGGTCGTGATGCACGTGCATCAGCGTCATCGCATCCATCGCGCGGCCCTGCTCGATCAGGTCTGCCAGCACCGGACCGTACTCGGCCTTGCGCGCCGGGTACCAGGGCTCGTGCGCCACTGCCGTCTCCACCGCACAGTACTTGGCCCAGTCCTTGTACATCGGCGTCGTGCGGTCCGGCATCGGCAGCTCGATCACCGTCGCGCCCAGCGCCGCCAGCACGCGGCGCGCCTCGTCGATCACCTTCGCCGTCTCCGGCTGGCACACGCCGTAGACGAAGCCCGGGTCGATGCCGATGCGCAGCCCCGCGATGCCCTGGTCGATGCCGGCCAGGCAGTCGGGCACCGGCGCCTCGAGCGTGGTCGGGTCGTTGGGGTCCATGCCCGCCATCGCCGCGAACATCGCGCCGGCGTCGGCCGCGCAGCGGGTCATCGGGCCGAGGTGATCGAGGCTGTCGGCGAGCGCCTGCACGCCGTGGCGGCTGACGCGCCCCCAGGTGGGCTTGAGGCCCGTGATGGCGTTCGCGCCCGACGGGAAGCGGATCGAGCCGCCGGTGTCGGTGCCGATCGCGCCGTAGCACAGGCCCGCGGCCGGGGCCACGCCCGAGCCGCTCGAGGACACGCCCGGCCAGTGGTCGGCGTTCCACGGGTTCACCGGCGGGATCACCTCGGGGTGGTGGACCGAGTACGCGCCCTCGGTCATCTGCAGCTTGCCGAGCATGATCGCGCCGGCATCGAAGAGCTTGCGCACCACCGTGCAGTCGGCGGTGGGCACGTGATCGCGCAGGATCTTCGTGCCCCAGGTCGTGCGGATGCCCTGCGTCTCGCACAGGTCCTTGATGCCGACCGGCACGCCGTGCATCGGGCCGCGGAACGCGCCGCGCGCGAACTCGGCCTCGGCCTGCTTCGCCTGCGCGATCGCCACCTCCGGCGTGACCGTGACGAAGGCGTGCAGCGTCGGGTCGAGCGCGGCGATGCGCTCGAGCATCGCCTGGGTCACCTCGACCGGCGACAGCGTGCGGGCGCGGTAGGCCGCCGCGAGCTCGGTCATCGTGGCGAAGCTGAGATCGTCGATGGGCATGGTCGCGGTGGCCTCGGAAAGTTGCCTGGGAAAGTGTCTGGCGATGCTAGGCCGCCCTCCCGACGGGCGTCAAGCGGCATCGGGCGGGTCCGCGAGGGGTCGGGCCCCGGCCGACGCTACACTGCGACCTCCCCTGCATCGCCCGGACCATGACCGCATCCCCTCCCGATCCGTACGACGCGCTCGGCGTGGCCGCGAGCGCGAGCGTCGCCGACATCCGGCTCGCGTACCGCCGCAAGGCGGCGCTGTACCACCCCGACCGCAACCCGGCCGCCGACGCGGCCGCCCGATTCCGCGACGTGCAGGCGGCCTACGAGCTGCTGACCGACGACGAGCGCCGCAAGGCATACGACCAGATGCGCCAGAAGCGCCTGCTCGAGGACCCGGCGGCCACCGCACGGGCGATGTTCGACACCTACCTGGCCGAATTCGAATGAGACTGTCCACCTATTTCCACGAGCTGCGCGGCGAGTACGAGGCCGAGCTCGACGACCTGCGCACCGACTCCGAGGGCAAGCTGGTGCTCGACCGGCGCCTGGCCGAGAAGCGGCGCGCGCTCGTCTCGCTGCTGCCGCTGATGGGCTACGCGCCGGTGATGGTCATCCCGGTGTTCCACCGCGCGTTCGGCTTCGACCGCGCGCACCGCCCGACGCTGTTCCAGCTGCTGGACTGCGACCCGGGCGAGTTCCCGAGCTGGGACACGCTGTCGAACGAGCTCTTCGTCGCCGACTGGGCGCGGCCGCTGATCCGCCAGGTGCTCGCGCAGCCCGGCGGCGAGGACTTCCTCGCCACTGCGGTGGCGCTCGAGTTCGAGATGACGCTGGCGCGCGGCTACGACGACGGCGACGGCGAGGCCACCGCCGAGGACGGCCGCGGCAGCGGCTCGGATGCCGACGAGGACCTCGACGCCAACGAGGTCGACGACGAGACGCAGAGCGAGGACTACCTCGAGCAGCAGGGCTTCGACCGGAGGACACCGCAGTGACGCATCCGATCGTCAAGACCGTCTCGGGGCTGGTCTACGAGGGCGACATCGACAGTGCCGAGCGCGCGCTCGCGGTCATCGCCGACCAGGAAGGCGACCGCGCGCTCGCGCTGATCATCGAGGAGATGCCGCCGCGCGACCTGGTCGCGATCCTGCGCGAGCACGACGCCTCGCGGATGTCGATCGTCGGCGAGCTGATCTCGCCCGCGCAGTTCGCCGCGGCCGTCGCGCTCGAGCGTGCGTACAACGAGAAGAACCATGACCGCCTGCGCGGCATGGTCAACGCGGTGGTGTTCGCCGACGAGGACCGCAGCGACGACTACCTCGTCGCGCTCGGCGCCGGCGAGTCCGGGCTGAACGCGCTCTGCGACTACTTCTCCGACCGCCACGAGGAGCTCGAGCGCTTCTTTCGCAACGGCAGCTTCAACCCGCACGAGGGCGAGGAGGTCGACGGCATCCCGGTGTCGAACCTCGACCTGCAGCTCGGCGAGCTCGACGAGGACTCGGCGCGCGACGTCGTGCCGCTGCGCGAGGTGCAGGACCGCGACTGGCACGAGCTCGCCTGGCGGTTGCGCTGCGATCACTACGAGGTGTTCCGCGACATGATGGAGATGCTGCGCGCGCGTCACCATCGCGCCGCTGCGATGCCGCCGCCGCCCAAGCCGAAGTCGCTCGGCCTCGGCCTCGACGACGACGAGGACGACGTGCTGTGAGCGCGGTCGCCCGCCAGGTCGCGCACCACGACGCCCGCACGCTGTTCGAGCGCGCCTGGTCGCACGCGGTGCGCGAGGGCGCGCTGCGCCCGGACCGGCGCGAGGCGCTGCTCGCCGAGGGCACGCGCGGGATCCGGCGCATCGCGGGCGTGCTCGGCTCCGAGCACCTGCGCGAGGACCTCGAGCGCGCGATGCGCAGCATGCTCGGGCTGGTGAACCTGCACCTGCACAAGGTCAGCAGCGGCGACCTCGAGGCCGCCGCGCGCTCGCTGGTCGACAACGGGGTGCTGTACCACACGAAGGGTGCGTCGCAGGCCATCAAGCGGGTGATCGCGACCGAGATCGGCGAGGAGTTCGAGTCGCTCGACGACGCGACCCGCCGCGGCATCGAGGAGCAGGTCGTCGCCGACTGGGCGTTCATGCCCTACGCCGAGTTCGCGCACCGCGAGCGCGGCGCCGACGAGCGCCGCCGGCGCCGCGGTGCCGCGCTCGCGATCGGCGCGCTGCTCGACGGCCGCGCGCCCGATCCGTACTACGAGCCCGAGCAGGTCATCCTGAGCGCGCTGCTGGTGCTCGGCTGGTCGACGCAGCGCGCCTGGGTCGCCGACCTCAAGGGCTTCGAGCGGCTGCTGGCCGCGGTGCGCGAGGCGCCCGGCCGGCTCGCCGCGCTGCCCGATCGCATTCCCGGCCCGTACCGCCCGATCGTCGAGGCGGTGTGGCGCGAGTACTCGCCGGGCCTCCTGGCCGCGATCACCGATCCGCGCACGCCGCTGCACCGGCTCGCCGCCGGCGACCCGGTGAGCAACCCGCTCTACGACTGGCTGGTGGTGCCCGACACCGCGCTCGGCGAGGTCGACGCGGCCGAGGCCAACACCACCGAGCACTGGCTCGCGCTGACCGGCGGGCGCACCGACGAGGCGCACCTGCTGTTCACGCTGCTGCAGGGCGTGCTCGGGCTGCGGCTCAAGCTGCCGCTGGGCGTGAAGCCCGCCGAGACGCTGCTCAAGAAGACCTGCGCCGAGCGGCCCGACGAGCACCTGCTGCGCGAGTGGCTCGACGCGAACGCCCCGCATCCGTACCACGATGGCCTCGAGGCGCTGTGGGACGACTTCTGGGACGATCGCGAGGAGACGCTGGGGGAGGCGCCGAGCGCTGCGGCGTGCAAGGCCTTCGCAGCCGAATGGCTACCCGTGAAGCCGTGAATAGGCCTACTGCGCGTCCCGATTCGACGATTGCGGTGCTCGCCGGGGAGCCTCGCGCCTGCAGGCGCGAGTCGTTCGGCCGGCATCTCGACGCAGTGCGTCGAGCATGCGCCGCGAAACCCCGGCCTCACCATCACGTACGGCTCCGCTCCTCATCGCCGACTCGGGCCTGCTCGCTACGGTTTCTTCACGGCTTCACAGAGGGCGCTGACCCGGGCTGACCCACTTCCGGCCGCGCCCGCCACGCCAGCCCCGCCGCGGCCAGCGACGCCCCCGTCGCCCCCCAGAACACCATGCCCAGCCCCGTCATCAGCGCCGCGCGCGGTTCGCCGCCGGTGCTCGCGGCGTGCGTCGCGGCGGCCTGCAGCAGCCCCAGCCACAGGGTCGCGCCGACCACCACGCCCACGGTACGCGCCACCATCGACAGGCTGCCCGCCACGCCGCGCGACGAGGGGGGCAGGGCGGCCACCACCGCGTCGGCGTGCGCCACCTGGAAGAGGCCCAGCCCCACGCCCTGCAGCAGCAGGCAGGCGGCCATCAGCGGCGCCTGCGGGCGCTCCGGCCACAGGGCCATGCCGACCAGCCCCGCCGCGGCCAGCAGCGCTCCCAGCGTGGCGGCGCGCCGCGTGCCGAGCGACGGCACCAGCCGGCCCGCCGCGCCCGAGCCCGCGAGCATGCCCGCCGCCCACACCGCCAGCAGCAGGCCGCTCGCCATCGGCGTCCAGCCGCCGCCGCGCAGCAGGTAGTACGGCACCGTCAGCGGCGCCGCGAAGCTCGCGAGCTGCACGAGGCAGGCCGCCGCGTTGATCCGCCGGAAGCCCGGATCGCGCGCCACCGCCGCCGGCATGAACGGCGAGGCCGCGCCGTGCTGGCGCCGCACGAAGCGCGCCGCCGCCGCGCCACCCGCCAGCACGCAGCCGAGCGCGGGCCAGGGCGACCAGCCCGGGCCGACCAGGGCGGTGCCCAGCAGCAGCAGCGCCACCGCCGCCGCGAGCAGCACCGAGCCGGCCGCATCGAAGCCGCCGCCGGTGCGCCGCACCTGGCGCGCCGCCGCCTGCGCGAGCCACGGCGTACCCGCGAGCGCGAGCAGCACCACCGGCACGCGGAACGCGAAGACGCCCGGCCAGTCGAGCCAGGCGAGCGCGGCGCCGCCGATCACCGGCGCGACCACGCCGGCCGCCGCCTGCAGGCTGCCGAAGGCCGACAGCGCGCGGGTGCGCTCGTGCTCGTCGACCAGCAGCGTGGCCAGCGCCGGTGCGCAGGACAGCGTCAGCCCCACCGACACGCCCTGCACCGCGCGTGCCGCCAGCAGCCAGCCGAAGGCCGGCGCCATCGCGCACAGCACGAAGGCCAGTGCCCCCAGCGCCAGCCCCGCGCGAAACACCCGCAGGTAGCCGATCCGGTCGCCGAGCGCGCCGAACCCCAGCATCAGGCTGCCGTAGACCAGCACGTAGCAGACCGCGACCCAGCGGATCGCGTCCGTCGGCAGCGAGAAGGCCGCGGTGATCGCCGGGAAGGCGACGTTGACCGCGAAGTCCAGCGGCACGATCGACGCGCCGAGCCCCAGGACCGCGAGGCCGGGCCAGGCGGGGCGCGTCGACCGGCTCATGCGGGTGTCAGGGGGTCGGCCCCCACGGCGCCGACAGCATCAGCTTGTTGTTCTGGTGCGCGATCATCGGGCGCAGCTTGGCGGCGAAGGCCATGAAGTCCGGGTCCGCGAACAGGTTCTTCCAGAAGAGCCGGCGGTCCGCGTCGTCCTCGAACTTCCACAGGTGCACCAGCTGGTTGAGCGCGCCGATGTCGCCGGTGAAGTAGCCGATGAGCCGTGCCGGATGCTTCTGGATCGCCGGGTAGCCCTCGGCCTTGTAGAGCGCGACGACGTCGGCCATCTTGCCGACGATGAGGTCGTAGGTGCGCAGTTCGTAGATCGCCATGTGCGGAGTCTCCTCGGGGTTCGCGGGGCCGAGCATCGCATCCGCCGGCATGCCGCGTCGAACCGGCGTTCCGGCGGGCCGCAGGCCGTGGCCCGTGCCGACGCGCCTGTCGCATGGCGAGGCACTCAGTCCGGACTTGAGACCGGCCGACGGCCGCGGTCGACCGTCCGACCGCATCGATTGGAGCGTGGCCGGGCACGGCGGCACCGTTCAGGGCGTGCGGTCGCCCGATCGGGGCGGTCGCGTGCGGGGACGCCGGATCGGCCGGAGCCCGCGCCCGGCGCAGCCGGGGTACCAGGAGCCGCGCGAATGGCCGCAGTGTTGAGCGAGACGAACGAGGTGAAACGGTTCGGTGGCGCCGAGGCGGTCAAGGCCTTCGTGGCCGCCCGCGCCGCGAGCGCCCCCGAGGAGCATGAGTCCCTGCTGGGCCGTGCCTTCGACCGCCTGCGCGCGGCGCCGCTCGACCCGGCGATCGATGTGCGGATGTCCGAGCTCGGCGAGCGCGTCGAGCTCTGCATGGAGCGTCAACGCGAGACCACCGACACCATGTGCGCCGAGCTCGAGGCACAGCGCCGGCAGCTCGGCGAGCAGCGCCTCGAGCTGCACGACTGGCTGCACGACGGGCTGAGCGTCGTCCAGCGCCGCCTCGACGAGGCCGCGCAGACGCATCACGACACCGCCGAAGCGCAGATGAAGGTGACCGCCGAGGCCATCGCGCTGTGCAGCAGCGACATCGAGGGACTGGTCGCCGCGGTGCGCGCCCTCGCGGCCCAGGCCCGGATGCAGGACGAGCGCCTCGCCGACGCCGCCATCGCGGCCAACCTCAAGCTGCGCCAGGACGTCGAGGTGTCGAGCTGGTCGGTGCGCTCGGCGCTCGGCTCGCAGAAGCGGCGCACCGAGCGCGTCGAGCGCGTCGTCACCGGCGCGTTGGCCGAGCAGCGCCGCTTCACCACGCGGATGGTGGTCGCGCTGGGGGTGGTGCAGGTGCTGGGGCTGACGGCGGTGGTGGTCTTCGGCTGAGCCCCCCGAGGGGCCTGTACGGCTCCCGGATCGGCGATCATGCGGACTCCGAACGGAGACCCCGCACCATGCAGAAGATTCTCATCGTCATCCACGCCGCGCCCTACGGCAGCGAGCGCTGCCTGTCCGCGCTGCGTGTCGCGTCCGCCCTGCTCGGTCTCGACGAGCACCGCCCCGAGGTCCGCGTGTTCCTGATGTCCGACGCCACCGTGCTCGCGCTGCCCAACCAGGTCGACGGCGCCACCAGCGGCCTGCAGGGCATGGTCGAGACGCTGGTGGACCACGGCGTGCCGATCAAGGTGTGCCGCACCTGCGCGCTGGCCCGCGGCATCGCCGAGCTGCCGCTGATCCGGGGCACCGCCATCGGCACGCTGGGCGATCTGGCGAAGTCGACGGTGTGGGCCGACAAGGTCATCACCTTCTGAGATGGGCGACACCGTGGAGCCTGGCGGCGCCGACCCGCTGATCGCGCTGCGCGACGCGCTGCGCGTGTTCGCCGCCGAGCGCGACTGGGAGCGGTTCCACGCGCCCAAGAACCTCGCCGCTGCGCTGTCGGTCGAGGCGGCCGAGCTGCTCGAGCCGTTCCAGTGGCTGAGCGAGGCCGAGTCCGTGGCACTGCCGCCCGAGACGCTCGAGGCCGTGCGGCGGGAGATGGCGGACGTGCTGCTGTATCTCGTGCGGCTGGCCGATCGGCTGGACGTGGATCTCGTGCAGGCGGCGCGGGAGAAGATGGTGCTGAATGCGGCGAAGTATCCGGTGGAGAAGGCGCGGGGGCGGCGCACGAAGTACGACGCGCTGTGAGGGGGTCTTCAACGTCGGCGGAAACAGGTACCGCCTCGTGGTCGAGGTGCAGTGTCGGGCGGGCATCGTCCGGGAGCCGGCGGCTATCTCGAGTGGCGTCGCGGACGCTGCACCGAACCGCACACCGGACCGCCGCTCACCCCACCCAGCTGATGCCCGCCCGCTTCAGCATCGCCTCGAACTCCGGCGGTGTCGTCGCCCCCGCCCGGGCGCGGGCATCGGTCGCGGCCTCGCGATCGAGCAGCGCGTCGAGCCGGCCCGCGATCTCGTGCAGCGCGGCGCGCGGCCTCGGCGGTGTCGAGGCCGTGCGGGGCCGTGCGGGGCCGTGCCCAGGGCCTGCAGCACGGTCGAGGTCTCGGACGCATGCCAGGAAGGTGGGGTGGCGGGCATGGGAGCGGTTGGGTGCGAGCGCAGGGGCAGCCGCGCTCGGCCTCGGGGCGTGGTGGGATGTACCGGCGCGTCGACTGTAGTGCGGGCGGCGACGCGGGCTCGCGGCGAGCGTCCTCGGGCTCATCCCGACGGGTCGGGGCGGATCCAGTTCCTCGGCTCACAAGAATCATATAATTGACCAAAACTGTAGAATCGATGATATTTATCGAATGTCGAAGTCCTCCCTGGTCGCCACCACCCTCCCGCCGATCGCGGAGGCGTCGCTGCGCCAGCTCGGCGAGAACCTCGCCATCGCGCGTTCGCGTCGCAAGGAATCCCAGCGCGCCTGGGCGGCCCGGATCGGCGTGTCCGTGCCGACGCTGATCCGGATGGAGCGGGGTGATCCCTCGGTCGGGATGGGCGTCTACGCGAGCGCGCTGTGGCTGATGGGGCGCATCCAGGCCCTCCCCGAGGTGGCGGCTCCGGTCCATGACCTCGGTGCCCTGGAGCGGGATGTCCGGGTCGCCAGACGTCGCGCCGTGCGGGCGCCCGAGTCCGTCGCCGGACGGCTGGCGGCGGCGCAGGAAGACGGCGGCGAGCGCACCGCCCCGCGGAGGTAGCGCCGATGGCCGACCGGCTCGCCGACGAGGCCTGGCTCTGGTACCTGGGCGATCCGGCGGTGCCGGTGCGCGTCGGCACGCTGCGTCTGGTCATGGGGGGGCGGGGCGTGTCGCTGCAGTACGACCCGCACTGGCTCGAGCGTGGCTTCGCGCTGAGCGAGGACCTCCCGCTCATCGACATCGAGCATCTGCCGCCGGCTCGCGACGAAGCGGCCGGCGCCCTCGAGGACGCACGACCCGATCGCTGGGGCGAGCGCGTCATCCGCTGCCTCGAGCGGCCCGCCCGCCTGTCGGTGCTCGAGTACCTGAGCTTCGCCGGCGACGAGCGGTTCGGCGCGCTGAGCGTCTCCCGGTCCCCCGACCGATACGCGCCCCATCGGTCCGATGCCCTCCCCATGCTGGGCGACGTTCGCCGGATCCACGCGCTCGTGCGCCGCGTGATGGCCGACGAGCCGATCCCGGAGCACGAGCGGCGCCTCCTCGCACCGGGCAGCACGATGGGCGGGGCGCGGCCCAAGGCGCTCGTCGACATCGACGGCGAGTGCTGGGTCGTGAAGTTCGGCGAGCTCGACGATCCGATGGACACCGGCCTGGTCGAGCATGCATCGATGACGCTGGCAGCGAAGGCCGGGATCCGGGTCGCCCCCACGATGCCGGTCGCGTCCCTCGGCGGGCACGCCGTCGCGGTCAGGCGATTCGATCGCGCGCCGGGGCGTCGCCTGCCGGCGCAGTCGGCCCATGTGGCGCTGCGCGCCGAGGGCACCGAGTACGGGTACCCCGAGCTCGCGCAGCTGCTGCGGCGGCGCGGCCCCGTCGACGCGGCCGCAGCCCACATGCGCGAACTGTTCCGCCGCATGGTCTTCAACCTCCTCATCGACAACACCGACGACCACGAGAAGAACCACGCGCTGCTGATGGATGACTCGCAGCACCTGCACCTGTCGCCGGCCTTCGACGTGCTGCCGACCGCACAGGGGCTCGGGTACCAGCAGATGCGTGTCGGGATGGAGGGGACGGTGTCGACGGTGCGGAACGCGCTGTCGATGGCGGCGTCGTTCCGGCTGTCGGCGGCCGAGGCGCGACACGAGGCCGGGGCGGTGGCGCAGGTGTGCGCGGGGTGGCGGTCGCACTTCGCGCAGGTCGGGGTGGGCGCTGCGGACCTCGAACTGCTCGGGCGGTTCATCGACCGGCCGGCGCTGGTGGGGGAACGGGAGGCGCTGCGCTAGGCGCGACCCGCGTCGGTCACTGCCATCGGGTCCCCCGCGGCGACGAGGTGGCCTGTGCGAACGGTGCCGCCCTGGCCCCACCCGTTCCCGCGGGAACGCCGCCTCCCCGCGCTGCTGCATCATGGCGCCTCCAGCCGCCTTTCAGCCGCCCTCCGGCCGCCCTCCGGCCGGCACCGACGACCCGCCCCACCCATGACGCCGACCCCCGCCCCCACCGGCGCCCCCGCCACCCTGCTCACCCGCCTGCTCGACTACATCCTCGAGCAGTCGCGCGACGTCGACCCGCGCGGCTTCGACCTCGCGAAGGCCACCGACCTCGTGATCCGCCGCGCGGCGGTCTCCGGGCTGCCCGGCGTGCTGCTGCAGGCGGTCGCGGGCGAGGACGGCGACCCGGTGTGGCTGCGGGTGGATCGGCTGCAGGAGGGGCGCCCGCCGGTGCCGGGTGACGCGGAGATCGCGGCACTGCTGAAGGTGCCGACCGATCCGTCGAACGCGGGGCCGACGCTCGACGAGCAGGCGATCGCGGCGCGGGTCGCCCCGGCCCAGGGCACGCCCGACACGCCCGACACGCCCGACACCCCCGACACCCCCGACACCCCCGACGCCCCCGACGCCCCCGACGCCCCCGACGCCCCCGACACCCCCGACACCCCCGACGCCCGTACTGCCCTCGCCACCCGCGCCACCCAGCTCCGATCCCGCGCCGACACCCTCCTCGCCGCCTACACCCCGCTCTGGAGGGCCTGGGCCGAGACCGAGCGCCCGCGCCGCCGCAGCATCGCCCTCTACGCCGAGCTCTTCGCGCTGATGCAGCGCCTCAGGCAAGGCGAGAGCGCGAACCCCACCGAGCTGGTGTGGGGCGTGGGCGTGTCGACCTGGCAGCTCGCGCACTCGGGCACCACCGTGCCCTTCGAGTACCCGCTGATCACGCAGCAGCTCGAGATCGCCGTCGACGCCGCCACGCTCGCCATCGAGCTGCGCCCGCGGATCGCGCGGCCGCGGCTCGAGGTCGACGCCTTCGTCGCCTGCGGCGTGGCCGCGGCCGTCCCGGCCGAGCAGACCGTGCGTGCGTCGTGGAGCGCGCCCGATGCACCGCCGCTCTCGCCCTTCGACGCCGCGTCCTACGAGCCCGCGCTGCGCCTCGTCGCCGGCAACCTGCAGGCCGAGGGCCGCTACGAGCCGGTGCGCGCCGTCGATGCCCTGGTGCCGCGCCCCTCCGATCGTCTGGTGGTCACCGACGACTGGGTGCTCGTCGCGCGGCCGCGTCGCGCCAACTACCTGCAGGACGACATCGAGCGCCTGCGTGCCTGGCTCAAGGACCATCCCGAGGTGCCCGGCGGCCCGGCCGCGCTGGTGACGCCCGCCTCGTCCGAGCCGATCGGCTTCACCCCGGTCGCGTTCCGCGGCCTGTCGTCGGGCGGTGCGCGCACCGGCGGCGGCGAGGTCAAGGAGCTGTTCTTCCCGCTGCCCTACAACGACGAGCAGGTGACGATCGTCCAGCAGCTCGAGCGCGCGCCCGGCGTGACCGTGCAGGGTCCGCCCGGCACCGGCAAGACCCACACCATCGCCAACATCGTCTGCCACTACCTGGCCACCGGCCGCCGGGTGCTGGTGACCTCCGCCGGCGAGCCGGCACTTCGCGTGCTGCAGGACAAGATCCCCGAGGCGGTGCGGCCGCTGACGGTGTCGCTGCTGGCCAGCGACCGCGAGGGGCTCAAGCAGTTCGAGGCCTCGATCCGCGCGATCCAGCAGGGCGTCACGCAGCTCGACGAGCAGGCCACCCGCGAGGGCATCGCGCGCACGCTCGCCGCCATCGATCGCGTGCACGCCGAGCTGCATTCGATCGACCGCCGCGTCGACGCCATCGCCGCCGCGCAGCTCTCCGACGTCGAGGTCGACGGCGTGCCGATGCGCGCCGCGAAGATGGCGGAGCTCGTGGTCGCGGGCACCGAGCGCTTCGGCTGGTTCACCGACACGCCGACGCTTGCGCCCGAGCACGCGCCCCCGCTCACCGAGGACGCCGTCGCGCAGCTTCGCGCCGCGCGCCGCACGCTGGGCGCCGACCTCGTCTACGTCGGCCACGCGCTGCCCGCCGCCGACAGCTATCCCACGCCCGCGCGCATCGCCGAGCTGCACGGCGTGCTGGTGCGCCTGCGCGCGCTCGACGAGCAGGCGCGCGCCGCCGGCACGTCCGCGCTGCGCCGCGACGACGCCGCGACGCTGGCCGCTGCGCGCATGCTGCACGGGCGCCTCGCCGAGGCGCAGGCGCTCGCCGCCGAGCTCGAGGCCCACGAGGACGACTGGCCGGTGAAGCTGCGCGCCAAGTGCCGCCATCCGTCGTTCGCCGCGGAGGGCCGCGCGCTCGCCGCGCTGTTCGCCGAGCTCGACGCGCTGGCCGTGGAGCGCGAGGGCTTCCTGATGCGGCCGGTCGAGGTGTCCGCCGAGGCGCTCGCCTGCGCCCGCACCCGCGAGGCCGTCGAGCGCGGCGCGCGCACCGGCAAGCCCTTCGGCCTGCTGCCCTTCGGCGGCGGCGACGCGCGCCGCCACGTGCCCGCCATCCGCGTGTCCGCCCTCGAGCCCCGGTCCGCCGACGACTGGGCGCACGCCCAGCGCTGGTACGGGCTGCACGAGAAGGTCACGGTCGTGACGGCCCGCTGGAACCAGTTCGCCGACGAGCTGGGCGTGCCCGCGCTGCAGGGCGGCGTGACGGCGTTGAAGCGCATCGAGCACGCCGGTCGCGCCGCGCGGCTCGCGCACCGCCTGGCCACCGAGTTCGATGCCGAGCTGCCGGTCGCCGCGCGCGAGGTGCTCGCCCAGCCCGAGGAGAGCGACTTCCGCGGCGCCGCCGCGTCGCTCGCGCGGGCTGCCGGCGTGCTCGCGCTGCACCTGTCGCGCGCAGAGCTCGGGGCCGCGGCCGTCGCCCGCAGCGACCTGCGGGCCTCGCTCGAGCGTGTGCCCGGCCCGCTGGGCGAGCGGCTGCGCGGCGTCGTCGACACCTTGCTGGGCGATGCGCGCGTGAGCCCCGAGGACGCCGCCCAGGCCTTCGAGCGCGGCCTCGCCGAGCTGCGCCGCCTGGGCGCGCTCGCCGCACCGCTCGGCACCGTCTCGGACGCGTGCGCGCGCATCGAGGCGGGCGGCGCCCCCGCCTGGGCCGCGCGCCTGCGCACCGAGCCCGCGCCCGCTGCCGGCGACGACCCCGCCGTGCCCGCCGACTGGCGCGATGCCTGGACCCGCGCCCGCCTCGCCGCCCACCTCGAGGCCATCGAGTCGCGCACCGAGCTCGTCGGGCTCGCCGAGCGCCGCCGCGAGAACGAGGCCGGCCTCGCGCGCCTGTACCGCGAGGCCGCCGCCCAGTCCGCATGGCTCGCCACCCGCGCCAACACCACCGGCGCCGTGATGGCCGCGCTCAACGGCTACGCCACCGCCATGAGGCGGCTCGGCAAGGGCACCGGCACCAACGCCGCCCGCTACCGCCAGGACGCGCGCGAGGCCATGCTCGACGCCGCCGACGCCGTGCCGTGCTGGATCATGAGCCACGCCCGCGTGTCCGAGACCATGCCCGCGCGGGTCGGCGCCTTCGATCTCGTCATCGTCGACGAGGCCAGCCAGTCCAACCTGTGGGCGCTGCCCGCGCTGCTTCGTGCCAGGCAGGTGCTCGTCGTCGGCGACGACAAGCAGGTCTCGCCCACCTCGGGCTTCATCGAGGCCACCCGCATCGACGAGCTGCGCGCGCGCTTCCTCGCCGACCAGCCCCACGGCGTCGACATGACGCCCGAGAAGTCGCTGTACGACCTCGCCGCACGCGTGTTCGCCGCCCACCAGGTGATGCTGCGCGAGCACTTCCGCTGCGTGCCGCCGATCATCGCGTACAGCAACCGGGCGTTCTACGGCGGCAAGATCCTGCCGCTGCGCATCGCGCGCGCCTCCGAGCGCCTCGACCCGCCGCTGGTCGACCTGTACGTGCCCCACGGCGTGCGCGGCCGCCAGGACATCAACGAGGGCGAGGCCCAGGCCATCGCCGACGAGATCGAGGCCCTGCTCGCCGATCCGAGGTTCGAGGGCCGCACGCTCGGCGTCGTGACCCTGCTCGGCGGCCACGCGCATGCGCGCCGCGTCGACGAGGTCGTGCGCCAGCGCTGCGATGCCGCCGAGCTGATGCGCCGCGAGTTCGCCGTGGGCGATGCGCCGACCTTCCAGGGCAGCGAGCGCGACATCATGTTCCTCACGATGGTCGTCGACCGCGACAACTGCCATGCGAACGCGGGCCTGCCGTTCGAGCAGCGCTTCAACGTCGCCGCCTCACGCGCGCGCGACCGGATGTACCTGGTGCGCTCGGTGCAGTTGGCCGAGCTCTCGCCCAACGATGCGCTGCGGCGCGGGCTGCTCGCGCATTTCGACCCGAAGGACGCGCCGGACGCGGCCCCCGCCGAGGACCTGATCGCGCTGTGCGAGTCCGGGTTCGAGCGCGAGGTGTTCACCGCGCTGACGTCGCGCGGCTATCGCGTCACGCCGCAGGTGCCGGCCGGCGGGTTCCGGATCGATCTGGTGGTGGAGGGCGCGCTCGACCGCAGGCTCGCGATCGAGTGCGACGGCGACGCGTTCCACGGGCCCGAGCAGTGGGAGGCCGACGTGCGGCGTCAGCGCGTGCTGGAGCGGGCCGGGTGGGTGTTCTGGCGGTGCTTCGCGTCGAGCTGGGTGCGGGGGCCGGACGAGGTGCTGGCCGAGCTGGTGGCGCGGCTGGAGGGGATGGGGATCGAGCCGCACGCGAAGCGTCCTTGACGCGGGACAAGGCGATCGGCATGCCCGCGTCGCACCATGGCGTCGCGTCATTGCCGGTCCGATTCCCGACAGCCCTTTGGGAGCCGAAATGCCTTCGTCGATCCGTTGCGCCAGCCTGGCCATCAGCCTTCTCGTCGGTACGCCCGCGTTCACGACGCCCGTCCATGCAGCGCCCGCCGCGCAGATCACCGCGCAGGACGCCCGCGACATCGGGGTGGAGGTGTACACGTACCTCTATCCGCTCGTCCTCATGGACGTCACGCGCAAGGTGCTGACCACCTCCACGCCGGGCCAGCAGACCCGGTCGGCGCCGCCCAACACGTTCCTGCACTACCGCACCTACCCCACGGCGAACGATCGCGAGGTCGTGCGGCCCAACTTCGACACGCTCTACTCGACCGCGTGGCTCGACCTGACGAAAGGTCCTGTCGTGGTGTCCGTGCCCGACACCGCCGGCCGCTACTACCTGCTGCCGATGATCGACATGTGGACCGACGTGTTCGCGGTGCCCGGCAAGCGCACGTCCGGCACCGAGGCGGCCCGCTACGCCGTCGTGCCGCCCAGGTGGAGGGGACGGTTGCCCGATGGCGTGCAGCGGATCGACGCGCCGACGCCGCATGTTTGGATCATCGGGCGCACGCAGACCAACGGCCCTGCCGACTACGCCGCGGTGAACGCGCTGCAGGATGCCTTCGCGATCGCCCCGCTCTCGCGCTGGGGGCGCGGGCCGACCCCGGTCAGGCCCGTCGTCGATCCGTCCGTCGACACGAAGACCGATCCGGTGGCCCAGGTCGAACGGATGGACGCGGCGACCTTCCTCGCCTACGGCGCCGAGTTGATGAAGATCCATCCGCCGCATCCGACGGACTGGTCGATGCTGGCGCGGATGAAGCGCGTGGGTCTGGAGCCCGGACGGTCGTTCGACCTCTCGAAGGCCTCGCCGCAGGTTCGCACGGCCCTGGCGGACGTGCCGCAGGAGGCGATGAGGCTCATCCGCGCGAAGATGCCGACCCTCGCTCCGGTGACGAACGGCTGGCAGATGAACACGGACACCATGGGGGTGTACGGCAACTTCTACCTCAAGCGCGCCGCGATTGCGCTGGTCGGGCTCGGCGCCAATCAGCCCGAGGACGCGATCTATCCGCTGAACATGGGCGATGCGAACGGGGCGCGGATGCAAGGCGGGCGCCGGTACGTGCTGCATTTCGACAAGGACCAGCTGCCGCCGGTCGGCGCGTTCTGGTCGGTGACGATGTACGACGGCGAGGGGTTCCAGGTCGCGAACAGCCTCGATCGCTTCGCGATCGGCGACCGTGACCCGCTGAAGTACAACGCCGACGGGTCGCTGGACCTCTACATGCAGTCGGAGTCGCCGGGACCGCAGCTCGAGTCGAACTGGCTGCCGTCCCCGGCCAAGGGCCCGCTCGGCGTGACCATGCGTCTCTACGCGCCCAAGCCTTCGGTGCTCGATGCGCGGTGGGCACCGCCCGCCGTGAAGCCGGTCGACGGTCCTAAGTGACGCCGGGTCGGTGCCGACGCTCGCTCGGGCAGCGCAGGGCCCGATCGCCGGCAGCTGCGCCGTGCGGTGCAGGTCGTGTCGTGCCCGCCGTCAGCGCACCGCTTCCAGGTCCGGCAGCGCCCAGCGCTTCTCGAAATACGGCGCAGTCGGACCGTACAGCCGGAAGTAGGTGAACCAGCCCTTGCCGGGCACCGTCTGCACGAAGTTCGCGTTGGCGCCCGACGGCGGCGTCGGCCCGAAGTGCAGGTCGACCGAGCCGTCCGCGTTCTTCACCAGCCCCGCCTTGCGCGACGAGATGTCGGCCGCACCCTGCGGCGTCTGCAGCGGTGCCCGCGTGACGTTGTCGTAGAGGGTGAACGACCAGAACTGCAGGACCGGCGCATCGGGCGGCACGCGCAGCCGGTAGCTCTTGCCGCCGTCGAGCCAGGCTCCGGAGCGGTCCCGCGCGGTCTCCAGGTACACCTGGCCGAAGCCCACGGTGCGGCCCTGCATGCCCAGCGTGTTGCCGATCGCCTCGTAGAACCAGGACGCCCGCTCGTCGAGCTGCGAGAAGCCGCGCGCCTGCTGGTCGAGCTCGACCATGTTCGCGTACTCCCACTGCGTGCCGGCGAACACCGACGCGCCCGGGAAGCGCTTGGCGAAGGCGTTGGCCCGCGCCATCAGCTCGCCCACCTTCGCCGCCTCGCCGAGGATCCGGCGCTGCCGATCGGACGGCGCGAACGGCCGGCCTTGCTCGATGCCGAGCGAGCGCAGCATCGCGAGGAAGTAGCCGTCGCGCGCCTCCGGCGGCTCGGGATCGAGCACGTCGCGCAGCTGCTGGAAGTAGGCGACGTCGTTCGGCTGCCAGGACGCCCACGGCCGACCGCCGACCGGGACGTAGTTCGTCGCCGCAGGCCGGGCCCGATCCGACCAGGCGTACAGGCGATGCCGGCGCACCGTCGCCTCGGCCTCCCGGATGTCGGCGGACAGGCCCCGCGAGCCGAACCAGATCTGGTTACTCGGCGATCGCACCACGATGTGTCCCGGCGCCTCGACCTTCGGACCGCCGGGCGGCAGGATCAGGTACTTGGCGCCCTTGCCCTTGTCGGGGCCGGTCTGGCCCATGTCGGTGACCGGGCGCTGCCAGATGTCGTTGACGCCGCCCGCGGTCGCCCCGGGCGGGACCACGACCACCAGCGGCCCGCGCTCGGCGAGGTTCCAGAAGCTGAACGCGTACAGCGTGGTGAGGTTGGGCGTGAGCATCCCCGCCTTGTCGGCGAGGCTCTGGTAGAGCACCACCTCACCGTCCTTCGCGCCGAAGTCGCGCAGGTGCGCCTGCCGCAGGTTGTGGAAGCCGACCGCCGGAAGCCCCCACAGGTACAGCTGGGTGGCGCGCTGGAAGTCCATCTCGTCGTACAGCGTCTCGACCGCGGCCTTCGAGGGGAAGCCGTTCTCCAGCTGCAGGGTGCCCAGCCGGGTGTCGACCGGCTGGGCACCGGCGGGCGGTGCACAGGTCAGGATCGCGGCGGCAAGGAGGGCCAGGGGCAGGGCGAGGGGCAGGGCGGAACGGGTCGTCATGAGGGGTGCGGTCGGTCGGGGGACGGAGGCGCTCCGCGCCCGCAAGGGGGCGAACGCGGCAGCCTCCGGAGCATGCGTCGGCGTTCCGCATAGAGCAATCTCATGTCCGTTATGCTCTGCATGCAGTTTTCGCATGATGAGTCCGCCCCGGAGACGCCCTGCCGTGCAGTTCGACCTCAGACTCCTGCGTCAGGCCCTGGCGCTGGCCGAGCACCGCAGCTTCAGCCGCGCCGCCGAGGCGCTGGACGTCTCGCAGCCCTCGCTCAGCCGCGGCATCAAGGAGCTGGAGACGCGGGTCGGCCTGCCGCTGTTCGACCGTCGCCGCTCGGGTCACGCGCCGACCGACTTCGGCCGCGTCTTCCTCGAGCACGCGGCGCAGATGCTCGCCGGCGCGGTCGACCTGGAGCGCGAGGTCGCGCAGGCCAAGGGGCTCGTCGCCGGCGAGATCTCGGTGGGATTCGGCGCGTACGCGGCCGAGCTGCTCGCGCCCGCCTGCGCGCCCCGCTTCGCGGCGACCCATCCCGGCATCCGGCTGAGGCTGCGCCAGGAGGTGCCGGTCGCGATGCCGCGCCTGCTGCGATCGCGCACCCTGGACCTCGCGGTCGGCGAGAGCAGCGTGCTCGCCGACGACGAGGCGGTGGAGGAGATCGCCGCGCTCGAGCCGGTCCCGGGCCATGCCGTCGTGCGCCGGGGCCACCCGCTGACCCGCGGGGCCCGTCCGACCCTCGCCGAGCTGCTGGCGTTTCCGTATGTCCAGGTGGTGATGCTGCCGCCCCGGGTGCTCAAGCCGATCCTGGCAGCCCGAGGCAGCGCGGCCATGCCGCCCTTTCCGGCCATCGAATGCTCGTCCGTGGGGATGGCCGCACGGATCGTGGCCACCACCGATGCCTTCACCTTCGCCTCGCTCGGAATGGTCCGGGCCGAGCTGCGCACCGCGCAGCTCGTGCCGATCCTGCAGGCCGACTGGATGCGCACCGCGTGGAGCATCGTGCGGCTGCGCGGACGGGTGCTGCCGCCGGCGGTGCGGGACATGGTCGAGGTGATCGGGCAGGCGCACGTCGAGCTGCTGCGCGAGGAAGCGGCACTGCGCTGACCGAGGTCGGTACCGCGCTGCGTCCGCCACCGCCACCGCACAGACCCGGGGGTGCCCCGTCGCCGACGATGGGGCCATGACGCGCCCGTTCACGATCGAACGGTTGCACGGCGTCTTCCGCGGGCACACCACGGCTGCGTCTTCACCTGGCCCCGCCGCATGACCACCCGCAGACAGTTCGCCGCGTCCCTGCCCGGCCTCGTGGCCGGCCCGCTGGCGCTGGGCGCGTGCTCCACCGAGCCCGCCGCCGACAGCTACTTCACCACCGCCGCCCGCACCTGGCAGGTCGGCGCCACGACCGACCTCGTGGGCGAGCCGCTCGCCCGCGAGCTCGTCCGCAGCGCCACCCTCGCTCCGTCCAGCCACAACACCCAGTGCTGGACCTTCGCGCTCGACCCCGCCACCGACGCCATCCGCGTGAGCCTCGAGCCCACCCCTGCCCGCAGCTCCAACCTCTACACCGCCATCCCCGATCGCCAGTGCACCCGCGGCGACTACGACGGCAAGCCCCTGTCCGCCCTGTCGCTGTCGCTGCTGCAGCGGGCCGGCAGCTCCGGCACCGTGCGCCTGCTGCTGCTGACCGATCGCCCGGCCATGGAGCGGACCCTCGACTACGTGATCCAGGGCAACACCGCCCAGCTCGCCGACCCCGCCTTCGTCGCCGAGCTGAAGTCCTGGGTCCGCTTCAACGGCGCCGAAGCCGTGCGGACCCACGACGGCCTGTACAGCGCGACCGCGGGCAGCCCGAACATCCCGTCCTGGATCGGCCGGCGCGCGTTCCGGTGGCTGCTCACGCCCAAGGGCGAGAACGACCGGTACGCCCGCCAGGTGCGCAGTTCCGCAGGCATCGCGGTCTTCGTCGGCCTGACCGCCGACAAGGCGAACTGGGTCGAGGTCGGACGCTGCTACGAGCGCTTCGCGCTGCAGGCCACGGCACTCGGGATCCGCAACGCGTTCCTGAACCAGCCGGTGGAGGTGGCGGGGCTGAGGCTGCCGTTCGCGGAGACGGTGGGCTTCGCGGGCGAGCGGCCGGACCTCGTGGTCCGGTTCGGGCGGGGGGCGGCGATGCCGAGGTCGTTGAGGAGGGGGGTGGAGGCGGTAGTGGCTTGAGGGGGCGGATTCACTCAGCCTTCGGTGCGCGCGATGCTGCTGTCGCGGACGAAGGCCGCATAGCCCGACTCGTCGAGTTCGCCCGCCGCGAGCGCGATCACCGCGTGCGCAGCGTCGGCTTCGGTCGCTCCGAAGACGAACCCGTTCAGCTCGAGAAAGAGCACGCCGATGACGAACCCGGTTCGCTTGTTGCCGTCCACGAACGGATGGTTTCGAACGATGCCGACCGTGTACGCCGCCGCCATCTCGATGACGCCCGTTCCCTCGATGTAGGCCCGCAGTTGCCGAGGGCGCGCCAAGGCGGATTCGAGCAGCGAGGCGTCGCGCAGCCCGGGCGGACCCCCATGCAGCGCGAGCAGACGTTCGTGGATCGCCAGCGCGTCGCGTTCGTCGATCCAGATCGGGTCCTGCCCGCTCACTTCGCGAGGACTTGGAGCGTGTTGCGGTAGCGCGCGGCGATGTCCTCGACCTTGGACATCTTGGCTTCGAAGCTCGGGTCGTACGGCGTCAGCCGATAGCTGCCGTCGGGGGCTTCAGTGAGATAGAGCGGCTGTCCGTCAGCGGTGCGCAGCCGATTCGTCACTTCCTTGGGCAGGACGACGCCCAGCGAGTTTCCGAACCGGCGAACCTTGAGCTCGATCATGGGTAGCCCGCGTGATGACGGATGTGATGACGTCGGTCGAGTCTGGCATGGGCGCCGGCTTCACGCAACGCGTGGGGCCTTCGAGGCCCGTCGGGAAAGGGGGCGCCGTAACGTGCTTCAGCGCCCCGCCCCCTCCACCCCCAGCCAGATCTCGTTCCTGCGCAGGAACCACGGCGTCATCGGCCCGTTGTACCGCGACAGCGTCGGCTCCCCGGTCCAGCCGATCTTCGCGTCGCGCAGTGCCGCCTGCAGCCGCTCCAGATGCTCGTCGTAGTTCGCCTGCGACCAGAAGCCCGAATAGCGGATCACCGCGACGACGCTCGCCGGCACCTCGCGCAGCTGCACGCGCGGATCGATCGGCTCGGGCGCCGTCGCGAGCGTCACGCCGCGGGGCAGCACGAACTGCACGACGAAGCCCGAGGCCTCGGCACTGCGCGTGACCGGCGCGGTCATCTCGAGCTTCACCGGCTCGGCGGCGCGCGTCACCGGCGCGGTCATCTCCAGTTTCCGCTCGCCCTTGTTCCTGCCGAAGATGTAGCCGGCGAGCGCGCGAAAGCCCTCGCTGTCAGCGCGGTCCGACGGTCCGTCGACGCGCACCTGCGCGACCACGTAAGGCGCGTACCGGCGCAGCTCGACGTCCGCAGCGTCGAGCCGGCGCAGCACCTCGTAGCCCGGTTCCTCGATGGCCATCGACGGAGCATGCGCGCAGGCGAGCAGCAGCAGGGCGATCAGGCGTGTCCACATCATGGGGTCTCCGTCGGTTCGATCAGGTGGGGGAGGGACAGTCCCTCGTGTCGTGCCACGCGTTCCAGCGCCGATTCGAACAGCGCGCGCGCCTGGCCCGCCGCCTGGTGCAGGTGCGTGTGCAGCGCCACGTCGGCCGTCCCGCGCGACGCGCAGGCCGCACTGTAGGCCTCGAAGCCCGCGAGCTGCATCAGCAGCTCGGCGACGTGGCGCGGGCACTCGCAGGCCACGCTCGAGGGGAGGGCGGCGATCGCGGTGAGCGTGGCGTCGTCGTAGCGGCGCGGCGGCACCGCGTCCGCAGCCGGCACGCGGACATCGGGCGGTGTGGCCGGAGCGCGCGTCTCCTCGGGCCGCGCGTCGGGCCGCGCCTCGTGTGTCGCGAGCCAGGCACCCAGCGCCTCGTCGTCGAGCGGCTCGCGCAGCACGCGCGCGCCCTCGTCCTCGAAGGCCCGTCGCGCCGACGCGCCGGCGAAGCGATGGACCACCACCGTGCGCCGCGCCCGCCACGCCGCGCCCGCGGCCACCAGCGTCGGCGGCACGCGGGCCGGCAGGCCGGGCACCTGCCAGAGCAGCAGGTCGATGCCGTCGAGCGGCGTGACATCGTCCGGCGCATCCAGACCGTCGCCGAGCGCATCGGCTGCGCCGGCCGCCGCCGCCTCGGGCGTGTCGAACACGGCGACGACGCGCGCGGCTGCGGCCAGCCGACGGGCGACGGCCGGGCGCTGCAGGCGCGCGGCCAAGGCGTGTCCGATGACGACCAGGCGCAGCGGTCCGGCGGGGCGCCCGGGGGGCGATGCGTCCGCCGCCGTCGACGTGGGCACCGACAGCGCGAGCCGCCGCAGCTGCGCCGTCTCCAGCCCCGCGATCGAGCCGATCGCATGGCCCTCGGCGGTCAGCCGCCGCAGCAGCAGCACCCGGCCCACGTCCGCCGCCGAATACAGCCGATGCCCCGAGGGCGCCGTGGCCGGCCGCACCGCCTGGTGCCGCTGCTCCCAGATCCGCAGCGTCGCGACCGGCATGCCCGCCCGCCGCGCGACCGCGGCGCTGCGGAACACGGGCTGCAGGGCGTCGTCCGCAGGGGCGTCGGGGTCGGGTGTCATCGGCGGGGTGAGTCGAGACCGAGTCGGATCATAGCCCTGCAATGACCAGAATGCCCCTTCGGAGTCGTGACTGAGTCGGATCGACCTACCATGGCTGGATGGACGTCATTCACCTCAGCAGCGCGCATGCCCGGCCCGCTGCCCGACCGGAGCGCGCCGCGTGAGCGCCGCACCGCGCCCGAGCGTGGCCATCGTCGGCGCCGGCCTCGCCGGGGCCGCCTGCGCCCGCGCGCTCGCCGACGCCGGCTTCGCGGTGCAGGTCTTCGACAAGTCGCGCGGCGTGGGCGGACGCATGGCGAGCCGCCGCGCCGAGTGGACCGGTCCCGACGGCAGCCCGAACCCCGCGCGCTTCGACCATGGCGCGCCCGCCTTCGAGGCCCGCTCCGAGGCCTTCCTGGGCTTCGTCGAGGCGGCCGAGCGCGACGGTCTTCTGGCCCGATGGGCGCCGGTCGTCGACCGGGATGGCCGCCTGGACAGGGACAAAGCGCCGCAGTGGGTGCCAACTCCCGACACGCCCGCACTGTGCCGTGCACTGCTCGCCGACCTGCCGCTGCTGACCGGCTGCATGGTGGACACGCTGCGGCACGAGCCCGGCGGCTGGGTGCTGGAGGCCAGCGGCGACGCGGTGGCGCACGGCGTGGACAGTGTCGTCGTCGCCATCCCGCCGCCCCAGGCGGCCGTGCTGCTGGCGCTGCACCGCCCCGACTGGGCCGAGCGCGCGCGGGCCGTCGCGATGGGGCCGTGCTGGACCCTGATGGCCGTCACCGATGCGCCCGCCCCCCTGCCGGCCTGGGACCTCGCCCGGCCGAGCACCGGGCCCATCGGCCTGATCGTGCGCAGTGACGCGCGCCCCGGCCGCAGCCGCGTGCCCGGCCGCGCCCACTGGGTCGTGCATGCCAGCGACGCTTGGAGCCGCACCCACCTCGAGGACCCGGCCGCCGAGGTCCAGGCCCGCCTGCAGGACGCCCTCGCACAGCACGTCGGCCAGCCGCTCGCCTGGCATCACGCGAGCGCCCACCGCTGGCGCTACGCCCACGCGCCCGCCGACGCCGCCGTGACCGGACTGTGCGACTGGGACGCCGACGTGGGCCTCGGCGCCTGCGGCGACGCGCTCGGCGGCGCCGGTGTCGAGGGCGCCTGGCGCTCCGGCCGCGCGCTCGCCGACCGCCTCGTCGCGTGGCACCGCGAGGCCGCCCGCGCCTAGCCCGTCCAGAGATCCAAGGCGCGTCGGTCCCACGGGCCACCCGACGCGTCTCCCAACGACCGGCCCACCGCAGCACGAGAGGTTTCCATGCACAGCACCCGACGCGTCTTCATGATGACCGTGGCCGCCGGCGGCGCGGCCCTCGCCACCGGCGCAGCCAGCGCCCAGGCGAAGCTCGACGAGAAGGATCCCCAGGCCGTGGCCCTCGGCTACGCCGCCGACGCCACCAAGGTCGATGCCAAGAAGTACCCCAAGTACGCCGCCGGCCAGGTCTGCACCAACTGCGCGCTGTACCAGGGCAAGCCGACCGATCCGTGGGGCGGATGTCCGCTCTTCGCGGGCAAGCAGGTGGCCGGCAAGGGCTGGTGCACGGCCTGGGCGAAGAAGGCGGCCTGAGGCCGTCTGCAGACCCGTGCGGCCGGAGCGTGTCCGGCCGCACATCCCACCCGACTCAGCCCCGCGCGTCCTTCGCGGGCACCTTGCGCAGCGCCGCGTTCAGCGACGAGCCGAGCGCCTTGAGGCGTTCCCCGGCCTGCGGGGCGTCCCCGGTCCCGCTGCGCCGGATCTCGACCGCGGTATCGTCCGGCATGCTCGTGAATCCGGATCGCTTCCCCTCGGCGCCCGCATGACCGGCCCGTCCGCCCGCATCGCCATCGTCGGCGGCGGCCTCGGCGGACTGCTCGCCGCCGTGCTCCTGCAGCAGCAGGGCGTGCGCGAGGTCGTGCTCTTCGAGGCACGCGAGCGGCTCGGCGGCCGCATCCTCACCGCCGGCGCCGACGGCGCCCTCGCGGACCCGACGCGTGTCGCGACCGACCGGTTCGACCTCGGCCCGTCCTGGTTCTGGCCCGCCGCGCAGCCGCAGCTCGATCAATTCGTCGATGCGCTCGGCCTGCCCCGCGTCGCGCAGTTCGAGGACGGTGACGTGATGGTCGAGCGCGCCGGCACCCAGGCGCCCGTGCGCGTGCGCGCCCAGCCCGACGGGGCCGGCAGCGTGCGCCTGGCGGGCGGCATGGCGTCGCTGGTGGCCGCGCTGTCCGCACGCCTCGAGCCGGGGTGCGTGCGGACCGGCGAGGCGGTGCGCCGCATCCGGCGGGTCGACGGCCAGGTGGTGCTCGAGGTCGAGTCCGTGGCCGGCAGGACCGGCAGGACCGGCGGGACCGGCGGGACCGGCGCGATCGGCGCGATCGGCGCGATCGGCGAGACCGGCGAGGCCGGCACCTGGCGCGCCGAGCAGGTGCTGCTCGCGCTGCCCCCGCGCCTGGCCGAGCGCAGCATCGGCTTCGATCCGCCGCTGCCGCCCGAGCTGGCTCGCCGCTGGCGCGACACGCCGACCTGGATGGCGCCGCACGCGAAGTACGTCGCCGTCTACGACACGCCGTTCTGGCAAGGCGAGGGCCTGTCCGGCGCCGCGCGAAGCGGCCGCGGGCCGATGGCCGAGATCCACGATGCGTCGGTGCCCGGCGGCCCTGCCGCGCTGTTCGGCTTCGTGGGCGTGTCCGCCACCGTGCGCCGCGGAGTGCCCGAGGACGTGCTGCGCACCCACTGCCGCGCGCAGCTCGCACGGCTGTTCGGCGAGCGCGCGGCGACGCCGCTCGCCGATGTGCTGAAGGACTGGGCGCTCGATCCGTTCACCGCCACCGCGGAGGATGCCGAGTCGGGCGGGCAGCATGCCGCGGCCCCGCCCAGGGCAGCGCATGAAGGGGCCTGGGCGGGCAGGCTCGCAGGGATCGGCAGCGAGTGGTCGCCGGCGTTTCCGGGGTACCTGGCGGGGGCCGTGGATGCGGCGATCGAGGGCGTCAGGGAGGCGGTGGCGCGGCTCGATTGAGCGCGCGCCGGCCCCGCGCCCTCAGCCGATGAACTCGGCCAGGATGCGATTGAACCTGGCCGGGTTCTCCTCGAACATGAAGTGCTGCCCGCCCTCGGCCTCCTCGAAGATCTCCAGCCGCGCGCCCTTCACCTGCGAGGCCGCCCAGGCCACCGACTTCCACGGCACCAGGCTCACGCGCCCGCCGATGAACAGGCTGGGCACGTCGATCCGCGCGAACACGTCGCGCCAGTCCTGGTGGCAGTGGTTGTAGAGCAGCGTCGCCGCGTGCGCGCGCGGCAGCTTCAGGTTCTCCGCGATCATCCACTGCAGCGTCTCGGGGGGCATCTTCGAGGTGACCATGCCGCCCACGAAGCCGGTGGTCGTCGCCACGCCGTCCGGGCCCGCCAATGCGTTCATCGTCTGCGTCACCGCCTCCGGCGTGAAGATCGCCCCCGCGTCCTCGGCCTGCTGCGCCGTCCAGGTCGGGTCCGCGGTGAGCATCGGCGGCTCGTCGCAGAACACGAACTTCGAGATGCGCTCCGCGCCGAACAGGTCGAAGTAGCACCACAGCACCGAGCAGCCCATCGAGTGCCCGAGGATCGTCACGTCCTGCAGGTCCATCGCGACGAGCGCCTGCCGCACGTCCTGCGCCAGGCGCTGGATGCGGTAGCCGTACGCCGGCTTGTCCGAGTCGCCGTGGCCGCGCATGTCGATCGCGATCACGCGGTAGCGGTCCGACAGGCCCTCGAGCTGGCGCCGGAACTGCGCGGCGGTCTGCGACCAGCCGGGGATCAGCACCAGCGGCTTGCCGCGGCCGGCTTCGAGGACGTTCAGGCGCACGCCGTCGGCCGTCTTGATGGATCGTTTCTCGATGGTCATGGTGTCTCCTCCTGGGGGTGCATGTCGTGGATGCTGCCGGGTGGACCGGTCGGGGAGGAGCTTCTTCCCGTGGCAGTGGGCGCGTCAAGGGTCACGGCCCGCGCGCGTCGCCGGTCGGAACGGCGCGGGCCCGGCCGGCGGGCGGCGGCATACACTGTCCGCACGCCCCGGCGCCCATGCCGCGCCGGGCTTCGAGGAGACACACCATGGCCCGGCTCGCCCCCGACGACATCGCCCGCTACCAGCGCGAAGGCTGGATCGTTCCCCCGTACCGCATCCCCGACGACCGCCTCGCGCACCTGCGCGGCACGCTCGACCGGCTGATCCGCGAGAACCCCGACATCCGCCCCGAGCGGCTGGTCAGCATCCACATCGAGGGCAAGAACGCCGAGGGCGTGCGCGGCAGCGCCGACTTCCTCGAGCTCGCGCGCGACCCCGCGCTCATCGACATGGTCGCGCAGCTCATCGGCGAGGACGTGATCCTCTGGGGCTGCCAGATCTTCTGCAAGCCCGGCGGCGACGGCCTCGAGACCCCCTGGCATCAGGACGGCCACTACTGGCCGATCCGCCCGCTCGCCACCTGCACCATCTGGGTCGCGCTCGACGAGTCGAAGGTCGAGAACGGCTGCCTGCGGGTGATCCCCGGCTCGCACCGCGACCGCGTGCTGCTGCCGCACCTGACCGAGGCGCGCACCGACCTGGTCCTGAACCAGCGCACCGAGGACAGCGCGTTCGATGTCACGCAGGCCGTCGACATCGAGCTCGAGCCGGGGCAGATGTCGATGCACGACGTCTACATGATCCACGGTGCCGCCGCGAACCGCTCGCCGAAGCGCCGCGCGGGCGTCGCGATCCGCTACATGCCGTCGACCTCGCTGTTCGACCGCACGCTGATGAAGCCGGGGGACGGCAGCGGGTACACGGTGGACTTCTCGACACGGCCGCTCTGGCTGCTGCGCGGCATGGACCGGGACGGGCGCAACGACTTCACGGTCGGGCACGGGGCGGGCTGATGCGACGCCTGAGCCGGCCTCAGCTCTTGACCGCGCCCGCCGTCAGGCCCGACACCATGTAGCGCTTGAACGCGTAGTAGATCGCCGCCGGCGGCAGCGCATAGAGCACGCCGGTGGCCATCAGCAGTTCCCACGGCGAGTCGTCGGCCGACAGGAACAGTCCGAGCGCCACCGCGAGCGTGATCTCGCGCTCGTCGGACAGCAGCAGGAAGGCGTACAGGTACTCGTTCCAGGCGAGCAGCACCGCGTACACGCCGATCGCCACCAGCGAGGGCACCATCAGCGGCAGGTAGACCAGCCGGAAGAGCTGCATCGCGGTCGCGCCGTCCATGATCGCCGCCTCGTCGAGCTCCACGGGCAGCTTGTCGGAGGCCTGCTTGAGCACCCAGATCGCGTACGGCGAGGCGAGCGTGACCATCGCGATGATCATCGCCCAGCGGTTGTTCAGCAGCCCGTACAGGCCCATCGTCTTGTACATCGGCACCGCGAGGAAGGCGGCCGGGATGAAGTAGGTGAAGAGCGCCGCGTTCATCACCCAGCGTCCGCCCCGCACGCGCAGCCGGCTGATCGCGAAGGCGGCCGAGGTCGCGACCGCAAGCGTCAGCACGCCGGTGGCCGCGGCGATCAGCACGCTCGAGCCGAGCTGCGCCCAGAAGTTGCCCAGGTAGTGGTGCTGCTGCGAGAGCACGATCTCGAAGTTGCGCAGCGTCGCGGGCTGCGGCCAGAGCTTGCCCGAGAACGCGCTGTCCTTGGTCGAGAGCGCGAACAGCATCATGTGGTAGAGCGGCAGCACGGTCCACAGGAAGACCGGGATGCCGATCAGCCACAGGCCGGCCTCGTTCATCAGGCGTCGCATCGCGCGTCAGTCCTCGCCCGGTCCGCGCGACAGGCGCTTCATCATGTAGACCATCAGCGGCAGCACCAGGGGTGTCGCGACCACGATCGTCGCCATCGCCATGTCGACCTGATCGAGCCTCAGGTAGCGGATGCCGAGCGTGGCCAGCACATGCGTGAGGTCCGAGGGGCCGCCGCCGGTCAGCAGGTAGACGCTGTTGAAGTCGCCCAGCGTCCAGATCATCGAGAGCAGCGTGCAGGTGATGTAGAGCGTGCTGATCGACGGCCAGGTGATGTGGCGGAACTGCTGCCAGCGCGACGCGCCGTCCACCGAGGCCGCCTCGTAGAGGTCCTTGCTGATCGCGAGCCGTCCGGTGACCAGGATCAGCGTCCAGAACGGCAGCGACTTCCAGATGTGGACCATCCCCGCCATCGAGAACGCGATCCAGCGGTCGTTCAGCCAGTTCGGCCCGTCGAGCGAGGTGAAGTTGAAGTACAGCGTGTTGATGATCCCCCACTCGGGGTTCAGCATGAAGCGGAACGACAGGATCGTCGGGATCGACGGCACCGCCCACGGCAGGATGAAGAGCACCGCCAGGATGCGGATCCACCAGCGCTCGTGCACGAAGAACCCCGAGAGGAACAGCGCGAGCACGAACTTGACGTTGACCACCACCAGCAGGAACAGCGCCGAGTTCAGCACCGCGTTCCCGAAGACCGGGTCCTGCCACAGCCGCACGTAGCTCTGCGGGTCGCGGGCCAGCGAGAACCCGTAGAGCACCGGATAGAGCACGAAGAACAGGAACAGCAGCGCGTACGGGACGACCAGCAGCAGCCCCACCGTGTTCCAGGACGCGGGCCGGTACGGCCCCGTGCGGCGCGCGCGCGAGCCGGCCGCGCCCGAAGGCGCGACCGGCTCGATCGACGGTGCGCTCGCCGACATCGGTCAGCCGCGTGCGTGGCTCACGACTGCTTGCCCGCGACCTGCTTGACGCGCTCGATCAGCTCGTCGGCCGCGCGCTCGGGCGTCCACTTGTCGTTGACGATGCGGCTCATCGCCTTGGCCCAGACGTTCTCGTTGTTCAGGATCGTGAACCGCCAGTTGCGCGTGAACGGGAAGGTGCCCGTGCCCGCGCGGAACTGCTCCGACACCGCCTTGCGGTGCTTGTCCTCGCCCGTCCAGAACGTGCGGTCCGCGCCGCCCTGCGTCACCGGATACCAGCGGCCCAGCGAGCCCTCGGTGTAGGGGATCAGGTTCGAGTCTTCCATCATGAACGCGATGAACTCCTTCGCCCGCTTCTCGTTCTTCGTGCCGCTGAAGGCCACCGCGACCTTGATCGCCGCCAGGTAGCTCATCGGCCGGCCGTCCGGCTTGTTCGGCCATTGCGCCGTGGCGATCAGCTCCTCGTAGTTCTTCTTCGCCTGGGCGCGCTGCTCCGCCGTCAGCGTCTGGTTGTTCATGTCGTCGAGCCACTTCGCGGCGATCGAGATCGTCGCGTTGTGCGTCATCAGCGTGGTCTTGTTGTGGAAGGCGACGTTGTTGTCCGGATCCTTCCAGCTGATCGCCGACGGCGGCGTGCAGCCCTTGCCCGCGATGTCGGTGTAGTCCTTGAGCGCCGCGATCAGGCCGGCGCGGTTCTTCGGCTCGCCCAGCAGCACCTTGCCGCCGTCGTCCACGATCTGCACGTTGTGCGCCAGCATGAACTGGTGGAAGCTGAAGAACGAGTCCGTGCCCTCCACCCCCATCGGGTGACCGATCGCGAAGGTGCGCTTGCCCGACTTGGAGCGGTGCGCCGGCTGCACCTTGTCGCACCAGAAGCTCCAGTACTCCTTCCAGCCCTTGGGCACGTCCGAGGGCTTGAAGCCCGCCTCGGCCAGCATGTCGATCCAGTACTGCACGTGCATCGTCTGCTGGTAGACCGGCGCCGCGTAGTACGCCTTCTTGCCGTTCGGACCCGCCAGCAGGGTCGTCGACAGCGTGTTCGGCAGGAACTTGTCCTTCATCGGCGTGAGGACATCGGAGAGGTCGAGCAGCTTGCCCTCGCTCGCCCACTTGCCCGCCACCTGGAAGTCGAAGGTGTGGCCGAAGGCCACGTCCGGCGGCGAGCGCGAGTCGAGCGCGGCGACCGTCTTGGGAATGACGTCCTGGACCGGGTAGAGCGACAGGTCGACCTTCACCCCCGTCTTCTGCTCGAACCGGTAGATCATCGTGTCGAGCGCCCGGTCCTCCGCGGGATAGAACCCCTTGGTGAACCAGACGACCAGCTTTTCCTGGGCCGAGGCACCGCCAGCGGTGACCGAGAGCACCGACGCGGCGAGCGCGGCGAGGACGCCTTTCCTGAGCATGTCTCCTCCGTTCCTTCGTTAGGGTGCCGCTCGTCGGCGGCAGCGCGGCGAGTGTGGCTTGGCGCGGGGGAGGGCGTCAATGCGGCGGTGCGGGAGGCCCCAGCCGCTCCCGGAAGGCCCGCAGCGCGTGCGTGAGGTCCGCCACCAGCGTCTCCTGGTAGCGGTACGACATCTCCTGCCCCATCGGCACCACCACCGACAGCGAGTGGCGCCGGCAGCGCGCCGACAGGGCCGAGAGCCGCTCGATCAGCGCATCCACCCCCGCCCGCGTCTCGTCGCCGCGGTGCCGCTCCGACGGCGCCATGGCCTCGATGTCGCCCACCGTCGTGCCCGCCCCGAAGAGCGCCGGCACGTCGCGCTCGATCTGCACGCGCAGCGCGTCGATCCGCCAGAGCCGGAAGCGGTGCCACAGCGTCATCGCGCTGAAGAGCATCGAGAAGCCCACCACCAGCTGCATCCAGCTCGCCGAGGGCATCAGGTCCACCAGCCACGGCGCGAAGCGCCCCATCACGTCCGGCCCCTCGTCGTCGAAGAAGCCGCGCGCCACCGGATTGAGCGGCAGCCCCGTCGCGTTGGGCTCGCCGCGGTTGTGGCGCACGAAGGTCGGGAACACCGCCGCCACCGCCGTCATCAGCCCCTGCGTGCGCGACAGCGACGCGCAGCCGTTGCCCACCAGCAGCGTGTCCACCCGCAGCACGTGCTTGGCCTCGCGCGGCAGGCGCCGCACGTAGTCGTACTGCCCCGACGCGATCGTGCCCGCCGCCGCGAAGCCGAGCCGGCGCGCGAGGGCCTGCGCGTCCGGCAGGTCCACGATCTGCAGGCCGCGCGTGCGCACCGCCTCCACTGCGAGCGTCGCATCCTCGTCGATCACCATCGCGCCCAGGTCCAGCGCGCCGCGCTGCAGGCGATCGAGCTGCTCGTCGATCGGCTGCGTCGACAGCGTCATGCCCAGTTCCGCGAGGGGGCCGAACACCCGCCGTACGAGCGCCGCCGTGCCGCTGCCTTCCGGGCCGATGCCCACCCGCAGCCCGCGCAGGTCGTCCACCGAGCGGATCCGGTCCGCTTCGCGACCGAGCAGCAGCAGCGTCTCGGCGCGCGGCAGCCGGCCGATCAGCTCGAGCCCGCTGTCGCGCGGCCAGTCCACGCCGTCCTGCACCAGCGCGAAGTGCACCTCGCACGAGCGGCGCGCCGCCACCAGCCGCGCCACGTTCTCGACCGACCCCGCCGACGCCAGGTTGTCGACCCGCCCGTGCTCGCGCCCGACCTCCCCGGCGATGCGTGCCACCGTGGCGTGGTACTGGCCCGAGGGTGCGCCGGAGGCGATCGTGACCTTCACGTGCCGCAGGCTGGGGCGCGGGTCGAGGACGGCGACCGCGATCGCGATGAGCGCGAGGGCTGCGAACAGCAGCGCGGTCTTGGTGCCGGTGGACAGACGCTGGGCGCGTTCGGGCAGGCCGAGGACGCGGTCGAGGCGGGGCTTGGGGATCAGGCGGGTGAGGGGGCTGCGGGGGCTGTGGGGAGCGGGCATCTGGGACGAGGGGATTCTGGAGAGGCGACACCGTGCATCGGAGGACGGGAAGATGCAAATCCGGGTGGTTGGCGCCGCGCCCGTGCTTCAGGATTCGCGACATTCCCGGGCAACCCGTGGCGACAGCCGGACTTGCGGGACATCCTCACCCTGAGAGCAGGTTCACGTACGCCTGATAGCTGTAGACGCGGTTCTTCTTCTGGCCCGTGAGCTCAGCCACGATGTCGAGCTCTTCGAGCAACCGGATGGCGGCGCTCGCGGTCGGAAACGTCGTCCCCAGTCGCTGGCGAACGTGCTCGACGCTGAAGCGCGGCATCATCGGCAGCAGTTCGAACAGGCGATAGCCGGTCGGCCCCGCCTTGGGGGACGCCAGCAGTCGCCTTCGGTCGGCCGTGATGAGGCTGGCCACCTCGATGATGCTGCGCTCGGCCTCCGCCGACGCCGCGGCCACGCCTTCGAGGAAGAACGACACCCAGCCTTCCCAGTCACCGTCGCTGCGAATGGCCGACAGGCGTCGGTAGTACTCGGCCTGGTGCTGCTTGAGGTATCCGCTCAGGTACATCAGCGGCGCCTCGAGCAAGCGCCAGTGCTCCATCAGCGTGGCGATCAGCAATCGCCCGATGCGTCCGTTGCCATCCAGGAAGGGATGGATGGTCTCGAACTGGGCGTGGATCAGCGCGACCCTGACGAGCGGCGGCAGGTCGACGTCGACGGCGTGGATGTAGCGCTCCAGCTGCGTCAGCAGATCGGCCACCTGCTGGGGCGGGGGCGGCACGAAGGCGGCATTGCCCGGCCGCGTGCCGCCGATCCAGTTCTGCGAGCGGCGCAGTTCACCGGGCTGCTTGCCGGCGCCGCGAACGCCGTTCCGGAGCAGACGGTGCGCCTCGCACAGCAGCCGAACGCTGATCGGCAAGCCTTGCCGGTCGCTCAGCTGCCCTTGAACCCAGCGGAAGGCGCGCAGGTAGTTGGTGACCTCTTCGACGTCGTCGGTGTTGCTGACCTTCAGGCCGGCTTCCTCGTCGAACAGGTCGGTCAGCGTCGCCTGGGTGCCCTCGATCTGCGAGGTGAGCAGCGCCTCCTTCCGGATCGCGCTGTAGAGCAGCCAGTCCACCGATGGAACCAGACCCGACACCCCGGCGAGACGTGCCAGCGCCAGTTCGGCCTGCCGGTTCAGGTCGTCGAAGCAGGCCGGTGCCAGAGACGGGTCGGCCGGCGGCAGCGGGTGCGGCACGAAGGCACGGACCGACTCGCCGAGCGTGGTCGTGGTGATCTCGGTGCCGGTGGTTCGGGGCATGTGAAGCAGGCTTTAATTGTCTGGTTCAAATTAAAGCACGCTTTATTGTGAGCCGCCAGTGCCCAAGCGGGCTTTCATCGGAGCGGCTGGACCGGCAGGTCCTCCACCTCCGGCAGTGTGTCCTCCAGCGGCGCCCAAGACGCCAACAGGTCGCGGAGCGTGTGCGTGCGGATGGGCGTCAGGATGAGGGTGTCGCCTTCCTTGCGGATCAGCACCTCGGATCCGTCCATCTCCAGTTCACGAGGGATGAGGACAGCCTGGTTGCGGCCGTTTCGGAATAACGCGGCGCGGCGCTCGGTCACGTGGGCCTCCGAGGGGTGGGGTGGCATATGGCAAAGCATCTAGAAACTGAGCCTGATTGTCGGACATGGCCAACCGATCGACGTGACGCCCGAACAAGTCGATCTGGAGGCACAAAATCGACATACGAGCTCGATGTGTCGATCTCGGCCCATCGCTTCATCCCTTTGCCGCTCACCGCTTGCGCACCACCTCGAACGGGTCGAGCAGCGGCACGTCGAAGACCCGGAAGTCCTTGACGTTGCGGGTCACGACCGTCAGGCCGTGGACGCGTGCGGTGGCCGCGATCATCGCGTCCTCGTACAGCGTGTCCGAGCGCGCGTGCATCAGCCGCGCCCACTCCCGGAACGTCCGTCCGTCCATCGGCAGCACCGCGTACTGGGCTTCGACCGCGTCCAGCCAGCGCTGCAGCTCGGCCGCCTTGTCGGGATTCTGCGCGCGCGTGAGCTCGATGCCTGCCTGCAGTTCGCCCAGCGTGACGGCCGACAGGTGCAGGTCCGCGTCGTCGGTCGCCTGCATCCATCCGAGCACCGCACCGTGCGGCCGGGGTCGCCGAAGCTCGGAGACGACGTTCGTGTCGAGCAGGAACACCGTCAGTCCTCGGCGATCGGCGGCCGGCGCTTGGCGCGGCCGCGTGCCGGGACCTTGAATTCCGTCCGGGCGTCTTCGGCCAGCAGCAAGGCCTTCAACGATGGCCGCGCCTGCTCCTGGAGACGACGCCACTGGTCGATCGACACCAGCACCGCCGCCTCCGCGCCGCGCCGGGTGACGAGCTGCGGTCCCTCGGCCAGGCAGGTCTCGAGGAACTCGCTGAAGCGCGCCTTGGCGTCCTGGACGGGCCAGCTCTTCATCGTTGTTGGTGACTAGTCAGAAGACTGGTCATTATAGCGGGGCTCGTCGAGTTCTTGCGGAGGCTGTTGAACAGCCCACGAGCGGCCCCTACGGCGGCATGAGCCTGGTGGCGTCGTTTGCCCGCTCCCGCAAGAACCTCCGGGGATGTTCCGATGCGTCTGCAGGCACGTCATCAGGCATCATTTGATGCTATGTTTTGTGTCCATTCTTTGGGAGCCGAGGCATGCGAACCACGATCAACATCGATGACGAGTTGATGGCCAAGGCCGCGAAGCTGACGGGTCCGATGGATCGAACTGCCCTGTTGAGCGAGGCACTGAAGGCGCTCATCGAGCGCGAGAGCGCCAGGCGCCTCGCACGGTTGGGTGGCACGCAGCCCATGCTGAAGGTCGCGCCGCGTCGGCGCACCGGGAATCCGTCTTGATCCTGGTCGACACGTCCGTCTGGGTCGATCACCTCCGCCGTAGCGAGCCAGGGCTGATCGAGCTGCTGGAACGGTCGGCCGTTGTGATGCACCCGTTCGTGGTCGGCGAGATCGCGTGCGCAAGCCTGCGCGACCGCAGTTCGATCCTCGAGCTGCTGCAGGACCTGCCGGCCGCGGTGGTCGCCGAATCCGCCGAGGTGCTGCACTTCATCGAGCGCCACGCACTCCACGGCAAGGGCATCGGATACGTCGACGTTCATCTGCTCGCGTCGGCCGTGCTGACAGGCGGAGCAAGACTCTGGACCCGCGATCTGAGACTGCTTCGGGTCGCGGCTTCGCTCGGCTGTGCTCATCCGGAACCGGCGCACTGAGGCGGCGAGCGCGCGACAGACCGTATCGCCCGGCGATCTGCACCGGCATCCACGAGCGGACCTTGGGCGGCCCGCGGCCGGTTGGGCATCGGCGTGCCGGTGAGCAGGAACACCTGCCGCGGCCCTGCCAGGGGCGCACGCTTGTCGCCGGACACGCCCAGGAGCTTGAGCGCCTGCGAGGTGCGCTGGTGTCAATGCAGAAACTACCGGGCCGAGGAACCGAGGCACGTCAGTCCAAGGTATCGGACGGGCGGGGCGGACAGTTCCGGGAATGTAGCAGGGGCGCTTGCCTGCGCGCGCTGGCGAGCATCGAGCTCATCGCGCTCGAAGATCGCGATCCTCACCCCCGTCAGTCGCTGGGCCAGTCCTCGACGGTCAGGCCCGGCACACGCTGGAACTCGCGCAGGTTTCGCGTGAGGAGCGTCATGCCGCGCGAGCGCGCGTGCGCTGCGATGAGCAGGTCATGGCTGCCAATGGGGGTACCGCTGCGCTCCAAAGTGGCTCTGATGTCGGCGTAGTGCTCATCGGCTGGCGTGTCCAACGGCAGGACGGTCATTGCCTGCAGCAACTGCTCCACGCGCTGCGTCAGCGGCGCCGAGCCCTTGCGTCGCGCGCCGAAGCGAAGCTCACACGCCGCCACGATGCTGGTGCACACCGCATCGGGATCCTGCGCGGTCAGTTTCCGGGCCAAGGGGCCATGAGGGTTGCGAACCAGCTCGGAGAGCGCGTTCGTATCCAGCATGCAGGGCATCGCGCGGGGTGACGGGGCCATCACAGGTCATCCCGCGGCTGGGGCGGCATATCCTCCACCTCGGGCAGTGCGTCCTCCAGCGGCGCCCACGACGCCAGCAGGTCGCGGAGCCTGTGCTTGCGGATGGGCGTCAGGATGAGGGTGTCGCCTTCCTTGCGGATCAGCACCTCGGTTCCTGCCATCTCCAGTTCACGAGGAATTCGGACCGCTTGGTTCCGGCCGTTTCGGAACAACGCGGCGTGGCGCTCGGTCATGTGGGCCTCCGAGGGGCGGGTGGCATATGTCAAAGCATATGCCATGGGCTGGGTTCCGGCAAGCGTGCTCGAACTCCGCGCGCAGCTCGAGTCGCTCAATCGCGCTTGAGCAGGTCGATGAAGGCCGGGTTGAGAAAGATCTTTTCCCGGCCGATCTTGTGCTCTCGCAGGATGCCGATGCTCGCGAGTTCCTTGAGATACAGGCTCGCGGTCTGGCGTTTGGCGAGGCCTGCCTCCATGACGTGCCCGATCCGGCAGTACGGACGCACGAACACCAGCTCCGCGAGCTCGCGGGAGTAGATGGCGCCGGCTTCGCGCCGCATCCGCTCCGTGGTTTCGTCGAGCAGGTCGCGGATGGCGACGATCTTGTTCATCGTCCAACGCGCCGTCTCGGTCACGCCGGAGAGCATGTAGAGCAACCAGGGTTCCCAGGCGCCCGTTCGGGTGACCGATTGGAGCCCGCTGTAGTAGTCGGCCTTGTTGCGCAGGATGTGCCGGCTCAGATAGAGCACCGGAATGTCGAGCAGGCCCTGCTCGACGAGGTGGAGCAGGTTCAGCACACGCCCGGTACGGCCATTGCCGTCGGTGAAGGGATGGATCGCCTCGAACTGGTAATGGCCCACCGCCATGCGCACGAGCGGATCGATCTCGGCGGTTCCGGGCAGCGTGCCGTGCATCCACTGCTCCCAGTTGGCCAGCTTCTCGCGAAGCAGGCCTTCGCCTTCGGGCGGGGTGTAGATGACCTGCATGCTGCGGTCGTTCCGGAGGGTCGTGCCCGGCGTCCTGCGGATGTCCATCTCGACCCCCTTGATCGCACGACAGATCTGAACCGCCGTGTTCGTGGACAGCGGACGCGTCGCGAGCGACTGGTAGCCCTCCCACAGCGCGGTCCGACAGCGCAGTGCCTCCTTCGTGGCCGGATCCGCCTGGTTCTCGCGGATGCCGTCGAAGAGGAACAGCTGATCCGTGGTCGTGACGATGTTCTCGATCTCGCTGCTCGCCTGCGCTTCGAGCAGCGGGATCGAGTTGATGAGCACACCCTGGTTCGGGATCAGGCGCCCGGCCGCCTTCAGCTCCGCGACTGCGGCGCGCGCCGCGATGCACGCCTTCAGGACCGCCCTCGAATCCAGCTCGACCGAGGGCGGCAGCGGTGGAAGCGCGTCGTAGGGTTTGGAGGGGTCGAAGGTCATATGTCGATGTCTGGCTAGAAGATCAACCTGCTTACCGGACACGACCAGCCGATCGACGTGATGCCTGAATATGTCGATTTGTCATCGAGATATAAACATATGAGCTCGATGTGTCGATCTCGGCCCATTGCTCCATCCCTTTCCCGCTCACCGCTTGCGCACCGCCTCGAACGGGTCGAGCAGCGGCACGTCGAAGACCCGGAAGTCCTTGACGTTGCGGGTCACGACCGTCAGGCCATGGACGCGCGCGGTGGCGGCGATCATCGCGTCCTCGTACAGCGTGTCCGAGCGCGTGTGCATCAGCCGCGCCCACTCCCGGAACGTCCGCCCGTCCATCGGCAGCACGGCGTACTGGGCTTCGACCGCATCGAGCCAGCGTTGCAGCTCGGCCGCCTTGCCGGGGTCCTGCGCGCGCGTGAGTTCGATGCCGGCCTGCAGTTCGCCGAGCGTGACGGCCGACAGGTGCAGGTCCGCGTCGTCGGTCGCCCGCATCCATGCGAGCACCGCACCATGCGGCCGGGGTCGTCGAAGCTCGGAGACAACGTTCGTGTCGAGCAGGAACACCGTCAGTCCCCGGCGATCGGCGGACGGCGCTTGGCGCGGCCGCGGGCCGGGACTTTGAACTCCGTCCGGGCGTCTTCGGCCAGCAGCAAGGCCTTCAACGACGGCCGAGCCTGTTCCTGGAGACGACGCCACTGATCGATCGATACAAGCACCGCTGCCTCCGAGCCGCGGCGGGTGACGAGCTGCGGGCCTTCGGCCAGGCAGGTCTCGAGGAATTCGCTGAAGCGGGCTTTGGCGTCTTGGACAGGCCAGCTTTTCATGGTCGTGTAAGACTGGTTAGCGGACTAGTCAGTCTAGCATTGCCCGCCTGGCTTCCAAGAGGCCGTCGAGCAGCACGGCCGCTCCCTTGGGCGACCCGATCGACGACGACCGGCCTTGTCCCGCCGTCGCCCGCTGCGGCCACGCTACAGTCGCTCACCCGACGTCGTTCAAGCTCGACTGCCTGCTTCCGTGACCCTCCCCCGCGGCCTGTACGAGACCCTGCTGACCGAAGCGCTCGGTGCTCGCATCGAGCAGCTCGGCGCGGGCCATCTGCCGCTTCTGGCCGCACTGCCCGACGCCGACGCCGCCGACCGCCTGGCGATGCATGTCGCCCAGGTCGTCGAGCGCGCGGTGTCGGTGCTGCCTGAGGGCCAGCGGGCGCAGCGCGGCGTGCTGCTGGCCCGCGAGCTGATCGGCCACCTCGTCGACGCGCTCGCCCTCGACCACCCTTGCCCCGTACGGACAGCTGCCGTACATTCCGAGCAGGGAGACAACCATGGCCAACCAAGACGGCCCAGACACCACCCGCGACGCAAGGCTGGAAGCCCGCGTGTCGGCAGCGCAGAAGAGCTTGCTCCAGCAGGCTGCAGCACTCTCTGGCCGCACTCTGAGCGAGTTTGTCGTCGCCAGCGCTCAGGACGCGGCGCGCCGGGTGATCGCGGAACACGAATCCGTCCGCCTGTCGCGCGAAGAGCAGCTAGCCTTCGTGCAGGCCCTGCTGAACCCTCCAGAGCCGAACACGCGCCTCATGCGCGCGGCCAAGGCCTACCGCCAACGCACCGGCGACTAGCCGGTGGATTTCACCCGCATCACTGTCGAGCCACTAGGCCGGCAGCACGACCGAACGGCCTTCCACTGCGGCGTGGAGGCGCTCGACCGCTACCTGAAGCAGCAGGCCAGGCAAGACGCCGACAAGCGTGTGGCCGCGCCGTTCGTGGCAGTCAGCCAGCCCGACAAGCGCGTTCTTGGCTACTACACCCTTTCGGCCTCGGTGCTGACCTTGGCAGACCTTCCTGACGACCTGGCTCGCAAGCTACCGCGTTTTCCGCAGCTGCCCATGACACTGCTGGGCCGGCTGGCCGTCCACCAGGCCATCAAGGGCCAGGGGCTCGGCGAGCACCTGCTGCTGGACGCATTGCAGCGCAGCCTGATACACGCCGACCAGATCGCCGCGATCGCCGTGGTGGTCGACGCCAAGAGCGAGGAGGCCTCCCGCTTCTATGGCCACTACGGATTAAAGCCTCTGCAGGCGCATCCGCTACAGCGGTTCGTGCCCATGACCACCGTGGCCAAGCTGTTGAGCGAGTGAGGCGCGTCATCGGACCCACACATCCTCCGAGCAACTTCACGCATCTGCGCGCCCACGACGAGCAGTTGCTTCGACTGGGACAACTGGCGGAACGCTACTTCCCTGAAGACCCCAACACCTGCTTGCTGAAACTGCGGCAGCTGGCCGAGCTGCTGGCCCAACTGGTCGCTTCAAACGTCGGCTTGTTCACCTCGCCAGACGAGAGGCAGGCCGACCTGCTGCGCCGCCTGAAGGACCAGGGCATTGTCCCGCGCGAGGTCGGCAGCCTCTTTCACGAGGTTCGGCGCGCCGGCAACAACGCCAACCACCGCCTGGCCGGCGATCACCGCACAGCCCTGCTAGCGCTTCGCCTCACGTGGCAGTTGGGCGTGTGGTTCCACCGCACCTTCAAGGACGCTGGCTTCAAGTCGGGGCCCTTCCAGCCTCCGTCACCACCAGCGAACCAGAGCGCCGAGCTGCAGGCCGAGCTGGACAGCCTGCGCAATGAGCTGGCGCAGTACCGAGCGGCCCACCAGGACGCGACCCAGACGCTAGACCAGGCGCAGGCCCAAGCCCAGCAAGCCGAGCAGGACCGCGCCTTCTGGGAATCCATGGCCGCTGAAGCCGAGGCCGCCAAGGCCGAACTGCAACAACGCCTGCAAGCCCTGCAGGCTCAGGCCGAATCTGCACCGCCGCAAGCCATCGCCAAGTTCGTGGCGGCTGCCAACACGGCCGCGGCGTCCCTGCAAATCAGCGAACGCGACACACGCAAGCTGATCGACGAACAAATGGTCGTCGCCGGCTGGACGGTCAACTCAGAGCAGCTCACCTTCACCAAGGGCGCAAGGCCGCGACGCGGCCAGAACCTAGCGATTGCCGAATGGCCGACGGAGACCGGGCCGGCCGACTACGCACTCTTCGTGGGCCTGGTGCCCATCGCCATCGTCGAAGCCAAGCGCAAGCACATCGACGTCTCGGGCGCGCTCCAGCAAGCCAAGCGCTATAGCCGCGGCTTCAGGCCGTCTCCCGAGGTGGAGCTACCAGCCTCCAGCCACGGTGCTCAAGGCGAGTTCCGCATTCCTTTCGTGTTTTCCACCAACGGCCGCCCTTACCTGCGGCAGTTGGCCGAGCAAAGCGGCGTATGGTTCTGCGACGTTCGCCGGCCAGAGAACCTGGGCCACGTGCTGGACGGCTGGTACACCCCCGAGGGACTGAGCGCGCTGCTACAGCGCGACGATGCCCGCGCCCACGCCGAGCTGGCCCAATCGCCCTTCAACTACGGCTTCCCGCTGCGGCCCTACCAGCAGCGCGCCATCCTGGCCACCGAAGCCAGCATTCGCGATGGGCAGCGCGCCATCCTGCTGGCCATGGCCACCGGCACCGGCAAGACCAAGACCTGCATCGCGCTGATCTACCGCCTGCTCAAGGCCAAGCGCTTCCGGCGCATCCTGTTCCTCGTTGACCGTTCGGCCCTGGGCGAGCAGGCCGCCAACGCGTTCAAGGACACGCGCATGGAACGCCTGCAGACCTTTGCCGACATCTTCGGCATCAAGGAGCTGGAAGACCAGGCGCCAGATGACGACACCGCCGTGCACTTGGCCACCGTGCAAGGCATGGTGCAGCGTGTCCTGTACCCCAGCGACGGCACCGCGCCGCCGCCCATAGACCAGTACGACTGCATCGTCGTGGACGAGTGCCATCGCGGCTACCTGCTGGACCGAGAGCTGTCCGACACCGAGCTCAGCTTCCGCGGCTACGACGACTACGTGTCCAAGTACCGGCGCGTGCTGGACTACTTCGACGCCGTGAAGGTCGGCCTGACCGCCACGCCCGCGCTGCACACCACGCAAATTTTCGGCGCTCCGGTTTTCACTTACGGCTACCGCGAGGCGGTGGTCGACGGCTATTTGGTGGACTACGAGCCGCCGATCCAGGTGCACACCCTGCTTTCCGGCCAAGGCATCGCATGGAAGGCTGGCGAAGAAGTCAAGGTCTACAACACCGGCCGCCAGCAGATCGAACTGTTCAAGACGCCCGACGAAATCAAGCTCAAGGTAGATGAGTTCAACCGCAAGGTCATCACGCGGCCGTTCAACGAGGTGGTTTGCACCTACCTGGCCCAGGAGCTGGACCCGGCCTCCCGCCGCAAGACGCTGATCTTCTGCGTCAGCGACAGCCATGCCGACATGGTGGTGGACTTGCTGAAGAAGGCTTTCGCCGGGCAGTACGGCGCCGTCGAAGACGACGCCGTCATCAAGATCACCGGCGCGGCCGACAAGCCCTTGCAGCTGATCCGCCGCTACAAGAACGAGCGCCTGCCCAACGTCGCGGTCACCGTTGATCTGTTGACCACGGGCGTGGATGTGCCCGAAATCTGCAACTTGGTGTTCCTGCGCCAGGTGAACAGCCGCATCCTGTTTGACCAAATGCTGGGCCGTGCAACGCGGCTGTGCGACTTTGGCGGCACCGACGTGAAGGACTCCTTCCGAGTGTTCGACGCCGTTCGCATCTTCGAGGCCATCGGCGACATGACAGCCATGAAGCCGGTCGTCGTGAACCCGAAGATCACCTTCACCCAACTGGCGCAGGAACTGGCCACGCTGAGGGATGAATCCGCCACCGAACTGGCGCGCGACCAGTTCCTGGCCAAGCTGCAGGTCAAGAAACGCCACCTGACCGACAAGAACCGGCAGGACTTCGAGGCCAAGGCGGGCATGCCGGTGCAGGCCTTCGTCCAGAAGCTCAAGGCCATGCCGCTGGCCGATGTGGCGGCCTGGTTCATACAGAACCCGGACCTAGGCGAACTGCTCGACCGCCGCAGCGACGGCCCCGAGCGCGAGATGTTTGTATCCGAGCACGCAGACGCCTTCGATCGCGCCGAGCGCGGGTACGGCAAGGGCAAGAAGCCCGACGACTACATCCGCGCCTTCAGCGAGTTCATCCAGACGCAGGGCAACCAGATCCCGGCCCTGGTAACTGTGCTGACACGGCCCCGCGAGCTGACCCGCGCGCAGTTGCGCGAACTGGTCTTGGCGTTGGACCGGGCCGGCTTCACCGAAACCAACCTCGCCTCGGCCTGGCGCGAGCTGACCAACCAAGACATCGCCGCGCGCATCGTGGGCTTCATCCGCCAAGCAGCCATCGGCGATGCGCTGGTGCCCTATGCCGAGCGCGTGGACCGGGCCCTGCAGCATCTGCTGACGCATCCACCCGCGGGTAAGCCCTGGAGCTCACCGCAGCGCGACTGGCTCAAACGCATCGCCGCGCAGACAAAGGCAAACGTGCTGGTGGACCGCTCCGCCATCGATGACCCCGACTTGATCTTCAAGCGCGAGGGCGGAGGCTTCAACCGGCTGGACAAGGTCTTCAACGGCCAGCTCCAGCCCGTGCTCGATGCCTTCAACGACGCGCTGTGGGCCTTGCCGCCCGAATCCGCCAACCGCTGACTCTTCTCGAACTGCTATCCATGTCCAACCACACTGCTGCACTCGACATCGGCGCCAAGCTCTGGTCGCTGTGCCACGTGCTGCGCGATGACGGTGTCACCTACCACCAGTACCTCAGCGAGCTGACCTACCTGCTGTTCCTGAAGATGATGAAGGAGACGGGGCAGGAGGACCGGCTCAAGGTGTGGAAGCGACCCAAGAAGAGTGAGCCGCCCGTCGAGCAACCCGGCACGCGCTGGGACGACCTGCTCAACGCCTCCGCCCCCGAGCGGCTAGACACCTACAAAGAGATGCTGCTGGACTACGGCTTGCATGGCCGCGGCGCCGTGCAGGAGATTTACGCCAACGCCAACACCTTTATCACCAAGCCAGCAACGCTGAGCAAGCTGGTGACCGACATCGACAGCCTCGACTGGTACAGCGTCGACCGCGACGACCTGGGCGACCTGTATGAAGACCTGCTTGAACGCAATGCGGGCGAGAAAAAGAGCGGTGCCGGCCAGTACTTCACCCCGCGCCACTTGATCGACAGCATCGTCAGCGTCATGAAGCCGCAGCTGGGCGATGTCATTCAGGACCCGGCCGCCGGCACCTGCGGCTTCCTGATCGCGGCCAACAACTACCTGCGCCAGCACAACGACTTCGACAGCCTCAGCGATGAGGCGCAGCGCAAGTACCGGCACCACACCTTCCATGGCATGGAACTGGTGCAAGACACGCACCGCCTGGCGCTGATGAACATGCTGCTGCACGGCATCGAAGGCGGCGTGACCTATGGCGACACGCTGAGCGACGACCACAAAGGCCTACCTCCGGCCACGCTGATCCTCAGCAACCCGCCCTTCGGCACCAAGAAAGGCGGTGGCCTGCCCACGCGCGGTGACCTCACCTTCGAGACCAGCAACAAGCAGTTCGCCTTCCTGCAGCACATCTATCGCGCGCTGAAGCCCGGCGGCCGGGCCGCCGTAGTGCTGCCCGACAACGTGCTGTTCGAGAGCAACATCGGCACCGACATCCGGCGCGACCTGATGGACAAGTGCAACCTGCACACCATCCTGCGCCTGCCCACCGGCATCTTCTATGCCCAGGGCGTCAAGACCAACGTGCTGTTCTTCACCCGCGGCGAGGCGGACAAGGGCAACACCAAGGAGGTGTGGGTGTACGACATGCGCGCCAACATGCCCGCCTTCGGCAAGCGCACACCATTCACGCGCGACTACTTCCGCACGTCTCCCGACGCACCGGCCAACTACCCGCGAGACAAGTTCGAAGACGTGTTCGGCAGCGACCCGCGCGGCGGCCCGGCTGCGCTGGCTGCGCGCCAGGACAAGGGCGAAGCGGGCCGCTGGCGCCGCTTCACGCGCGAGCAGATCTTGCAGCGGGGCGACAGCCTGGACATCAGTTGGCTAAAGGACGAGAGCGCGCACACAGCACTTCAGTTGCGGGATGAGCCTGCCGCGATTGCCCGACTTGCGTTGCGCGAACTCAACACGGCCGTTGTTGAGCTGCGCGCACTGATTGAAGAACTGGGCGAAGACCCGGATAGCCCACTCGAAGATCTGCTCGCAGAGGAAGAGGAAGTGGAAGGTCTTTCGGAGGCGCATCGGTGACCACAGCACTTCCAGAGGGCTGGGACGTTGTACCGATTGGATCGGTGGCGCGCGTCGTAGGCGGCGGGACGCCCCCGTCGCATGACCCTGACAACTTCGCACTGGTGGGTCATGGCATTCCCTGGGTGACGCCGGCTGACCTGAGCGGATATCGCAGTCAGTCCATCTCGCGAGGCGCGCGCGACTTGTCCGAAGCCGGCCTCACGCGTTGCGGCGCAACGCTGATGCCTAAAGGCACCGTGCTCTTCTCCAGCCGGGCGCCGATTGGCTACGTGGCCATCGCGGCCAACGCGATCTCGACCAACCAAGGGTTCAAGAGCTTCGTACTTCCCGCGGGGATCGATCCTCGATTCGTGTACTGGCAGCTGAGGCACCTCAAGCCCGAGGCTGAGGTCATTGCAACGGGAACGACATTCAAGGAGCTTTCGGGAGCGGCAGCGGCGAAGCTTCCCCTCAGGATCGCCCCCGCTCCTGAACAGACTCGCATCGCCGACCAACTCGACACCTTGCTGGCGCGCATCCAAGCCTGCCAGGACCGTCTGGAGGCCATTCCGGCATTGCTCAAGCGGTTTCGGCGTGCTGTTCTGGATGCAGCGGCATCGGGCGCGCTGATCGACGAGAACGGACCGCCAGCAGCTGTCGTCAAGCTTGGTTTTGTCCTCGCCGAGCCGATGCGCAATGGCAAATCAGTAAGGGACGGTAGCGGGCTGAAGGTTCTGCGCCTTACCGCATTGAAGCAATCAGGAATTGATCTGACAGCGACGAAGACCGGCGACTGGACTGGCGTCAGGGACGTGCAGCGTTTTCTGATTCGAGACGGCGACTACTTGGTCTCGCGAGGCAACGGATCCAAGGAATTGGTGGGGCGCGGGGGCAAAGTTGCCAACTGCTCTGACGATGTCGCTTTCCCTGACACCATGATCCGGATTCGGCCTGACACGTCACGCCTCCTGCCCGACTACTTGAATGCTGTTTGGGCTGCACCTGTCGTTCGGAAGCAGATCGAGGCAGCCGCAAAGACAACCGCCGGCATCTGGAAGGTGTCGCAACCAGACCTTGAAGGCGTTGCAATCCCTCTGCCATCGATAGAACGCCAGGCTACGATCGTTCAGCGTGTTCAGGCACTGATGAATATCGCTAGCGAGATCGAACGTCGTCATATCGCGAGCGCAAGGCAAGTCCTCCGGCTCACGCCGCTCACCCTCGCCAAGGCCTTCCGCGGCGAACTCGTCCCGCAAGACCCGACAGATGAGCCGGCCCACGCCCTGCTGGCCCGAATCGCCACCCAACGCAACGTGCCCACCGATACCGCCTCGGCCACCACACCGCGGCGCGGCCGCCCGCCCCGAACCCCCAAGGAATCCGCCACCATGACCAAGAGCCGCCAGGACCACGATGTGATGGACCAGCCCTACCTGGCCGGACACCTGCGCCGCATCGGCACGCCCGCCAGCGCCGAGGCGTTGTTCAAGGTGGCCGAGTTGCCCGTGGCCGACTTCTACAAGCAACTGGCCTGGGAAGTGACGCAAGGCCACGTGAAGGACAACCAGACCACGCTGGAGCCTGGGCATGCGGCTGGATAAGGTCAGCATCGACGGCTTCAAGAACCTGCGAGGCCTGGAGCTGGACTTCGATGAGAGCCAGCTCACCACGGTGCTGATCGGCCAGAACGGCGCTGGCAAGTCCAACCTCATCGAAGCCATCACCCAGGTCTTCCGCTGGGTGGACCTGCGGCGCAACGAGCCGCGCTTTCGCTACCGGGTGACCTACCGCATCCAGCCGCAAGGCCCGGCGATCCCGAACCCGCCGAGCGTATGCCTGAGTAACTTTCCGGGCGAACCCGCCATCCGCGTCAACGGCCAGGAGGTTAGGCGGACCGAGTTCGAGAAGCGCAAGGCCGAGTGGTTTCCAGACCTCGTGTTCGGCTACTACTCAGGCGGCAGCCGCCGGCTGGAAGCGCTGTTCGACAGCCACCAGCGCCGCTACTACGACGACATCAAACGCGAAGATGACGAAGAGAAGGTCGCCAAGGCGCTGGAGGCCCGGCGCCTCTTTTTCTGTCGGCCCATTCACGGCGTGCTTGCGCTATTGGCGCTGTTCGCCTTTCCGGACCACAAGGTTATGGCCGAGTTGGCCAGCCGCCTCGGCATCACCGGCTTCCACTCTCTGCTGGCGCTTTTCCATCGGCCGTCTTGGTACACGGGGCCGAGAGATCTGGGTACGGAGGATCTGTGGGGCGCCAAGGGCCCAGCGGGCCGTGCAGCTCGTCAATTCAAGGAACTTGCGTTCCATCCGTTCGCCCTGCAGGGCAACGCGATCGACGACTACCGGGACAAGACGCAGGCGGAACCGCAGTTCGCCGCGTTCATTCCAGCACTGGGCCGAATGCAGGAACTGGCCGAGCAGTTCAAAGACGAACGTGAGATGTTCTATGCCCTGGAGGCGATGGACATCTCCGACCTGGTGCGTGAGATCCAAGTGTGGGTGACGCGCAGCAACGATGCCAGCGGCGACGTGGGCTTTGCCGACCTGTCCGACGGCGAGCGGCAGCTGCTGATGGTGCTGGGCCTGATCCGCGTCTCACGCGGCAAGCGCGCGCTGTTCTTGCTGGATGAGCCCGATACGCACCTCAACCCACATTGGCAGCACAGCTACCTGAAGCTGATCGAGGACTGGACGGGCATCGCAGCGGAGAAGGACCACTGTCACATCGTGCTGACCTCGCACAACCCGCTGACGATCTCGGCGCTGTCGCGCGACGAGGTACGGGTCATCGCGCAGACCGACGATGGCCGCGTGACCGCAGCCGCGCCCTATGCCGACCCGCGTGGCATGGGCTTCACGGCCACACTGACCGAGATCTTCGGCCTGGCGACCAGCCTGGACGTCGAAACCCAGCGCCTGGTGGACGAGCGCAACGAGCTGGTGCAGTTGGCAGAACGCGGCGACGCGCAGCAGCGCCGGCTCATCGCGCTGAATGACCAGCTGGCCCGACTCGGCTTCCTGAATGAAGACCGGGAGCCGCTCTACCAAGATTTCCTGCGCGCCTGGCATGACCTGCGCTACGCAGATCGGCCGCCCCTGGCACCCGCAGACGTGGAGGCACGGCAGCGCGCGATGAAGGAGCTGATCAAGCAGCTGATGACTACGGAGGCGATGCGGTGATCTACGTCCGGCGAGATCCGAACCTGATCCCGGAGCGGGTGCTGCGCGTCGCCGAGCGCGCGCAGGCCCAGCTGGAGGCGCTCGCGCCTGACGAGCGCGCGGCCTTCATCGAGAAGAAGTCCCATGTGTGGCGTGGGTTCGCCCGCTATCTGGCCAAGATGTCGTACGGCAAGTGCTGGTACTCGGAGAGCGACTGTGTCCAGTCGTTCAAGGACGTGGACCACTACCGCCCGAAGAAGCAGGCCAAACGCCACGACAGCGTGACCGACGAAGGCTACCCCTGGCTCGCGTTCTCTTGGGACAACTTCAGGCTTGCCGCTCAGCGGTCGAATCAGATCAACCGCGATGACGACACCGATGAATCGGTTGGCAAAGGCGCATGGTTCCCGCTGATGCAGGGCAGCAAGCTGGCGACGTGGGATGACCGCTGCATCGCCGAGGAGCGCCCGGCGCTATTGGACCCGGCCAGGGTGGGCGACGTCAGGCTCATCGAAGTCACCGCCTCCGGGAAGATGGGGCCGACCAGACTCTGCCTTGGCGAATACGAACGAACGCGCGTCATCACGACGGTCGAGCTCCTCGGTCTGGACCTCCCCGGCCTTGTTTCAGCTCGCCAGCGCACCATGCGGCTGGTGCAAGATTTGGTGGATCAGGTTGAGAAAGCGCTCGTCGCTGCCGACTCAGGCGCGGAGGCTGCGGCCTTCGTGGCGAATCATCTGCCCATCGGCGGCCAGTTGAATCTGCTGCAACGCCTGACCGAACCGAGCCAACCGTATGCCGCGGCAGCACGGGCGCAACTGCGCTTTCTGGGCTACGCCGAGCTTTTTGCTCCGGTCGAACAGCTGGGGGCGGCTGCATGAGTGACATCAAGCTCTTCAGGCTACAAGCCGGCAAAGCCATCGAACTCCAGGGAGACGCCTCCGACCTGGAGAAGCCGCTGCAGACGCTGATCGAGGCCAACCTCGACACCCTGCTTGGCATCCGCTTCCTGGCCACCGAGTACTCCACCGGCAAGACCTACGCGGGCCGGATCGACTCGCTGGGCCTGGACGAGAACAACTGTCCCGTCATCCTGGAATACAAGCGCTCGATGGGCGAGAACGTCATCAACCAGGGACTGTTCTACCTGGACTGGCTGATGGACCACCAGGCCGAGTTCAAGCTGCTGGTGATGGACCGACTGGGCAAGCCCGCCGCCGATGCTATCGACTGGACCGCGCCGCGGCTGGTGTGCATTGCGGCCGACTTTACCAAGTACGACGGGCATGCCGTTCAGCAGATCAACCGCAATATCGAACTGATCCGCTACCGGCGCTTTGGCGACGAGTTGCTGCTCCTGGAATTGGCCAACGCCGCCAGCGCCAATGCGGGCAAGGCGTCAAGCGCCAAGGCGGCGAAACCGGCTAAGACGGCGGCTGCGCCAACGGCAGAGCCTACTGGCGCCAAAGGAGCGGGCGGCGATCGCTCCTATGCCGACTGGCTACCGCTGCTGCCGCCGCACCTCGGCGAGCTAGTGGCATCGCTGGAGGGGCACGTCCTGTCTCTGGGCGACGACGTGCAGCGCAAGGAACTCAAGCTCTACGTGGCCTTCAAACGCCTCAAGAACTTTGCGACCGTGGTGCCTCAGAAGAACCGCCTGCTGCTTTACCTGCACCTGGACCCTTCAAAGGTGGTGCCGATCCCGCCGAACGGGCAGGACGTCAGCCAGAAGGGGCACTGGGGAACGGGTGACCTAGAGCTGTCGCTGTCGTCGCAGGCAGATCTGGATGCCGCGAAGCCGCTTATCCTGATGGCCTATGAGGGGCGTGCACCGGCGCCCGCCTTGGGGCTCTAATGTCGAGCGAGCACACTTAGATCAGTTGCCGCGAATGTTCGAGATACAAATGCCTGAGAGTGCCCCATGTTGACCTCATTCAGTTTGCGAGACTTCAAGAGCTTCAGAGAGGCCAGTTTGCCGCTCGGCCCGCTGACGGTCCTGATTGGGGCCAATGCGGCCGGCAAGAGCAATGCAATCGAGGCACTTCGGCTTCTTTCCTGGCTCGCCCAGGGACAGAAGCTCACGTCCATTCAGTACGCAGTCAACAGCGCGGATCGAGTGGTGCGAGGGCGCGTTGAAGACCTCTGCCACCGGGGTCTGACGAAGTTCAGTCTGGGCTGCAGGACCGACGATCGCCACTGGAACCGATTGGAGATGCAGCTGACCGTTCGCGACGGCGAGCTTCACATCACCGGCGAGCAGGTCGATGAGATCGCCGAGAACCTTCCCCTGTACATGATGGACCGACCGTCGCAGGGCCTGAGTACCGATGCGGGTGTGGCCTACAACAACTTCGCGCGGGGCGGGAACAAGCCGCACGTCACGGTCAGCGACCAGATGGCAGTGTTCGTCCAGTTTGAGAGCGCAGTGCGTTTCGAGGCGGGCCACAAGAAGGCGCAGGAGACGATTCCGGCGGTGGCCAAGCGTCTGCAGACCAGGCTGTCGAATATCCTCTTTCTCGACCCCGCGCCGGCGCGGATGCGCGAGTACAGCTTCACCAACGACAAGCGCCTGCTGGGCGACGGGACCAACCTGTCAAGCGTCCTGCACCGACTTTGGGGTCCTGACGGTGAATCGGACAAGGAGCCCTTCGCCGGCCAGCGCCAAGCCATCCTCGACTTCATTCAAAGCCTGCCAGAACAGGACATCTCGGGCCTGAGCTTCCTCGATGGCCCGCGCGGCGAGGTGATGGTCCAGTTGCAGGAGACTTTCGGCGGCACCCCTCGGGTCTATGACGCGTCGCTGCTCTCCGACGGCACGTTGCGCGTTCTAGCCATCGCAGCCGCCATGCTCTCCGCGCCCGAAGGGAGCCTCGTCGTCATTGAAGAGATCGACAACGGCGTGCATCCAAGCCGCGCTAGGCACCTTCTCGACAGCATCCGCAGGGTCGCCGAGCGACGCAAGCTGCGCGTGCTGCTGTCCACGCACAACCCCGCCATGCTGGATGCCCTGCCCGACGCCGCAGTACCTGACGTCGTCTTCTGCTACCGCGATCCGGCCAGCGGGGCCAGCAAGCTGATTCGGATGAACGCCATTCCCGATGTGCCAGAACTGCTCGTGCAAGGCCCACTCGGCCACCTGATGACCTCAGGCGCACTGGAGCGCTTCGTAAAGACCCACAAAGGGCCGGACGCACGCAAGCAGCAAGCGAAGGCATGGCTCGAATCGCTGAAGGCGACCAAGCCGAGTGTTGGCGAATGAGCGCGATCGTCATCGTCGACACCTCGGTGCTGCTGAACATCCTCGATGTTCCAGGGCGCAACGAGAGCCGGGGCGAGGTGCTGGCTGAGCTTGAGAAGCTGATCGAGGCCAGCGATCACCTGTTCATCCCAATGGCCGCCATCGTTGAGGTCGGGAACCACATCGCCCAGCTTGGAAATGGTGCGCTGCGCAGGGCCGCGGCGGAGCGCTTCATTGCCGAAGTGAGGAAAGCCCTTGCAGACGCAGCCCCGTGGAAGCCGATCAACTTCCCCTCTAACCAAGAGGTACTGAGTTGGCTCGATGCCTTCCCAGACGCAGCCATGCAGGGCTTGGGCATGGGCGACCTCTCCATCAAGAAGGAGTGGGAAGACCTGTGCGCGAAGTACCGGATGAGTCGCGTGCGGGTCTGGACTCTCGACGATGACCTGGCTGGACTCGACCGCGCCGTGCTCGCCCGTCGCCGAGTGACCTAGACTTTGCGGTGGCGCCCGTTGCGGGCAGACACCCGCCCCTGCCCCAATTTCTGTGTACCCACACGTGTACCCGCTCAAGGCCCCGATCCCGGAAGCCCAGCATCCATGCGCCTTCCCGGCCGATCTCTCTGAGCAGGTGCAGTACACGCAGAAGCCCAGGGCGGCCTGGCTGCCGTGATCACCGAAGCGCTCGATGACGCGCGCGGCGCGCTCCGCAGTGTTGACCCGCTGCGTGAGCTTCGCGGCGTCGTAGGTACGGCGCGAGGTCAGCAACGTGTCGTCGTAGGTCACGGTGTCGGCCACGCCGAAATATCCGAAGGGCACGAGCCAGCCCAGCCCGATGGCTTCGAACAAACCGACCTGGTAGGCGAGGTTGCCGTCGCACAGTTCCAGCAGGTCGCGGTGGTCGCCCCTGAACGGCGTGGCGGTCAGGCCCAGCAGAAAGCGCGGGGACAGTGCGGCCAGCAGTCGCAAGTAGCTGTCGGCGGCCGCATGGTGGAACTCGTCGACGACCACGTAGTCGAAGCGCGACAGATCGTGCTGAGCGAGGAACGCGGCGCGCGACAGCGTCTGCACCGAGGCGAACACGGCGTCGCGGTCGAGCTCGGCGCGCCCGTCGACGACGTAGCCGATGCTGCGCGACGGGTACACCGCCGAGAATGCGGCGGCCGCCTGGCGCAGCAACTTCTCGCGATGGGCGACGAACAGCACTCGCGCGGCGTCGCGCGCATCGAAGGCGGCGAGGAAGGTCTTGCCCAGACCCGTCGCCGCGACGACGAGCGCCCGGCGATGCCCGTCGGCTCGGAGTCGCTCCAGTTCGCGCAGCGCCAGCATCTGGGCGGGTCGGGGCTCGACGCCTGGCTGTGGCTGGGGCGGTGCGTCGACGAACGGACGCACCCGCCGTCGCGCACGGTAGGCCTCGATCCAAGGCGGGGACAGCGGGTGCACGTCCGGACCGTCCCAGAGCTCGTCGAATCGCGTCCGAAGCTCGTGGAGCGGCTGGCCGGCATCGAAGTCCAGCACGGTCCAGGTCCACTCGACGCCGTCTCGCAGGCCGCTGCGCGAGAGGTTCGCCGAGCCGACGAACGCACGACCCGAGCCGTCCGCGCGCTCGAACAGATACGCCTTGGGATGGAAGCTGCGCCGCGGATGGCTGTAGACGCGCGTCTCGAAGCGGCCGTGCAGTCCGAGCAGCGCATCGAGCGCGTCGGGCTCGGTCACGTCGAGGTAGTCGGTGGTGAGCAGGCGAATGTCGGCACCGCGCAGCAAGGCGGCGCGCAAAGCGCCGTCGAGCAGCTCGGTGCCGCTGCGCATCACGAAGGCGACCGCGAGGCGCGCATGGGTGCAGCGCTGGAGCTCGGCGCGGATCGCGTCCAGTAGGGTGGTTGCGCCGCCGACGTGGAGCCGGGGGCGGCGGACCATCGGGTCGCGGAGTACCAGGCCGGCGTCGAAGCCTCCCCGCTTCGAGCGCTTTGCGGCTACGGCCGCATCGATCTCGGCGCCGGTGAATTCCTTTCGTGCTGCGACCGCGTCGATCACGGTCCGCAGGTCGGCGAGCTCCTCGAGCACCTCGGTGCGTCGACCGTCGACGAGCGCATCGAGCAGCTCGTGAGCCTCTTCGACGAGCTTCAGGCCGAGGAGGCGGTCGAGCTCGTGATCGAGGGCGGTACGGGTGTCGAGCGTGCGGCCGTCCGCTGCCGCTAGCGCAGGGATGCCGTCGCGGACGAGCTTCTCATGCATCCTTGCCGCCGTCCCGGTCGCGGGCGGACCAGTAGTCGGCCTTGTCCGGAACGATCCATCGCACGCCGCCGCGCGGATCGGCGCAGTCGCCCTCGTACCGCGGAATCAGGTGGATGTGCAGGTGGGGCACGGTCTGGCCGGCGGCCGGGCCGTCGTTGATGCCGATGTTGTAGGCGGCGGGTGCGAATTCCGCGTCGAGATCGCGCTTGGCGTCGTCGAGCAGGGCGAGCAGCGCGGCGCGTTCGTCGGGCGTGGCTTCGAAGAAGGAGCCGACGTGGCGACGGGGGATGACGAGCGTATGTCCGGGCGATACGGGGAATGCGTCCCGCAGCACGATCGCGTGCGCGTTGCCGAGCACGATGCGATCCGAGGGGGCCGTGCAGAAGGGGCAGGGCATGTCGAGTCCGGGGCGAAACACGAAGCGGAAGACGCTGCGGGGAATTCTATCTGCCGGTCGAAGGCCGAACCGCTTGCTGCCGCCCCTTCTGGGCGATCGCCAAAGCTAGAATCGACTGAACACACCGCTCATCCGTCACCGCATGGCCTCGCAGTCCCAATCCTGGTCGAGTCTCGAAGTGGAGGCGGTCGTCGCCGACTACTTCCACATGCTCACCCTGGAGCTGTCGGGCCAGACGTACAACAAGACGGCGCATCGGAATCTCCTGAAGACCCGGCTCGAAGCCCGCTCGGACGGCTCGATCGAGCGCAAGCACCAGAACATCAGCGCGATCCTCATCGAGTCAGGCTGCCCCTACATCGCGGGCTACAAGCCGCTGGGGAACTACCAGGCGCTGCTTCGCGACATCGTGACGGCGCGTCTGGAGGCGGATCGGGACTTCGATCGGTCTGCGATCAGCGCGGCGGAGCAGCCCGCCGCGGTGCCGGTTCACGAGAGCTTCGCGGAGTTGCTCGTGCCGCCGCCGGAGTTGGTGCAGTCGGCGCGCGAAGTCGCTGAGCCGTATCAGGCTCGAACCGTCGGAGTCTTTCGCGACTATCTCGACCGCGAGGTTCGCAACCGTTCGCTCGGGCTGGCGGGCGAGGAGTTCGTGGTGAGCTACGAGCGGGAGCGACTGCGGCAAGCCGGCGAGAAGCGGCTAGGAGACCGGGTGGAGCACATCGCCGTGGCGAAGGGCGACGGGCTCGGCTACGACGTGCTGTCTTTCGACGTCGACGGCCGCGAGCGGTTCATCGAGGTGAAGACGACCTCGTTCGGCAAGCAGACGCCGTTCTTCGTGAGCCGCAACGAGCTGGAGTTCTCGGACGCCGCCCGGGACCAGTACCACCTGTACCGGCTCTTCGAGTTCCGCCGGCAGCCCCGGATGTTCGATCTCGTCGGATCGGTCCGTGGCAACTGCAGGCTCGATCCGGTGACGTATCGAGCGAGCTTCGGTTGAGTCTTCGCGTGTCGATTGGCCAGCGCCGCGTTGTGCCGCAGCGATCGGCGCCGGTCGTGGTGGAGGCCGCTCTCGAGGGCACAGCAGAAGGCTGTGCTGCGATCAAGCCGGATCCAAAGGCTGAACCACAAGGCGAACGCCGAGCGCGGTGCAGACACGGTTGACGGTGTCGAAACGCGGCGCGCTGCCGGGCCGCAAGGCCTTGTAGAGCGCTTCCCTCGTGATGCCTGCCGCCTTGGCGATGTCGGTCATGCCACGCGCGCGGGCGATGTCACCCAGCGCGGCGGACAGCAGCCCGGCATCGTTGGCCTGCAGGATGTCGGTGAGGTACGCGGCAATGGCCTCATCACTGTCGAGGTAGGGCGCGGCGTCGAATGCCGGCAGTTCATCGACCTTGATTCGTGCACGCATCTCGTTTCCGCGCTCGATCCAGCTGGGATCGGAGTGTAATCGAACGACTACAGCTGATAAGCCGCGTCCGGAGTCGGTGTTTTCGGCGGCGACACTGAAGTCGAGGGTGAAGGCGGCGCGCCAATGGCCGACGGGTCTAGACGGTGGCTTGGGTTATCGAGTGGACCGCGCCGAGCGGACTGACAGCCCTCACCGAGCCACCGTCACCTCAACCCGCCTCGCCTCCCGATCCGGCCCGCTCCCCTGCGTCTGCTGTGGCTTAGCCAAAACAATCCGATCCGCCGCAATCCCCTCGCGAATCAGCACCCGCCGCATCCCCTGCGCCCGCCGATTCGCCAGCGCCGCGTTCTTCTCCACCGACCCGCGCCGATCATGAAACCCACTCACCAGCGCCTTCGTCGAGGGTTCGGCCTTGAGCCGTGCGAGCACGGGGGCGAGCTTCGGGCCGACCTCGCCCGACGGCCACGCCTGATCGGGTTCGAAGTAGATCCGAGCGACCGGGCCACCAGGAATGGCGCGGGTAGTCGGCTCCGCAGGCGCAGGCGCCGGCCCTGAACCGGCTGATGCCGAGCCGTTGCCCCCAGCGGGCGAAGCCGCCGCACCGCCCGACGCCACCGAAGGCGCCGCAGCCACCGCCGGCTCGCTGGCCTGCCGAGCCACCGCCCCCGACACCTCACCCCCTGGCCGCACCGCACTCACCGGCGCCGTCACCGCCCCCACGCCCGAACCCACCCCCGAACCCACCGGCGCATCCCCCTCCCGCCCCGGCCCCATCCCAACCGACCACATCACGGCCAGCGCCGCCACCAGCACCCCCGTGCCGATCGCATACCTCTGGTTCAGCGTCTTCCACGCATCCTCCACGAGGCGGCGTGGGGCGGCCTGGACGGCGGTGGCTTCGAAGGTCGTCGCGGTCATGGTGGGCTCCAGGTGCTCAGTTGCGGCGGCCCGCGGTCAGCGAGTCCTGCAGGGACTTCAGTTCGTCCCAGCTGCCCTGGGCGGCGAGGCGGGCCTGCTCGGGCCAGCTGCTGGGGTCGGCGATGCGGTAGGCGGGGCCCTGGCCGTCGAGGATCTCGCGCAGCGTGCCGGGGGAGGCCTGTGCGAGCGCGTCGAACGAACCGAAGCCGCGGGAACGCAGCACCTGCGCGATCTTCGGGCCGATGCCCTCGACGAGCTCGATCTCGGCGGGGTCCACGAGGTCGGCGCCGATCTGCGGCCGCGCGCTGGCGTCGGCGAGCCGCTCGGCCTGCACGGCGGCCAGCGCCTCGAGGTGCTCGATGCGGGCGCGCAGCGCACGCACCGGCTCGGCGGACGCGGCACCGGAGTCGGCCCCGGCCGCAGCGACGGTCGGCGCAACGGCCGTCGCAGCGGACAGCACGCCAACGGCAGCTCCCTGCGCCGCAGCCGGCGCCGAAGCCGACACCGCCACCCGCCCGGCCAGCACCCCAGCCAGCGCCTCCAGATGCTCGACCCTGCGCCTCTGCATCCCCAGCGCGGCATCCCGCTCGGCGAGCGCGACCGCATCGGGCACCACCCGCTCGACCACGCGCTCCACGACCCGCTCGACGATGCGGTCCACGGGCTTCTCGACGATCTTCTCCACGATCCGATCGACGGGCTTCTCGACGACGCGGTCGACGGTGCGGTTGACGATCTTCTCGACGACGCGCGGCGGGGCGGACTGGAGTTCCTCGATGCGGGCCTGCAGCGCGGGGATGGTGGCGGCCTGGCGCTCGAGGTCGGGGACGAGGGCTGCCTGGCTCTCCAGGTCGACGATGCGCGCGACATGCTGGGGGTTGTCGACGCGCCGCTCGACGATCTGCAGCACGGGTTCGGCGAGCAGGCGCTGCGACGAGCGTCCGACCCACCACGCGGCCACCCAGCCCACCAGGGCGCCGAGCACGATCCACCAGAGCACTCCGCCGACGAAGCTCATTCCGCTCTCCCGGCGCGACCGCGATGGGCCGCGCACTGTTGTCGATTCGGGTCGAGGTCGTGCCCGGGTCGGCACGCTCGAACGTCGGACGCGAGTATAGGCGTGTGCCGGAACGGGGCGCGACACGCACCCGGGTGAGGATCGGTCGCGAAGCCTATTCGGGCAGGGGTCCGAAGGGGCGTGCGGGCCGTCGATGCTCGCCGACATGGCGCGCGCCCTCGTCGGCGGCCCGGCACAGCAGGTTCACCAGTTCGAGATCCTCGACGCTGCTGCACCGTGCCTCGAGCAGCGCGGGGCTGGCGACGACGACGGCGAGGCACCGGGCCCGCGAGACGGCCACGTTGAGGCGGTTGCGGCTGTACAGGAAGGCCTTGGAGCGGGGCAGGCAGGCCTCGCTGGAGGTGGTCATGGACACCAGCACGACCTCGGCCTCCTGGCCCTGGAACTTGTCGACGGTGCCGACGCGTGCGCCCCGCGGCAGGTTCGACTTCAGCAGCTCGACCTGCAGGTTGTACGGCGCGACGATGAGGATGTCGTCGAGGGTGAGCTTCCTCACGACGCCGTGCTCGTCGCGGCAGCGCTGCGCGAGCAGGCTGGCGAGGAGGCCGACGATCTCGTGGACCTCCTCGATGCTGCGGTGCGAGCAGTCGTCGTGGACGACGGGTCGGAAGCGCAGTCCGGTGGGGCGCAGCACGTCGTGGGCGCGCACGTCGAGCACGAGGCGCCGGCCCTCGGTGCACGGGGCGTGCACCAGCCGTCGGTCGTACACCGCCTCGGACACGAAGCGGCACAGCTCGGGCGACATCCGGTAGCTGCGATCCAGGAAGATGCCGCGCTCGGGCGCGATGGTGGCGGCGCCGTCGATCAGGTACTCGAGTGCGGACTCGCCGGACCGCCCGGGGTGCACGCCTTGCGTGGGCTGGCCGAGCTGCATCGGGTCGCCGAGCAGCACGAGGTTCGCGGCGCTGGTGCCCATGGCGACGAGGTTGGCGAGGGACACCTGGCCGGCCTCGTCGACGAACAGGTGATCGAGGCTGCGCTCGAGCGCGGGCTCGGCGAAGAGCCAGGCGGTGCCGGCGACGAGCGCGTAGCCGCCGGCGGCGATGTCGGCGGCCCGCTCGTGATTCTCGAAGCGGCGGCCCTCGTAGCGGGAGTCCGGGTTGTCGGCGCTGCACTTCTTCGCGCCGCGGAACGCGAGCCCACGCGCGTCGGCGACGCGTTCGACGGCCTCGAGCAGGTTGTGGATGGCCTTGTGGCTGTTGGAGGCGACGCCTACCTGGTGGCCGCGCGCGATCAGCTCGACGATGACGCGGGCGCCGGTCCAGGTCTTGCCGGCGCCGGGCGGGCCCTGGACGAACACGACGCTGCGATCGAGCCGTGCGATGGCCTCGATGGTCTGGGGCAGGGCCTCGCGCGCGGGATCGACGAGGGGCGCGCCGTCGGCATGCCCGGTGATGCGGGGCCGCTCGCGCCGCAGCAGCGACTCGATCGCCGGAAACACGCCGCCGCCGGCGAGCAGCGACTCGGCGACGCGGCGCAGCGCGGCTTCGAGCTTGTCGTTGCCGAGGGGCCGGTCGGGGCCGAGCGCGGTGCGCTCGGGCGGCTCGCCGCGCTTCGTCGCGCGCTTGAGGCGCACGGTGCCGGCGACCTCGTCGAGCGCGTCGATCGTCACGCTGCTGCCGTCGGCGGCCAGCGTCACCGTCTCGCCGGCCCGCAGCTTGGTGTCCTGCTCGGGGAAGCGGTAGGTCCAGGCGGTGGACTGCTTGATGACGACGGGCGCGATGGCGGGATCGCGTTCGAGCCCGCCGAGGCACTCGACGTCCTCGATGAGGGCCTCGTCGGTGGCGGTCATGCGCGCGTACATCGCCCAGAACGCGGGCTTGTGCTCGCGGCGGTGGAAGTCGAGGAGCCGGGCGACGAGGGCGTGCATCGCCTGGTCCTCGGTCCAGGTCGACGGGTCCTCGGGCAGGCTGGCCTCGAGGCGCTCGCGCACCTGCCGCTGGGCGAGGCGGTGGGCGTCCTCGGGCTTGGCTTCGGCGGCGGGCTCGGCATCGGGGCCGCCCAGGGGGCGCCACGGCAGGCCCGCCGGGCGCAGGCCGAGAAGCCAGTCGTGCAGGCCCCGGGTGGACGCGACGTCGTCGCGGTTGTAGCGCTCGATGTCGTCGAGCAGGCGCGGCTCGCGGGTGGTCTTCCAGGCCTCGTACCAGACGATGCTCTGGCCGGCGTCGACGACCTCGCCGTCGCGCGCGCCGCGGTAGAAGCGCTCGACCTGCTTGATGGAGTAGCTCGGGGTGGACAGGCGCACGGCGCCGCGCCCGACGGCGTACAGGTCGACGAGGCGGTGCTCGCTGAACAGGCGGTCGACCTCGGCCTCGCGCGTGCCGTGGGCGCACATCAGGCGCTCGAGCGCGCTGCGCTCGTAGGGGGCGTAGTGGTAGACGTGGGCGCCGGGATGGGCGGCGAGGTGGGCGGTGACGACGTCAATGAAGGCCTCGAACGCGAGCTTCTCCTCGCGCCGGTCGTGGGCCCAGAACGCGCGGAACACGGGCTCGTCGGGGCGTTGCGGGTCCATGCCGCGGCCGGCCACGCCGAACAGGTACTCGAGGCCGTCGGTCTCGAGCGGGTCGCCTTCCATGTCGAAGTACAGGTCGTGCGCGTCGGGGGCGGGCAGGAGGTGGAAGCCGAGACGCGCATCCGGATCGGCGGGCAGCAGCTCGTGGCGCAGCACGCCGTCCTGCTTGCGCTGGTGCTGGAGCGCGGCCTGCGAGCGCAGGCGCTCGACGACCTGCGCGCCGACCTTCGGCACGACGGTGCCGGGTACCAGAGCCGCGAGCGCGGCCATCGTGCTGATGCCGGTGGCCTCGAGGCGGCGGGTCTCCAGGGTGCGGATACCGGCGACCTGGCTCAGGTGGTCGGCAGCGAGCCACTCGCCCTCGCAGCGCTCGCGCCAGGGGCACAGCGCACAGGCCTCGCAGGGCTCGGGCGTGCTCGGCGCCGCGGTATCGGCGATGTGCGCGAAGTAGCGGCGCAGCTGCCGGTCGACGTAGTGGCGCGCGTCGGCGACACGGAACGGATGCTCGGTGCGCGCGGCGTCGCCGGTGACGACCCAGGTGTGCACGGGCTCTACGCCCTGCACGCGGGCGAGCAGCCGCGAGTAGAAGGCGAGCTGCACCAGGAACTTGGCCTGCGGGCGGCGCGCGAGCTTGGTGTCGAGCACCTCGTAGTGCCAGTCGCCGAGCGCGGAGGCGCCAGGCACGCGGCGCAGGAAGTCGGCATGGCCGATGAGCTCGCCGTCGCGCAGGCTGGCCTGGTAGACGATGTCGACGCCGGCGCGCATCGCGGCGAGGGTCGCGTCGGCCTGGTCGGCGAGGCGTGCGGCGGGCGGCAGGCTGCGGTCGGCCTCGATCTCGACGACGCGCGCATGGCGGGCCTTCAGCGTCGCGAGGAAGGCCCGCTCGTGGGCGATGCCCTTGTCCTGGATCAGGGTCGCGTGGGCGTCGTCGGGCGTCTTGGGTCGGGGGGTGTCGAGGTGCAGCCGGTCGAGGGTGCTGCGGTGCGTGCAGCCGAGGAACTGCACGAGGTCCGATGCGGAATGGAGCACTTGCTGGTCGACACGCTGCACGAGGTCTCGTTCTGCCGGACTTGGGGACCGACATGCTAGAGGGCCGGACGGGCCGCGGCCTCATCCGTCCTGACTAAGGCCGCCGCTGCGGGCGCTGTCCGTCCGACGGGCGGGTGGATGCGCCCCTCGGGTCGGTCGTTCGGCTGCGTCGTCCGGCGGACCCTCGGCAGCGGATGCGTCACCGGCCTGCGCGGGCCGGCCGTTCGTCGGCGCGGCCTGGCTGCGGTCCGCCGCAGCGGGGGAGGCTCGCGCGAGTAACGTTTTTTGACGGTCAGAGCGCCGCGCACCCATGTCCCCCGAGATCGTTCCGCTGCTGCAGCTCGTCGGCCTGGTGGCCGTCGGCCTGCTCCTGCGCAGCCGCGTGATGCTCCTGCTCGTCGCGGCGGCGATCGTGGGGCTGGTGGTGTTGGACATCCTTCCGTCGAACCTCGCGGCTCGCACGCCGCAGCAGCTCGCGATGGACTTCGGCGGCGTCGCGGTGGGCCTGCTCGCCGGACTCTGGGCGGCGGCGATCAGCTGGCAGCGGGTCGACGCGAAGCGCTGGGCCCGCGAGATCGAGGCGTCCTCGCCGCGCAGCCGGGGCGCGGCCGCGCCGGCGGAGCGCACCTCCGGCGCCCCCTGGGTGCTCGCCCCGCTGCTGTTCGCGGTCGCGGCGGGGGTGGGGCTGTACATCGAGGGCACCACGGTGCCGGAGTGGCGGCGCACGATGGACGGCTGGCTGGCCTCGCCGACGCTGCAGGCCCTCGGGCTGCCGGGTCTGCACGGGGTGAAGGCCGCCCCGACCGTGCTCGGGACACAGGCGTGGGCGCCCGCGGCGGCGCCGGCGGGCAAGAGGAGCGGCGAGAAGCGGAGCGGCGACAAGGTGGCCGGCGACAAGCCGCGGGCCCACCCGGTCATCGCCGGCGAGCGCTCGCAGGGCGACATGCGTCACTGCCTGGAGCAGAGCGGGACCTCGGACGGTTGCGCTGCGCAGAGCGCAGCCGCTAGCGACGGGGCGGGCTCCGGGCCGGTCTTCCGCTCGGACGATGAGTTGGATGTAAGCGCCTGCTTTTGCCGGGACGTCTCTCCAGAGTAATTCTTCAGGCTCTCGCTAGGCTTTCTTCGACCCCTTCCGTCGGCGCTGTCCCGGCTCTCGGCCGGTGCGTCGACCGGCTCGCATGGGCTAAGCCATCGGTGGTGCCCGTCTATATCGACAGTGATGGTGATATGATCGACTGGCATTAAAGAGCCGATCATGACCCCGCCTCCCGCATCCGCGCCTCCCGCCACGCCGCCGTCCGATCCCCTCGACCCGGGCGCCGGGCGTCGCTTCACGCTCGACGAGCTCTGCACGCTCGCCGACGTGCCCAGGCGCACGGTCCGGTACTACATCCAGATCGGCCTGCTCGACCGGCCGCAGGGCGAGACGCGGGCGGCTCACTACCTGAGCCTGCACCTCGACAGACTGCTCCGCATCCGCCAGCTGGCCGACGCCGGCGTGTCGCTGGAGCGCATCCGCGAGGTGCTGTCCGGCGCGCCGCCGACGGTGCCGACCCGGCCGCGCGGGCCGGGGACGGTGGAGGTCTGGAGCCACCTGGTGCTGGCCGACGGGCTCGAGGTCCAGATCGAACCGGGACGCGCCGGCCTCGCGCCCGAGGAGGTGCGCGCGCTGTTCGCCGAGTTCTCCGCGGCCTACGCGCGGATCCGCGACGCGGGGACAGCGGGCGGCTGAGCGCCCGCGCCGCGTGCACCCCTCCCATCACGACGACAAGGACGACGAACGATGACCTCACCCACCGCCCGCCTCGCCACGACCTCCGGCCGACCGATGTCCCTGCAGCGGGTCGATGCCCGGGGCCGGGTCGCCGGCCTGCTGCTCTCCATGACCGTGCGCCAGGCCTGGCGCAACGCCACCCCCGACACGCTCGAGGCGGTCTACACCTTCCCGCTGCCCTGGACCGCGGTCCTGCTGGGGCTGTCGGTGGAAATCGGCGGACGGCGGCTGGACGGCGCGGTGCTGGCGCGGCCGGATGCGGAGGCGCGCTACGAGGAGGCGGTGGCCGCGGGCGATTCGCCGATCATGGTGCGCAAGGGTTCGGACGCGCTCTATACCGTGGACCTGGGCAACCTCAAGTCCGGAGACGAGGCGGTGGTCGAGCTGCGCTGGGCGCAGCTGCTGAAGGTCGAGCAGGGGCGGGTGCGGCTGTCGGTGCCGACGACGATCGCGCCGCGCTTCGGCGACGCGTCGGCCATGCCCGGCATGCGCCCGCACGACTCGATCGAGGCGGGCCTGTCGGCGGCCTACGGGTTCTCGCTCGTCCTGGACCTGGACGGCACCCTCGCGGCCGGCACGATCGCCTCGCCCACGCATCCGATCGAGCTCAGCATCGGCGAGCGTGGTGCCCACGTGCGGCTCGCGGGGCCGGCGTGGCTCGACCGGGACTTCGTCCTGAACTTCGACGGCGCCGGCTCGGCGGCGGGCACGGCGAGCGCGGTGCGCGCGCCCGACGGCGCGGGCTGCGTCGTGATGGCGAGCTTCTGCCCGACGCTCGAGGCGCCCAAGCGCGCGGCGATCGACCTGAAGATCCTGGTGGACTGCTCGGGCTCGATGGGCGGCGACAGCATCGCGTCGGCGCGCCGCGGCCTGGAGCGCCTGGTGTCGGCCCTCGGGCCCGCGGACCGCGTCACCTACAGTCGGTTCGGCTCGCAGGTGCAGCACGACATCGAGACGCCGAGCCTGATGGGCCCGGCGACGCAGGTCCGCCTGCGCGCCGCGATCGCCGCGACCGACGCGACGCTCGGCGGCACGCACATGGAGGACGCGCTGGCCGCCACCGTCTCGATCGGCGGCGGCGACGCGGCGGACGTGCTGCTGATCACCGACGGGCACCTGACGGACATCGACCCGATCGTCGCGGCCGCGCGCGCCTCGCGCCACCGGGTCTTCGCGGTCGGCGTGGGCAGCGCGCCGGCGGAGTCGCTGCTGCGCCAGCTGGCCGAGGCGACGGGCGGGGCCTGCGAGCTGGTGACGCCGGGCGAGGCGATCGAGGCCGCGATCGAGCGCACTTTCGCGCGGCTGCGCGTGCCGGTCTCGGGCGCGCTGTCGATGGACTGGGGGGCCGAGCCCGCGTGGACCACGAAGACGCCGGGGGCGCTGTTCGCGGGCGACACGGTGCATGTGTTCGCGGGCTTCGACACGGTGCCGGACGGCCTCGCGCCGCGGCTGTCGTTCACGGTCGGCGAGCGCGTGTTGGCGATTCAGGCCGCGCTCGTCGAGGCACCGGCGCAGGCGGTGAGCCTCGCGGCCGATGGCGAGGTCGCGCATGCCGGCGACGCCGCGCCGGCCGACGAGGGCCCTGCGGCACTGCTGCCGCGCATCGCCGCCTGGCACCGGATCGCCGATGCCGCGGGCCGTGGCACGGCGGCCGGCCTCGCGCAGGACCTGGCGCGCGAGCTCGCGCTGCGCCATCGGATCGTCACGAACGATACGAATCTGTTCCTCGTCCACGTCCGCGAGGCGGCCGACAAGGCGACGGACCTGCCGACGCTGCAGCAGACGCAGCAGATGCTCGCAGCGGGCTGGGGGGCGACCGGGTCGGTGCCGCTGCAGGGGGTGGCGTCGTTCCGCGTGAAGCGATCGCCGCGACTCCAGTCGCAGGCCAGCGGCAGCGAATCGCCTGCCCTGCATTCGATCGCCCCGTGGACGGAGCGCATGCGCTCCTGGCTATTCCGCAAGCCCGCCGAGTCCGTGCGCGAGCCGTCCGCCTCGGATCGCGCCCTCGAGGTGCCGGCCTTCCTGAGGAAGGCCTCCGACACCGAGCCCCACGCGCGCCGGCTGTCGCCGCAGCGGCTGCTCCATGCCGCAGAGAGCGAGCTGCTCGGCACCGCCGACATCACCCATCTGGTCGCGCAGCTGGAGTCGTCGCTGCCGCCGTGGGTGCACGAGGCGAGCGTCGCGCTCCGGGCACTGGGCATCGGCAGCCGGGACGGCTGGCTCCTGATGCTGGGCTGGCTCGCGGTGCATTTCGGGGGGCCGCTCGAGGTGGGCACACCGGCGCGTGCCCGTCTCGACGCGCTGCTCGATGCGCTGCCCGCCTCCACCCGTGCGCAGGCTGCACAGTGTCTCGACGAGCACCTGGCCGGGGTCTTGCTCACGGCCGGATGATCAGCGTCGAAACGCTCCCTGATCGTCGTGGCCAGCTACTTGAACCCACCTCGCTTGCGACGCGGTCACCAATGTTATAGCGTACAAACATTGTGAATCCGTGCTCCGTGGAGGTCGGCATGAGCACCAGAATCTTCTCCAGCCGCGAGTTCACCCGAGACGTCGCAGCCGCCAAGGCTGCTGCCCTCACAGGCCCGGTTCTGATCACCGACCGCGGCCATCCCGCCTTCGTGATGCTCAATATCGACGAGTACCACCGCTTGCAAGGCAAGGCGCCTTCGCTTTTTGCGCTGATGCAGCACCTCCCAGAACTTCCCGACGACGTCGTCGAGATCCCGCCCGTGGAGATCGAATTCCGTGATGTCGAGCTTTGAGTCCGCATGATCGTCCTCGACACCAACGTCATCTCGGAGTTGCGGAAGAAGCCGCACAATCAGGACCCCAACGTCTGCGCCTGGTCGCAGACTCACCCGGCAAGTGCCTTCTATCTGACGACGTTGACGATCATGGGGATCGAGCGCGGCACACTGATCGAGGAGACGAGGAATTCGACGCAGGCGTCGGTACTGCGCACTTGGTTCAACGCACTTCGCATCGCCTACGCGGGCCGTGTGCTGCCTTTCAACGAAGGGGCTGCCATTCGCGCTGCTCAACTCGCTGGCGGCAACCGTCCTTCGGTAGACCTCATGATCGCGGCCATTGCGCTGGAGTTCGGCTATGCCGTTGCGACGCGCAACGCGCCGCATTTCAACTTCGCCGGTCTTGCAGTCGTCGACCCGTGGGCCTGATTCCGGGCCGTCGGTACGCGCAGGACAGCAGACGGCTCCATGAGTGCATTGATTGCACTGCAATCATCGATTACAGTCGAAGCCCACTCCGACACAGGAGACCGCGCCGTGGCCAGCATCACCATCCGTCACCTCGAGGACGACATCAAGCAACGCCTGCGAGTGCGTGCCGCCGAGCGCGGCCGCTCGATGGAGGAAGAGGCGCGGGACATCCTGCGCCGGGCTATGGGCGATGCTGACTCGCCACGCGACCTGGCCGCCGCGATTCGCGCCCGCGTTGCGCCGGCCGCGCGAGTGGATCTCGACGTTCCCGCTCGTGAGCCGATGCGTCAGCCGCCGCAGCTCGGCCGCCGGCTGCGATGATCATCCTCGACACCAACGTCCTCTCCGAGCTCCTGCGGCCGGCGCCGGCCAGACAGGTCGAGCGGTGGTTGTCGGCGCAGGACGGCGCGAAGGTCTACTTCACCACGGTCGGCGAAGCAGAACTGCGACATGGCGTGGCCATCCTTGCGGCCGGCAAGCGTCGTACTGCGCTCACCGAGGCGATCGATGGTCTGCTCGAAGAAGACTTCCGCGACCGCATCCTGCCGTTTGATCGGGCCGCGGCACGCGCTTACGCCGCCATCGCCGCCGAGCGCCGAGCGGCGGGGCGTCCTATCAGTCAGTTCGACTGCCAGATCGCCGCGATCGCGCGCGCTCGTGCGGCCACCGTGGCGACTCGCAACACGAGTGACTATGAGGCCTGCGGGATCGAGTTGATCGACCCCTGGACATTCAGTGCGAGCCGGTGACATGCGCATGGCCGAGTAGCAGAAGTAGCATCAACTGGTTGTGCCGCGGATCCAATTCTCGACGACCAATCCTGAATTTCGCCTGAAATGGCGTTCGTTGCCTGTCACGAGCACGGCGCCGACCGACAGTGCATGGGCAGCAATCATTTCGTCGAAGTCACCAACCGGCGTTCCAGCTTGGCGCAGTTGCGCCCGCAGACGGCCATGCGCGGCGGCAGCAGTTGCATCCCAGGCGAGGGTGGTAGCCACCGCCAAGAAGGCATCCGCAGCGCGGATGAGCGCTGTGGCTTCGGGACGCAATGAAAGTCCATAGCAGATCTCGGAATGCGTGACGGCCGATATGCACCAATCTGCCGGGTCTAGTTGGAGGAGCCTCTCGTCCATCAGCGGGTTGCCACGCATGACTGCGCTGACGGCATTGGTGTCGAGCATGTACAAAGCCATCAGCGCTCCGGACGACCATCGCCGACATCGGCGAATGGGTCGCGGTCTTCAATCCGCTGGTCGCGCTCGTTGGGCGACAAAAAGGTCTCGGGGAGTGCCCCGAGCGAGTTGCGCGTGGCCATGAAGGCTGAGTAGGGCTGCGGCGCATGCCGCGAAAGGACCACGTCACCGGCAACGTTGCGCCGCACGTAGACGGCGTCGATGTCGGTGAATCGGAACTCAGCGGGCAGGCGCACGGCTTGACTGCCACCGTGCGAGAAGATCCGGGCTCGCTTGGTCATCATCGTGCCTCCAGGACGAAGTATCTACATAATAGATACTTTTGATGTCACTGTAAAGCAGCCGTGGGTTGCTCGAGCGCCTGTAGCGCTGGTCTGCCAACCAGCCCCTCCGATACCGGACGTGTCTGAATGGCGGCTCCTGGCCGAAAGCACCTCACGCCTGTGTCAGAGGAAGACGGCTTGCGACCCTCAGCGGGCCTTCGATGCCGCCGGGAGCTGTCGTACGACTGGGCCCCTGCGCCACGCGCTTTCGCTTCCAGGCAGCCAGCCCTCGTGGCCACCGCCACCCGGCCGATGCACTCTGATGGCAGTGCTCGTTTTGGCAACTGCGAGGTCTGTCTCGTCGGTGGGTACTGGCGGCGCCTCGGCGACGGCCGAGAGGATCGCGCCTACGAGCCGTCACGCGGCGTTCGTGACATGTATAACGACCATCTTTACACGTGGTGTAAAGATGGATACAATGAATCATGAACGTTGAGTTCGATGGCCACGACCTAGACCGCCTGGAAACCGACGCCAACTTTACGGCCGGCTTCTCGCAGGAGGTCGTCCGCGCGTACCGCAAGAAGATGCAGCAGATTCGGGCCTTCCGCGACGAGCGCGACTTCATGGCTCTGAAGTCCTTGCACTTCGAGAAGCTCAAAGGCAAACGGGAAGGACAGCACTCGATTCGGCTCAATCTGCAGTGTAAGCAACCGGGGAAGTCATCTTGCCGCGCTGAGGATGGCGTCTGAGCATGGTGTCCACTTACGGAGGAAGTGGACACCATGGAAAGTGCACGGCGTCAGGTACGGCGGCAACACGGCGAGGATCTGAAGGCGAAGGTA
>JAPLQE010000077.1 GCA_026399835.1 Burkholderiales bacterium | reverse complement strand
CGGCTCGAGGCATGGCTCGCCGAGCGCGACCTGTCCGGAGACCCGGGGCTGGTGCTGCTGCGCCGCGTGGTCGAGGCCGACGGCCGCTCCAGGGCCCTGGTGAACGGGCATCCGGCCACCGTCGCGCTGCTGCGCGAGATCGGCGAGGGCCTGATCGAGGTGCACGGCCAGCACGCATCGCAGTCGATGCTGCGGCCCGACGGGCAGCGCGGGCTGCTCGACCGCTTCGCCGGCGTGTCGGCCGAGCTCGCCGCCGTGGCGCAGGCCCATGCCGCGTGGCGTGCGCTCGAGCGCGACCTGGAGCGCGCACGCGGCAGCGCTCGCGAGCTGTCTCTGGAGCGGGAGCGCCTGCAGTGGCAGGTCGACGAGCTCGCGCTGGTCGCCCCGGTCCCGGGCGAATGGCAGGAGCTGGCCGCCGAGCAGAAGCGGCTCGCGCATGCCGCGACCCTGATCGAAGGCGCACGCGGGCTCGCGGATGCGCTCGCCGACGGCGACGACGCGATCGCCGACCGGCTGCAGGCGATCCACCAGAAGCTCAAGGCGCTGGCCACGGTCGACGCCACCCTCGCCCCGGTGCTCGAGATGATCGAGACCGCGGCGATCCAGGCCGGCGAGGCCGGCTCGACGCTGTCCGCCTATGCCGACCGGGTCGACCTCGACCCCGAGCGGCTCGCCGCGATCGAAGCCCGCACCGGCGTGCTGTTCGCCGCGGGCCGCAAGTTCAAGCTGCCGCCCGAGCGCCTGGCCGACGAGTACGCGACGCTGCGCGCCCGGCTCGCCGATGCGGCGCAGGCCCAGGACATCGAGGCGCTGTCTCAGCGGGCGCAGGCCGCACGAGCGGAGTTCGACCGGCTCGCAGCCGCGCTCTCGCACAAGCGAGCGCTGGCAGCCAAGGCGCTGTCCACAGGGGTATCGGAACGGATCGGCAGGCTCGGCATGCAGGGCGGGCGGCTGCACATCGCGATCGAGCGCGGCGAACCCGCCGCCCATGGCATCGACCGGGTCGAGTTCCGGATCGCAGGGCACGCCGGCTCCACCCCGCGCGCGCTCGGCAAGGTGGCCTCGGGTGGCGAGCTCTCACGGATCAGCCTCGCCATCAGCGAGCTCGCCGCGCAGGCCAATCCGGTCGCCACGCTGATCTTCGACGAGGCCGACTCGGGGGTCGGCGGCGGTGTGGCCGAGGTGATCGGCGAGCTGATGCGCCGCCTCGGCGAGACGCGTCAGGTCCTGTGCGTGACCCACCTGCCGCAGGTCGCGGCGAAGGCCAACCAGCACTTCTCGGTGGCCAAGCGCGAGGTCGATGCCCGCACCACCAGCCTGATCGAGCGGCTCGACCGCGGCCGGCGGGTCGAGGAGATCGCCCGGATGCTCGGCGGCATCGAGATCACCGCGACCACCCGCAAGCACGCGCGGGAGCTGCTCGGCTGATGCGCGCGGGGCTTCAGCCCAGCTTCAGCCAGTCGGGCCCGGGCAGCTCGTTGAAGACCCGCTTCAGGCCCTGGCTCCAGCCCTGGCGGATCGAGGCGAAGTAGCGGTCGTCGGCTTCGACCCGATGCCTGAAGGTCACGCGCAGCGCATCGGTCCTGACCAGCGCGACGTCCAGCGGCAGACCCACCGACAGGTTCGAGCGCATCGTCGAGTCGAACGACACCAGCGCGCACTTCAGCGCTTCGGCCATCGTGGTCTGCGGCTTCACGACACGGTCGATGATCGGCTTGCCGTACTTGCTCTCGCCGATCTGGAAGAACGGCGTGTCCTCGGTCGCCTCGATGAAGTTGCCTTCCGGGTAGACGAGGAACAGGCGTGGGCGCTCGCCGGCGATCTGGCCGCCGACGAGGAAGTTGCAGCTGAAGTCGACGCTCGCCTGCTGCGGCTGGCGGGCACCATGGTAGGAGATCACCTGGCTCACGGTCTCGCCGACCAGCGCGGCGCAGTCGAACAGGCTGGGCGCCGACATCAGGTTCGGCGCGTCGGTGCCGATGGACTTGCGCAGCGTGCTGATCGCGGTCTGCGTGGTCGCGAGGTTGCCGGAGTTCAGCAGCACCAGCACCCGCTCGCCGGGCGTCTCGAGCACCGTCATCTTCGAGAAGGTGGAGACATGGTCGACGCCCGCGTTGGTGCGGGAGTCGGAAGCGAACAGCAGCCCTTCGTCGAGGGCCATCGCGACGCAGTAGGTCATGGCGGCGGCAGCAGCAGCGGACGCGCGGGCGACGCCGCCGGCGGCGGTGCGGGGAGCGCGCGACGATGATACCGCCCGACCCGGCCAGGGCGGGACGCGCCGCAGCGGCAGGAACGCGGAACGGCCGCCCCCGGGCGCCCGACGGCGCCCGCTCACTGCACCTGGGTCTGCCGCTGTGTCTGCGCTTCCACGCGGGCCGTGGTGTGCAGTTCCTCCTCGCCGCCGCCGAGGCGCACGCCGCGCACCGGGCAGGCGTCGAGGTAGTCGAGGCCGACCGCGAGCTTCAGGTGCGCCTCGCCCGCCTTGCCGGCATTGCTGACGTCGAAGGCGATCCATCGGTTCGACAGCCAGGCCTCGGCCCAGGCGTGGCTCGCGACGGTCTGGCGGTCGGTGGTGTACACGTAGCCGCTGACGTATCGGGCCGGGATGCCGAGCTCGCGGCAGCAGGCCACGAAGACGTGCGCATGGTCCTGGCAGACGCCACGGCCGGCCGCGAAGCCCTGGGCGGCGGTGGTGTCGACCGAGGTATGACCCTTCTCGTAGGGCATGCGTTCGATCAGCGCGTGCATCAGGTCGGTGACGCCCATCAGCGGACGCGACTTCACCATCGCCCGCAGGGGTCCTATGAAGGCGCGCATCGCGTCGTCGGCCGCGGTCAGCGTCGTGTCGCGCAGGAACACCCTCGGATTGATCCGCCCGGCGGGCTCGCCGTCGTCGGTCTCGTCGACATCGACGCGACCGCGGGCGATCAAGCGGATCTCCTGGTGTGGCTCGTCGAGCGTCAGCACGTGGGTGAGGTTGTCGAACGCATCGGTCATCGTGACCGCCGGCACCGGCAGCTCGACCTTCCACTCGATCACGCGCTGGCGCGGCGTGGCCGCGGGGCTCAGACGGATGTACTGGGTGCTGCGCGCGACCTCGGTCGCGTAGCGGTACACCGTTGAATGCCAGACCGACAGCAGCATCTCACTTCATCTCCATGTAGGCGGCCTGGACCGCCTCGCCGAGCCGGATGTTGTTCTTGAGAAAGCGCTCGAGGAAGGCATCCAGTCCGACACCGTAGACGTCCTCGAGCTCGCCGTGCTCGAGCAGCGCCAGCATGTGCGCGGCCAGGCGGCGGGCCGTTCGCGCGGGGGCGTGCGGCAGCTCGCCGAGGTTGCGGACCACCTCGTCGAAGCAGAAGCGCAGCGAGCGCGGCAGCGAGGGATCGAAGATCAGCAGTTCCGCGACGCGGCGGGCGTCGATGGCGTCCCGGTAGGTGTCGCGGTAGGCCTCGAGCGAGCTCACCGAGCGCAGCACCGCGCTCAGGCGGTAGTAGTCGGTCAGGCCATCGCCGCCCGACTCGGTCGCCTGGCGCGCCTGCTTGACCGACAGGATCCTCGCGGTGTTGTCGGCCCGTTCGAGAAAGGTGCCAAGCCGGATGAACTGGTAGGGCTGGTCGCGCCGGATCGTGGCGAAGGTGATGCCGCGGAACAGGTGCGAGCGCTCCTTCACCCAGTCGAAGAACGCGGCGTCGACCGGCAGCACGCCGCCCTGGCGCTTGGCCGACAGCTGCAGCCAGGTGTCGTTGATGTTCTCCCACATCTCCGAGGTGATCGAGCCGCGCACCGCGCGCGCGTTCTCGCGGCTCGCCTCGAGGCAGTTGACGATCGACGACGGGTTGTCGGGGCTCCAGGCCAGGTAGCGCGCGACATCCTCCGGCGTGAGCGGCATGCCGGTCGCACCGAACGACTCGAGCGTGTCGGTGATGATCAGCGGCTCGCTCGCGGCGCGCTCGTCGCCGGCGCCGGACAGCAGCGCGAGCGAGGCACCGACGTCGAGGATGCGCGCCATGTTCTCGGCGCGCTCGAGGTAGCGGGACAGCCAGTAGAGGTGCGAGGCGACGCGGGACAGCATGTCGTCGATCCTCCTCAGGCGCCTGTCGAGGCGGCGGTGTCGGCATCGGCGTCGCCCTCGACGTCGACGACCCAGGTGTCCTTGGTGCCCCCGCCCTGCGACGAGTTCACCACCAGCGAGCCGCGCCGCAGCGCCACGCGCGTCAGCCCGCCCGGGACGATCTTGGTCTCGCGGCCCACCAGCACGAAGGG
>JAPLQE010000032.1 GCA_026399835.1 Burkholderiales bacterium | reverse complement strand
TGAGCAGCCTGCACGCGAACATCCAGGACGTGTTCAACGAGAACGGCGTGCAGATCATGTCGCCGCACTACTTCGGCGACCCCGGCGACGCGAAGTCGGTGCCGCCGGAGCGGTGGGCGCCGCCGCTCGCGGCGCGGGTCGCGCCTCGCGAGGGACAGACTGACGCGGCACACGCCTCGCCCGGGCCGCGGCCGCAGCCCTAGCCGTTCCGGCGAGCGTAGCGGGCGTGGCCGCTGCGCCGACCCCGACTCACCCCCGCAGCGCTGCGACCCGCCTCATGCCGAGTGCGAACGGTCCGGCCTGCCGATCGCCGATCAGCAGCCCGATCTCGCGCACGCGCGATGCGAGCAGCGCCGGCGCATCCGGCACCGCGCGGCCCCGGAAGCGCGCGACGAAGGCCGACCGCGGCAACTCTAGCGTCGTCCACTCACCGGCCGGCGGCGCCATGTCCGCCTGGTAGACGACGCCGTCGGGCAGGCCGGCGCAGACGAAGGCCAGCCGGTAGCGACGGCCGTCACCGAGCAGCTCGACGCGCCAGCCCGTGCTCGCGTCGTCGCCGACCGCGGGCGCCGGCGCGCGCACCGACGCGAAGCCGCCACCGCGATCGAGCGAGACCGTGCCCTCGAAGACCGCGTGGCCGGCCGGATCGTGCCGCATGCGGCTGCGCGAGACGCCACCCATGACCCGATCGTCGATCGCACGCCAGCCCGCCACGCTGTCGGGCGCATCGAACGCGAGCACCGCGCCTTCATCCGAGCGCACCGAACCGGACATCCACGGCCTCCCTGCGACCACCGCGCCCGCGCACCGCGTCATGCGGATGCGGCCTCGCTCCACGCGACACTGCGAGCGGTGGCGCGCCCGATCGTAACGGATCGCCCGCCCGGACCTGCGACCTGCGACCTGCGACCGCGGCGACGCCCGCCGCCGTCGACGGGGACGCCCGGCTCACCTTCGAGCTGCCTCGACATCTCGTCTCGGTGGAGACGATCCGCACCGATGCCGCGACGCTGCGAGTCGCCATCGAAGAGGCCGGCTACACGCCGGTAGCCGTCGAGGTCGCGGCGTTGGCAGCCGCCCCGGCCAAGGCCGGTGGCTGCTGCGGGTGCCGAGGCTCGGCCGCCCAGACGGCCTGAGCCACACCGGCCTGCAGAGCCCGGCGGTCAGGGCCGCAGGATGAGAACCTGGCGGGGTGCCACCGCCGCCGTGTCGTGGACCATCCCGGCGCCGCTGATCCCGGCCGCGGTGAACACCACGACCGGCGTGCTCTTGCGGCTCAGGCGCAGCGTGCCGACGCTGCAGGTGCCGGCGCTGCCGGTGGTGCAGTCGAGCGGCGCGCCGCCGATGCTGAAGCCACTGGACACCTTGGCGCCCGACACCGGCGCGCCGCTCGCGTTCTTCACCGCGACGGTCACGGTCGCCGTCCACCAGTTCGCGTCCACCGCCTTGCGGGTGACGCCGAAGGCGCGCACCGACACCTTGATCGGGGCGGGTACGGCCTGCTCGGCCCCCGGGCTGGAGAACAGCTGCGTGGTCGGTGAACCGGGGCCGGCGCCAGTGATCACGTTCGGCGTGGCCAGTGCCTTGATCCGCTCGGCGACCTGCGCCGGCGTCAGGGTCGGCGTCGTGCCCAGCAGGATCGCGGCGGCGCCCGTCACGTGCGGCGCGGCCATCGAGGTGCCGCTGTAGACGGCGGTGGCGGTATCGCTCGAGATCACCGACGACGTGATCGCCTCGCCCGGCGCGAACAGCGACAGGCATCGCCCCCAGTTCGAGAATCCGGCCCTCGCATCCGCGCTGGTGGACGCCCCGACGGCGATGGCGGTCGGCGCCCGCGCCGGGGACACGGTGCAGGCGTCGACGGCGCTGTTGCCGGCCGCCACGATGACCGGCACCCCCGCTGCCACCACGTTCGCCACCGCGGTGTCGAGCGCGGTCGACGCCCCGCCCCCCAGCGACAGGTTGGCGACCGCGGGCTTGCGTGCGTTGCGCGCGACGAAGTCGAGGCCGGCGATCACGCCGCTCAGCGTGCCGCCGCCGTTGCAGTCGAGCACTCGCACCGGGGCCAGCGTGACCTGCTTGGCGACACCGTAGGTCAGGCCGCCGACGGTGCCCGAGACATGGGTGCCGTGACCGTTGCAGTCGTCCGTCTTGCGGCCGTCGGCGATGGCGCTGAACCCCAGGTCCGGGCGCACCCGGCTCGTTGCGGCGCCCGGCGCGCTGCGGAACTCGGCGTGGGTCGCGCGGATCCCGGTGTCGAGGATGTAGGCGGTGACCGTGCTCGCCACGCCCTCGTAGCGGTACGAGCCCGACAGCGGCAGCGCGCGCTGGTCGATCCGGTCAAGCCCCCAGGCAGCGGCGTTCTGCACGACCGCGCCGATCGCGACCACCTGGTCCTCCTCGATGCCCTCCACCTCGGGGTCGGCGAGCAGCGCCTGCGCCGCCGCCTCCGACATCGTCGCCGAGTACCCCTGGATCGCCTTCGTGAAGCGCTCGTTGACGATGCCGCCGCCGGCGCGCTTCAGACCACGGTCCGCCCTGTCGTCGATCGACTTGCCGGTCGCACCGGGGTCCTCGCGCAGGATGACGATGTACTGGCCCGGGACGCGACGGTCGGCCGGCGCCGCAACGATCTGCTTCTCGACGGGTGCGGCCGCGGCGGCCGCAGCGTCGAGCGCGGCCAGCTCCTGGGACGTGGGTTCGACGCCGGCCTGCGGCTCGGCCGCTGCGGGCAGCGCCTCGGCGCTCGGGGACGCTGCGGCCGGTGTCTCGGACGCGGGTGCCGCGGTCGGCGCATCGCCGCCATCGCCGCCATCGCCGCCACCGCCGCCACCGCAGCCCGCGACCAGCGCACCCGTCAGCATCGCCACCAGCACTGCGTGCGTCGTCGTCTTCCCGGTCATCGTCCGCGTCCCGTCATCCGGACCGACGTGGTCCGATGGGGGTGCAGTGTCCGAGTCACCGCGACGAACGGAGCGGATGCGGGCGCGGAGGGCGGATACGGTCCGCCGAACGGTAGGCGCGCCGCCGGACGGGATGGGAACCAGGGGGGGCCTGAAGCCACCACCGGGGAGGTGCTGGCGTCCCGTAGGGGATTCGAACCCCTGTAACTACCGTGAAAGGGTAGTGTCCTAGGCCTCTAGACGAACGGGACGAGGCGGGTGCTGCGGTGATGCGATCAAGCGGTTACTGCTGGAACTTCTGCTGGAACGACAGCCGGCGATGACGCGACCGGTGATGCAGGTTCGTGGTGGAGGTAAGCGGGATCGAACCGCTGACCTCTTGCATGCCATGCAAGCGCTCTCCCAGCTGAGCTATACCCCCGACGAAAGCCCGCCATTATAGCGACGGGTCACTGGCCTTGCAAGTCAAGGCCGGGTGAGCCGCGACCGCCTGAACAGCGAGCGCGAAGTGTACCCGAAGCGCGAGAGACCTCGAAACGGGCGCGGACCGATCCGCGCACGCCCTCACCCGAGGCGGCCGCGCACCATGCCGATGTTGCTCCTGAGCGCGTACAGCTCGTCGGCATAGGACAGCGGCACGGCGACCTTCTCGACCCGCGCATCGAGCTCGTCGAGCCGGGTCCGCAGCGCCTGCTGCGCCTCGGGCTCGAGCGGCCCGACGAGCTCGTCCTCGATCGCGCGCAGCTGGGCATACCAGCGGAACACCCGCGAGCGCACGCGGAACTCGTAGAGCGGCGGCACGATGCGCGACAGCGGCAGCAGCACCGCCACGATGGCGGCGAGCGCCAGCCACATGCGATCGAGCAGGTTCGCGACCCACCACGGCATGTAGCGCTGCAGGAAGGGTTCGCCGTCGGCGTAGAAGCGCGCGGCCTCCTTGGCCACCGGCAGTTCGGCGCCGCGCGGCGTCGGGAACTCGCCGCTGCGCCGGAACCAGCCCGGGCCGCCGTGGATCCTGTCGGCGGCCTGCACCATCAGCTGCACCAGCGCCGGATGCGTGCCCTCGCGCACGACGAGCGAGGTGGTGGTGGCGACGAGCGGATGGTTGCGCAGCGGGATGTCCCGGTCGATGGACACGATGCCGCGCGGCAGCGTCACCGGGGACAGGAACGGATACCGCCGCGCATAGGCCTCGGCCTGTGGGAAATCGAGCAGACGGATGTCTGGCGTCTGCAGCAGCATCTGCACGAGCTGCGACTCGGGCGCCGAGACGAACACCACCGCGTCGAGCCGGCCGTCGAGCAGCTCGATCACGGCCTCGGTGTCGCCGAGTTCGGAGCGCTGGAGCCGCGCGGGGTCGATGCGGTTGGCCTCGAGCAGCCGCGCGAAGAGCTCGGGCGTGCCGGACTGGGGCGTGCCGACGTTCACCCGCAGGCCGCCGAGGTCGGTCAGGCGCATCGACCGGCCCTTGGGCAGCGTGCGCCGATGGAAGATCCAGACCGGCTCGTAGAACAGGCTGCCGAGGGTGTTCAGGCCTTCGCGCGCGGCCTCGTCCTGCGAGGCGAGTCCGCCCTGCACGAAGCCGAACGCGACGTCGCCGTCGGGGTCGTGCAACGCGGCGAGATTGGCGACGGCCCCGCCCGTCTGCCGCAGCGCCAGCGTGATGCCCTGCTTCGCGAGCGCGCTGCGGTACTGCTCGCCGAACGCATCGAACGCGCTCTGCTCGGGGCCGGTCACCATGACGGCGTGCCGCGGCGGATTCGGCTGCAGCACGCGGTAGGCCAGCACCAGCAGACCGACTGCGATCAGCACGAACGGACCGCCCGCCAGCAGGGCGGCGCGGAGCGACACGAAGAGCCTGCGCAGGGTGCGATTCATGCCGCCGGAGGGTAGCAGACCGCCGTGGTACCCTCCGCGCCCATGTCCTCTGTGCCCACGACCGCCCGGCTCATCGACGGCAACGCGCTCGCCCGCTCGATCCGCGACGACGTGGCCCGCCGTGTCGCCGCCCTCGCCGCGCGCGGCGTCGTCCCCGGCCTGGCCGTCGTGCTGGTCGGCGAGAACCCCGCCTCCGCGGTCTACGTCCGCAACAAGGTCAAGGACTGCGCCGAGGTCGGCATCGCCTCGACGCTCGACCGGCTGCCGGCGGACACCTCCGAGACCGCGCTGCTCGAGCGGATCGTCGCGCTGAACGCGGACCCCGCGGTGCACGGCATCCTGGTGCAGCTGCCGCTGCCCGAGCACATCGACGAGCACCGGGTGATCGAGGCGATCTCGCCCGCCAAGGACGCCGACGGCTTCCACGTGAGCAACGTCGGCCAGCTGGTGGTCGGCGAGCCGCTCTTTCGCCCCTGTACGCCCTACGGCGTGATGAAGATGCTCGAGCACGCCGGCACGCGGCTCGACGGTGCCGAGGCGGTGGTCATCGGCCGCAGCAACATCGTCGGCAAGCCGCAGGCGCTGATGCTGCTGGCGGCGGGCGCGACGGTCACGGTCTGCCACAGCCGTACCCGGGACCTGGCCGCGCATACCCGCCGCGCCGACATCCTGGTGGCCGCCGTCGGCCGCCCGAACCTGGTCACGGCCGACATGGTCAAGCCGGGCGCCACGGTGATCGACGTCGGCATGAACCGCGGCGCCGACGGCAAGCTGTGCGGCGACGTGGACTTCGCGGGTGTCAGCCGCGTGGCCGGGGCGATCACCCCGGTGCCGGGCGGTGTCGGCCCGATGACCCGGGCGATGCTGCTGGTCAACACCATCGAAGCGGCCGAGCGCGGCGCACGCTGACCCGCCCCGCGGGCCGCCGGTCGGCCCCGATCGGCCGATGCGGCCCCCCCTGTAACCCCGATGAAGGCGCGGCCACGCGAGCCGCGCGACAATCCGCGTCATGTCCGACGCACGCACCCGACCCACCGACATGACCGACACCGCCCGCACCGCCGCCCCCACCGCCTCGCCCAACCCGCTGCTCGACTTCTCCGGCCTGCCGCGGTTCGCCGCCTTCGAGCCCGCCCTGGTCACGCCCGCGCTCGACGTGGCGCTGGCCGAGGCGCGCACGGCGGTCGAGCACGCCGAGTCGGCGTCCACCCCGGCGACCTGGACCGACTTCGTGCAGCCGCTCGAGGACGCCACCGAGCGCCTGGGCCGGGTCTGGGGCGTGGTCGGGCACCTGAACTCGGTGGCCGACACGCCCGAGCTGCGGGCGGTCTACAACGAGAACCTGCCGCGCGCCACCGAGTTCTGGACGGCGCTCGGCCAGAACGCAGCGCTGTTCGCGAAGTACAAGGCGCTGCAGTCCTCCGCCGAGTTCGCGACGCTGTCGGCAGCCCGCAAGCGCATCGTCGAGCATGCGATCCGCGGCTTCCGGCTGGGCGGCGCCGAGCTGGTGTCGCCGGCCCGCGAGCGCTTCGCCGAGATCCAGGAGCGGGGCGCTGCGCTCAACCAGAAGTTCAGCGAGAACGTGCTCGACGCGACCAAGGCGTTCACGCTCGACGTCACCGACGAGGCCCGCCTGGCCGGCCTGCCCGAGGACGCGCGCCAGGCCGCGCGCCAGGAGGCCGAGCGCGCGGGCGTCGCCGGCTGGCGCTTCAGTCTGCAGTTCCCCTCCTACTTCCCGGTGATGCAGTACGGCGAGGACCGCTCGCTGCGCGAGGCGCTGTACCGCGCCTACGTCACCCGCGCCTCGGAGCTCGGCGCCGACGCGGCGCAGGACAACGGCCCGATCATCGACGAGACGCTCGCGCTGCGTGCCGAGGAGGCCCGCCTGCTCGGCTACCCGAGCTTCGCCGACGTCTCGCTGGTCGCGAAGATGGCCGATTCACCGAAGCAGGTCGTCGAGTTCCTGCGCGACCTGGCCGCTCGCGCCAGGCCCTCCGCGCAGCGCGACATGGCCGAGCTGCGCGCCTTCGCCAAGGACACGCTCGGCCTCGAGCCGCTCGCCGCGTGGGACATCCCGTTCGCCAGCGAGAAGCTCAAGGAAGCGCGCTATGCGTTCTCCGACAACGAGGTCAAGCAGTACTTCCAGCTGCCGCGCGTGCTCGACGGCCTCTTCGGCCTGATCGAGCGGCTGTTCGACGTGAAGCTCGCGCCCGACGCCGCCGAGACCTGGCATCCCGACGTGCGCTTCTACCGCATCGAGCGCGCGGGCCACCTGATCGGCCAGTTCTACCTCGACATGTACGCGCGCCCGAGCAAGCGTCCCGGCGCCTGGATGAACGACGCGCGCGGCCGCAAGCGCCTGCAGGGCGGCGCGCAGACACCGGTGGCCTACCTGGTCTGCAACGTGCAGTCGCCCGTCGGCGACAAGCCCGCGCTGCTCACCCACGACGACGTGATCACGCTCTTCCACGAGTTCGGCCACGGGCTGCACCACATGCTCACCCGCGTCGACGAGCTCGGCGTCTCGGGCATCTCGGGCGTGGAGTGGGACGCGGTCGAGCTGCCCAGCCAGTTCATGGAGAACTTCTGCTGGGAATGGGACATCGTCAGCACGATGAGCGCACATGTCGACGCCGGCGCACCGCTGCCGCGCGCCCTCTTCGACAGGATGCTGGCTGCCAAGAACTTCCAGAGCGGCATGCAGACGCTGCGCCAGGTGGAGTTCTCGCTGTTCGACATGCGGCTGCATTCGGAGTTCGCCGACGGCGACGGGACGGGCGAGCGCACGGTGCAGCAGCTGCTCGACGAGGTCCGCAGCGAAGTCGCGGTCCTGGTGCCGCCGGACTTCAACCGCTTCCAGAACAGCTTCTCGCACATCTTCGCGGGCGGCTACGCCGCGGGCTACTACAGCTACAAGTGGGCCGAAGTGCTGTCGGCCGACTGCTATGCGGCGTTCGAGGAAGAAGGCGTGTTCAACCCGGACACCGGCCGGCGCTTCCTCGACGAGATCCTGTCGGTGGGCGGCAGCCGACCGGCCATCGACTCGTTCCGGGCGTTCAGAGGTCGAGCCCCCACCATCGACGCCCTGCTCCGACACAATGGGATGGTCCAGGAGACCTCCCATGCGGCCGCTTGAACTCGCCCTCGCCCTCGCGCTTCCGACCCTGATGCTCGCCGCGGCGCCCGCCGCGGCCCAGTACAAGTGGGTCGCTCCCAACGGCGCCGTCACCTACAGCGACCAGCCGCCGCCGCCCGGCGTCGAGGGCCACGTGATGAACACGAAGGGCGCCGCCCGCAGCGACGACGGCGGCGTGCCGGCGGCGCTGCGCGACGCGACGACCAAGTACCCGGTGGTGCTGTACACCACGCCCGACTGCACGCCCTGCCAGCAGGCGCGCACGCACCTGGCCAAGCGCGGTGTGCCCTTCGTCGAGCGGACCGTCTCCAGCAGCGCCGACGCCGACTCGTTCAGGAAGGCGGGCTTCACCGAGAACAGCTTCCCCGCGATGTCGGTCGGACGCGAGCGCTCGGTCGGCTTCGAGCCCGGCGGCTGGAACCAGCTGCTCGACGTGGCCGGCTATCCGAAGAGCTCGATGCTGCCGCCGTCGTTCAAGCAGATGCCCGCCAAGCCGCTGGCCGACGGCGGCCGTGCGGTGGCCGCCGCGGGCGCCGACGGCGAGGCCGATCCGGCGGCCGGCGACGCGCGCCGGGCGCGCACGCGTCCGGTGGCTGCAGCGCGCGCCGACGCCCCGCCCCCGCCGCCCCCGCCGCGCTCGGCGAACGCCCTGCGTTTCTGACGTCCCGCGTCTGAAGGTACGATTCGGCCGCGCGCACGGTGCGCGCGGGAGACCTTCAGATGAAATGGCTGCGCTGCCGCGACCGCGGCGCCGAGACCTGGGCTCTGCTCGACGGCGAGCACGCCGAGACCGTCGCCGGCACGCCCTTCGGCGAGCATGCGAGCACCGGGCGCCGCCTGCCCGTCGAAGACCTCGACTGGCTGCCGGCGACGCAGCCCTCGAAGATCCTCGCCCTGTGGAACAACTTCGGGGCGGCCGCGACCAAGAACGGCTGGAGCCGGCCCGCCGAGCCCCTGTGGTTCCTGAAGGCGACCAGCAGCCTCGCAGGCCATCGCGACACCGTGCCGGTGCCGCCCGGCGAAGTCGGCCGCGTCGCCTACGAGGGCGAGCTCGCGATCGTGATCGGACGGCGTGCCCGACGCATCGAGGTAGCCGACGCCGCCGCCCACGTGCTCGGCTACAGCTGCGCGAACGACGTCACCGCGATCGAGCTGCTGAACCGGGACCCCTCGTTCCCGCAGTGGTGCCGCGCCAAGGGGTTCGACGGCTTCGGCGTCGTCGGTCCGGTCATCGAGACCGCGTTCGACGCCGCCTCGGCCAGCGTTCGCACGACCGTGGACGGCCGCGAACGCCAGAACTACCCGCTCGCCGACATGTTCTTCACGCCGCTCGAGCTGGTCGCACGCCTGTCACACGACGTGACCCTGGAGCCGGGCGACGTGATCCTGTGCGGCACCTCGGTCGGCGTGCTGCCGATGAAACCGGGGGCACGCGTGGAGGTGACGATCGACGGGATCGGCACGCTGTCCAACGTCTACGGCGGCGCACCCGCCTGAGCCGCGCCGCGCGGCCCGGCGGGCAGCCGGTCCCCGCGCGGCGCGCTCAGCTGCCCTGCACCGCCAAGCGCCCCTTCTGCGCGGCGAGCGTGCGGTTCAGCAGGCTCGCCATCGCATAGACCGCCTCGATGGTGGGCGTGGAGCGCCCGACGATCCGCCCGAGCTCGATCACCGACCCGACCAGGGCCTCGAGCTCGATCGCGCGGCCGTGCTCGACATCCTGCAGCATGGAGGTCTTGTGCGCGCCGACCGCCTCGGCTCCGGCGATCCGCTTGTCGAGCGAGACCTTGAACTCGACGCCGAGCGCCTCGCCGACGGCCTGCGCCTCGGTCATCATCGCCGCGGCGAGCGCGCGCGTGGGGGCGAAGCGGCAGATGTCCTCGAGCGTCGCGTGCGTGAGCGCCGAGATCGGGTTGAAGCTCAGGTTGCCCCACAGCTTCACCCAGATCTCGCTGCGGATGTCCTTGGAGACCGGGGCCTTGAAGCCGGCGGCGATCATCGCCTTCGACAGGCCGTCGATGCGCTCGCTGCGCGAGCCGTCGAGCTCGCCGAGCGTGAAGCGGTTGCCCTCGATCAGCCGGATCACGCCGGGCGCGACCAGCTCCGAGGCCGGATAGACGACGCTGCCGATGATGCGCTCGGGCTCGATCTGCGCGGCGATGCGCCCGCCGGGATCGACGCTCTCGAGCACCCGCCCCTCCCAGGGGCCGGCAAGCCTGTGGAAGTACCACCAGGGCACGCCGTTGATCAGCGTGACCACCATGGTCTGCGGCCCGAAGAGACCGCGCATCGCCGGCAGCAGGTCGATCACCTGGTGTGCCTTCACCGCCAGCAGCACCACGTCCTGCGGACCCGCGTCGGCCGGCACCTGCACCGCCTGTACCTCGGGCGCATGCTGCTCGGTGCCGTCCTCGAGGATCAGCTTCAGGCCGTTGGCCGAGATGGCCTCGAGGTTGCGGTTGCGCGCCACCACCGTGACCTGCTCGCCCGCGAGCGAGAGCTTCGCGCCCAGGTACCCACCGATGGCCCCCGCGCCGACGACTGCGATCTTCACCGTTCCTGTCCTCTCGCAGAGACCGGACGCGCCATCGGCGCGGCCATCATCGCCTTGATGCGGCCGAGCACCGGCCACACCAGCATCACCAGCGCCAGCGTCGTCAGCACGCCCGCGAGCGGATTCGCCCAGAAGATCCCGAGGCTGCCGTCGGACAGCAGCATCGACTGGCGGAAGCTCGCCTCGGCCATGTCGCCGAGCACCAGCGCCAGCACCATCGGGGCGAGAGGATACTTCAGCTTCTTGAACAGGTATCCGACGATCCCGAAGACGCCCATCATCACGACGTCGAACATCGAGCTGTGCACGGTGTAGGCGCCGATCGCGCAGATCACGATGATCACCGGCGCGATCACCGAGAACGGGATGCGCAGGATCGCGGCCCACCAGGGCACGGTGGTCAGCACGACGATCAGGCCGACGATGTTGCCGAGGTACATCGAGGCGATCAGGCCCCAGACGAAGTCCTTCTGCTCGATGAAGAGCATCGGGCCGGGCTGCAGGCCCCAGATCAGCAGGCCGCCGAGCAGCACCGCGGCGGTGGGCGAACCCGGGATGCCGAGCGTGAGCATCGGCAGCAGCGCCGAGGTGCCGGCCGCGTGCGCCGCGGTCTCGGGCGCGAGCACGCCCTCCAGGCGCCCCTTGCCGAACTCGTCGGGGTGCTTGGACATGCGGCGCGCCATGCCGTAGCTCATGAACGAGGCGGGCGTGGCGCCGCCGGGCGTGATGCCCATCCAGCAGCCGATCGCGGTCGAGCGCAGGAAGAGCCGCCAGTGCGTGAACAGCTCCTTCCAGGTCTCGAGCACCACCTTGAAGGTGATCTTCGCGCTCTTGCCCTTGAACGCCAGCCCCTCCTCCATCGTCAGCAGGATCTCGCCGATGCCGAACAGGCCGATCACCGCGATCAGGAAGTCGAAGCCCTTTAGGAGCTCGGGCACGCCGTAGGTCATCCGCAGCTGGCCGGTCACCGAGTCCATGCCGACCGCGGCGAGCGCGAAACCGAGCATCATCGCCGCGAGCGTCTTGGCGGGCGCCTCCTTGCTCATCCCGACGAAGCTGCAGAAGGTCAGCAGCTGCACCGCGAAGAACTCGGCCGGGCCGAACTTCAGCGCGAACTTCGCGAGGACGGGCGCCGAGAAGGTGATCAGCAGCACCGCGAACAGCGCGCCCACGAACGACGAGGTGAAGGCCGCCGTCAGCGCCTGGGCCGCACGCCCCTGCTGCGCCATCGGGTGGCCGTCGAAGGTCGTCGCGACCGACCACGGCTCGCCCGGGATGTTGAACAGGATCGAGGTGATCGCCCCGCCGAACAGCGCCCCCCAGTAGATGCACGACAGCATGATGATCGCCGACGTGGGGTTCATCGAGAACGTGAGCGGCAACAGGATGGCGACGCCGTTGGCGCCGCCCAGGCCCGGCAGCACGCCGATCAGCACGCCGAGGATGATGCCGATGAACATGAAGCCGATGTTCGGCAGCGTGAGCGCGACCGAGAAGCCGTGCCCGAGGTCGAGGAGTTCCTGCATGGTGGTCTCCGTGCGCTCAGAGGCCGAAGGCGGCCTCGAGCGGGCCCTTGGGGAGCTGCACGAGGAACCAGCGTTCGAAGACGAGGAAGCAGACCAGCGGCACGCCGATGGAGACCGCGGCGCTCGCCAGCACGCGGTACTTGCCGTGACGGACCATGAACCAGGCGATCAGCGCGGTCGATGCGACGTACAGGCCCACGAGCGCGATCGCGGCGATGTAGAACGCGATCGGCACGGCCATCTGCATCACCAGGCGCAGCTGCGCGCGCTCGGCGAACTCGCCGTGGTCGGTGCTCCAGCGCCGCAGCTGCGAGACCAGGATCCAGCTCGCGCTCGCGAACAGCAGCACGCCGATGATGAACGGGAAGTAGCCCGAACGCGGACCGTCGTCGGCCCAGCCCACGCCGACCCGCATGCTGTCGACGACGACGGCGATCGCGATCGCCTGCAGCAGCACGGCGACGGCGGCTTCCGGCCAGCGCGTGCGAACGCTGTCCTGGGGCGTACCGGAGGGTTCGTTCATGTCGGGATTCTCTCGGCGCGCGCGGCGCCCGGGTCGGGTGGAACGTATCGGATATCGGAGACGGGCGCGCTCTCGGGCGCGCTCCGGGCAGAGGGGGCGCACGCGAGCGCGAGCGCGCGCGCCCCGCGGATCACATGGCGATGAAGCCCGCTTCCTTCATCAGCACGCGGTGCAGCTGCTCGTTCTTGCCGAGCCAGTCGAAGAACTCCTGGCCCTTCATCGAGGTCTGCTTGAACGCGCCCTTGTCCATGAACTCCTTCCACTCGGGCAGCGCACGGATCTTGTCGAACAGCCCGTTGTAGTAGGCGACCTGCTCCGGCTTGACGCCGGGTGCCATGAAGATGCCGCGCAGCATCAGGTACTCGACCCCGATGCCCTGCGACACGCAGGTCGGCACGTCGTTCCAGGTCTGCGTCTCGGTGAGCTTGCCCTTGTACGGCATGCGATCCTTGTCGAACACGCACAGCGGACGCAGCTTGCCCGCGCGCCAGTGCGACTCGGCCTCGATCGGGTTGTTCACGGTCGCGTCGATGTGCTTGCCCACGAGCTGCACCGCCACGTCGCCGCCGCCCTTGAACGGGATGTACGTCATCTTCTTGCCGGCGGCCTTCTCCATCATCACCGCGATGATCTGGTCCTCCTGCTTGGAGCCGGTGCCGCCCATCTTGAAGGTGGCGGGCGGCGAGGACTTCATCGCCTCGAAGTAGGCCTTGGCCGTCTTGTGCGGCGACTCCTCGTTGACCCACAGCACGAACTGGTCGAGGGCGAGCATGGTCACCGGCGTGAGGTCGCGCCAGTTGAACGGCACGCCGGTCGCCAGCGGCGTGGTGAACAGGTTCGACAGCGTGATGACGATCTTGTGCGGATCGGCGTTGGCCGACTTCATCGCGAGGAAGCCCTCGGCGCCCGCGCCGCCGGACTTGTTGACGACGACGATCGGCTGCTTGGTGAGGCTGTGCTTGGCGGCCACGCCCTGGATGAAGCGGGCCATCTGGTCGGCCCCGCCGCCGGTGCCCGCGGGCACGACGAACTCGATCGGCTTGGCGGGCTCCCAGGTCTGGGCGAGCGCGGCGACGGGCGCCGCGCCGATCACGGCGGTGATGGCCGAAACGGCGGCCGCGGTACGGAAGAACGGTCGGGTCATGGTCATCTCTCCAGTCGATTGAACGTGAACACGGATTGCCCGGAACCGTCGCCCGCTGCCGCGGCCGACGTGGTCCGGATCAGGCGAGGCCGAGCTTCTGCGCGAGGCCGATGCGCTGCAGCTTGCCGGTGGCGCCCTTGGGGATCTCCTCGAGGATGAGGATCCGCTTGGGCACCTTGAAGTCGGCGACGCGCTTGCCGACGAAGTCCTGCAGCTCGCGCTCGGTCGCGCTCTGCCCCTCGCGCAGCACCACGGCGGCGGCCACTTCCTCGCCGAGCTTCGGATGCGGCATGCCGAAGCACACCACCTGGGCGACCGCGGCGTGGTCCATCAGGATCTCGTCGACCTCGCGCGGGCTCACCTTCTCGCCGCCGCGGTTGATGATCTCCTTGAGGCGGCCGGTGATCGTCACGTAGCCGTCGGCGTCCATCACGCCCTGGTCGCCGGTGCGGAACCAGCCGTCGGCGAAGGCCTCGGCGTTGGCCTTGGGATTCGCCTCGTAGCCGGCGGTGACGTTCGGGCCGCGGATCACGATCTCCCCGGTCTCGCCGCGCGCGAGCAGGCGGCCGTCCTCGGCCATGATCGCGATCTCGGGTCCGGCCGCGCGGCCGACGCTGCCGGGCTTGCGGACCTCGGGCGGCAACGGGTTCGACGCCATCTGGTGCGTCGCCTCGGTCATGCCGTAGGACTCGATCAGCGGCGCGCCGAAGACCTCCTCGAGCTCGCGGATCACCTGCGGCGGGATCGACGAGGACGACGAGCGCAGGAAGCGCAGCGGATGACGCTTGATCACGTCGGCGTTCTTCGAGGCGCGCGCCAGGATCGTCTGGTGCATCGTCGGCACCGCGGTGTACCAGGTGGGCTTCGCCTCCTCCATCCAGCCGAAGAACTTCAGCGCGTTGAAGCCCGGCGTGCAGAACACCTGCGAGCCGGCCGACAGCGGCGCGAGCACGCCGGCGATCAGGCCGTGGATGTGGAAGAGCGGCATGATGTTCAGGCCGCAGTCGGTCGGCACGAACTTCAGCGTCGCGCGGATGTGCTGCGCCGAGGCCGCGAGGTTGCGCTGCGACAGCGGCACGATCTTCGGGCGCGAGGTGGTGCCCGAGGTGTGCAGCACCATCGACACGTCGTCCGGCTCGGCCGTGCCCGATGCGGCGGCCGGGGCGGCACCCGCCTCGCGCGGCTCGAGCGTGAACGTGCCGGCGCCGGCCTGGGCGTCGGCGACCAGGTCGATCAGCCGCACGCCCTGCTTGCGCGCCGCCTCCACCGCGGGCGACGTGCTGTCGCGCGCCACGATCAGCGCCGCGGCCTTCAGGTCCGACAGGTAGAACTCGAACTCCTCGCCGCGGTAGGCAGGGTTCAGCGGCGCGCTCGCGACGGCGCAGGCGCAGGCAACGAAGCAGGCGGCCATCTCGGGGCCGTTGTCGAGCACGATCGCGACGCGGTCGTTGCGGCCGATGCCCAGGCCGTTGAGCCGCTCGCGCGTCGACGCGATCAGCGTGCGCAGCTCGCGGTAGGTCATCGCACGCCGGCCTGGCGCGCCGATCGCGGGTGCGTCGTCGGCGCCGGTCGCCAGCAGGGTCGTCAGGGTCGCTTGCATGGGTCCTCAGGGTTCTCGAACGGAAAAGCGGCCGAGGGTACACGCCTCGCGCCGCACCGCCTCCCGGGGCGGACAGCGCTCCGCGACGTGCGCCACGACTGCGTCGGTGCGCCGGCGGGATGAGACGGGGTTTGCCCGACCGCGGGTCCTCGGGTCGGATTCGGCTTCGGCTCCGGCCCCGTGCCGCGGGTCTGCGGTCGGGTCCGGCCGGCAAGGGTGCGCCGGCTGCTGCACTGCGTTATACGTAACCGTGTCCAGGACAAACAAGCAGAACCTGCGGTTTTCCCGAACGTCGGTTGGACATTTCGCATCGTGACAAATCAACGCCGATGGATGCCTCGCCAGAGACGCCGACGCCGGGTGTCACAATCGCGCCTCCTGCCCGAGGTCGCCCACCGATGAAGATCGCCACCTGGAATGTCAACTCCCTGAAGGTCCGCCTGCCGCACGTGCTCGGCTGGCTCGAGGCCAACCCGGTCGACGTGCTGTGCCTGCAGGAGACCAAGCTGGTGGACGAGAAGTTCCCCGCTGCCAAGCTCGCTGCGGCCGGCTACCGCTCGGTGTTCTCCGGGCAGCCGACCTACAACGGCGTCGCGCTGCTCTGGCGCGCCGACCGGGGCTGGGACGCGCGCGACGTGACCGTCGGGAACCCCCGCTTCCCCGACGAGCAGAAGCGGCTGATCGCGGCGACCTTCGGCGACGTGCGCGTGATCAGCGCCTACGTGCCGAACGGGCAGGCGGTGGGCAGCGACAAGTACGACTACAAGCTGCGCTGGCTGGACGCACTGGCGGGCTGGCTGGGCGACGAGCTGGCGGCCACGCCGCAGCTGGTGATCGGCGGCGACTACAACATCGCGCCCGCCGACGCCGACGTGCACGACCCGGCGGCCTGGGCCGATCAGGTGCTGTGCTCGGTACCGGAGCGCGAGCGCTTCGGCGCGCTGCTCGCGCTCGGCCTGCAGGACGCCTACCGGATGTTCGAGCAGCCGCCCAAGACGTACAGCTGGTGGGACTACCGCCAGCTCGGCTTCCAGAAGAACCGCGGCCTGCGGATCGACCACCTGCTGGTCGCGCCGGCGCTGGCGGGCGCGGTGAGGGCCTGCTCGATCGACCGCGCGCCGCGCAAGCTGCCGCAGCCCTCGGACCACGCGCCGGTGACGCTCGACCTGGCGCTGGACGACCCCGCCGCGTCCTAGGCACGGCCGGCGCGGCGGGCCGTGGCGCCCGCCCCCCGGCTCACAGGTGCGCGGCCGCCGTCGCGCCGCTCGACAGGCACGATCTCCACCGCCAGCTCGGCCAGGTTCTGCTTGCTGCTCTTGGCCTGGTCGTAGTTCCACTGGTTCGCCGCCTCGGTCTTCGAGATCGCGGCGTTGCTCTTGAACAGCGTGGAATCGGCCTGCGTGGCGCCGCCCTGGTACGAGAACAGCGCGCCGACCGTGGCGAGCACCGCGGTGGTCACCGCGATGCGGCCCGAGACCGCGTCGGCCTTGCCGTGCGAAGCGGCGTGCTCGAGTTCGTGGTCGTGCGGGCCGTGGACGTGGAAGTGCGAGCCTGACATCGGCGGGCTCCGGAACATGAGGGAGCCCGCATTGCACCACGACGCAGCGGGGCCGCCGCGCCGTGTCCCGGTCAGTCGTCCTCCAGGTGCAGGTCCTGGATCTTGCGGGTGATCGTGTTGCGGCCGATGCCCAGGCGCAGCGCCGCATCGATCCGCCGTCCGCGCGTGTGGCGAAGCGCGGTACGGATGATCGTCGACTCGAACGTGCGGGTGAGCTGGTCCATCACGTCCGACGAGGCCGGCGGCTCGCCACCGCGGGCCGACTGCGCGGCGAGCATCTGCGCGACCTCGGACTCGAGGAGCGCGGCCCAGCCCACGCGGGCCGGGGGGGCCGTGGGTGCCGCGCCGTCGCGCGCCGCGAAGCCGGCATCGGCGGGCAGGTAGCCCGTGCCGGCACCGGGGACGGCGGCAAAGGCCGGCGGCGTGCCGAAGCCGACGCGTCCGCCCACCGGCTCGGAGAAGGCATCGGCCACGGCCGCCCCGGCCGGTGCCGCGGCGCCCGCGAATGCGGGCATCGGTGCGGCGGCCGCGGCGCCCTGCGTGTCCGGCCCCGAGGACGCGTCCATCGCACCCGTGCCCTGAGGCTGCGCGGGCGCGCCGCGCGGATCGATCCACGGCAGCGCCGCCTGCACCTCGGGCGGCAGGTCCTTGGGCTCGACGGTCTGCGCGGGCGCCATCACGGTCAGCCAGTGGCACACGTTCTCGAGTTGCCGCACGTTGCCCGGCCAGGAGAATGCGCCGAGCCGCAGCAGCGCCTCGTCGGAGAGCCGCTTGGTCTCGACGCCCAGCTCGCGCGCGCTGCGCGTGAGGAAGTGGCGTGCGAGCAGCGGCACGTCCTGCACCCGCTCGCGCAGCGCCGGCAGGCGCAGCCGGATCACGTTGAGACGGTGGAACAGGTCCTCGCGGAACAGGCCCAGCCGGACGCGATCCTCGAGGTTCTGGTGGGTCGCCGCGATCACGCGGACGTTGGCCTTGAGCGGCTGGTGCCCGCCGACGCGATAGAAGTGTCCGTCCGAGAGCACGCGCAGCAGGCGCGTCTGCAGCTCTGCCGGCATGTCGCCGATCTCGTCGAGGAACAGCGTACCGCCCTCGGCCTGCTCGAAGCGGCCGCGGCGCATCTGCTGCGCACCGGTGAACGCGCCGCGCTCGTGGCCGAAGAGTTCGCTCTCGAGCAGGTCGCGCGGGATGGCAGCGGTGTTCAGTGCCACGAAGGGCTGGGCACCGCGCGGCGAATGCTTGTGCAGGGCACGCGCGATCAGCTCCTTGCCGCTGCCGGACTCGCCGGTGATCATCACCGTGACGTTGGACTGCGAGAGCCGGCCGATGGCGCGGAAGACCTCCTGCATCGCGGGGGCCTGGCCGAGCATCTCGGGCGTCTCGAGGACCGTCTCCTCGGCGGCCGCCTCGCGCTCGCTCTCCTCCACCGCACGGCGGATCAGCTCGACCGCCTTGGGCAGGTCGAAGGGCTTGGGCAGGTACTCGAAGGCCCCGCCCTGGAACGCCGAGACCGCGCTGTCGAGGTCCGAGAACGCGGTCATGATGATCACCGGCATGCCGGGCCGGCGCAGCTTGACCTTCTGCAGCAGCTCGATGCCCGATTCGCCGGGCATCCTGATGTCGGAGACCAGCACCTGCGGGGCGTCGAGCTCGAAGGCGCTCAGGCACTCGCGCGCGGACCCGAAGGCCCGCACATCGAACCCTTCCCTTGACAGCGCCCGCTCGAGCACCCAACGAATCGACTGGTCATCGTCGACGATCCACACTTCGTTCATTCGTGCTGCTTCCCCTGGCTGTCGGCCCCGGTCCGCCACGAATGGCGACGCATCAGGGCAGCGGCAGCAATATCCGGAAATCGGTCCGGCCCGGACGGCTGTCGCATTCGATCAGACCCCCGTGCTGCTGCACGAAGGTCTGCGCGAGCGTCAGCCCCAGACCGCTCCCGCCCTCGCGGCCCGAGACGAGCGGATAGAAGATCCGATCGCGGATCTCTTCCGGCACACCGGGGCCGTCGTCGATCACATGCAAGTCCAGTGCCAGGCGATACCTGACCTTGTCGACGGTGACCTGGCGCGCGATCCGGGTGGTCATCAGGATGCGCCCATGGCCGTGCATCGCCTGTGCCGCGTTGCGCACCAGGTTGAGCACCGCCTGGATCAGCTGCTCCTTGTCGCCGCGGAAATCCGGCAGGCTGGCGTCGTAGTCCCGGTCGATCGCCAGGCCTTGCGGGTACTCGGCGGTCACCACCGAGCGGACCCGCTCGAGCACCTCGTGGATGTTCACGTCGCCCACCAGCCGCGGATGGCGATGCGGCGCGAGCAGGCGATCGACCAGCGTCTGCAGCCGGTCGGCCTCCTTGATGATGACCTGGGTGTACTCGCGCAGGCTGGAGCCGCCGACTTCGGATTCGAGCAGCTGCGCCGCGCCGCGGATGCCGCCGAGCGGGTTCTTGATCTCGTGCGCGAGATTGCGCACCAGCTCCCGGTTGACCCGAACCGACTCCACCATCCTCGACTCGCGGTCGATGCGGATGCGCTGGTCGATCTCGCGGAACTCGAGCAGCAGCGAGCCGAGGTCGCTCTCGAGCACCACCGCCACGCAGTGGACGGCGAGCGGCTCGCGGCCGATCCGGTGCAGCGTGATGTCCTGGCGCTTCTGGCCGAACGCGTTGTTGCAGGCCTCGGCGAGGAGGCTGTCGATGATGCCGCCGTTGCTGAACTGCCGGGCGAACGCTGCGCCCTCGATCACCCGCTGCGGCAGCTCGAAGAGCTGCTCGGCCGCCTGGTTGAGGAAGGTGGTGTGCCCCTGGTCGTCGAGCAGCACGACCGCGCAGGCGAGCAGGTCCAGGCCGGCGAGGCGCGAGGCCGGCTGGCGGCGCCGGTCCGTACCCTCCGGCAGGCGGGAGGTCGGCGTCATCGGTACACGCTCAGTCGCGCAGCGAGGTCATCTCGCGCTTGAGCGAGGCGACCGAGCTCTCGGAGCGCGCGATGTCGTCCTTGAGCCGCTGCACGCGGTCGAGATACCGCTGGTAGTTGCGCTCGTCGCCGCGCCGCTCCGGCTCGCCGCCGTTGAACTCGGCGCGCAGCTCGCCCAGTCGGGCTTCCTCCTTGCGCAGCTCGTCCTCGAGGATGCGGCGCCGGTCGAGGTCCCGGGAGCGCTGGGCGCCGGCATCGACGCGGGGGAAGCCGGCCGGCGTGGGCGTGGCGGCGGCCCCGCCCTTCGCGGCGCCGGACTGCGCGGGCAGCTTGGGCACGGGAATGGTCGTCAGGTTGGGCAGGTCGACCGCCCGGCACCGTGCATCGCGGCTGCTCGACGCATTGTTGCTGTACTCGACGCCACCGCCCGGAGACTCGCAGCGCCAGACCTGCGCCTGCGCGGCCATGGGGATAGCAATGATCGCGGCGAGCAGCAGGCATGCCGGCCGGGGACGACGGAGGGGTCGGAGCATGGGCCGGAGTTTAATGCAAAAGGGGCGGTCACCCGCCCCCTTCGTCGGCCCGGACACGCCTCGCGGGCGGCCGGGCCGTGCGCCGACCCTCTCCGGTCAGAGCGAGTAGTACATGTCGAACTCGACCGGGTGGGTGGTCATCCGGAAGCGGGTGACCTCCTCCATCTTCAGCGCGATGTACGCGTCGAGCATGGAGTCGCTGAACACGCCGCCCCGGGTCAGGAACTCGCGATCGCGGTCCAGGTAGTCGAGCGCCATGTCGAGCGACGAGCACACGGTCGGGATCTTCGCGTCCTCTTCCGGCGGCAGGTCGTACAGGTTCTTGTCCGCCGCCTCGCCCGGGTGGATCTTGTTCTGCACGCCATCCAGGCCCGCCATCATCATGGCCGCGAAGGCCATGTACGGGTTCGCGGTCGGGTCCGGGAAGCGGACTTCGATGCGACGGCCCTTCGGGTTGTTGACGTACGGGATCCGGATCGAGGCCGAGCGGTTGCGCGCCGAGTAGGCGAGCTTGACCGGGGCCTCGTAGCCCGGGACCAGCCGCTTGTACGAGTTGGTGCCGGGGTTGGTGATCGCGTTCAGCGCACGGGCGTGCTTGATGATCCCGCCGATGTAGTAGAGCGCGAAGTCGGACAGCCCGGCGTACTTGTCGCCGGCGAACAGGTTGGCGCCGTCCTTCCAGATCGACTGGTGCACGTGCATGCCCGAGCCGTTGTCGCCGACGACCGGCTTCGGCATGAAGGTCGCGGTCTTGCCGTAGCTGTGTGCGACGTTCATGACGACGTACTTGAGCAGCTGCGTCCAGTCGGCGCGCTGCACCAGCGTCGAGAACCGGGTGCCGATCTCGTTCTGGCCGGCGCCCGCCACCTCGTGGTGGTGGACCTCGACCGGCACGCCCATCTGCTCGAGGATCAGGCACATCTCCGAGCGCATGTCCTGGAACGAATCGACCGGCGGCACGGGGAAGTAGCCGCCCTTGACGGCGGGACGGTGGGCCAGGTTGCCGCCCTCGAAGTGCTTGCCGGTCGACCAGGAGGCTTCCTCCGAGTCGATCTTCACCGAGCAGCCCGACATGTCGACGGACCAGGTGACCGAGTCGAAGATGAAGAATTCGGGTTCCGGGCCGAAGTAGGCGGTGTCGCCCAGGCCGGTCGACTTCAGGTAGGCCTCGGCGCGCTTGGCGAGCGAGCGCGGGTCGCGGTCGTAGCCCTTGCCGTCGGACGGCTCGACGACGTCGCAGGTCAGGATCAGCGTCGGCTCTTCCCGGAACGGGTCGATGTTGGCGGTCGACGGATCCGGCATCAGCAGCATGTCGGAGGCTTCGATGCCCTTCCAGCCGGCGATCGACGAACCGTCGAAGGCGTGCCCGGAGACGAACTTGTCTTCGTCGAAATGCGAGATCGGCACCGTGACGTGCTGCTCTTTGCCCTTGGTATCCGTGAAGCGGAAATCAACGAACTTGACTTCGTTGTCCGCGACTTTCTTCATGACGTCCTTGGCAGATGCCATCGGTGCTTTCTCCTGGGGTGTGCGAAGGGGGTCGTTTTGATCAAGCGAAGAAGCGGCGCGCGAGTGTCGGAACATTTCTTCGAGTCCCGAATTTAGCAGGAACCGTGCCATTCGCCGGCCGGGATCGACCGCCCGGGGGGAGGTCGCCAGGCGGCTCTGCGGGCGGCGCGCGCCGGATCACGCCGCGACGCACCGACCCGGGGCGCCTCGCGGCGGTGCACGATACCGCATAACGCCCCAGGTCAGGGCGAGACCCTCATTCCGGAAGCACGTAGCCCGCGAAGCGCTCGCGCAGCCGCGCTTTCCAGAACTTGCCGGTGGACGTCCGCGGGATGGCGTCGATGAACTCGAAGGCATCGGGCAGCTGCCATTTCGCGAAAGCGGTCGACAGGTGGGCACGCAGCTGCGCGGCATCCACGGATGCACCAGGCTTGAGGACCACGCAGGCGAGTGGGCGCTCGGCCCACTTCGGATGCGCGACCGCGATCACCGCAGCCTCGGCGACCGCGGGGTGACCCATGATCGCGTTCTCCAGATCGACCGAGCTGATCCACTCCCCGCCCGACTTGATCAGGTCCTTGGTCCGGTCCGAGATCCGCAGGTAGCCGTGGGCATCCATCGCACCGACGTCGCCGGTGCGCAGCCAGCCGTCGCCGGTGAACTTGTCCGGATCGGCGTCGACCGCGTGGTAGCCGCCGGTGATGAACGGACCGCGGACCTGGATCTCGCCGACCGAGTCGCCGTCCCAGGGCTGCTCGCCGCCGTCCCCCACGATCCGCAGGTCCACCAGGGGCACCAGGACGCCTGCCATCGCGCGGCGCGCGAACCACTGGTCCTCGGTGAGGCGGCCGGCGAGCTCGGACTTCTCGTAGAAGATCGTGCACACCGGCGAGGTCTCGGTCATCCCCCAGCCCTGCTGGATCATCACGCCGTGACGGGCGAAGGCACGGATCAGCGCCTCGGGCACCGCCGAGCCGCCGACCATGCTGCGCAGCCCCGCGGGCAGCGTCCAGCGCCCGGGGTTCGCCTCGTGCAGCTGGATCATCGACAGCCAGATCGTCGGCACGCCGAGCGTGAAGGTCGGCGGATCGACCTGCATCTGGTCGAGCAGGTCCTCGGGATGCAGGTGCGGCCCGGGGAACACCAGCTTCGCGCCGAGCATCACCGCGCCGTACGGGATGCCCCAGCTGTTCGCATGGAACATCGGCGTGACCGGGAAGACCACGTCGCGCCCGGACAGGTTCCAGAGGTCCGGCATCGACGCGGTCAGCGTGTGCAGGATCGTCGAGCGGTGGGAATACACCACGCCCTTGGGGCGGCCGGTGGTGCCTGACGTGTAGCACATCGCCACCGGCGCATCCTCGTCGTGGGGCACGTACTGCAGCCCGCGGACGGCCTCGTCAGACACTGCGGCGAGCCACTGCTCATAGTCCTCGAGCGGCGGCGCCTGCTCGCCGAGACCGGCGTCGGACGGCACCGCCGCGCCCGAGAACGGGAACACGAACACCCGCTCGAAGCGGTGGTGCTTCGCGAACTGCGCGAACAGCGGCAGCAGCACGTCGTCGACGATCAGGAACCGGTCCTGCGCGTGGCCCGCGATCCAGCCGATCTCGTCGGGCGCGAGCCGCAGGTTCAGCGTGTGCATCACGCCGCCGGCGGCCGGGATGCCGAAGTACGCCTCGAGGTGGGCATGGTGGTTCCAGCACAGCGTCGCGACGCGATCGCCCGGCTTCAGTCCGGCTGCGAGCAGGGCCGCGGCGAGGCGGCGGGTGCGCGCGTGCCACTGCGCGTAGGTGTGCCGGCGCATCGACCTGTCGGGCAGCCGCGAGACGATCTCGTTGGTGCCGAACATCCGCCCGGCCCGATCGAGCAGGCTGTTGAGCGACAGGGGCGTGCGCATCATGGTCGCGTGCATGGGGTCTCCTCCTCGTGGGGGTGATGCGGGGCGGTGCCGCTCGGCGGGCACCTCAGCCCAGGAACATCTGCTGCAGGTCATTCAGGAAGCGCAGCCCGAGCGGCGTCGGGCGGATCGTGCCCGGGTCGGGATCGAGCAGGCCGCGCTCGGCGGCCCGCGCGAGCGCCCGCGCGATCGAGGCGAGCGGCAGCCCGGTGCGCTCGGCGAAGCTCGCCGCGGACACGCCGTCGACCAGGCGCAGCGCGTTGAGCATGAACTCGAAGGGCAGCTCGTCGGCATCGAGCGTGCGGCGCGTCTCGACCGCGTCGCCGGCCAGCGCCGCCTCCATGTAGCGGCGCGGATGGCGCAGCCGCGCGGTCCGCTCGATGCGGTCGTGGAAGGACAGCTTGCCGTGGGCCCCGGCACCCAGACCGAGGTAGTCGCCGAAGGTCCAGTAGTTCAGGTTGTGACGCGCGCGGTGACCAGGGCGCGCATAGGCCGAGACCTCGTAGTGGGCGAGTCCGCCGGCGGCGGCGCCCGCCTCGATCGCCTGCTGCATGTCGGCGACGGTGTCGTCGTCGGGCAGCCCTTCGGGCGGTCGGCTCGCGAACAGCGTGTTCGGCTCCAGCGTCAGGTTGTAGTACGACAGGTGCGGCGGCGAGAAGGCGAGCGCCTGGGCGAGGTCGGCGCGCAGCGCGGCGAGGTCCTGGCCGGGCAGGCCGTACATGAGATCGAGGTTGAAGGTCGGATAGTGCTCGGCGGCGGCCTGCGCGGCCGCGAGCGCCTGCTGGCGGTCATGGACCCGGCCGATGCGCTGCAGGGCGTCGGCGTCGAAGCTCTGGATGCCGACCGACAGGCGTGTGACGCCCGCGTCGCGGAAGGCGCGGAACTTCTCGCGCTCGAAGGTGCCGGGGTTGGCCTCGAGCGTGACCTCGGCATCGGGCGCGAGCTTCAGGTGCGTGCGCAGGTCGGTGACCAGCCGGTCGATCGACTCCGGCGAGAACAGGCTGGGCGTGCCGCCGCCGATGAACACCGTCTGCACGGAGCGGCCCCAGACCTGCGGCACCGAGGCCTCGAGGTCGGCCCGCAGCGCGTCGAGATAGCGCGCCTCGGGCAGCTCGCCGTCGGTCTCGTGCGAGTTGAAGTCGCAGTACGGACACTTGCGCAGGCACCAGGGCAGGTGCACGTAGACCGACAGCGGCGGCGACTGGACGAGGCCGCTCGCGCGCCGCGACAGCGCGCTCACGGGGACGATCGCGATGGTCATGGCGGCCCGGGCCCGTGCGCGGCGGTCAGCGGGCCGGCGCCGCCGGCAGCAGCCGCGCCTGCGCCAGCTTCGCGAGCAGCTCGCGCATCGCCAGGCCGCGATGGCTGACACGGTTCTTGGTCGCGGCGTCGAGCTCGGCGGCGGTCCGGCCGAACTCGGGCAGCAGGAAGTGCGGGTCGTAGCCGAAGCCGCCCTCGCCGCGCGGCGACGCGACGATCTCGCCGTGCCACAGGCCGTCGGCGATGACCGGCTGCGGATCGTCGGCGCCGCGCACCAGCACCAGCGCGCAGTAGTAGTACGCGGACCGGTCCGCCTGCGTGGCGAGCTCGCGCACCAGGCGCGTGTTGTTCGCGGTGTCGGAGCGGGCGCCGCCCTCGAGGTCGGCGGCGAAGCGCGCCGAGCGCACGCCGGGCGCCCCGCCCAGCGCCGGCACGCAGACCCCGGAGTCATCGGCGATCGCGGGCAGCCCCGTCGCCGCGCTCGCATGCCGGGCCTTGGCGAGCGCGTTCTCGACGAAGGTGGCATGCGGCTCCTCGGCGTCGCCCACGCCGAGGGCGCCCTGGGCCACCACCTCGATGCCGGTCGGCTCGAGCAGCGCGCGCAGCTCGCGCAGCTTGCCCGCGTTGCCCGAGGCGAGGACGACCCGTGACAGCGCCGCGGCCATCGTCGTCAGGCGATGGACCCGATCGCCTGACGCTGGGCGATCGCGAGCCGGCCGATGCCGTCGGCGGCGAGGTCGAGCAGCGCATCGACCTGGGCCCGCGAGAACGGCCGCCCCTCGGCCGTGCCCTGGACCTCGACGATGCCGCCCGAGCCGGTGACGACGACGTTCATGTCGGTGTCGCAACTCGAGTCCTCGGCGTAGTCGAGGTCGAGCACCGCCTGCCCTCGCCACAGGCCGACCGACACCGCAGCGACCGAATCGAGCAGCGGCGTGTCGGTGAGCGTGCCGCGTCCGCGCAGCCACTCGATGGCATCGTGCACGGCGACCCAGGCACCGGTGATCGCGGCGGTGCGCGTGCCGCCGTCGGCCTGCAGCACGTCGCAGTCGATCTGGATCGTGCGCTCGCCGAGCCGGTCGAGGTCGACCACCGCGCGCAGGCTGCGGCCGATCAGGCGCTGGATCTCCTGGGTGCGCCCGGACTGCTTGCCCCGCGCCGCCTCGCGGTCGCTGCGGGTGTGGGTCGCCCGCGGCAGCATCCCGTACTCCGCGGTCAGCCAGCCCTGCCCCTTGCCGCGCAGGAACGGCGGCACCTTGTCCTCGACGCTCGCGGTGCACAGCACGCGGGTGTCGCCGAATTCGACGAGGACGGAGCCCTCGGCATGGCGGGTGAAGCCGCGCGTGATGCGCACGGTGCGCAGCGCGTCGTTTGCGCGGCCGCTGGGCCGTGCCTGCGTCGAGTCGTCGGGGGTCTGGGTCAAGCGTCGCCTCCTGGTGTGCTCTCGCCGGAGCGTTGGATCGCCTTCTGGATCTCGGCGATCTGCCGTTCGATGTCCTCGTCGGACAGCGCCGCCTCGGGCAAGTCGGCGACCTCGTCGAACGAGATGGTGGTGGTGACCGCTCCGTCGGCCAGGTCGAGCGAGGACAGCGTGGGCACGTCCTCGACCGACTCGCTGCTCTCCCAGGTGAGCGCGACCACGGTGGTGTTGTCGGCGGCTCGGCCGTTGTGCGCCACCGCGCGCTGCACCAGCGCGGGCACGGTGAGCGCGACCGGCCCGCTGGCGAAGGCCGCGGCGAACTCGCCCTCGGACAGCCCGGTCCAGAAGCCGTCCGAGCACAGCACCAGCGTGTCGCCGCTGTGCAGATTCGCGCGGGCGGTGATCTCGACCGTCGGCTCGTAGGGCGAGCCGAGGCAGTTCAGCACCTTGTTGCGCTCGGGATGGTTGTCCTGCTCGTGCACGGCGATCAGCCCGAGCGACACCATCGACTGCACCTTGGAGTGGTCGCGGGTGCGCGAGAGGATGCGCCCGTCGCGCAGCCAGTAGAGCCGGGAGTCGCCGGCATGGGCCCACCAGGCGACGTCGTCCTGCACGATGCAGGCGACCACCGTCGTGCGAGGCGCCTCGGGCAGCTTGTGCTGGGCCTGGTAGCGCAGCAGGTCGCGGTGCGCGGTGCGCAGCGCGGCATCGAGGAAGGCGGCCGGATCGGCGATGCGCGGCTGGGCCTCGCGCTGGAAGGCCGACGCGCAGGCCTGCAGGGTGAGCTGCGCGGCGACCTCGCCGCGCACGTGTCCACCCATGCCGTCGGCCACCAGCATCAGCAGCGACTCGCGCGAGAAGCAGTAGCCCATCCGGTCCTGGTTGACCGACCGGGCGCCGATCGCCGTGTCCTGGAAGATGGTGAATCGCATCGCGGCCCCTGGGTTCACGACGCCTTCTGCGTCGGCCACATCAGCGTGGAATCCTGGCGGATCGGACGGCGTCGGCGCCCGGCGAGCCCGTCGATCCAGCGCGCGAAGCCGGCGGCCTGCACCGGCGGCGCCGACGGGGTGTCGTGCGCCGGCTCGCGCAGCGCGCGCTGCAGCACGAAGACGCTCTGCGGACGCTCGAGCGGATTCTGCTTGAGGCACCAGTGCACGATGTCCACCAGCTGCTGCGAGTAGAGCTTCACCGCCTGCGCGAGCGCGGCGTCGACCTTGTCGTGCAGCCCGCGCTGGTCGGCCGGCTGCGGGGGCGAGCCGATCATGCAGCCGTACATCGTCGCGCCCAGGCCGTAGATGTCCGTCCACGGGCCGAGCTGCTGGTTGCGGCGGTAGAGCTCCGGGGCGGCGAAGCCGGGCGTGTACATCGGGAAGAGCTTCGGGGCATCGAGCGTCAGCGTCTGGCGGGCGGCGCCGAAGTCGAGCAGCATCGGCGAGCCGTCCTGGCGCAGGTAGACGTTGGCGGGCTTGAGGTCCAGGTGCAGCAGTCGGTTGGCATGGACCTCGCGCAGCCCGTTCATCACCTGCGCGAAGATCCGGCGGATGTGCCGCTCGGGCATGACCTCGCGACCCGGCTTGCCCCGGTAGCGCATGATCAGCTCCTGCAGGCTGCGGCCGCGCTCGTAGGCCATCACCATGTAGACGGTGTCGTTGGCCCGGAAGAAGTTGAGCACCCGCACCACGTTCGGATGCAGCACGCGGGCGAGCGCGCGGCCCTCCTCGAAGAAGCACTTCAGGCCGTTGCGGTAGGTGTTCTGGTTCTCGTTGGCCACCGAGGGCACCAGCTCGCCCGGGCCGCGGCGCACCAGCGAACTCGGCAGGTATTCCTTGAGCGCGACCGGCTGGCCGTCGGGATCGTCGGCGAGATAGACGATCGAGAAACCCCCGCTCGCGATCTTCCTTACAATCCGATAGCCGCCGACTTCGAGGCCTTCGGGCAGCGGGGCGTTGGTCTGATTGGCCATGAGGGGACGATTGTAATGAACTCGAAGGACGCGGGCGTCCACAGCATGACCGGCTTCGGCACCGTGACGCGCGACCACGAGCTCGGGCGACTCGGGATCGAGCTCCGATCGGTCAATTCGCGCTTCCTGGACATCGCCTTCCGTCTGCCCGACGAGCTGCGCGCGCTCGAGCCGCCCCTGCGCGAGGCGATCCAGGCGCGCGTGACGCGGGGCAAGATCGACTGCCGGGCATCGGTGCAGCACCGCGCCGCCCAGCGGCCGGAGGTGGTGCTGCGCCCCGGCGCGCTCGATGCGCTCGCGCTCGCGCAGGACGCGGTGCTCACCCGGATGCCGGGGGCGGCGCCGCTGACGGTCGCCGACTGCCTGCGGTTTCCCGGGGTGGTCGACGATCCGCAGCCGGATCCCGCCCAATGGGTCGGTGCGTTCCGGCCGCTCTTCGGCGCGGCGATCGACGAGCTGCTCGCCAGCCGTGCCCGCGAGGGTGCCCGCCTGGGCGACGTGATCCGCGACCGGGCCGGCGCGATGACCGCGATCGTCGTGGCCCTCAAGCCGCGCGCGCCCGAGTTGGTCGCCGAGTTCGGGCTGCGGCTCACCGAACGGCTTCGCGAAGCGGCCACCGGCGCGCTGGCCGGCACCGCGGTGCCGCTCGACGAGGCGATGGCCCGGATCCGCCAGGAAGTCTCCGTCTACGGGATGCGGGTCGACGTCGCCGAGGAGCTCGCACGGCTCGAGATCCACATCGCGGAGCTGGTGCGGATCGTCGACGGCGGCGGGCAGGTCGGCAAGCGGCTGGACTTCCTGATGCAGGAGCTCAACCGCGAGGCCAACACGCTCGGCTCGAAGGCGGCGGGGCTCGAGGTCACGCAGGCCTCGGTCGAACTCAAGCTGCTGATCGAGCAGGTGCGCGAGCAGGTGCAGAACCTGGAGTGAACGGCGCGCCGGCCGCTCACGCCGCATTCAGTCCTTCGCCAGACGGAACACCCCGACCGCGCGCACGAGTTCCTCGGCCTGGCGGCTGAGCGAGTCCGCGGCCGCGGCACTCTGCTCGACCAGTGCGGCGTTCTGCTGAGTCGACTCGTCCATGCGCGCCACCGACTCGCCGACCTGAGCGACGCCCGCACTCTGCTCGGCACTCGCCGTGCTGATCTCGCCCACGATGTCGGTCACGCGCTGGATGGACTCGACGATCTCGACCATGGTGCGGCCGGCGTCGGAAACCAGTCCGGTGCCGGTCTCCACCCGCGTGACGCTGGTGCCGATCAGGCCCTTGATCTGGCGGGCGGCATCGGCGCTGCGCTGCGCGAGGCTACGCACCTCGGCGGCAACGACCGCGAGCTGGCTGGCCTGGCGGGCGCTGTCGGCATTGGTGCGCACGGTCGCGCCGAGCTCGTCCATCGTCGAGGCTGTGCCCTGCAGCGCGCATGCCTGCTGCTCGGTTCGCACCGACAGGTCGCGATTGCCCTGGGCGATCTGCACGCTGGCCGACGCCACGCCCTCGGCGCCCATGCGCACCGCGGTGACCGCTTCGGCCAGCCGCGCCTGCATCACCGAGACCTGCGCCAGCAGGCTGTGCGTATCGCCCGCCCGCAGCGTGATCGGCGTGCCGAGGTCGCCCTCGGCCACCTTCTGCACGACCGAAGCCGCAAAGCGCGGCTCGCCGCCGAGCTGACGCATCAGACCGCGGCCGATGGCCCAGGCGAACAGGCCGCCGAGCAGCAGGGCCAACGCGATCAATCCGGCGACGGTCGCGATCGCGCGGCCGTAGAGGCGCTTGGACTGCTCGGCGGCGGCCGCGCCGCCTGCGAACGTGTATTCCGAGACCTTGGCGAGGGACATGAGGAGCTCGTCGAGCGCCATGCTCGCGGCGCCGTCGCTGATGTCGGCCGCATCCTGCTGCTTGCGCGCGGCGCCGAGCGACACCACCCGTGCCGCCGCCTGCCGGTAGGCGCCCCAGTGCTTCGCGAAGGCCTCGGCCAGCGCCCGCTCCTCGTCGGTGACGAGCAGCGCAATGTATGCGGCCATCGCCTCGTCCGCGGACTTGCCGGACTCCGCCATCTTCGCCTCGTACTCGGCATGATAGCTGCGATCGGTGCTGCGGCTGTGGCGCACCTCGAAGTCGCGCATGTCGAGCACCGCCGCGCGGGCTTGCGCCACATGTCCGACGCCCTGCAGCCACTTGGCGGCGAGCGCGTCGGCTTGCGCCTGCACGCGGCGCAGGCTGTCGAGGGAGACGGCGCCGACGACCGCCGTGAGCAGCAGCACGGCGGCGAAGGCGATCGCCAGCTGGCGGCCGACGGAGAGGCGCACGAGGCCGGCGCGCCGGATCGGGGATTGACTCATCGCGGGGCTCCAGCGGCGGCGCATCGTGCGCCGCCGCTCCGGTTGCAGAGGCCGGGGCGAGAACGCCGCCGGATCACTTCTTGTGACCGATGTAGCTCGCGCCGATGACCTTGCCCGCGCCGTCCCGGATCGGGTTGTAGCAGGCGTCGAAGGCCGTGCCGAGCACGTCGATCGGGCCGCAGAACTGCTTACCGGCCGAGAGCGCCTCGAAGGCCGGGTTGCGCGCGAGCTGCGTGCCGATGCCGCGCTTGCCTTCGGGCGTCAGCACGTTGGTGCTGACACGGACGAATTCGTCGCCCTGGCGGACGAACACGGTGGCGGTCGCGCCGTGCGTCTTGCGGACCGCATCGACGACGTCGTAGTTGTTGTTGATCTTGCTCTCGCCGAAAAAGAGCGCCGGGACGGTCTTGTCGCCCGCGGTATCGGTGCCGTCGACCCGCGGCGTGCCGATCTTGGCGAGGCGTGCGTCGAGGTCGGCGATCGTCGCCTTGGGGTCGTTGGCCAGCACGGGCGAGGACAACGCCGCGAACGCGGCGAACGCGACGAGACCGAGCGAGAAGGATTTCATCGGAAGGACTCCTTGGACGTTGGGGGGCTGGCTCGTCCGGATCGGGACCCGAAGTCGGGTGACGACACCGCGCAGGAAGTGCGTCCTGGACGAAACGAATGTGTCCTTCCGAAAAGGTCGGGCGGACCTGGGCAAATTGCCCGCGCGAAGGGCCCACCCTGGAGACCCGCCCGGTCGGGGCCGGAACGCCGCCTCGGGGTCAAACCTGAGAGAATGGCGCGCCGCAGCGTCCCCGCCCCCCTCCGATGTCCGTCTCGGCCTTCCAAGGCAGCCTGCTGATCGTCGTCGCCCCGTCAGGGGCCGGCAAGACCTCTCTCGTGCGGCACCTGCTCGGCGTGCGCGATGGCCTGCGGCTGTCGGTGTCGTACACGACCCGGGCGCCCCGCCCCGGCGAACGCGACGGGGTGGACTACCGCTTCGTCACGCCCGAGGAGTTCGAGCGGCGTCGCGGCGAGGGCGAGTTCCTGGAATGGGCACGGGTCCACGGCAACCATTACGCCACTTCGCGCGACTGGATCGCGACGCAGATGGCCGCGGGCGTCGACATCGTGCTGGAGATCGACTGGCAGGGCGCCGCGCAGGTCCGCCGGCTGTTCCCGGACGCGGTCTCGGTGTTCATCGCGCCGCCGTCGCTGGAGGTGCTGCGCGAGCGGCTGACCACGCGGGGCCAGGATGCCCCCGAGGTGATCGAGAAGCGCCTCCTGGCGGCCCGCAGCGAGCTCGAGCATGCGGGCGAGTGCCAATATGTTATTATCAATCAAGAGTTTGCGGCGGCCTGTCAGGCGCTGGTCGGAATTGCGGACGCAGCCCGCTGCCGGTTCGGGCAGCAGCAGTGTCGTCATCCGGACCTGTTCGCCGAGCTGGGCATGGCGCGGGCACCCGGCTGAACCGGGTCCGCGGCCGCACCGACCGATCACCTTCCAGGACACGCCATGGCCCGCATCACCGTCGAAGACTGCCTGAAGCAGATCCCCAACCGGTTCGAGCTGACGCTCGCCGCGACCTACCGGGCGCGCATGCTGGCGCAAGGCCATTCGCCGAAGGTCGACAGCAAGGACAAGCCGACGGTCACCGCGCTGCGCGAGATCGCCACCGGCAAGGTCGGCAAGGAAATGCTGCGCCGCGTCCCTACCTGACAGACACCGCCCCGCGCACGAACCGATGAAGCACGACGGTTCGATCGCCACCAACGGGCCGAGGGGCCGGTCTGCCCGGACCGCCCCGCCCGCTCTGATCGACGCGTCCGGATCCACCGGCGAAGGCTTCGCAGCGCCGGCCGACGAACGCCGAGTCGTCTCGCTCGCGCACCTCACCAAGCTGGCCTCGAGCTACCTCGGCGAGGACGACCTCAAGCGCGTGCGCGAGGCCTATCGCTTCTCGGACAGCTCGCACCTCGGGCAGTTCCGGACCAGCGGCGAACCCTACATCTCGCATCCGATCGCCGTCGCCGAGATCTGCGTCGGCTGGCGCCTGGACGCCGACGCGCTGATGGCCGCGCTGCTGCATGACGTGATGGAGGACACCGACGTCACGAAGCAGCAGATGGTCGAGCGTTTCGGCACGCAGGTCGCCGAGCTGGTCGACGGGCTGTCCAAGCTCGACAAGGTCGAGTTCGCCAGCCGCGAGCAGGCGCAGGCCGAGAGCTTCCGCAAGATGCTGCTGGCGATGGCCCGCGACGTGCGCGTCATCCTCATCAAGCTCGCCGACCGGCTGCACAACATGCGCACGCTCGGCGCGGTCGAGCGCGCCAAGCAGCGGCGCGTGGCTGCCGAGACGCTCGACATCTATGCGCCGATCGCCAACCGCCTCGGCCTGAACGAGCTGTACCGCGAGCTGCTCGACCTGTCGTTCCGGTTCACCCATCCGTTCCGCTACCGCACCCTGCAGAAGGCGGTGACGGCCGCGCGCGGCATGCGGCGCGAGGGCCTGGGCCGGATCATCGACTCGGTGCAGAAGTCGCTGCCCGAGATGGGCGTGAAGGCCGAGCTGCGCGCGCGCGAGAAGGCGCTGTGGGCCATCTACCGCAAGATGCACGAGAAGCACCTGTCGTTCTCGCAGGTGATGGACGTGTTCGGCATCCGGCTGGTGGTCGACAGCCTGCCCTCGTGCTACCTGGCACTGGGCGCGCTGCACCAGACTTTCAAGCCGATCCCGGGCCGCTTCAAGGACTACATCGCGATCCCGAAGGTCAACGGCTACCAGTCGCTGCACACCACGGTGGTCGGCCCCTACGGCACCCCGGTCGAGTTCCAGATCCGCACGAGCGAGATGCACCGGCTGGCCGAGTCGGGCGTTGCCGCGCACTGGCTCTACAAGGCCGACAAGGAGTCGTTCACCGACCTGCAGAAGCGCACTCACCAGTGGCTGAAGTCGCTGCTCGACATCCAGCACCAGACCGGCGACTCGCTCGAGTTCATCGAGCACGTGAAGGTCGACCTGTTCCCGGACGCGGTCTACGTGTTCACGCCCAAGGGCCAGATCCGCGCGCTGCCGCGCGGCGCGACGACCATCGACTTCGCCTACAGCGTGCACACCGACGTCGGCAACCAGTGCGTCGCGGCCAAGGTCAACGGCTCGCCGGTGCCGCTGCGCACCGAGCTGCAGAACGGCGACGTGATCGAGGTGGTGACCGATCCCGAGTCCCGCGCCAATCCGGCCTGGCTCGGCTTCGTGCGGACCGGCAAGGCGCGCTCCGAGATCCGTCACTTCCTGCGGACCATGAAGTTCGAGGAGTCGGTCGACCTCGGACGCCGGCTGCTCGAGCAGTCGCTCGCGGCGCTGCGCATCGATGCCGGCAGCCTCGAGCAGGCGCTGCTCGACAAGCTGGCGCGCGATGCGGGCGCCAAGTCGCTCGACGAGCTCTATGCGGACGTCGGCCTGGGCCGGCGGCTCGCCCCGGTGGTCGCCCGCGCGATCGCCCTCGAGATGAGCGCGCGGCCCGCGGCCGCGGCCTTCGCGCCGCGTCCGCTGCCGATCGTGATCCACGGCACCGAGGGCATGGCGGTGCAGTGCTCGGCCTGCTGCCTGCCGCTGCCGGGCGACTCGGTGATCGGCCACATGCGGGGCGGCCACGGGCTGGTCGTGCACCGCAGCGACTGCGAGTCGGCGGGGCGCGCGCGCCAGAAGGACGCCGAGCGCTGGCTCGACGTCGAATGGGGCGAGGACATCCGTGGCCAGTTCCGCACCGTCGTCGAGGTGCAGATCCGCGACGACCGCGGCGCGCTGGGACGGGTCGCGGCGGAGATCGCGGCGTCGGAGGCGAACATCGTCAACGTGACGATGGACGAGGAGCCCGACCGCGTGGCGACGATCCGCTTCACGCTGCAGGTGCGCGGCCGCCAGCACCTCGCGCTGGTGTTCCGGCAGGTGCGCAAGCAGGCCGACGTCACCAAGGTCACGCGGCTGTAGGCGCCCGGGCACGCGGTGCCCGACACGCCGGGCTGCTCGCCGGCGCGGCGCTGCGTAGACTGCAGGCTTCCCCGTTCCTGGGCCCGGTGCCCGCCCTGCCATGACCCCCACGATGAAGGCCGCCCTGCGCGGCGATTCCGGCCTGGTGTTCACCGAGATTCCGCGTCCGGACCCCGGCCCCGACGAGGTACTGGTGCGCGTGCGCGCGGCCGCGCTGAACCGGGCCGACCTCGGCGTGCTGGCGGGGCGCATGCACGGCAGCGCAGGCGGCACGGGCACCGTGCTCGGCATGGAGTGGGCGGGTGAGGTGGTGGCGGTCGGTGGCGCGGTCACCGGGCATGCGCCCGGCGATCGCGTCATGGGCTTCAGTGGTGCCGCGTTCGCCGAGTACACCCGTGCCGACCGCGGCCGCGTGCTGCCGATCCCGGCCGGCATCGGCTTCGAGCAAGCCGCAGCGCTGCCGGTGGCGCTGATGACGATGCACGATGCGGTGGCGGTCAACGGGCGGCTGCGGGACGGCGAATCGGTGCTGGTGCTCGGCGCCTCGTCGGGCGTCGGTCTGATGGCCCTGCGCATCGCGCGGCACCTGGGCGCCGCGCAGGTCATCGGCACGTCCACCGACCCGACGCGCCGCGCGGGGCTGCCGGCATTCGGTGCAGACCTCGCAATCGACACCTCGTTGCCGGACTGGCCCGAGCGCGTGCGCGAGGCGACCGGCGGACGGGGCGTGGACCTCGTCATCGACCAGCTCGCAGGCCCGACCGTCGCGGGAAGCCTCGTGGCCGCGGCGATCCGGGGGCGCATCGTCAACGTCGGCCGACTCGCCGGCATGAGCGGCGAGATCGACTTCGACCTGCACGCGCTCAAGCGGATCGACTACATCGGTGTCACCTTCCGCACCCGCAGCGTCGATGAGGTCCGGGAACTCTCGCGCCGCATGTGGGCCGATCTCGAACCGGCGGTCACCGGCGGAACGCTCTCGCTGCCGGTCTCGGAGGTGTTCCCCTTCGAGCGGCTCGGCGACGCGTTCGCGACGATGACCGCGAACCGGCACTTCGGAAAGATCGTGGTGACGCTGGGCTGAAGCGGCGCGGCCCCGGCCGGTGACCGCCGGCGGTCAGCGACCGCCTGCGGTCACCGGCCGGGGAGGCGCGGCGAGCACATCGTGCCAGAGCCGTGCGGCGCGGCGTCGCCCCTCGTCGGTGAAGTGGCAGGCATCACGCCGGCTCGCGGCCCCGAGCAGCGCGTCGGTGTCGGGCCCGGGCAGGATGCGCGCCGCCGCGAGCGAGGCCTCGTGACGGGTCAGCGCGCGGCCGATCGCACCGGTGCCGGCCCGTCGGCAGAACGTCGAGCGGGCGACATGCATGGGTGCCGTCACGCCGTGAGCGTCGAGGAGCGCACGCAGCGAGTGCAGCGCCTGCAGGTAGACGGCGGCTTCGGTGCCGTCGCGTGCATCGCTCTCGCCCTGCTGCCAGACGACGCGATCGATCCGAAGGCCGGCCTCGCGCAGGCTCCGCAGGTACGCGATCAGCCGATCGTTCACCGGGTCCGGGCCGACCCAGCGTGCGATCGCGGTGGCACCGACGGCCAGCGGCGCCCAGGTCAGACGCACCGAGGCGTCGACCGCGGCGGCCTCCTCCTGCACCGCGGTCCACAGGCTCGATCCGCCGCCGGTGGTGCCGGGCAGCGGGTCGCCCGACTCGACGCAACGTCCCTCGGCGAAGACCCGCAGCGTGGTGCCGCCCGTCGCCGGCGGCGGGATCGGAGCCGCATGGCTCGCCGCGTTGGACTGGCCGAGCACGAGGATCACGCGAGCGGCGCCTCCGGCCGCCCCGGCCTCCTCGCATGGAACGGTCGGATGACGGGCCGGATCGACAGCGCGGATCGCCTCGTGCGGCAGCGGCGTGCGGTCGCGCAGGACACTGGCGACGGTCACCCCGCCCGAGAGCGAGAGAAGCACGGCGGCGGCACCGACGACCCAGGGCAGCTCGGACGGGCCGGCCCCGCGCCCGTTGCTCGGTCCGATGTCCGGCCCCGCGTCCGGCCGCGTCCGGAGCCGGATGCCGCGCGTCGCTCGTGTGCGACGCCACCCGGTGCGCAGCGCCGCCATCACCGGCTCCTCGACGACTCGGTTCAGGAGGAAGGCGGCCGCGATCGCGAGGCTGGCCGCGATCATGATCGAACCCAGCGCCGGAACGCCGGCCTGCTGGAGCGAGACGATCACCCACCAGCCGAGCGCCTGGTGCACGAGATAGAGCGGATACGACACCCGCCCGATCGCGACCAGCGGCCGGATGCCGAGGATGGGCAGGCTGCCACGGGCGGCGCCGTGCACCAGCAGACATGCGACGACCGCGAGCACCGCGGCGACGGGCTGGCCGGCGGAGGCGATGGCCACGACGGCGAGCACCACGAGACCGAGCGTGACGCGTGCCGGCAATCCGCGAGCATGGTGCGCATAGAGGGTCGCGCCGAGCGCGAACCACGGGCTCCACTGGGTCATCCACAGCGTCTTGACCGCGCTCGGCCAGCGCAGCCCGACCTGCTCTGACAGATTCGCCGCGAGGCTGACCGCGCAGGCCGCGGCGATCGCGAGCGCAGGCCGTCGCAACGCACCGAGCCGCCACAGCAGCAGCACCCACGCATAGAACATCAGCTCGATGCCCAGCGACCAGTAGGCGCCATCGATCGACGCCACCCCGAACTGGTTCGGGACCATCGTCAGGTTCACGACAATATCGAAGGCGGTGCGCTCGAAGCCGGGCATCTGGACGGCGCGCAGCGTCAGCGCCGTCAGCAGCACCGCCACCCAGTACGTCGGGAACAGGCGGGAGACCCGAGAGAAGACGAAGTCGGCCGGCGACCTGGCACGGTCGACCGTCATCAGGATCACGAAGCCGCTGATCACGAAGAACAGCTCGACGCCGAGATGGCCCCACGGCAGCGAGAACGGCAGCGGCTGCGCGTGTACCAGCGCTGTGTCGTAGCGCGCGGTGTAGTGGAAGCCGACGACGGACATTGCCGCCACGGCCCGCAGCCCATCGAGCTGCGAGAGGCGCCCGGTATCGATCATCGGGCGAATGCTAAGGCAAGCGCGCCGGGTGAGGGTGCGTCGGAGGGTGACCCGACCGCTCAGAACGTGTGAAGCAATCGGCTCGTTGAAGGGATAATCGGCGCATGAGCACCGAGCCCCTTGAACGAGAAAGTGCCGGCCAGACTGCGGCGTTGTTCGACGACAGCGAACTGGCGGTGTCGGCCCGCGCCGATGGGG
>JAPLQE010000082.1 GCA_026399835.1 Burkholderiales bacterium | reverse complement strand
TGCAAGTACACGCCGCCCGGCGGCACGATCACCGTGTCGGCCCGCAGCGAGGGGGCGTTCGTGGCGCTGCGGGTCGCCGACACCGGCATCGGCCTAGACGCCGACGCCCTCGGGCGGGTGTTCGAGCCGTTCACGCAGGTCGAACCGGGTGTCGACCTCGCGCAGGGCGGGCTCGGCATCGGACTGTCGCTGGTGCGCCGGCTGGCCGAGCTGCATGGCGGCAGTGCCTGGGGCGAGAGCGGTGGCCCCGGGCGGGGCAGTACCTTCGGGGTCCGCCTGCCGATGGGGTGATGGCCAGCCCGAGACGCTGCTGGCCGCGACCTGCGACCAGGCCGCGGACCTGTGGGTCGGCCTGTCGCAGGTCCCGGAGCGGCCGGCTGCGCCGGTCGCGGCGCTCCGGTCGGCGCCCGCGGCAGGCCGCATGCGGGCACTGCTGCGCCTGGTCAGCGACCGGGGCCCGGCCACGCCGGACCTCAGCCGGTGACCGCCCAGTCGAGCGCGCGGCCCAGGCAGGCGCGCAACAGCGGGCGCAGCTGCGCGCTGCGCGCCTCGTCGAACGCGAAGGGCGACGACTCGTCCATGTAGATCGCCTGCGTCATCTCGAGCTGGATCGCATGCACGCCGTCGCGCGGCCGGCCGTGATGACGCGTGATATGGCCACCCTTGTAGCGCCCGTTCAGCACCCACGAGTAGTCCGTCTGCGCACGCACCGGCGCGAGCACCGCGTCGATCAGCGAGGCCTCGCAGGAGGCGCCATCGGCCGTGCCGAAGTTCAGGTCGGGCAGTCGGCCCTCGAAGAAGCGCGGCAGCACCGAGGCGATCGAGTGCGCGTCCCAGAGCACGACACGTGGATGCACGGCGCGCAGCCGCGCGAGCTCGCCCGACAGCGCGTCGTGATAGGGACGCCACCAGCGCTCGCGGCGGGCGGCGATCTCCTCTCCAGAGGGCGGCGCATCCCGCCACACCGGCTCGCCACGGAAGGTCTCGGCAGGCACCAGCCCGGTCGTCGCCATGCCCGGGTAGAGGCTCGAGCCGTCGGGCGGGCGATTCAGGTCGATCACGTAGCGCGACTGCGTCGCGACCACGACCGTGGCGCCGAGCGCCGCGACGAAGTCGTAGACGATCGGCAGGTGCCAGTCGGTGTCGGCGAGCGTCGCGGCCTGCAGGGTGAGGCGGGCGGCGATGTCCGCGGGCAGGCCGGTGCCGACGTGCGGCATCGACACCAGCAGCGGCGCATCGCCGCGGATCCGCTCGAAGGCGGGGTCGGACGTGTCGCGTTCGAAGGCGATCATCGTGGGGTCCTCGGGGTCGGCGCGTGGTGACGGGTCTCGGGGGTCTCGGGGGTCTCGGGGGTCTCGGGCGGGGCGGCGCCCGCCGGGCCGATCGCCACCTCGAGCAGCAGCGCGGCGCCGAGCGCCCGGGGGGCCGCGTCCTCCGTCTCCAGCACGAGCAGCACGCCCGCCTCGAGCACCTGCCCGCCGACGGCGAGGCGGCCGCGCTGCAGCCAGCAGGCCCGCACGGCCGCGCCGTCGGCCGAGGCACGCTGCGACCAGTGCGGATCGAGCACCGCGCCGTCGGCGAGCGCGACGCGGCGCATCGCGCCGGCGCGCCGGCCGCGCGCGAGCATCAGGTTCAGTGCGCGGCAGCGCACGGCGCCGACGCGCTGCGCACGGGGTGCGGCCTCGCCGGCGAAGGCCAGCGGCGGCCCCTCGGCATCGCAGGCGGCAGCGGCATCATCGAAGGGATCGGCATCACCGCTTGCGTCGGCATCGGCGTCGCGGACCCGCACATCGAACGCCAGCGCTACCGCGCCCTCGACCGGCGCGAACACCCGATCGAGGCCGGGCAGCCGCGAGAACGCGCCGTCGCGATCGATGTCGGCGAGGCTCAGCCGCCAGTCGAACGCCGGGCCGTCGGCCGTCGTGCCCGGGGACTGCGGCTCGAGGGCGAGATCGCGCGTGGTGCCGCCGCCGTTGGCCCAGGGCTGCGGCGCGCAGTCGGCCGCGACGACGACTCGCACCGTCGCCTCAGCCGCGCGCGCAGGCCCGGCCGCGGCCGTCGCCCGTCGATGCGCTCATCGGCCCGCGCCTCCGTGCACGATCATCGGCAGGTCCAGGCCCTGCCGCTGCGCACATTCGATCGCGTCCTCGTAGCCCGCGTCGGCATGGCGCATCACGCCGGTGGCCGGGTCGTTCCACAGCACGCGCGAGAGCCGCGCATCGGCCGCCTCGGTGCCGTCGCACACGATCACCACGCCCGAGTGCTGCGAGTAGCCGATGCCGACGCCGCCGCCGTGATGGATCGACACCCAGGTCGCACCGCCCGCGACGTTGAGCATCGCATTGAGCAGCGGCCAGTCGGCGACCGCATCCGAGCCGTCGCGCATCGCTTCGGTCTCGCGGTTCGGGCTCGCGACCGAGCCGGTGTCGAGGTGGTCGCGGCCGATGACGATCGGCGCCTTGAGCTCGCCGCTGCGGACCATCTCGTTGAACGCGAGGCCCGCGCGGTGCCGCTCGCCCAGCCCCAGCCAGCAGATCCGCGACGGAAGGCCCTGGAAGGCGATACGATCGCGCGCGGCATCGAGCCAGGCGTGCAGGTGCCGGTCCTCGGGGAACAGCGCCTTGACCTTCGCGTCGGTCTTCCAGATGTCCTCGGGGTCGCCCGACAGCGCGACCCAGCGGAACGGCCCCTTGCCGCGGCAGAACAGCGGCCGGATGCAGGCGGGCACGAACCCCGGATAGTCGAAGGCGCGCGTCACGCCCGCGTCCTTGGCGACCTGACGGATATTGTTGCCGTAGTCGATCACCGGCACGCCGGCGTCATGCCAGTCGAGCATCGCCTGCACGTGCACGGCGCAGGAGGCGCGGGCGGCCTCGGTCAGCTCGCGGCGTTCGGCCTCGGAGCCCTCGCGGCGCACCTGCCACCAGCGGGCCTCGCTCCAGCCCGCCGGCAGGTAGCCGTTGACCAGGTCGTGCGCCGAGGTCTGGTCGGTGACCGCGTCGGGACGGATGCCGCGCGCGACCCACGCGGGCAGCAGCTCGGCGGCGTTGCCGAGCAGCCCGACCGAGATCGCGCGGCCCGCGGCGTGCGCGTCGACGATCATCTCGAGCGCCTCGTCGATGTCGCGCGCCTGCGCGTCGAGATAGCGCGTGCGCAGCCGCATGTCGATGCGCGACTGCTGGCACTCGACGACCACGCACGAGGCGCCGGCCAGCACTGCGGCGAGCGGCTGCGCGCCGCCCATGCCGCCCAGGCCCGCGGTGAGGATCCAGCGGCCGCGCCAGTCGCCGCCGTAGCGCTGGCGCCCGAGCTCGACGAAGGTCTCGTAGGTGCCCTGCACGATGCCCTGCGAACCGATGTAGATCCACGAGCCGGCCGTCATCTGGCCGTACATCATCAGCCCCTTGCGGTCGAGCTCGTCGAAGTGCGCCCAGTCGGCCCACTTGCCGACGAGGTTGGAGTTCGCGAGCAGCACGCGCGGCGCATCGGGATGGGTGCGGAACACGCCGACCGGCTTGCCCGACTGAATCAGCAGGCTCTCGTCGTCGCCCAGGCGCCTCAACGTGGCGACGATCGCATCGAACGAGGCCCAGTCGCGCGCAGCACGGCCGATGCCGCCGTACACCACCAATTCGTCGGGGTTCTCGGCGACCTCGGGGTCGAGGTTGTTCATCAGCATGCGCAGCGGGGCTTCGGTGAGCCAGCTGCGCGCGGTGAGCGTGCTGCCGCGCGGGGCACGGACGGGACGCGCGCCCTGCGAGCGCGAGGCGGCCGAGCCCGGCGCGGGCACTGCGGGATCGGCCGCGCCGAGCGCGGCTCCGGGGACGGGTGCGTTCATCACGATCTCCTCGGCGGGCCCGCGGGGCGATCGGCCGCCGCGCGGCCTGCCATGCGCCGCGGCGGGCGCGCCGAGATGGTTGCACGGGTCAGTTTTATTGTCTATACAATTGGGATGCCCGTCCGCCCGCGCTACCAGCAGGTCAAGGATCTCGTCCGCGAGCGGATCGCCGCCGGCGAGCTCGCCGAGGGCGACCCGCTGCCCTCCGAGGCGGCCCTCGCCGAGACGCTCGGCTTCTCGCGGCTGACGGTGCACCGGGCGCTGCGCGAGCTCACCGCCGAGGGCGTGCTGCTGCGCTTTCGCCGGCGCGGCACCTTCGTCGCGCCGCTCGCGCCGCAGTCGTCGGCGATCACCGTCGAGCCGATCGAGCGCCAGGTCGCGCTGCGCGGGCACCGGCACGGTGCGCGCCTGATCGAGCTCGGGGCGCTGAAGGCCGACGCGCCGCTCGCCGAGCGGCTCGAGCTGCGCGCCGGCACGCGCGTCTTCCGCTCGCGCCTCGTGCACCTCGAGGACGGCGTGCCCATCCAGCTCGAGGAACGCCACGTCAACCCGCGCGTGGTCCCCGATTACCTGTCGATCGACTTCGCGACGACCACGCCGGCACAGTACTTGCAGGAGCACTACCCGCTGCGCGAGGTCGAGCATGTGATCGTCGCCGAGTCCGCGGACGCGGCCATCGCGGCGCTGCTCGACGTGCCGCTCGGCAGCGCGTGCCTGACGATCCTGCGCCGGACCTGGTCGAACGGCCGCGTGGCCACCTGTGCGCGACTGATCCATCCCGGCACGCGCTTTCGCCTGTTCAACCGCTTCCGTCCCGGATGAGCGCGTCGCGACGCTATCATCCGGCTCGTTTTCCGCAGCCGCCGCGCTGCCCGCCCTTCATCGAGGAGATGCCCTTGAAACCGTTCCGCCGCCCGTCACTGCGCCGCTCCGGCGCGCTCGCCGCCGCCTCGGCCGCCCTGGTCGCCGCCGCCCTCGCCGCGACACCGGCGCACGCGCAACAGGAGATCAAGGTCGCCATCGGCATGTCCGGCTGGACCGGCTTCGCGCCGCTGACCCTCGCGAAGGAGGCCGGCATCTTCAAGAAGAACGGCCTGGACGTGACCATCAAGAAGATCCCGCAGGCGTCGCGCCACCTCGCGATCGCCTCGGGCGACATCCAGTGCGCGGCCACCACCGTCGAGACCTGGGTCGTGTGGAACGCCAACGGCGTCGCGACGAAGCAGCTGTTCCAGCTCGACAAGAGCTTCGGCGCCGACGGCATGGCCGTGCGCGGCGACATCAAGAGCTTCGCCGACCTGAAGGGCAAGACCATCGCCGCGTCGGCGCCCGGCACCGCGCCGTACTTCACGATGGCGTGGATGCTGAAGAAGAACGGCCTGTCGCTGAAGGACGTGAAGGTCGTCAACATGGAGCCCGGCCCGGCCGCGCAGGCCTTCGTCGCCGGCCAGAGCGGCCTCGACGCCGCGATGACCTACGAGCCCTTCCTGTCCACGGTCCGCGACAAGCCCGAGGCCGGCCGCATCATCGCGACGACCCTCGACTACCCGATGGTGATGGACACCTTCGGCTGCACCCCGCAGTTCATCGCGGGCAACGAGCGCGCCGTCAAGGCACTCGCCGACAGCTACTTCGAGGCGCTCGAGATGATCAAGGCCGACCCGGCCAAGGCGAACGCGATCATGGGCGCCGATGTCAAGCAGAGCGCCGAGGCCTTCGCGAAGTCCTCGTCGTACCTGCGCTGGCAGGACCGTGCGGCCAACCAGCGCTTCTTCACGGGCGAATGGCAGCAGTTCACCAAGGAGGCGGCCGACCTGCTGCTCGAGCTGGGGATCATCAAGCAGGTCCCCGACCTGAACACGATCATCGACACGCGCTTCATCAAGTGAGCCGGCGCATGCCGCGCGCGCGCGGCCCCGCAGGGGGCCGCGCGTGAAGCCCCTGCAGCCCGTCTCGGTGGGCGCGCGCGTCGGCTTGGGCATCGCGTTCTTCGTGCTGTTCTTCGCCGCGTGGGCCGTCGCCACGCTCGGCGGATTCGTCTCGAAGACCTTCCTCGCCGACCCGCTGACGATGCTGCGCGACGGCACCACGCTGCTCGTCGAGCACGGCTTCGCGCACGACATCGGCATGACCATCTGGCGTGTCGTGGGCGGCTTCCTGCTCGCCGCGGCGCTCGCGGTGCCGCTCGGCCTCGCGATGGGCGCCTACAAGGCGATCGAGGCGCTGCTCGAGCCCTTCGTGTCGTTCGCCCGCTACCTGCCCGCCTCCGCCTTCATCCCGCTGCTGATCCTGTGGGCCGGCATCGGCGAGCTGCAGAAGCTGCTGGTGATCTTCATCGGCTCGTTCTTCCAGCTGGTGCTGATGGTCGCGGTGGTCGTCGGCAACACGCGGCGCGACCTGGTCGAGGCGGCCTACACGCTCGGCGCCTCGGACCGCACCCTGGTCACCCGTGTGGTGCTGCCGAACGCCGCACCCGAGATCGCCGAGATCCTGCGCCTCGTGCTCGGCTGGGCGTGGACCTACGTCATCGTCGCCGAGCTGATCGGCTCGTCCTCGGGCATCGGCCACATGATCATCGACAGCCAGGCGCTGCTCGCGACCGGGCAGATGATCTTCGGGATCATCATCATCGGACTGATCGGGCTGGTCACCGACTTCGCGTTCAAGGCCGCGAACCGGCGGCTGTTCCCGTGGGCGGCGCTGCGATGAGGGCGCGCTGACCATGGCCGCGCTCTCCATCCGCGAGGTCTCGCGCACCTTCCCCGGCGGGCGTGGACGCGCGCCCACGCAGGCGCTGTCAGCCTCCTCGCTCGAGGTCGCGGACAACGACTTCATCACCATCCTCGGCCCCTCGGGCTGCGGCAAGTCGACGCTGCTGCGCATCGTCGCCGGGCTCGATGTCGCGAGCTCCGGCACGGTGCTGCTCGACGGCGCGCCGGTCGCCGGCCCCGGCGCCGACCGGGGCATGGTGTTCCAGAGCTACACGCTGTTCCCGTGGCTCACCGTGCGCGAGAACATCTGCTTCGGGCTGCGCGAGCAGGCGGTGCCAGCGGCCCGCCAGGCCGAGATCGCCGCACACTTCATCGCGCAGGTCGGACTGCGCGGCTTCGAGGACCACTTCCCCAAGATGCTGTCGGGCGGCATGCAGCAGCGCACCGCGCTCGCACGCGCGCTGGCCAACGATCCGAAGGTGCTGCTGATGGACGAGCCCTTCGGCGCGCTCGACCACCAGACGCGCGAGCTGATGCAGGAGCTGCTGCTCGACATCTGGGAGACGCACCGCAAGACGGTGCTCTTCGTCACCCACGACATCGACGAGGCGATCTTCATGGCCAACCGCGTCGTCGTGATGAGCGCGCGGCCGGGCCGCATCAAGCACGAGGAGACGATCGGCTTCGCGCATCCGCGCGACTACCGCATCAAGACCTCGATCGACTTCGCGCGTCACAAGGCGCGGCTGACCGACGAGATCCGCGTCGAGACGCAGCGCGCGGCGCTGGCGGGCTGAGCGCGCCCGCGTTGTGCGTCGGAGACGGCGCGACAGGGGCCCGGGCGGCGCCCGACAGCCGCCATGCCGCACGCAGGATACGATCGGCCTGATGAGACGCACGGATCGGACTCCCGAGAACACACCGTCGCGCCGGCTGGGGCCGGTCTGCGCGGCGGCCCTGCTGTCGGCCGCCGCATCGCTGGCCGGTCCGGCCGGCGCTCAGGCACCCGCGACCGGAGCGCCGCCCGCAGCGCAGACCGCACCGCCCTCGGTCGCCCGGCCGGCCGCTCCGGCCGGCCGCGCCGCGACCGGCTGCGTGCTCGCGCTGCTCGATGCCGACGACGGGCGCGTGCTCGCCCGCGTGCCCTTCAACGGCCTGGACCGGACCTTCGAGGTCTCGTTCGCACACCCGCTGCTCGGCACGCCGGTGCACGACGAGTACCGCGTCGACGGCGACGCGCTGGTGCTGGTGGCCGAGCGGACCGAGGGCCCGCGCGAGAGCGAGGGGACGATGCGCGAGGACGGCGCCGCGGGCGACAACGAGCGGCGCGGCACGCGCCAGCTGCTGTACCGCCAGGTGCCCAAGCTGCTGGTGCGCACCACGCCCCAGCAGCGCGCTCGCCTCGTGCTCGACGGCGACCGGCCGCTGACCCGCTACGCGGCGGCCCAGATCGAGCTGCGGCCGGTGGGCTGCGCGCTGCCTGTCGTGCGCTGAGGCGAAGCACCGAGGTCGAGCGCCCGGACGGTCCGAGAGACGGTCCGCGCGACGGTCCTCGGGACGGTGCGCGAACACCGCCCGAGGCACGCAGCAGGCCGGGCCCGCTGCCCGGCCGGACCCGCTCAGGTCACCGCGATCGGCCCGCCGTTCGACCCGGTGGCCCCCTTCATCGGCGCCGGCGAGAAGATGTACACGAACTGGTACTTCTTCGCGGCGATCAGCTCGTCGAACTGCAGGTTCTCGTGGTTGAAGATGCCGTGCTTGGTGATCAGCTCGGCGTGCACCGGGAACGCCAGCTTCGGGTCGGGGTTCGGCACGACCTCGGTCGCCCAGGAGTCGGCGCCCGTCAGGCTGACGCCCTTCTCGATGCACCAGCGCGCGACCTCCATGCCGATGCCGGGCTCGCCCGCGACGAACCGGTCGTTGTTCTTCATCCAGAGCTTGCCCCAGCCGGTATTGAAGAACACCGCGTCGCCCGGCTTGATGTCGGCCTCGTTCATGCCCTGCTTCTGCAGCGCGTTGCGGATCCAGTCGAGCTTGATCTCCTGACCCGCTTCCCACATCGCGCCACGCGCACCCTCCACGTCGATCAGGTGGCCGCGCGTGAAGAACGGCTTGACCTTCTCGATGCCGAGCTTCTGCAGCCCGTAGGCGCCGCCCACCTGCTGCTCGGTGAAGCCGTTGTAGTAGCGCATCTGGTTCTTGTCGCCGTCGGGCCCCATCTGGAGCCCGATGTGCCCCAGCCCGTCGAACTGCGTGCCGCTCTGGCCGACCTCGGCGGCGAGGAACTCGTCGTTGTAGATCAGCTTGTTGTCGCCGAACGGGCCGCCGGTCGGGCCGCCGGGGATGCGCAGCGAGTACGCGCGGGCGCCGAACATCGGCATCCCCTGCTCGTAGACGCGACCGATCCGAAAGATCCTCCCGTCGCGGATCCACTTCGAGGCATCGAGCACCTTCTCGGGCGTGATCCAGTTCGACGCGCCGGCCTCGTCGTTCGGGCCCCATCGCGACGGCCACCACTGCCGCTGCACACCGCCGGCGGGTGTCTGCGCCTGCGCGCTCGCGATCAGCGGCGCGCTGCCGTACTTGCCGTGCAGCGCGCCGGCCACGCCGATCACGCCGACGGCCGCGACCGCGCTGCGAAAGAAGTCACGGCGGGGGCTGTCGCCCTCGGCCTGCGGAGTCTGCTGGGACGGGTCCTGCTCGGGCGCAGGACCGCCTTGTGCGTCGTCGCTCATCGGGTCTCCTCTGTATTGTTTCTGTTGCAACCGGGTTGCCGGAAACGCGCAGCGGGAGCGGTTCTCCGGACGACGGCGACCAGGGTCGCCGGATGTTCAAGCTATGCTCACTCGTGATCGCGGTCAAGACGCCGCGACGAGGAGACCCGCTTGAGCCTGTTCGAAACCGATCGTTCCGCGGAACGCATGCCGGTCACCGTGCTGACCGGCTTCCTCGGCAGCGGCAAGACCACGCTGCTCAACCACCTGCTCAAGCAGCCCGAGCTCGGCGACACCGCGGTGATCGTCAACGAGTTCGGCGCAGTCGGGCTCGATCACCTGCTGGTGGATTCGATCGACGGCGAGATGGTCGTGCTGCAGAGCGGCTGCGTGTGCTGCACGCTGCGCTCCGACCTGGAGAGCGCGCTGCGCCAGCTCCTCGCGCGGCGCGACGCCGGCGAGATCCCGCCGTTCCGGCGCATCGTCATCGAGACCACCGGCCTGGCCGACCCGGCGCCGATGATGCAGATGATGCTGAACAACCCGCTGGTCTCGCACTTCTGCACGCTCGCGGGCGTGGTCACGACGGTCGACGCGGTCAACGCCGCCCGGCAGCTCGACGAGCATGCCGAGGCCCGCAAGCAGGTCTCACTCGCCGACCGGCTGCTGGTCACCAAGACCGATCTGGACGCCGATGCCCTGGCCCGGCTCGAGCCCCGGCTGCGCGCGCTCAACGGCATCGCGACGATCGCTCCCATCGTCGCCGGTCGCGCCTCGGCCGACGAGGTGCTGCCGCGCGGCTCGCCGGACCTGGCCTCGCGCGTGCGGCGCTGGATCCGCTTCGAGCCCCCGCATGCGGATCGCCCCGATCCCAACGCGCACGGCGAACACATCGAGGCCCTGTGCCTCACACCCGAGGCGCCGCTCGACTGGCAGCGGCTGCACGACTGGCTGGCCGATCTGCGTCGCGTCCACGGTGACCGGCTGCTGCGGACCAAGGCCGTGGTCGCGCTCGCCGGCGAGCCGCTGCCGGTCGTGCTGCACGGCGTGCACCATGTGTTCCATCCGCCGGTGACGCTGGCGCAGTGGCCCGATGCGGGGCGCGGCTCGAAGCTGGTGTTCATCTTCCGGGATGCGCCGATCGACCCGATCCGCGAGTCGTTCGAGCGCTACGTGCTGGCGCCTGCCGACGTGTCCGAGGACGCGCCGACAGAGGCGCCCGGCAACGCGCCGGCCGGCTGACCGGACTCGCAGAGGCCGGAGGGTTGCCGACTGTTGCCCATGTTCGTCTTCGACCGCGGCCCGGCTTCACCCAGACACAATAATTCGCCAAATCATTGAAGCTTAGCGCCTGTGTGGGTCTTACATGCCCCTCTCGGAGCCTGACGTGGTGGCGGACGGTTGACCCTGTGCTAACTGGCCTCCCAGGCTTACGAACACTCGCCTGGGCTCCAGCTGGTCCGTTCAGGGCATGCTGCCACCTGCGGGGCACTGCTGGGCGTGAACCGCGTCGAAGATCTCCTTCGCAAGTATGGGGAACGCAGTACGTTGGAAGTCACTGTCTTCCATGTAGCGGGTCACGATCTTGTCGTTCTCTGCCATCCGCTGAATCATCAAGTCCTCGATCAGCTTGCGCACCCCGAGCTGGAACTTGTCCAGCGGGTTGGCCATGGCGGTCTGGATTACCTGGCTGTTGGCCGCTGCTCTTGCCTTGATCTGATCAAAGAACAGCCGGTCCTCCTCCGTGAACGTGGTGCCGAAGCGCTCGTTCAGCACCTGGATGATTTCGGACAGCGGCGCCTTTTCTTCCTTGGGCTTCCCGGTACCGACGTCCGTCGGGCTGTAGACGCCCTCGGGCTCACCGACCTTCAGTTCAATCGATCCACTGGTCACTCGCTGCAAGCGGTAATACTGCAGCTCCACTTCGTTGCCGATCTTGACCACCGTGTTGTCACGATCCAGCGGCAGATGTGGCAGCAGGAAGCGCCCATAGCTGTAGAGCATTTCCAGGTCGGGATCGGCATACGGCAGGATCTGGCTCAGAAACGAGTACATCCGAACGTACCCGCCCAGCTTGTCGCGGAAGGCCGACCGCACCGATTCGTCCTCGATGGCCTTGAAGCGATCCACGGCCGGCTGCAGGTGACGCTGCATGTGGGCGTGATCGGCAGGGTTCTGCCTCTCCGGCTGGCGATAGAAGATGCGGGCGAATGCTTCGACTTCGCTCCAGTGGTAAACCTGCAATTGATCCAGCTCGTGCTTAATCGCGGGCAGCATCTCCGGCTTCGCTGACTCCTGCAGGCTGGTGGAGTCGAAGTACGGCTTGAACGCTGCGTAGACCTCCTCGGGCTTGTTGACGAAGTCCAGCACGAAGGGTTCGTCCTTGCCGGCGATCTTGCGGTTCAGGCGCGACAGGGTCTGCACCGCTTGAACGCCGTCCAGCCGCTTGTCCACGTACATCGCGCAAAGCAGCGGCTGGTCGAAGCCCGTCTGGTACTTGTTCGCCACGAGCAGCACCTGATAGTCACTGGAGCCGAACCGCTCGGGCAGCTGGCTTTCGGGAATGGGCTTGCCTGTCACGGCATCCGGATTCATGCCGGGCTCCGTGTACTCGACGCCGGTGTCCGGGTCCTTGACCGTGCCGCTGAAGGCCACCAGGGAGCGAATGTCGGTGTATCCCTGCTCCTGGATGTAGCGTTCGAACGCCAGCTTGTAGCGCACCGCCTGGATACGGCTGGCCGTCACCACCATCGCCTTGCCGCGGCCACCCAGTTGGTGCCGGACATGCTCGCGGAAGTGCTCGACCATCACTTCCGTCTTCTGTTCGATGTTGTGCGGGTGCAGCTCCTTGAACTTCGCGAGCGCCTTGGCTCCCTTCTTCTTCGGGATGGTGGGGTCGTCCTCCACCGTCTTCACGAACTTGAACCAGGTGCTGTAGGTGGTGTAGCTGCGCAGCACGTCGAGGATGAAACCTTCCTCGATGGCCTGGCGCATCGAATAGGTGTGGAAGGCCTCTGGTTTGCCACTGGCGCTAGGCCGGCCGAACAGTTCCAGCGTCTTGCCCTTGGGCGTGGCAGTGAAGGCAAAGAAGCTCAGGTTCTTCTGCTGACCCCGCGAGGCCATGATCTGGTTCAAGCGGTCTTCCCAGTCCGCTTCGGCCTCATCGCCCATCGCGCCGTTGCCGTTTTGCGCATCGGCACCCAGGATGCTCTTGAGCTCGCGGGCCGTTTCGCCAGTCTGGCTGGAGTGAGCCTCGTCCACGATCACCGCGTAGCGGCGTGCCGCAATGGCCGCCTGCCAGGCTTTGGCCTGAGCCTTCTCCTCGTCACTGGCCTTGTCCTGGTTCTCCGCGCCGGCCGCATGCAACAGCCCGCGCAGCACGAAGGGGAACTTCTGGAGCGTGGTGATGACGATCTTGGTGCCGTCGATCAGCGCGTCGGCCAGCTGCTTGGCGTCATGGTCGATGGCCTTGACCACGCCTTGTGCGTGCTCGATCTGGTAGATCGCGTCCTGCAGCTGCTTGTCGAGCACCTTGCGGTCGGTGATGACGATCACGCAGTCGAACACTTTCTGGTCCTGCGCGTTGTGCAGGCTGGCCAGCCGGTGCGACAGCCACGAGATGCTGTTGGTCTTGCCGCTGCCCGCCGAGTGCTGGATCAGGTAGTTGTGCCCTGCACCCTCGCCACGCGCCGCCTCGATCAATGCCCGCACCGAATGCAGCTGGTGGTAGCGAGGGAACACCATCTTCTCGGTGGTGACGAGCTTCTTGCTGCCCCGGCCATCGTCGACCTTCTGCTCATCCTTCTCGATGAACAGAAAGTGGCCCAGGATGTCGAGGAAGCTGTCGCGCTGCAGCGTCTCCTGCCAGAAGTAGCCGGTGCGGTAGCCACTGCCGTGCTGCGGGTTGCCGGCCCCGCATTGAATCTGCCCAGGGTGGCTGCCGCGGTTGAAAGGCAGGAAGAAGGTTTTCTCCTTCGCCAGCCGCGTGGTCATCCAGACTTCGTCCGGGTCGGCGGCGAAGTGCACCAGCGCACGCTTCTTGAAGTCGAACAGCGGCGCACGCGGATCGCGGTCGCCCTGGTACTGCTTCACCGCGTGCCGCCAGGTCTGATGCGTGCCGGGATTCTTCAACTCGATGGTGGCCACCGGCAGCCCGTTCACGGCCAGCACCATGTCCACCGTGCTGTGGTCGCCGGGGTGGCAAGACACCTGCCGAATCAGCGTCAGTTGGTTCTGCCCGTACAGGGTCAGCACATCGGGCGACAGGGCGTGCGCCGGCTTGAAATACGCCAGCCTGAACAGCTTGCCGTAGAACTTGAAGCCGTGGCGCAGCACGTTCAGGCTGCCCTTGATCTCCAGCTCCTTGACCAGAGCATCCAGCAACATCGGCTGAAGGTTGCTGCCGTGAAGCGCCGCCATCTCGGCCCACAGTCTGGGCTGCGTCGCCTCGATGAAGGCGGACACCCGTGCCGGGAACAGCGCCCGCGCCTTGTCCCACTCGGCATTGGTGCCGGGCAACCAGCCGCCTTGCTGCAGCAGCAAGTCCTCGACGTGGAACTCGAAGGCGCGTTCGGTGGTTTGGCCTGGCATGGGCTTGGGTTCCTCAGATCGTGCCGTTGATCTCGTAGGCGCGGTACTTCAGCCACTTGGCGATGCCGTCGAGGTCAGGAAACAGCTGCTTGTCAAAGACGCCGTACTGGTCCAGCCGGCGACGGATCTCTTCATGCGCGGCCTGCTTGATGACGATTTCGAGGTAGTCCTTCTCGTCCAGCGGTTGCATCGGCTGCCAGCAGGCCAGGAGCACGCCGTCCTGCGCGCGAATGCGCGGCGATACATGCGGTGGGTCGTAGATGATGTTTTCGCTGATTTTGAACGGCGTGGGCAACTCCAGCGGGCCCACATCGGCACTCAACTCGCGGCCGTCCGCGTCGGCCGGAGCAGTCAAATCCGCCGTCGATTCGGGTGCGCCTTCGTCGACGCCGAACTCGGCGTAGGCGTCGGGAGAGTCCGTCTGGGCCGCTTCCGTCGCAGCGTCGCCCACGGGCTTGATTTGCGCCGTCTGGCCGCGCCGAAGGTCGGCATAGCGCTTGGGGTTGGAGATCAGCACGTAAACCGCGCTGTCATTCGTGCCTGCGCTGGTGTTGCGCACCGCGAAGTACAGCGCGACCAGCGGGTTGGTCGTCCAGTCCATGAACCGCGTCGGCAAACCGTGGTGCTGCGCGATGGCCAGTTCTTCCCAGGCCGTCTGCGGCCGGTGTTGCACGTAGGTGAGCAGATGGTTGCTGAAGGTCTCCAGCACCTCGCATTCCTTCTGCTCTCGCTCGACCAGGGAGAGGCTGCCCAGATGCTTGTAGCGTGCCACGGACGGCGTCAGCGGGTAGCCCTCGCTGGCGCGCTTGCTCTGCCCGCGAAAGTAAAGGCGCCGTCTACTCCCGACGTGGTTGCCCAACTCCTTGTGGATGGTGTTGAGGTACTCGTCGAAGCTCTCGATCTCGAACGGCGTGCTCACCTGAAGTCTCGCACATCGATCTTGCCGATAACTGCCGAATTTGTAATGGAAAGGCGCAACTTTTGCAGACGATCGATTGCGTCCTCAGCAACTTCAACAAGGTGATCCAGTCGGCCCGTCTCGCGGCTCAAGTATCCGCAGATTAGCTCTTGCTCCGGCAGATCCGGACAGGGAATCCGAAGCGATCGGATCTTCTCTTGGCTAATGTTTGTTTGTCCCCCACCCGTTGCCAACATTACGAGTTGCTCACGGAAGGCTTGAAACCAGAAGAAGAGGAAGCCCACGTCGAACGCGATACCGTTCGCCAGAGCGCAGCACGCCTGATTGGTTGTTGCTGAGATCCCCAGTATGCCAAGTCTCCCAATCGTCGCGCCGTACATCGCTATCAGAATCGAGTCTTGAGGAAACACCTTGAGCGCGCTGAACTCTCGAATCGCGGCGTCACTGACCCTTTTGGCCGTGCTGGTGATTCTCGACTCTCTCAGCTCGCCCGTCGTCACCCAGGGAACATCACCGTCATACCAGTCTTCGTTGTCGCTCGGTGGAGTGGTCCCGCTGCCGATAGTCTCGAAGCCGTGTGTAATCTTCCAAACGTCCCAGTGGGTCGGGATGGCATCGACCCAGGCCTCCGCTAACGGCCGCAGCCTCGGATGCGGGTCGAGTCCACTACGGCGTGCCTCCTCCGGCGGCAGACCGCGGGTCACAGTGCGGGCGATCAGCGCCTGCCGCTTCTCCTTCAGCTTGTCGATGAGTAGCCGCTTTTGCGCCACCAGAACGTCGATCTGCGCGCTCTTCGCATCGACGAAGCGGACAATGGCTTGCTGCTCCGCAAGTGGCGGTATTGGGCAAGGGATCGAGCCCAGCAGGTCCAGGTTCAGCCCATCGCGAGCTTCGCCCCCCGCAAGGTTCCGGATGTTCTGGTAGTTCGCCGTCAACCACCAGTACAGATAGCGTGAATCGAGTCGCCGCGCTGGAATGATCGCAGCCATCGACTGATTGCAAGTTGTCGCAATCCCAAGTTGCGCGACCATGCCCTTGGTCTTTCCCTGGCCGGCCAGGGCCATAACCAGTGCGCCCTTGGGAATCCACTTGGCGCTGCTGTTGGCAAGGCCTTCTGGTGTGATCAGTTCAGAAGGCGCCGTGATGTAGCCGTCGTTAACGGCGCCCGAGTTCAGCCACGGGATCGTGCCGTCTTCCCAATACGCGTCATTGCCCTTGTCGGGTGTCCCGCCCGCGTAGCGCTTGGAAACCCAGCGCAGCGCCGCCGAATCCCAGTGCTTTGGAACGCGATCCATCCAAGAGAAGGGACTTGGCCGATACGCGTCATAGGTTGGGTGCTTCACGCAGCTGCCTCCGTGAACAACCAGCCGCGCGTTGCCGCTGCAGCCCGCAACAGCTTGGCCTTCTTATCAATCGCCTTCTTCTCGAAGGCGGAAAAGTCGATTGAGCAGTGCTCCGGGTGCGAGCTACCGTCCTCGATCACCGGCAGCACCTGCGCAGCGCAGTCAGATCGCGAGATGGCCTGGACGCCTGCTGACGTGCAAGCCGGGTCGGCCGTGAAACGACGCCATGCGGCTTCCGCGGTCACGCGTGCGCCGTTGTCCACCGAGAGTTGGAACTCGTCCTTGGGCGTGTGGCGAAAGGCCTGGGAAGTGACGCGGCCGTTCTGTACAAAGCCCGGGTGAATCTGCCGCAGCAGCAGCGTGTCGGGCGTCACACCTGGCCCTCTTGCACTGCCTTGAGCGCGGCGTTTAGCGCCGTCCAGCCCTTGCCGTCATCGGCGGTCAGGATCAAGTCGAGTTCACAGCTCTCGCGGGTCTTCAGGTGCAGCGCTTGGTATTGCGCTGCCATCGCTGGCAGCGCGATTTCCAGGGATACCTCCCACGCGCCCAGCGTCCATTCGGCCTGCACGCCACCCTCGGCGGTGGGATAGAGATAGGGCAACTGCAGATCGGGTGCGTAGTGCTCGTCAAAGGCCTGCGCCAAGCGCAACAAAGCGGCGCGTTCGGGCGCCCGACCCTTGCCGTCCAGCCATCCTTCGAGCAGCTGGGCGAGTTCTTCGAGGCGGGATTCGATGTCCAGCGGGTCCAGCGGAGTGATGTGCTCGACCGATTCGAATCCCTTGCGGCGGTCGGCACGGTCGCGCTGGATCACGCCCTTGATCGCAACCAACGTGCCGTCGCGGTACCTGACGGCGGCATCAAGCACGGTCTTGAGGTGCAGCTCCAGCAAGGGGGCCTTGAGCTTGGTGCCGTCGCGCAGCTCGAGTTCGAAACTGTGATCGGCCTGGTCGATCTCGGGGATACGGCCCTTGAGGGTGACTTCCTCGGTCCATTGCTCGGCCTGCGAGGCACGCAGCAGGTGCTCGCGGGTAGCCGGTGTGAGCGACGCAGTCTGGCCAGTGCGGCGCATGAACTCCATGGCCTCGCCTTCGCGCAGGCCGCGCCCGAAGCGATCGAAGTAACGCAGCAGCTCGGGCGGCAGCACCGGCGGTTGACCCTGGTCGGCGGCGGCGATGGCTTCGACGATCTGCTCCTTGGCCTGCTCGAAGTAGTCGGCGTCGGCCGAGGGAAAGAGCGTCGAGAACACCAACGCGATCACCGGGATGGCGCTGCCTGGCTCGACCGTGGTCAGATGCAGCTCCAGTCCCTTGGTGAAGCCTTTGGGCGAGTGCACCCGGTCCGGGTTGACGGCGAGGTACTGGCGCTTGGCCACCTCGACCAGCATCTCCTCCAGCGCGGCGAAGTCCTTGAGGATGTCCACCGGCAAGGAGTGCTCGTCGAAACGGCGGCCGACGAGACGTGGACGCAGGAACTCCTGATTCATGGTGTGTTCTCCTGCCAGATCGCGAGTTGCTCCCAGCCAACCGGGAAATCCATCGCCGCCACTGGAACCGCATGCCGGGTGATCAGGTCCTTCAGGCGAGCACGCCAGTGGTGCTGCGGCGCGATCACGTCCATGCAATGCAGCAGGATGACCAGCGCGTTGTAGAGCTTGCGCGAACCGGCTTGGCATTGCGCTGCCAGCCCGGCTGGCTTGCTGTGTGGCAGTTTCGGGGTGACGGTGAAGTCACGGTTCCACAGCCGGCTGTGGTGGGCACAGGTGTTACGCACCAGTGAGAGGTGATGAAGCCAGGATTCGAGAACCCTCTGGTCCACCCCGTAGGCCGCGGCGATGGCGCTGCGGGTATGCATGGGCTTGAGGTTGCTATACCAGCGAGAGAGCAGGCCCAGCGACATCACCTCGCACACGGCCCAGATTGGCGGCAGCGCCTCGCTGTAGCTGGCCTTGAGATGCTTGATGAAAACCTCGTCGGACCGATCGACTTCGTCGGTAAGCTTGTTGAGGTTGGTCTGCCAGTGGTAGCTATTGAAGGCCAAGGCGGCATCCAGATGGGCATGCGGCCCGTGCCGGTGCGCCATCTGGTAGGCCCACTGGCTGCGCACCGAGACTTCCACGCGCTCGATGGCATCCAGCACCAGCAGGCGCAGTTCCCGGTCGAACACGTAGAGGTTCAACACATCCGCAAAGCGGGTGGCGGGGCGGAAGGTGTGGGTGGCGTGGTCGGCCTCGAACGGCAGCCAGTAGGCGCCGAGCCGGTAGTAGTTGAGGTGTTGCAGGTAGAACTCGGCCGCTGCCGGATCATCGACAACCATGCCGCGCTGCTGGAGCAGCGCCACCTGCTGGGCGTGGGTGGTGGCGGGCTTGCCGAAGGGGCGCTTCATCGTTGCCACGACGCGCTCCCGGCCAGTCCCTGCGCCGCAAAAACCCGGCGCACAAAAAAGTAACCCGCCGGTTTGAGGATACGCTTGCGCGCATAGCCTTGGCGGGTTTTGTTATGGCGAAGTATACGCACAAAGCCAGTTCGGTGCCAAGCGCCGAGCCCGGCGCCCGTGCCAGCCCCGTTGATGCTGTGCGTGCACGAGTTCATGCCGTCACCTCGCCCAGCAGGCGCACGATGACGGCCTCGAGCGCCTTGATCTCGCCCTCGATCACCGCCAGCTCGCGCGGCGGTTCGTAGCGGTAGAAGTGGCGGTTGAGCGGGATCTCGTAGCCCACTCTGGTCTTGCTGTGGTCGATCCAGGCATCGGGCACGTGCGGCAGCACCTCGCGCTCGAAGTACGCCTGGATGCTCTCCTTGAGCGGCACATTCTCGGTGTCACGCAGATCGGTGTCGGGCTCGGCCTCGCCGTCGCGGCTGCGGCAGATCTCGGCGTTCTCGTCACGTTCGCCAAGGGCATTGACCACGGCCTTCAGTTCCGGCGCAGCGAGACGGACTCCCAGCTCTCGGTCGATGGGCTTGAGTCGCTCCAGGAAGAACTTGCGGTCGTTGATCTGATCGGGGTGCCGCTCGCCGAACTGAGCCAGCAGATCGCGGATCTGCTGTTGTCGAGCCTCGCCGGCCTCGATGTCCTTCAATCGAGCGGCTTCGTCCTTTTTCGCGCTGGTGGCCAAGTTCTTGAACGCGGTCTCGTCCTCCAGGCGAGCGAGCCGCTCCGCCTTGGCGTGGAAGCTCAGGCGAAGAGGGCGCTCGACGGTGATCTTGTGGTAGCCGAAGTCTTCGTTGTCGAACTCCTTGCTGACAATCAGTTCCTTCCAAGTCTGGCCCTCTGACGCGGGTGAGGCGGGGGCCGTGGTGCGCAGGTCAGCCACCTTGCCATCCTTGTCGAACAGCACCCACCGCGTAGCGCCATCGGCCTGCTGGCCGTGCAGGCCAGTGATGTCGCCGATATGGTCCGGGTCTTTGGGCCTGTCGGACGGATCGCCGATGCGGCGGCGCTTGTTGCCCAGGCTCTTTTCCATCGGCACCCAGTGATTACGGGCGTCGATGAGTTGCACCTTGCCTTTGCGATGCGGCTCCTTGCGGTTGGTCAGCACCCAGATGTAGGTGCTGATGCCGGTGTTGTAGAAAAGTTGCTCGGGGAGCGCGACGATGGCCTCGAGCCAATCGTTCTCGATGATCCAGCGGCGGATCTCCGATTCGCCGCCGCCAGCATCCCCGGTGAACAGCGGCGAGCCATTGAAGACGATGCCGATGCGGCTCCCGCCGTCTGAGGCCGAACGCATCTTGTCAAGCATGTGCTGCAGGAACAGCAAGGCCCCATCGTTGATGCGCGGCGTGCCAGCGCCGAATCGACCGTTGTAGCCCTGGGTGCCGCGTTCGAGCTCGATGTAGCGCTGCTGCTGCTTCCACTCCACACCGAATGGGGGGTTGGCCAGCATGTAGTCGAAGCGGCGCTTCTGGTCTTGTTCGTCGCGAGCGTGAGCATCCTTGGTGAAGGTGTCGCCCAGCGCTATGTTGTCTGCGTCCTCGCCCTTGATGAGCATGTCCGAGCGGCAGACTGCCCAGGCCTCGTCGTTCCAGTCCTGCCCGTACAGCAGGGGGTTGGCTTCGTTGTTCAAGTCGCGGATGTACTTCTCAGCCACCGACAGCATGCCGCCGGTACCACAGGCCGGGTCGTAGATGGTCTTGACGACGTGGCTGCGGCGCAGATCCTGTTCGGGCGACAGCAGCAGGTTCACCATCAGCTTGATTACCTCGCGCGGGGTGAAATGCTCGCCAGCCTCTTCGTTCGACTGCTCGGCGCCGATCCGGATCAGTTCCTCGAACACGTAGCCCATTTGCATCGCAGCCTGGTCGGGCTTGAGGTGCGAGAAGCTCAGATCGAAGGAGGCAAACTTCTGGACGACCTTGAACAGCAGGTTCTTCTCGGCCATCTTGGCGATCTGCTGATCGAAGGCAAAGCGCTCCATGATGGCCCGCACGTTGGGCGAGAAACCGTTGATGTAGCTGTTGAGGTTGGGGGCGAGGTTGCTGGGGTCGTCCAGCAGCGAGTTGATGCCTTTCTGAGACGGACGCAGTTCCAGCTTGGACAGGTTGTAGAACGGGTAGCCGGTGGCCGCCTGCATCACGCTGCGGATGATGCTTTCGGGCTTACCCTTGTACTGGTTAAAGGTCTCCAGCGCCTTGGCCTTGGTGGGCGCTAACAAGTAATCGAACCTGCGCAGCACCGTCAGCGGCAGGATGACCTTGCGGTACTCATTGCGCTTGTACGGCCCGCGTAGCAGGTTGCAGATGCTCCAGATGTCATTGGCAAGCTGGCGGTGGGTTTCGGTGTTCATTCAGTCGTTCCGTATTCTGTACTTTTCGGGGAGCTTGCGGGACATTGAAGCCAGTCTGTTGGCCAACGCCATCCCGGCCTTCATCCGCACAACGACGGCAAGCTGCACGACGTGAACGTGCCAGATCTGCCGGCCTTCGAGGCCGGCACGTTCTACGTGATGGATCGCGACTGTGTGGACTTCGCCGTGAAGACCCAGGTGTGCTGCGCCGTGGTCACCTACGTTCTCATCGACATCGCCAGGAAGGCGCTTGAACTCGATGCATCGCTCTAGACCCGGCTACAGAGCTTGTCGGTCGCGGCCTTCGAGAAAAGCGAGGTTGCACGCGCATTGCAAGCCGATGCCTCCCAGATTGATCTGCCAGATATCGCCAACCAGTTTAATCTCTTCGATGGTTAACCAGACCGCAGTGGATCAACCCTGCTTGCGTAACACCTTGAGGTGCTCGTCATAAAGCCCATCGGCGATCGGTACGTATGCCTCGTACCATCGATCGTCGCGCGTCTTGTCACCGCCGATTAGCAATTGCTCACCGCTGGCGCACTCGCCGCCACCCCGAGCCGCCCACGAAAGAGACTCGCACATCAAGGCGGCCTGTTCGGCCAAGAGTAAGCCTCGGCTCAGGGCCGCGGCGTCAGGCCGCCTGCATCCGGCGCTTCACCTCGACCACCACCTCGCCGCCCTGCTGCCACTGGGCCAGCAGCGCCTCGCGCTCGGTCTTCATCGCCTCGGCGTGCTGCTCGCGCACATGGCCGTAGCCGCGGACCTTCTCGGGCAGCGACGCCAGCTTCACCGCGACCGCATGATTGGCCGCCGAGAGGCCGGCGAGCACGCGCTCGAGATCGGCCTCGTAGGTCGCCAGCAGGTCGCGCGCCAGCAGCCGCTCGGACGAGTTGCGGAACACGTCGAGCGCGCCGCCCCGCAACCCTCGCAGCGGCGCCATCAGCCGGAACGCGGTCATCAGCCACGGGCCGACCTCGCGCTTGACCAGCTTGCCCGAGACCGGATCGCGCCGGCCGAACGGCCCGCCGGCGACGTGGAACTTCAGCTTGAAGTCGCCCTCGAACGCGGCCTCCAGCTCCTTGCGGAACTCGGGCCGCGCATAGAGGCGTGCGACCTCCCACTCGTCCTTGTGGGCCATCAGCTTGAAGAGGTACTTCGCGACCGCGCGCGCGAGCGCGTCGCCGCGGCCGAGCGCGGCCTCGGCCTGCTTCACGCGCTCGACCATCGCGGCGAAGCGGTTCGCGTAGGCCGCGTCCTGGTAGTCGGTCAGGTAGCCGATGCGGACCGCCATCAGCTCGGCGAGGGTCGCCGGCTTCTTCGGGTCGAAGCGGACCACCTGCGCGCTCGCCGGCCCTGAGCCGGTCGCGATCTTCTCGACCGCGTTCAGGTCGTGCGCGGCGCGCCGGCCCCACAGGAAGGCGCGGCGGTTGCTCGCGATCGCGACGCCGTTGAGCTCGATCGCGCGATCGATCGCCTCGAAGGTCAGCGGCACCAGGCCGCGCTGCCACGCGGCACCGAGCAGGAACATGTTCGCGGTGATCGCATCGCCCATCAGCGCGGTCGACAGGCGCAGCGCCTCCATCGCGAGTCCGCGCTCGCCGAACACGCCGGCGAGCTTGGCGGCCAGGCGGTCGGCGTCCGGGTTCCAGTCGGGATTGCGCGAGAACTCCGAGGTCGGGACCATGTCGGTGCAGACCACGCCGCCGCTGCCGGCCCGCAGCTTCGAGAAGGTCTCGTCGCCGGCCGACACGATCAGGTCGCAGCCGATCAGCGCGTCGGCCTCGCCGGTGGCCACGCGCGTGGCATGCAGCATCGCCGGCTCGGGGGCGACCTTCACGTGCGACAGCACCGCGCCGTACTTCTGCGCGAGGCCGGTGACGTCGAGGTTGGAGCTGAACAGCCCCTCGAGGTGGGCGGCCACCGCGAGCGTCTGTCCGATGGTCACGACGCCGGTGCCGCCGATGCCCGCGATGATGATCGCGTACGAGCGCTCGGGCCGTGCGATGGCGGGTTCGGGCAGCGACGGGAACGCCGCGTCGCCGGCCGCGGCCGTCGCGGCCAGCGGGTCGGCCCCGGCGGCGCCGGAGGCGCCGGAGGCGCCGGCCTTGCGTACGCGCCCGCCCTCGACGGTCACGAAGCTCGGGCAGAACCCCTCCTGACAGGAAAAGTCCTTGTTGCAGGTCGACTGGTTGATGCGCCGCTTGCGACCGAGCTCGGTCTCGAGCGGCTCGATCGACATGCAGTTCGTGACCTTGCCGCAGTCGCCGCAGCCCTCGCAGACCGCGCTGTTGATGAACGCGCGCTTGTCCGGGTCGTTCCACTTGCCGCGCTTGCGCAGCCGCCGGCGCTCGGTGGCGCACGGCTGGTCGTAGACGATCACCGAGACGTCGCCGTACTCGCGGAAGTCGCGCTGCACGGCGTCGAGCTCGGAGCGGTGGTGCACGGTCACGCCGGTGGGCAGCGTCACGCCCTGCCACTTCGCCGGGTCGTCGCTCACCAGCGCGATCTTCCTGACGCCCTCGGCCGAGAGCTCGCCGATGGTGCCGGCGATGGTCAGCTCGCCATCGATCTTCTGGCCTCCGGTCATCGACACGAAGCCGTTGTGCAGGATCTTGTAGGTGATCGGCACGTGCGCGGCCACCGCCTGGCGCAGCGCCAGGAAGCCGGAGTGGAAATACGTGCCGTCGCCCATGTTGGCGAACACGTGCTTCTCGGTGGTGAACGGCTGCTGGCCGAGCCACATCGCGCCCTCGCCGCCCATGTGCGACACGGTGGTCGTCTTGGTCGGGTCGAGGAACATCGCCATCGTGTGGCAGCCGATTCCGGCGAGCGCACGACTGCCGTCGGGCAGCTTGGTGGAGCGCCCGTGCGGGCAGCCCGAGCAGAAGCTCGGTGCGCGCACCGGCGACGGACCGTCCGACGTCGGACCCGCGATGTCGGCGGGCAGCGACAGCGTGCAGCCGGGATCGATCGCGCGCAGCGCATCGACGATCGCCCCCGCGACCATGGCCGGCGAGATCTCGCCCGCGTTCGGGAAGATCGCGGCGCCCCGGTCCTCGGCGAACATCGCGCCGGTGGCGAACTTGCCGCGGATCGCGGGCGCCCCGGCGAGGCCGTAGAGCGCGTTGCGCATCTGGTCCTCGAGCAGCGGGCGCTTCTCCTCGATCACCAGCACCGTCGACAGCCCCTGCGCGAACTCGCGCACGATGGTCGGGTCGAGCGGCCACACCAGGCCGACCTTCAGCGTGCGCACGCCGATCGCGGCCAGGCCGGCCTCGTCCAGGCCGAGCGCGACCATCGCCTGCTGCAGGTCCTGCCAGGCCTTGCCGGCGGCGACCACGCCGATGCGGGCCTCGCCGGTCGCGCCGCCGATGCGGTTGAGCGCGTTGGCGCGCGCGTAGGCCAGCACACGATAGATCTTGTGGTGGTGCAGCCGCTCCTCCTGCGGCACCGCCGCGTCGAAGCCGCGGGTGTGCACGCCGCCCGCGGGCAGCGTGCCTTCGGGCGGCACGACGATCACCGGCGAGTCGGGCGCGACGTAGACCGAGCCGCCGCCCTCGACCACGTCGGTGACGACCTTCATGCCGGTCCAGCAGCCGGAGTACCGGCTCATCGCGATGCCGTGCAGGCCCAGGTCGAGCAGTTCCTGCGCGTTGCTCGGATACAGCAGCGGGATGGTCGCGGCGACGAAGTTCAGGTCCGAGTAGTTGGCGACGGTGGACGACTTGGCACCATGGTCGTCGCCGGCCAGCGCGAGCACGCCGCCGAGCGGCGAGGTGCCGGCGAGGTTGGCATGACGGAACGGGTCGCCCGAGCGGTCCACGCCCGGCCCCTTGCCGTACCAGATGCCGAAGACGCCATCGACCTTGGCACCGGGGAACACGCCCACGTACTGCGCGCCCCACAGTGCGGTGGCCGCGAGGTCCTCGTTGACACCGGCCCGGAAGACCACGTTGTGGCGGTCGAGCACGTCCTGCGCGGCCGAGAGCTCCATGTCGTAGCGGCCGAGCGGCGAGCCGCGGTAGCCGGACACGTAGCCGCCGGTGCTCAGCCCCGCTGCGGCATCGCGCAGGCGCTGCTGGATCGGCAGCCGGACCAGCGCCTGGGTGCCGGTCATGTAGACCCAGCCCGCCTCGGCGGTATAGCGTTCCTTGAGGCTGGTGACCAGCCGCATGCCTTCTGTCGGCGCGTTCATCTGACGGAGTCTCCTGGACCGGTCCCCGCTTGGCCCGGTCGTCTGTGCATCGGATGGTACTCGCCCGGCGGGCGCCCCCCCCCCGCGGGATTCCGCTGCCGAAGGGTCAGCTGCCGGCGGCGGGCGCGAGCGCGCACAGGCGCGGCAGGGCGAGCGTGAAGGTCGCGCCCTGCCCGGCACCGGGGCTCGTCGCATGCACCCGCCCGCCGTGCAGCTCGACGAGCCGGCGCACCACGGTCAGGCCGATGCCGAGCCCGCCCGAGGCGCGGTCCAGCGTGCCGTCGGCCTGGTGGAACAGCTCGAAGAGCTGGGGGATCTTCGCAGGATCGATGCCGATCCCGTCGTCCGCGATCGCGATCTCGACCGTCTCGGCGTCCGCGGTGACTGAAACGCCGATGCGCCCGCCGTCGGGGGTGTACTTGCAGGCGTTCTGGAGCAGGTTGCCGAGCATCTGCGCGAGCCTGACCGGGTCGGCGTCGACGCGAATCGCCGACTCCGGGAGATCGAGCTCGACGCGGTGACCGCGCGCCTGCACTTCGGCTGCGGCCGCCTCGATCGCGCCGCGCACGGCCGCGCCGACGTCCACCGGCCTGCGCTGCAGCGCGATCTTGCCGCGCGTGATGCGGCTGACGTCGAGCAGGTCGTCGACCAGGCGCGACAGCTGCCGGGCCTGCCGCGCCACCATCGCGATCGCCTCGCGGCCGCGCCCGCTCAGCGTCTCGGTGCGCTCGACCAACCGGGCCGCGTTCAGCAGCGGCGCCAGCGGGCTGCGCAGCTCGTGCGCGAGCATCACCAGGAACTCGTCCTTGCGCCGATCCGCGTCGCGCAGCGCGCGCTCGGCGAGCGCCCGGGCGGTGACGTCGGTGTGCGAGACGACGACGCGCACCGGCCCGCCGCCCTCCCAGCGGCTGGCCTGCAGCTGGAACCACATCGGGCGCTCCGGCGTCTCGCAGGGGTACTCCAGGTCGAAGCCATCGGTCTCGCCGGACAGCACGCGGCGCAGCCCGTCCTCGACCTCGCCGGCCTCGGCGCAGGCATCACGCGCCCGCGCGCAGACGCTCAGGTAGTTCGTGCCGAGCCCGACCACCGGGTCGCCGGCGCCGCTGTCGGTGCCGAAGCGCCGCCAGGCAGCGTTGACGGCGACGATCCGGCCCTGTGCGTCGAGCACCGCGATCAGGCTGGGCAGCGTGTCGAACACCGGCGCGAGCACGTCGAGCCCGGCCGACGCATCGGCGCCGGGGACTGCGACCGGGACCGGTCGGGATCGGGAGCGGGAGCGGTGAAGCGGGGGAGGTGTCACAGGGCCCTCGATGGCGAGGCGTTCGAACGCCGTGTGGCGCCGAGGTTCGCACGGCTCGCAGGCGCACGCCGGGAAGTCCTACAGGGAACATAGGGACAAACCCCGGGTGCAGCAAGGTACCGCGACCGCCCGAGGCGCGTCGCAGCGCCGCCGCGTGACCCGCCCTTGACCTGGGTCAATCGGCGCCGCGTCGGCGGTCGCAGACTGATCGCACGCGCCCCATCGCCGGGCGTCCGAGGTCGAACCATGTCCAGCCGCCATCGCTCCCCGTCCGTTTCCGTCCTCGCCACCTCGGCGGCCACGGCGGCCAAGGCCGCCAAGGCCGCCCTCGCCGCCGTGGCTGCGGTGGCCGCCCTGTCCGCACTGCCCGCACTGCCCGCGCTCGCGCAGCCGACACCGGCCGCGGCGCCCACCGCCCCCCCGACGATGCTCGAACGCGGCCGGCTCGAGTTCGAATCGAACTGCGCCACCTGCCATGGCATGGGCGCCCGCGGCGACGGACCGATGCGCCCCTTCCTCGCCCGCGAGCCGGCCGACCTCACGACGATCGCGCGCCGCCGGGGCGGCAGCTTCCCGCGCTCCGAGATCGCCGACCTGATCGACGGCCGCGGCATGACCGAGCCGGGCGTGCACGGCACGCGCGAGATGCCGATCTGGGGCCGCGTCTACCGCGAGCAGTCCGAGGCGCAGACCCGCGGCACGCCGTTTCCCGCGGAATGGAGCGTGCGCGGGCGCACGCTCGCGCTCGCCGAGTACCTGCAGTCGCTGCAGCGTCCGTGAGCCGCGCAGGCGGACCGCGGAACGCCGGCGGGCCCCCCGCACCGCCCTCGGGGTACCTTCCCGTCGAGGAGGCAACCCGACCATGAGACTCACCGATCGCACGATCGTCATCACCGGCGCGGCCAGCGGCATCGGCCGTGCGCTCGCGCTTCGCTTCGCCCGCGAGCGGCCGCGCGGGCTGGTGCTGGCCGACCTGCCCGCGCAGCACGCGGCCCTCGAGGCGCTCGCCGCCGACCTGATGGCCGGGGACGGCGCCGGGCGCCCCGGTGTGCCCGCGCTCGCCGTGGCGGGCGACGTCGGCGTCGAGGCCGAGGTGCAGGCCCTGGTCGCCGCGGCCGACGCCCGCTTCGGCCACGTCGACGTGTTCTGCTCCAACGCCGGCCTGATCCGCGACGGCAGCGAGTTCACGCCCGACGCCGACTGGACGCTGTCCTGGCAGGTGCACGTGATGGCCCACGTCTACGCGGCGCGGGCGGTCGTGCCAGGCATGCGCGCGCGCGGCGAAGGCTACCTGCTGAACACCGCATCGGCCGCCGGCCTGCTGACCTCGCTGCCCTCTGCGACCTACGCGGTCACGAAGCACGCGGCCGTGGCCTTCGGCGAGTGGCTGTCGATCCAGCACGGCGCCGCCGGCGTGCGCGTCTCGGTGCTCTGCCCGCAGGCCGTGGACACGCCGATGATCCAGGCGCGCGCGGGTGCGGCGGCCGCCGCGAACGACGGCGTGATCCCCACCTCGGTGCTCGCCGACTGCGTGGTGGACGGCATGGCCGCCGAGACCTTCCTGATCCTGCCGCATCCGCAGGTCGAGACCTACTTCAGGCGCAAGGGCGAGGACTACGACCGCTGGCTCGGCGGCATGCGCCGCTTCGCCGCGAAGCTGGGCTCGCTGCCCGACCCCGGGTCTCGCTGAACGGGCGTCTGTCGCCGGGCGGGCCGCCCGCTCAGCGCGGGTCGGTCGGCGTGCCGGCGGACGCCGCCGCGGTCTCGTCGACCGGCGCGGGCGCCTTGCTGACGGCGGCGATGAAGCCGGACATCCAGATGCCGAGCTCGTACAGGATGATCAGCGGGATCGCGAGCATGAACTGCGACAGCACGTCGGGCGGGGTGAGCACCGCGGCGACCACGAACGCGCCCACCACCACGTAGCGGCGCGCCTCGCGCAGCTGCTGCGTGGTGACCATGCCGAGCTTGACCAGCAGCATCTCGACGACCGGCACCTCGAAGGTGATCCCGAAGCCGAAGAAGATCGCGAGCGTGAAGTCCCAGTATTTCTGCAGGTCCTGCAGCGTCTCGGCGCCGGTCTGCGCGGAGAACGAGATGAAGAACTTGTACGCCGCCGGCAGCACGAAGTAGTACGCGAACGAGATGCCGACCAGCATGAAGAAGACGCTGGAGACGATCAGCGGCAGCGCGAAGCGCTTCTCGTGGTCGTACAGTCCGGGCGCGACGAAGGCCCAGGCCTGGTAGAGCACCCAGGGCAGCGCGGCCAGCAGCGCGGTCAGGAACGAGACCTTGGTCAGCGTGAAGAACGCGCCGGCCTGGTCGGTGAAGATCGGCCGGGTACCCGCCGGCAGCGCCTGGTAGAGCGGCTGCGACAGGAACTTCATGATCTCGCCGCTGAAGTAGAAGCACACGCCGAACAGGATCAGCACGACCACCAGCGAGCGGATCATCCGGTCGCGCAGCTCGACCAGGTGCGAGACGAAGCTCTCGTCCTGAGCCGGGTCGACGTCGGGCTTCTTCTTGCGGCCCAGCAGGTCCTTGAGCGTCACGGCGGCCTCAGCGGTGGAGCGGCCGCTTGGGCCGCTTGATGCCGAGTTCCTTCTCGCGCTCGATCCGGCGGTCCTTGATCCGCTCGCGCGCACGCCGCGTCGCGTAGATCTTGTCCCAGTCGGTGCGCGGCTCGGTGTCGGCCGAGCCTTCCAGCGACTTCTGCACGTCGTTGAACGAGGTCTGCACCTCGGAGACGGTCGAGCTGATGGAGGTCTCGATGTCCTTGGCCGCATCGGTGAGCTGCGACTTCAGGTTGCGCAGCTCGGTGAGCTCCATCTGGCGGTTGATGTCGGACTTCACGTCGTCGACGTAGCGGCGCAGCTTGCCCATCCAGGCGCCGGCCTGCTTGGCGACCTTGGGAAGGCGCTCGGGGCCGAGGACGACGAGCGCCACGACCGCGAGAACCACCATCTCGGAAAAGCCGATGTCGAACATGAGGACCTAAATGCAGCGAGCGGCATTCAGCCGCTCGCACACTGCAACCGCCGATCGGACGGGGCGCCCCGCGAGGCGGGCCACCGCCGTGCCGTCAGCTCTTCGGCTTGGCGTCGACGTCGATCGTCTTGGACGCCTGCTGCGAGTCGGCGGCGGCCGACTCCGAGCCTTCCTTCACGCCTTCCTTGAAGCCCTTGACCGCACCGCCGAGGTCAGAGCCGATGTTGCGAAGCTTCTTCGTGCCGAAGACCAGCATGATGATCACGAGGACGATCAGCCAGTGCCAAATGCTCAGCGAACCCATCGCGTACTCCTGTGTCAGGGCGTGTTAAGGCCCGAGCGAAGGGGGTCGGGACCGCCCAACACGTGCATGTGGAGATGATACACCTCCTGCCGACCCACCCTTCCGTTGTTGATGATGGTCCGAAAACCGTCCGTCAGCCCCTGTTCCCGTGCAAGTTGCCCGGCCATTCCGAGCACCTTGCCGAGTACGGCCTGATGTGCCATATCGGCGTCGTAGAGGTTCACGACGTGCACCTTCGGGATGATCAGGAAATGCACCGGCGCCGCGGGATTGATGTCGTGGAAGGCGAGCACGTCCTCGTCCTCGTAGACCTTGCGCGACGGGATCTCGCCCCGGGCGATGCGGCAGAAGATGCAGTCCTGGCTCATCTCGGCTTCCTGGAAGACCTCAGTCGCGCTGCTTTCGGAGCGCTTTCTCGTCGATGCCCGACGTTCCCTCGCGACGCACCAGTTCGGCCAGCACGTCGCCGGGGCCCAGATTGTACTGGGCGAGCATGACGAGGCAGTGGAACCACAGATCGGCGGTCTCGGAGACGATCCGGCCGGCGTCGCCGTCCTTGGCCGCCATCACCGTCTCGGTCGCTTCCTCGCCGATCTTCTTGAGGATCGCGTCCTCGCCCTTGTGGAACAGCCGCGCCACGTAGGAGGTGTCGGGGTCGGCGCCGCGCCGGGAGGCGACGGTCGCGGCCAGCCGCGCGAGGGTGTCGTCGCTGCGTTCGGTCATGCGGGAGGTCCTACCTGTAGATCGATTCGGGGTCCTTCAGCACCGGATCGACGACGACCCAGCGGCCGTCCTCCCAGCGGCTGAAGAAGCAGGACGCGCGGCCGGTGTGGCAGGCGATGCCGCCGACCTGCTCGACGACGAGCAGCACCGCGTCGCCGTCGCAGTCGAGGCGCAGCTCGCGCACCGACTGGGCATGGCCGGACGCCTCGCCCTTGCGCCAGAGCCGCTGCCGGGAGCGCGAGAAGTAGACGGCGCGGCCGCTGCGGGCGGTCTCGGCGAGCGCCTCGCGGTTCATCCAGGCGACCATCAGGATGCGCCCTGACTCGGCGTCCTGGGCGATCGCGGTGACCAGGCCGGCGGCGTCCCAGCGCACCGCCTCGAGCCAGTCCGTGGGCGTCCCCGCGGCGACGGCCTCGCCGCCGGTGGCCCCACCCGCCGGCGCCCCGCCGCTCATTGCAGGCGCATCGCGATGCCCTGCGCCGCAAGGTGGCGCTTGGCCTCGTCGACGGTGTGCTGGCCGAAATGGAAGATGCTCGCAGCGAGCACCGCGTCGGCCCGGCCCTGGAGGACGCCGTCGGCCAGGTGCTGCAGCGTGCCGACCCCGCCCGAGGCGATGACCGGGATGCCGACCGCGTCCGAGACGGCACGCGTCAGGCCGATGTCGAAGCCCTGCTTCGTGCCGTCGCGGTCCATGCTGGTGAGCAGGATCTCGCCGGCGCCCAGCCGCTCGACCTCGCAGGCCCACTCGACGGCATCGCGGCCGGTGGCCTTGCGCCCGCCGTGGGTGAACACCTCCCAGCGCCCGGGCGCGACCTGCTTGGCGTCGACCGCGCAGACGATCGCCTGCGAGCCGAAGCGGTGGGCGGCATCCGCGATGAGCTGCGGGTTCTGCAGGCCGGCGGTGTTGATCGAGACCTTGTCGGCGCCCGCGTTCAGCAGCCGGCGCACGTCCTCGACCGCGCGCACGCCGCCGCCGACGGTCAGCGGGATGAACACCTCGGCCGCCACCGCCTCGATGACGTGCAGGATGATGTCTCGCTCGTCGGACGAGGCGGTGATGTCGAGGAAGGTCAGCTCGTCGGCGCCCTCGCCGTCATAGCGTCGCGCGATCTCGACCGGATCGCCGGCGTCGCGCAGCGCGAGGAAGTTCACGCCCTTGACCACCCGGCCGGCCGTCACGTCGAGGCAGGGGATGATCCGCTTGGTGAGCATCAGGACTCGCCGCCGAGCTCGTCGGCGCGGGCCTGCGCGGCGGCGAAGTCGAGGGTGCCGTCGTAGATCGCGCGGCCGACGATCGCCGCCTCGACGCCCTCGTGCTCGACCGCGCACAGCGCTTCGATGTCGCCGAGCGTGGCCACGCCGCCGGAGGCGATGACCGGCACCGACAGCCCGCGGGCGAGCCGCACGGTGGCCTCGATGTTCACGCCGCTCAGCATGCCGTCGCGGCCGATGTCGGTGTAGATGACCGACTCGACGCCATAGCCCTCGAACTTCTTGGCCAGGTCGAGCACGTCGTGTCCGGTGAGCTTGCTCCAGCCGTCGGTGGCGACCTTGCCGTCACGGGCATCGAGGCCGACGATCACCTGCCCCGGGAAGGCGCCGCAGGCATCGTGCAGGAAGCCCGGGTTCTTGACCGCGGCCGTGCCGATGATGACGTACGAGATGCCGCCGTCGAGGTAGCGCTCGATGGTGTCGAGGTCGCGAAGGCCGCCGCCGATCTGCACCGGGATGCGCGAACCCACCTCGTTGACGATGGCCTTGATGGCGGCCTCGTTCTTCGGCTTGCCGGCGAACGCGCCGTTCAGGTCGACAAGATGGAGCCGGCGGGCGCCGAGTTCCAGCCACTTGCGGGCCATCGCGGCCGGGTCCTCGGAGAAGACGGTCGCGTCGTCCATGTCGCCCTGGCGAAGGCGCACGCAGCGGCCATCCTTGAGATCGATGGCGGGGATCAGCAGCATCGGGGGGCCTGGGTCGGCGAGGAACGTGGAGGGCGTCGGGCGGGGCGGTCGGGATTCGGGGAAGCCTGGTACGAATCAGGGACGCCAGTCGACGAAGTTCGCGTAGAGCCGCAGCCCGTGGGCCGCACTCTTCTCGGGGTGGAACTGAGTGGCGAAAATGTTATCCCGCGCGACGACACAGGTAAAGCGACGCCCGTAGTCGGTGCTGCCCACGCTCAAGCCGGCGTCGCCGGGGCGGGCGTAGTAGCTGTGCACGAAGTAGAAGTAGGCCCCGTCGGGCACCCCCTCCCACAGCGCGTGCGGCCGGTCCTGGGCGACCCGGTTCCAGCCCATGTGCGGCACCTTCAGCCGCGCACCGTCGGCACCGCGCATGTCGGCCGGGAAGCGCACCACCTGGCCGGGCAGCAGACCCAGGCCGGCCGTGCCGCCCTCCTCGCTCGCGTCGAACAGCATCTGCTCGCCGATGCACACGCCGAACAGGGGCTTGGTGCGGGCGGCCTCGAGGACGGCCTCGCGCAGCCCGGACTCGTCGAGGTGGCGCATGCAGTCGGGCATCGCACCCTGCCCGGGGAAGACCACCCGGTCGGCGGCCCGGATGCGCGCAGCGTCGCCCGAGATCTCGACGCGGGCCTTGGGCGCCACGTGCTCGAGCGCCTTGGCCACCGAACGCAGGTTGCCCATGCCGTAGTCGACCACCACGATCGTCGTCATCGCACCGGGTCCGGTTCGGTCCGCAGGGCGGGCCTCAGCCCTGCAGGCTGCCCTTGGTGGAGGGGATCTGGCCGGCGGCGCGCGGATCAGGCTCGACCGCCATCCGGAAGGCGCGCGCGAAGGCCTTGAACACCGTCTCGCACTGGTGGTGGGCGTTGTCGCCGCGCAGCGTGTCGACGTGGACCGTCATCTGCGCGTGGTTCACGAAGCCCTGGAAGAACTCGTGCGCGAGGTCGACGTCGAAGGTGCCGATCATCGCGCGCGTGAAGGGCACGTTCCAGACGAGGCCGGGGCGCCCGGAGAAGTCGACCACCACCCGCGACAGCGCCTCGTCGAGCGGCACGTAGGCATGGCCGTAGCGGCGGATGCCCTTCTTGTCGCCGACGGCGCGCGCCACGGCCTGGCCGAGCGTGATGCCGATGTCCTCGACGGTGTGGTGGCCGTCGATGTGCAGGTCGCCGTGCGCCTCGACCTCGAGGTCGACCAGCCCGTGGCGGGCGATCTGGTCGAGCATGTGGTCGAGGAAGGGCACGCCCGAGGCGAGCGTCTGGCGGCCGGTGCCGTCCAGGTCGATGCGGACCCGGATCTGGGTCTCTGCGGTATCGCGGCGGACTTCGGCGGAGCGCATGGCGGTGGGGGCGGTTCGGCGGCGGACGGTTCGGGGAAGGTCTGGAAGCGGGAGCGGGGTCGGACGAGGGGTCGGGGCGGCACCGGCGAGCGCGGCCGGGTCAGCGCTCCGGCAGCGCGGCGAGCGCGCCGCGCAGTGCCTCGAGCATCGTCGCATTCTCGGCCGGCGTGCCCACGGTCAGACGCAGGCAACCCGCGAGCAGCGGATGCATTCTACCCACGTCCTTGATCAGCACGCCGCGCTCGCGCATGCCCGCAGCGGTGGCACCCGAGTCGGCCACCCGCACCAGCAGGAAGTTGGCACGCGACGGGAACACCGCCACCCCGGGGATCGCGGCGAGCGCGGCGGCGAGCGTGCCGCGGTCCTCGCGCAGCCGCGCGGCCTGCGCCAGCAGCACGTCGAGGTGCTCGAGCGCGAACTCGGCGGCGGCCTCGTCGAGCACGCTGACGTTGTACGGCGGGCGGACCTTGTCGAATTCGGCGATCCAGTGCGGCGCCGCGGCCATGTAGCCGATCCGGATGCCGGCCAGGCCGAGCTTGGAGACGGTGCGCATCACGATCAGGTTGTCGTGGCGCGGCAGCGCGTCCATCCAGGTGTCGAGCGCGAACGGCTGGTAGGCCTCGTCGAGCACCACCAGCCCGGGGGCGGCGGCGAGGATGGCCTCGACGTCGGCACGCTCGAAGCAGTTGCCGGTCGGGTTGTTCGGATAGGCGAGCCAGACGATCGCGGGGCGATGCAGCGCGATCGCCGCGAGCATCGCCGGCAGGTCGAGCGAGAGGTCGGCGGCGAGCGGCACGGGCACGTAGGTGCTGCCGGCGAGGCGCGTCGACAGGTCGTACATGACGAAGGACGGCGCGGGCGCGACGACCGTGACACCCGGCTTCGCGGTGGCCACCGACATCATCGTGATCAGTTCGTCCGACCCGTTGCCCAGCAGCACCTCGGCGCCCACGGGCACGCCCAGCTTCTCGCGCACCAGGCGCTTGAGGCCCGCGTAGCTCGGCGCCGGGTAACGGTTGATGGCGACCGCGGCGAGCCGCTCCGCCAGCGCGCGCCGCAGCTCGGGCGGCAGCACGTACGGGTTCTCCATCGCGTCGAGCTTCACGAGGCCGGCAGCCGGCGGCACGTGGTAGCCCGCCATCGCGAGGACGTCGGGACGGATCAGGCCCTGCGGCGTGACGCTCACCGGGAGGCCTCCGCCCGCAGCTCGGCGCTGCGCGCATGGGCCTGCAGCCCCTCGCCGTGCGCGAACTCGGAGGCGATCGCGCCGAGCGCGCGCGCGCCCTTCTCGGACACCTCGATGAGGCTCGAGCGCTTCTGGAAGTCGTAGACCCCGAGCGGCGACGAGAAGCGCGCGGTGCGCATCGTCGGCAGCACGTGGTTCGGACCCGCGCAGTAGTCGCCGAGCGACTCGCTGGTCCAGGGGCCCAGGAACATCGCGCCGGCGTGGCGGATCAGGTCGGCCCAGCGCTGCGGCTCGGCGGTCGAGATCTCGAGGTGCTCGGGCGCGATCCGGTTGGCGATCTCGCAGGCCTCCTCGAGGCTGCGGACCTTGACCAGCGCGCCGCGCCCGGCGAGCGAGGCCGCGATCACGTCGCGCCGCGGCAGGGTCGGCAGCAGCCGGCGGATCGCGGCGTGGACCGCGTCGAGGTAGGCGGCGTCGGGGCACAGCAGGATCGCCTGCGCGAGCTCGTCGTGCTCGGCCTGCGAGAACAGGTCCATCGCGATCCAGTCGGGATCGGTGCCGCCGTCGCAGATCACGAGGATCTCGGAGGGGCCGGCGATCATGTCGATGCCGACGGTGCCGAAGACGCGGCGCTTGGCCTCGGCGACGTAGGCGTTGCCGGGCCCGACGATCTTGTCGACCGCAGGCACGGTGGCCGTGCCGTAGGCGAGCGCTCCGACCGCCTGCGCGCCGCCGATGGTGAACACCCGGTCGACGCCGGCGATCGCCGCAGCCGCCAGCACCAGCGGGTTGCGCACGCCGCCGGGCGTGGGCGTGACCATCACCAGCTCGGGGACGCCCGCGACCTTGGCCGGAATCGCGTTCATCAGCACCGACGACGGGTAGGCGGCCTTGCCGCCGGGCACGTACAGGCCCGCGCGGTCGAGCGGACCGACCTTCTGGCCGAGGCGCGTGCCGTCGGCATCGACGTACGACCACGACTGGGCGAGCTGGTGGCGGTGGTAGTCGCGCACCCGTGCGGCCGCTGCCTCGAGCGCTGCGCGCCGGGCGGGCGCGAGGCCGGCGAGCGCGGCCTCGAGCTCGGCGCGCGGCAGCTCGAGCACGCTCGCGTCGGCGGCCTCGACGCGGTCGAAGCGGCGGGTGTACTCGAGCACGGCCGCATCGCCCCGGGCCCGCACGTCGCGCAGGATGTCGGCGGCCGCGCGCTCGATCTCGGCGTCCTGGCCGGCCTCCCAGGCGAGCAGCGCCGACAGGCGCGCATCGAAGCCGGGCTCGGTGCTGTCGAGGCGATGGATGTCGGGCCCTGACGCGTTCATGCGGGGGACTCCGCGCCGACCGCGCGCGCCAGCCGATCGAGGAGCGGCGCGAGTGCGGCGTGCCGCGTCTTGAGCGAAGCCTGGTTGACGATCAGCCGCGACGAGATGGTCATGATCTGCTCGACCTCGACGAGGTCGTTGGCCTTGAGCGTGCTGCCGGTGGAGACCAGGTCGACGATGGCGTCGGCCAGCCCCACCAGCGGCGCGAGCTCCATCGAGCCGTACAGCTTGATCGGGTCGACGTGCACGCCCTTGGCCGCGAAGTGCTCGCGGGCGACGGTCACGTACTTGGTGGCCACCCGCAGCCGGGCGCCGCGACGCACCGCGGCGGCGTAGTCGAAGCCGCGCTTCGTGGCCACGCACATCCGGCAGCGCCCGATGCCGAGGTCGATCGGCTGATAGAGGCCGTCGCCGCCATGCTCGAGCAGCACGTCCTTGCCGGCGACGCCGAGGTCCGCCGCGCCGTACTGCACGTAGGTCGGGACGTCGGAGGCGCGCACGATGATGAGGCGCAGGCCCGGATCGGCGGTCGGCAGGATCAGCTTGCGCGAATCGAGCACGGCCGGGTCGACCTCGATGCCGATCGACTTCAGCAGCGGCAGCGTGTCGTCGAGGATCCGCCCCTTGGACAGCGCGAGCGTGATCATGCGTCGTCCACCGTGCGCACGCGCTCGATGCTCGCGCCGACGGCGGCGAGCTTGCGCTCCATGCGGTCGTAGCCGCGATCGAGGTGATAGACACGGTCGACCAGGGTGTCGCCGTCGGCGACCAGCCCGGCGATGACCAGGCCCGCCGAGGCCCGCAGGTCGGTCGCCATGACGATCGCGCCCGACAGCCCGCGCTTGCCGCGGACCACTGCGGTGGTGCCCTCGGTGTCGATCTCGGCCCCGAGCCGCCGCATCTCCTGCACGTGCATGAAGCGGTTCTCGAAGATGGTCTCGGTGATCACGCCGGTGCCGTCGGCCACGCAGTTCACCGCCATCATCTGCGCCTGCATGTCGGTGGCGAAGCCCGGATAGGGCGCGGTGCGCACGTTCACCGACTTCGGACGGCCGTCCATCGTGCCGCGGATCCAGTCGGGACCGCACTCGATGCGCAGGCCCGCCTCGCGCAGCTTGTCGAGCGTCGCGTCGAGGGTGTCGGGCTCGCAGTGCGTCAGCCGCAGGTCGCCGCCGGCGGCCGCCACCGCGCACAGGAAGGTGCCGGCCTCGATGCGGTCGGACATCACGCGGTAGGCGCCGCCGTGCAGCGCGTCGACGCCCTCGATCACGATGCGGTCGGTGCCCGCGCCGTGGATCCGCGCGCCGAGCGCGATCAGCGCGCGCGCGAGGTCGACCACCTCGGGCTCGCGCGCGGCGTTCTCGATGACCGTCTCGCCCTCGGCCAGCGTCGCGGCCATCATCAGGTTCTCGGTCCCGGTGACGGTCACCATGTCGGTGACGATCCGCGTGCCCTTCAGGCGCGAGGCGCGCGCGACCACGTAGCCGTGCTCGATGTCGATGCGGGCGCCGAGCGCCTGCAGGCCCTTGATGTGCTGGTCGACCGGGCGCTGGCCGATCGCGCAGCCGCCGGGCAGCGACACGCGCGCCTCGCCGAAGCGCGCGACGAGCGGGCCGAGCACGAGGATCGACGCACGCATCGTCTTGACGAGGTCGTAGGCGGCCTCGGTGCTGGTGACCGACGAGCCGTCGAGCGTGACCGTACCGGCCGCGGCGTCGCGGGTGGACTTCACGCCCATCCGGTCGAGCAGCTTGAGCGTCGTGCCGACGTCGTGCAGCTGCGGCACGTTCGAGAGCTCGAGCGTGCCGGGCACCAGCAGTCCCGCGCACAGGATGGGCAGCGCCGCGTTCTTGGCGCCCGAGATGCGAACCTCGCCCTGCAGGCGGCGGCCGCCGTGGATCAGCAGCTTGTCCATCTCGGTCCTACTTCGTGCGCCGTGCCGCCCACTCCTCGGGCGTCAGCGTGGTCATCGACAGCGCGTGGATCTCCTCGCGCATCCGGTCGCCCAGCACTGCGTAGACCATCTGATGCCGTTGGATCGGGCGCTTGCCGGCGAACTGCGCCGAGACGATCGTCGCCTCGAAGTGGCGGCCGTCGCCGTCGACGTGCAGGTGCTCGCACGGCAGGCCGTCGGTGATGTACCGGTGGATGGCGTCGGGGGTGGTCATGATGCGTAGGGGACGGCGTGGTGGCGCGTGCGGGAGGCCCGCGCCGGGGGGGGCGTCAGTGGCGGATCCGCCAGCCGGTGTGCAGCATCCGCAGCGCCACGCCGGCCACGACGGCCAGCGTCGCGAGGACGATCGCGAGGCTGACGGCGGGCGGCACGTCGGAGTGCCCGAAGAAGCCGTAGCGGAAGCCGTCGACCATGTAGAAGAACGGGTTCAGGTGCGACACCGTCTGCCAGAACGCCGGCAGCGAATGCACGGAATAGAAGACGCCGGCGAGGAAGGTCGCCGGCATGATCAGGAAGTTCTGGAACATCGCGATCTGGTCGAACTTCTCGGCCCAGATCCCGCCGATCAGCCCCATTGTACCGAGAATCGCGCTGCCCAGGACCGCGAAGACCAGGATCCAGCCGGGGGCGGCGAACATCGGCGGGGCGAACCAGGCGGTCACCAGGAACACCCCGGTGCCCACCATCAGGCCGCGCACGACAGCCGCCAGAACATAGGCGCCGAAGAGCTCCAGCGGCGACAGCGGCGGCAGCAGCACGAACACCAGGTTGCCGGTGACCTTCGACTGGATCAGCGACGAGGACGCGTTGGCGAACGCGTTCTGCAGCACCGACATCATGACCAGGCCTGGTACGAGGAAGTTCACGTACGGCACGCCCGGGTAGACCTGGACGTGCTCGGCGAGCGCCTGCGAGAAGACGAGCAGGTAGAGCATCGCGGTCAGCACCGGCGCGGCGACGGTCTGCACCGCGACCTTCCAGAAGCGCAGGATCTCCTTGTGGAGCAGGGTCTGGAAGCCGGTCATGACGGGACTCCCGGGCTCGGCGGCACGGCCGGGTTCTGAGCCATGATCTTCAGGAACACGTCCTCCAGATCGGTGTGGGCGAGCTCCATCTCCTCGATCCGGCAGCCGGCCTCGCGCAGCGCGGCGAGGATCGGCTCGAGCCGCTGCCAGTCCTCCAGGCGCAGCGCGATCCGCCCGTCCGCGGCCGGCTCGCCCTGCAGCAGCGGGCGCAGCGCCGGCGGCAGCGGTGCGCCCGAGAGCCTCAAGGACACGGTGCCGCCGCCGAAACGTCCGAGCAGGTCGGCGGTGCGCTCGAGCGCGACCACGCGGCCCGCCTTGAGCATCGCGATGCGCCCGCACAGCTCCTGCGCCTCCTCCAGGTAGTGCGTCGTGAGCACGATGGTGTGCCCGTCCCGGTTGAGCCCGCGCACGAACCTCCACAGCGTCTGGCGCAGCTCGACGTCGACCCCCGCGGTCGGCTCGTCCAGCACGATCACCGGCGGCCGGTGCACCAGGGCCTGCGCGACCAGCACCCGGCGCTTCATGCCGCCCGACAGGGCGCGCATGTTCGCATCGGCCTTCGACGTCAGGTCGAGGTGGTGCAGGATCTCGTCGATCCAGGCGTCGTTGCGCTTCAGGCCGTAGTAGCCCGAGGTCAGGCGCAGCGTCTCGCGCACCGTGAAGAAGGGGTCGAAGACCAGCTCCTGAGGCACCACGCCGAGCGCGCGGCGCGCCGCCCGGTAGTCGGCGACGACGTCGTGGCCCATCACCCGGACCGTCCCCGAGCTCGGCCGGTTCAGGCCGGCGACGATCGAGATCAGCGAGGTCTTGCCGGCGCCGTTGGGGCCGAGCAGCCCGAAGAACTCGCCCGCCTCGACCTGCAGCGACACGCCGCGCAGCGCCTCGAACGCGCCGTAGCGCTTGTGAACCGAGGCGATGTCGATGACGGCGGGCATGGGCGGGACGGGATCGGCGAATTCGGCGGTGCGGGGAGCAGACGACCTGGCGGGCACCACGGCGCCGGGTCCGAGGCACCGGGTGCGGAGACGGCTCCGGCGACGGCGCCCGGCCCGGTCAGCGTGCCGACGGGCCGAACAGCGCGGCCTCGACGCCATAGAGGGACGCGAGTTTACGCAAGTTCGGCGGGGGGTTGCGGAAGACGACGCCGGAACCGGCCTCGCGCCGCAGCGCCACCAGCACGGCGACCGCCGAGGAATCGAAGCGCGCCAGCGGCGCCAGGTCGAGGCCGCCAGCCGCCGCGAGCGCCTCGCGCGCCGCCTGCAGCGCGGCGGGCGCCCCGTCCATCAGGATCTCTGCCGGGAAGGCGGGCACCTCGCCTCAGCCCTTGCCGCCCTGGGCGAACGCACGGTTGCGGTCGCCCAGGCTCTTGATCAGCCCGTCGATCCCGCGCGCGTTGATCTCCTGGGTGAACTGGTTGCGGTAGGTCTCGACCAGCCAGACCCCGAGCACGTTCAGGTCGTAGATCCGCCAGGCGGTGCCGGCCTTCTCCATCCGGTAGTCGAGCTGGATCGGGTCGCCGCGGCTCTGCACGATCTCGCTGCGCACGATCACCTCGGCGTCGTCGGCACCGGCCCGCAGCGGCTTGACCCGCACCGTCTGGTCCTTCACCGCCGACAGCGCGCCGGCATAGGTCCGCAGCAGCAGCGCGCGGAACTCGACCATCAGCTGCTTCTGCTGCTCGGGCGTGGCCTGGCGCCAGCCGCGGCCGACGGAGAGCGCGGTCATCCGCTCGAAGTTCACGCTCGGCATGATCGTCTCGTCGACGAACTGCGACATCTTGCGCAGGTCGCCGGCCTGCAGGTCGCGGTCGGCCTTGATGCGCTCGAGGATCTGCGTGCTCATCGCGCGGATCTGCTCGTCGGGCGCCACCGCGGCCTGCGCCAGGGCGGGGCCGGCGGGAGCCAGCGCGAGGAGCCAGGCGGCGAGTGCCGCCAGCAGGAATCGGGTCATGATCGGGAGTCCGGGAGTCACTCGTCGTCGGGCGGGTTGCCGTCGAACACGAGATTGCGGCGCCTCTGGAGATAGGTGTCGCGCATCAGGGTGTAACGGTCGAGGGCGTCGTTCAGCAGACGATCGGCGGGCAGCAGCTGCGCTCGGACGTCCACGAACTGCACCCCGGCCGCGCTGTTGCGGAACCGCACGTTGTCGAAGCGGTTGATCAGGGCTGCATAGGCGTCGACGCCGAATCCGAATCCGTCGCGAAGGTTGGACGGACCGAAGATGGGCAGGTCGAGTTGAAGGCGAAGCGGCCGAGGTCGTTGAAGCCCGCCCCCGGCTTGCCCTGCAGGAAGTTGTTCAGCGCGATGTACGGGTCGAGCAGGTTCGACAGCACGTTGCGGGCGATCATCTGGAACACCTCGGGGGTGTACTGGTCGTAGAAGACCGCCACCGGGCGGAACACCCAGCGGTCGAGGGTGTCGTTGAACCGAGCGATGCCGCGGTTGAGCGGCTCGAACGGGTCGATGGCGGCGATGCGTGCCCGGTCGGAGTCGGCGTCGCCGTAGTCGGCGTCGCCCCGGGTCGCGCTGCCGGCGCTGACCGCGCCGGCCGCGCCGATCGCGGCCGCGGCCGCAGCATCGGCGCCCGCGGGTCCGCGCCCCTCACCCAGTCCGGCGCAGCCTTCGGCAGCGAGCAGCACCGCCAGCACGGCGGCGGCGCCGAGCGCCCGCAGCCGCCCTGACGGGCGGGCGCGGGCCGGCGGGTCCGCAGAGGCTGTCACGGCTTCTTGTCTCCCTCGGCCGCCTTGCTGAACAGGAACTGCCCGATGAGGTTCTCCAGGACGATCGCGGACTGCGTCATGCGGATGGTGTCGCCGGCCGCCAGCATCTTGTCGTCGCCGCCGGCCTCCAGTCCTATGTACTGCTCGCCGAGCAAGCCTGACGTCAGGATCTTCGCCGAGCTGTCCTTCGGGAAGCGGAAGCGCTCGTCGATCGACAGCGACACGACCGCCTGGTAGGTCTTGTCGTCGAAGCCGATCGCAGCGACACGACCGACCACGACGCCCGCGCTCTTGACCGGGGCGCGCACCTTCAGCCCGCCGATGTTGTCGAAGCGGGCCTGCGTCGCATAGGTCCCGCCGCCGGTGAAGCTGCCGAGATTGCCGGCCTTGAGCGCCAGGAACAGCAGCGCCGCCAGCCCGAGCAGCACGAAGCCGCCCACCATGGTGTCGATCCGGCGGTTCGTGCTCATCGGGCGGCCCGGTGGTCTGTATTCATGATCGTTCCTTCAGACGGCGCCGAACATCAGCGCGGTGAGGATGAAGTCGAAGCCGAGCACGGCGAGCGAAGAGGCGACGACCGTGGTCGTGGTCGCCCGCGACACGCCCTCGGGGGTCGGCTGCGCCTCGTGCCCGACGTACAGGGCGGTGAACGCGCAGACGAAGCCGAACACCACACTCTTGATGACGCCGTTGCCGAGGTCGCCGAAGACGTCGACACCGGCCTGCATCTGGGACCAGAAGCCGCCCGCGTCGACGCCGATCAGCAGCACGCCGACGCCCCAGCCGCCGATCACGCCGACCGCCGAGAACAGCGTTGCCAGCACCGGCATCGCGATCACCGCAGCGGCGAAGCGCGGCGCGAGCACGCGCGCCATCGGGTCGACGGCCATCATCTCCATCGCCGAGAGCTGCTCGCCGGCCTTCATCAGGCCGATCTCGGCGGTGAGCGAGGTGCCGGCGCGGCCGGCGAACAGCAGCGCCGCGACCACGGGTCCGAGCTCGCGCAGCAGCGACAGCGCCACCATCAGGCCGAGCGCCTCGGCCGAGCCGTAGCGCTGCAGGATGTAGTAGCCCTGGAAGCCGAGCACGAAGCCGACGAACAGGCCCGATACCAGGATGATCGACAGCGAGCGGTTGCCGATGAAGTGGAGCTGGTCGATGACCAGCCGCGGCCGCATGAACGCGCCGGGCAGCAGGGCCAGCAGCCTCAGGAAGAAGCGGGCGCCGTGCCCGATGCCGGCCAGCCGGTCGAGCACCCAGGCACCCAGCCGCGCCGCCACCGCGCTCACCGGGGCAGCCCCAGGTCGTCGGCGATCGGGGGCGCCGGGCGGTGGAACTGAACCGGGCCGTCGCGCGAGCCGTGCAGGAACTGGAGCACGTACGGGTCGGACGAGGCGCGCAGCGCGTCGGGCGTGCCGGACGCGACGATGCGCCCGTCGCCGAGCAGGTAGACCCGGTCGGCGATGGCGAAGGTCTCGGGCACGTCGTGGGTGACGACGATCGAGGTCGCGCCGAGCGCATCGTTCAGCTCGCGGATCAGGTGGGCGATGGTGCCGAGCGAGATCGGATCGAGGCCGGCGAAGGGCTCGTCGTACATCAGCAGCGGCGGGTCGAGTGCGATCGCACGGGCGAGCGCCACCCGGCGCGCCATGCCGCCCGAGACCTGCGAAGGCATGAGTGCGGCCGCGCCGCGCAGGCCGACCGCGTCGAGCTTCATCAGCACCAGGTCGCGGATCATCGACTCGGGCAGCCGGGTGTGCTCGCGCAGCGGAAAGGCCACGTTCTCGAAGACCGACAGGTCGGTGAACAGCGCGCCGAACTGGAACAGCATGCCCATGCGCCGCCGCAGCCGGTAGAGCGCCTCGCGTCCGAGCGCGCCGACGTCCTGACCGTCGAAGCGGACCCGCCCGGCGTTCGCGCGGAGCTGCCCGCCGAGCAGCCGCAGCAGCGTCGTCTTGCCCGACCCCGAGCCGCCCATCAGCGCGACGACCTCGCCGCGCCGCGCATGCAGCGTGACGTCGTGCAGCAGCGGGCGCCCCGCATAGCCGAAATGCAGGGCCTCGAAGGAGACGAAGGGCGGGGAGTCGGGCAAGGGTGCGGCCGCAGGGGGATCCCCGGCAGCCCTGGCATCGGTAAGCGCGCAGTGTAGCAAGGCGGTCACGTTCGCCCCGGGGCACCCATGCGCAGCAGCCTGGCCTCGGCCGAGCCGACCTGCTCGACCGTGCCGGACAGCACCAGGGTGTCGCCGGCCTCGGCGGCGAGGTCGGCCGGCCATTCCAGGCGGCGGCGGCCGCCCCGCACCAGTGCGGTGATGGCGCAGCCTTCCAGCGGCAGCGCCGACAGCGGCTGGCCGATGGCCGACGCACCGGCAGCCAGGGTCACCGCATGCAGCCGCAGGTGGTCGGCCTCGATGGTCTCGGCCTCCTGGTCGTCGGCACCGTGGAAGTAGCCGCGCAGCAGGCTGTAGCGGCCTTCGCGGATGGAACGGATCCGGCGGAGCACGCGGGCCAGCGGCACGCCGTTGAGCGCCAGCGCGTGCGAGGCGAGCATCAGGCTGCCCTCGACCACCTCGGGCACGACCTCGGTGGCACCGGCCTCGCGCAGCCGCTCGAGGTCGGCGTCGGTCGCGGTGCGCACCACCACCGGCAGCTGCGGCGCGAGCTCGCGCACCACGCGCAGCAGCCGCAGCGCGGCCGCCGTGTCGTCGTAGGTCACCACCAGCACCGAAGCCCGGTGCACACCGGCGGCCAGCAGCGTCTCGCGGCGGGTCGAGTCCCCGTAGACCACCGATTCGCCCGCCGAGGTCGCCTCGCGGACCCGGTCGGGGTCGAGGTCGAGCGCGACGAACGGCACCTTCTCGGCCTCCAGCACGTGGGCCAGGCTCTGGCCGCTCCGGCCGTAGCCGCAGATCAGGATGTGCCGGTCGCGCGACAGGCTGCGGGCGGCGATGGTCTGCAGCTGCAGCGATCGCTGCAGCCATTCCTGCTGCGAGACCCGGAGCGCGAGCCAGTCGGCGCGTGCGATCAGCCAGGGGCTCGCGAGCATCGACAGCAGCATCGCCGCGAGCATCGGCTGCAGCGCGTCCGGCTCGAGCAGCTTCGAGTCGGCGGCCAGGGCCAGCAGCACGAACGCGAACTCGCCGGCCTGGGCGAGCCAGACCCCGGTTCGGATGGCGACCGGGGCGGTGTCGCCCATCGCCCGCGAGATCGCGACCACCAGCCCGAACTTCAGCAGGATCGGCAGCGTCGTGCAGAACAGCACCAGCGGCCACGACTGGAGCACCACCGCCAGGTCGAGCTTCATGCCGATGGTGATGAAGAACAGGCCGAGCAGGATGTCGCGGAAGGGTTTGATGTCCTCCTCGACCTGGTGGCGGTACTCGGTCTCCGAGATCAGCATGCCGGCGACGAAGGCGCCCAGCTCCATCGACAGGCCGGCCTGCTTGGTCAGCCAGGCGAAGAACAGCGCCGCCAGCAGGATGTTGAGCGTGAACAGCTCGTGCGAACGCTGCCGCGCGACGCGCAGGAACCACTGGTGCATCAGGGGCGGGCCGAAGCGCAGCAGCACGACCAGCAGGAGCGCCGCCTTGGCGAGCGCGAAGCCGACCGGCGTCCACCAGTCGGCCTGCCCGCCGCCGAGCGCTGGGATGACGATCAGCAGGGGGATCAGCGCGAGGTCCTGGAACAGCAGCACCGCGAAGACCCGTCGGCCGTGATCGGTCTCGAGTGCGCGGCGCTCGGCCAGCAGCTTGCTCACCAGGGCGGTCGAAGACATCGCGACGGCCCCGCCCAGCGCCAGCGCGCCGCGCCAGTCGAGCCCGCCGGGCAGCGCCCAGGCGAGCCACGCCGCGGGCAGCGCGACCGCCGCGAGCACCACCGCGCCGATGGTGGCGAAGACCTGCGCCGAGCCGAGCCCGAGCACGAAGCGGCGCATCGCGGTGAGCTTGGCGAGGTTGAACTCCAGGCCGAGCGTGAACATCAGGAACACGACGCCGAGCTCGGCGAGCGTGTGGACCGCCTCCGTATTGGCCGCGAGGTTGCCCGCGTACGGGCCGAGCACGACACCCACGAGCAGGTAGGCGACCAGCGCCGGCATGCCGAGCGCGCGCAGCATCAGCACCGCGACGATGCTCGCCGCGAGCAGCAGCAAGGTGACTTCGAGGGCCGTCAGCATCGGCGGCGCGAGGCGGGCATGGCTGGGTTTTCCGGAGGAGGAGGCGGTCGGAACGGTGCACGGCAGCACGCTATACTCGACCGATGACCGACCCGATTGTAGCCACGCCGGCCGACGCGGACCGCCTCGTCGCGCAGGCGCGAGAGGTGCTGCGCATCGAGGCCGATGCGGTCGGGGCGCTCGGGGCACGCATCGGACCCGGGTTCGTCGAGGCCTGCAGGCTCATCCTCGGCTGCCGCGGACGCGTCGTCGTCAGCGGCATCGGCAAGTCCGGGCACGTCGCGCGCAAGCTCGCCGCCACGCTCGCCTCCACCGGCACGCCGGCCTTCTTCGTGCATCCTGCCGAGGCCAGCCACGGCGACCTCGGCATGGTCACCCGCGACGACGTGTTCGTCGCGCTGTCCAACTCCGGTCGCACCGAGGAGCTGCTCGCGATCGTCGTGCCGGTCAAGCGCCAGGGCGCCAAGCTGGTCGCCATGACCGGCGACCCCGACTCGCCGCTCGCGCGCGAGGCCGACGCGCATCTCGATGCCCGCGTCGACAAGGAGGCCTGCCCGCTGAACCTCGCGCCCACGGCCAGCACCACGGCGGCCCTCGCCCTGGGCGATGCCCTCGCCGTCGCCCTGCTCGACGCGCGCGGCTTCGATGCCAACGACTTCGCGCGCTCGCATCCGGGCGGCTCGCTCGGGCGCAAGCTGCTGACCCGCGTCTCCGACGTGATGCGCAGCGGCGACGCCCTGCCGTCGGTGCCCCTGGGCGCGCCGCTGCCGGCCGCGATCCTCGAGGTCACCCGCAAGCGCATGGGCATGACCGCGGTCGTCGATCGCGAGGGCCGGGTCGCCGGCATCTTCACCGACGGCGACCTGCGCCGGCTGCTCGAGCGCACCACCGACATCGGCGGACTGCGGGTCGACGACGTGATGACGCGCACCCCGGCATCGATCAACGCCGAGGCGCTCGCGGTCGAGGCGGTGCGCCGGATGGAGGAGCGCCGCATCGGGCAGCTGCTGGTGCTCGATGCAGGGCGGCGGATGGTCGGCGCGCTGAACATCCACGACCTGCTGACGGCGCGCGTCGTATGAGCGCGACCGCCCTCGAGCGGGCCGCCGCCGTGCGGCTGATGGCCTTCGACGTCGACGGCACGCTGACCGACGGCGGCCTGCACATCGCCCCCTCGGGCGAGGCGTTCAAGCGCTTCTCGGTGCGCGACGGCCTGGGCCTGGTGCTGCTGCGCGAGGCCGGCATCCGGGTGGCGCTGGTCACAGGCCGCAGCTCCCCGATCGTCGAACAGCGCGCACGCGAGCTGCGCATCGACACCGTGCTCCAGGGCATCGGCGACAAGGCGGCGGCGATGCGCGAGCTGTGCGCGCAGTCGGGCCTCGAGCCCGGGCAGGCCGGCTTCATGGGCGACGACTGGCCCGACCTGCCGGCGATGCATGCGGTCGGCTTCGCAGCCGCCGTGCCCGACGCCGCCCCCGAGGTGCTGCGCGTCGCGCACTGGACCGCGACCGTGCCCGCCGGCGGCGGCGCCGTGCGCGAGCTCGCCGAGCACCTGCTGCGCGTGCAGGGCCGCCTGGACGCGATGCTCGGCCGCTTCGACGGCCGCATCGCCTGAACCGCGTCGCCCCCGCCTCGCCGACCGCGCCCGCACGATGAAGGCCCGCTCCCTCGATCGGATCGCCGCCGTGGTGTCGGTCGTGCTGCTCGGGGCCCTGGGGCTCTTCACCTTCTACCTGGCTCAGGTGTCGAACGCCGACGGCGGCTCGAGGGCGCCCCGGAAGGTCCCGCCCGACCGCCCCGACTACTTCGTCGAGCGGATGGCCCTGCTGACGATGAACGACCAGGGCGAGCCTTCCTACCGCCTCGAGGCGAGCCAGCTCCAGCACTTTCCCGAGGACGACGTCGCCGAATTCGAGGACCCCGTGATGGTCAGCCTCGATCCGGCGCGCCCCCGCATCACCATCACCGCCAACCGCGGACGCCTGATCCAGGGCGGCGAGGAGGCACGGCTGTCGGGCAACGTGGTGCTCACCCGCGCGGCGACCGACCGGGCCGCGCCGATGAAGGTCGAGACCGAGTACGCGGTGGTGCTGCCGGACGAGGACATCGTCCGCACCAGCTGGCCGGTGGCGCTCATCCAGGGCGGCCAGCAGCTGAACGGCGTCGGCATGGAGTTGAACAATCGCACCCGGCAATTGCGGGTAGACTCGCAGGTCCGCGTGGTCGTACCCCCCTTCGCCCCGCCAGCCGGCGCGCCGGCCCAGACGGAGCCTGTGCCCGCCGGCGGCGCCCGCTGAGCCGTCGCAGACGGAGTTCCCGATCTCCCCGATGACCCGACAACCCGGTCCGCTGTCACGCCACGTCGCGGCCTGTGTCGCGAGCCTGGCCATCGTCTGCGCGCCGGACGCGCACGCCGAGCGGGCCGACCGCTACAAGCCGACCAACGTCGAGTCCGACCGGATGAACTACGACGACCTCAAGCAGGTCAACGTGTTCACCGGCTCGGTGGTCCTGACCCGCGGCACGATCACCATGCGGGGCGACAGGCTCGTGCTGCAGCAGGACGCCGAGGGCTACCAGTACGGCACCGCCAACGGCCGCCTCGCGAGCTTCCGCCAGAAGCGCGACGGCATCGACGAGTGGGTCGAGGGCTATGGCGAGGAGGTCCACTACGACGGCAAGACCGAGCGGCTGCGCTTCACCGGCCGGGCGAAGGTCCGCCGCCTCGAGGGCACCCGGGTCGTCGACGAGATCGAGGGCGCGGTCATCGTCTACGACAGCCGGACCGAGCAGTACGAGGTCGAGGGCGGCACGGCCGCCGGCCCGGCGGTGACCGGCGGACGCGTGCGCGTCGTGATCCAGCCGCGGCTCGGCGACGGCGCCGCCGCCGCGCCCGCCCCCTCGCCGGGCGGGGCGGCACGTCCCGGCGCGGGCCCGGCCGTCGCGCCGCGACCGGCAGAGCCGCGCTGATGGGCGCCGACGAGTCGCCCGCGGCGGCGGCGGCCGCCGCCGCCGCCGCCGCATCGCCCCCCGCGAGCCGGCTGGTCGCCCGCAACCTGATGAAGGTCTACGGCAGCCGGACCGTCGTCAGGGACGTGTCGGTCGACGTGAGCAGCGGCGAGGTCGTCGGCCTGCTCGGGCGCAACGGCGCCGGCAAGACCACCTGCTTCTACATGATCGCCGGGCTCGTCCCCACCGACGGCGGCGCCATCGAGCTCGACGGCCACTCCATCAGCCGGCTGCCGATCCACAGGCGGGCCCGCCTCGGGCTGTCCTACCTGCCTCAGGAGGCGTCTGTCTTCCGCAAGCTGAGCGTCGAGGAGAACGTGCTCGCGGTGCTCGAACTGCAGGTCGACGCCGACGGCCGCCCGCTCGCGAAACCGGAGCTGCAGCGCCGGCTCGACGCGCTGCTCGACGAGCTCCAGATCTCCCACCTGCGCTCGAATCCGGCGCAGTCGCTGTCGGGCGGCGAGCGGCGCCGCGTCGAGATCGCCCGGGCGCTCGCGACCTCGCCCCGGTTCATCCTGCTCGACGAGCCCTTCGCCGGCGTCGACCCGATCGCGGTGATCGAGATCCAGCGGATCGTGCGCTTCCTCAAGGAGCGCTCGATCGGCGTGCTGATCACCGACCACAACGTTCGGGAAACCCTCGGGATCTGCGACCGCGCCTACATCATCAATGATGGTATCGTTCTTGCTTTCGGGCGGCCCGACGAAGTGATCCAGGACGATCGCGTTCGCAAGGCCTATCTCGGCGAAGAGTTCCGCATGTGACGGGATCGCCGGGCCGCCCAGGCCCTCGTCGATGAAACCGTCCCTACAGCTCAGGTTCTCCCAGCAGCTCGCGCTGACGCCCCAGCTGCAGCAGTCGATCCGGCTGCTGCAGCTGTCGACGCTCGAGCTGAACCAGGAGCTCGAGCAGATCCTGGCCGAGAACCCGCTGCTCGAGCGGCTCGACGACCCGCTCGCCGACTGCGCCCGGATCTCGCCCAACGGCTCGCTCGACCACAGCGGCCCCGGCATCGACCACGAAGGCGACGCAGCCCCCCCTCCGCCCCCCGCCGAGCGCGCCGAGGTGCCCGACGACGGCGCCGACCGGGGCGAGTCCGGCCCGTCCGACGACGGCTATGCCGATCACGGGCTCGAGTGGGGCACGGACGGGCGCGGCAGCCGCAGCGAGCAGGACGACGACGAGCGCGAGTTCCCGCAGGTGGCCACCACCGGCGACACGCTGCGCGAGCACCTGATGCGCCAGCTCGCCGGCACCAGCGGCTCACGCCGCGACAAGGCCCTGGTCACGCTGCTGATCGACGAGCTCGATGCCGACGGATACCTGCGCGCGAGTCTCGACGAGCTGATGGAGGCGCTCCCGGTCGAGCTCGAGATCGAGCCCGAAGAGCTGTCCGGCGCGCTGCGCATGCTGCAGAGCTTCGACCCGCCCGGCGTCGGCGCCCGATCCATTCCGGAATGCCTGCTTCTGCAGCTCTCCAACCTGCCGCCCGTCGACCGACCGGCGGAGACGACGCTCAAGCTCGCCGGCGCGATCGCGCATCAGCATCTCGAGCTGCTCGGCGCGCGCGATTTCGCGCGGCTCAAGCGGGTGCTGCGCTGCGACGACGACGAGCTCCGGGCGGCGCAGACGCTGATCCAGAGTCTCAATCCCCGCCCTGCGAGCGGCTTCTCCGGCGAACCGCCCGCCTACGTCGTGCCCGACGTGATGGTGCGGCGCGGCAAGGGCGGCTGGTCGGCGGTCCTCAACCCGGACGTGATGCCCAAGCTGCGCATCAATGACGTGTATGCGCAGATCCTCAAGCGCAGCCGCGGCGGGCCCGGCAGCAGCCTCTCGTCCCAGTTGCAGGAAGCGCGCTGGCTGGTCAAGAATGTCCAGCAGCGATTCGACACCATCCAGCGCGTCGCGCAGGCGATCGTCGACCGGCAGCGTGCCTTCTTCACGCACGGGGCGGTCGCGATGAGGCCGCTGGTGCTGCGCGAGATCGCGGATGCACTGGGCCTGCACGAATCGACGGTATCTCGCGTCACCACACATAAGTACATGCACACGCCGTTCGGCACGTTCGAGATGAAGTACTTCTTCGGGAGCCATGTGGCGACCGACACGGGTGGTGCCGCCTCCAGCACCGCGATCAGGGCCCTGATCAAGCAGCTCGTCACCGCGGAGGATCCCAAGACCCCCCTATCCGACAGCCGAATCGCCGAAGTCCTCGGCGAGCAGGGCATCGTCGTCGCACGCCGCACGGTCGCGAAGTACCGCGAGGCGCTGCAGATCCCGCCGGTCGCACAGCGCAAGACGCTGTAGAAGCCTCCGCCGAGATCGCCCGACGACGGCGTGCCCGCTGCGCCGCCAACGCAACGTCGTGAGCCTTTCAGGAGCATTCATGAATCTCTCCATCAGCGGGCACCATCTCGAAGTCACCCCTGCGTTGCGCGAATACGTCACGGTTAAGCTCGACAAGATCCGGCGTCACTTCGACCAGGTGATCGACGTGAACGTGCTGCTATCGGTGGACAAACTCAGACAGAAGGCCGAGATCGCGCTGCACGTCCGGGGCAAGGACATCTTCGCGGAGTCGGTCGACGACGACCTCTATGCCGCCATCGACTCGCTGGTGGACAAGCTGGACCGCCAGGTCCTCAAGTACAAGGACAAGCGCTTCGCGCATCCCCACGAAGCGATCAAGCACCACGTCGAAACCTGACCTGTCCCGGACAGGGCCCGGACAGTCCTGCCGCGGTCGGCGGGGCGTCCGGGCGAACCCGAAATCGGTTTTCCGCAACGCAAAATAGTTGGCATTCCAGCGCCGGGAATCGTGGCTATAATCGGCCGCGACATCGGGTCGGGCGCGGGTCTTGCCGCGCTTTTGCATCGCAACAACCGGCCGCTCGCGGCTACCGATATGAATCGAATCGCCAAGTTGCTGCCGGCCCGCAATGTCCTGCTCGACCTCCAGGTCTCGAGCAAGAAGCGGGTGTTCGAGCAGGCCGCGCTCCTCTTCGAGAACGAGCACGGCATCGAGCGCGGCAAGGTGTTCGACTCGCTCTTCGCCCGTGAACGGCTCGGGTCAACCGGGCTCGGACAGTCGGTCGCGATTCCCCACGGACGCATCAAGGGCCTGCGCGACGCGATCGCCGCGGTCGTGCGCGTCGCCGAGCCGATCCCCTTCGATTCGCCCGACGGCCAGCCGGTCAAGCTGCTCGTCTTCCTGCTGGTCCCCGAGCACGCGACCGAGGAGCACCTCGAGATCCTGTCCGAGCTGGCCGAGCTGCTCTCGGACACCGGCATCCGGGAGACGCTGATGACCTCCGACGACGCCGCCTCGATCCACCGGGTGCTCGCCACCTGGGAGCCGTACCGCCCCGCAGCCTGAGTCCGCCCCAGGCTGCATCGCACCGGGCACCGGTGTACAGTGGTTGGGATGTCTGCCGCGCCTCCCGGTCCCGCCCGCTCCGACACCGACCCCATCGTCCCGATCGACGACGGGCTGCGGCCCCTGCCCACGCTGACCGTCCGCGAGCTCGTCGAGCGGGCCGCCGAGACCCTGTCGCTGCGCTGGGTCGGCGGATTCAAGGGGGCCGAGCGCCCTGCGGCCATGCCGGCGCCCGACACCGTCGACCAGGTCGGTTACCTGAACCTGATCCACCCGCACCGCATCCAGGTGCTCGGGATCGCCGAGGTCGCCTACTTCCATCGCCTGAGCGACGCCCGGCGACAGCACATCATCGACGAGATCGTCGCCGGCGAGCCGCCCGCCCTGGTGATGACCGAGGGCATCCTGCCGCCGCCCGACCTCGTCGCCGCCTGCGACGCCTACGGGCTGCCGCTGCTCGAGTGCGCGCTGCCGAGCGCCCGCGCGATCGAGCTGCTGCGCAGCCTGCTGGCCAAGTCGCTCGCGGTGTCGTGCAACATGCACGGCGTGCTGATGGACGTGCTCGGCCTCGGGGTGATGATCACCGGCGAGTCCGGGCTGGGCAAGAGCGAGCTCGGCCTGGAGCTGGTCAGCCGCGGCCACGGCCTGGTGGCCGACGACGTGGTCGAGCTGCACCGCATCGGCCCGCGCACCATCGAAGGCCGATGCCCGCCGATGCTCCACGGGCTGCTCGAGGTCCGGGGCCTCGGGCTGCTCGACATCAAGACTGTGTTCGGCGAGACCGCGGTCCGCCGCAAGATGCGCCTGAAGCTGATCGTGCACCTGGTCCGGCGCAGCACCCACGAGGACGAGTACGAGCGCCTGCCGCTGGAGGACCTCTCCCAGGAGGTGCTCGGCATGCAGGTGCGCAAGGTCGTCGTCCCGGTGGCGGCCGGCCGCAACATCGCGGTCCTGACCGAGGCCGCCGTTCGGAACACCATCCTGCGCCTGCGCGGGATCGATACGATGCGCGAGTTCGTCGCGCGCCAGCAGCGGGCCATCGAGGCTTCGTCGGAGTGACGTGATGCGGGTCGTGCTGGTGACGGGAATCTCGGGCTCGGGCAAGTCGATCGCGATCAACGTGCTCGAGGACGACGGGTTCTTCTGCATCGACAACCTGCCGGCCAAGTTCCTGCACGAGGTGATCGCCTCGCTCGAGGAGCAGGGCTACGGCCGGGTCGCGGTGTCGATCGACGCGCGCGGCGGCGAGTCGGTCGGCGACCTGAGGCAGATCATCGGCGGGCTCGCGAGCCATGGCCACGACGTGAAGGTGCTCTTCCTCAACGCGCGCACCGACACGCTGGTGCAGCGCTATTCCGAGACGCGGCGCCGCCATCCGATGACGATGCAGGTCCGACCCGACGAGCCGGCGCCGACGCTGCTCGAGTCGATCGAGAACGAGCGCGAGCTGATGAGCGCGATCGAGGACGTGGGCGTGTCGATCGACACCAGCGACCTGCATCCGAACGTGCTGCGCCAATGGGTGCGCGACGTGGTCGGACTCGAGCGCGCCTCGATGGTGCTGCTCTTCGAGTCGTTCGCGTTCAAGTACGGCGTGCCGCTCGACGCCGACCTGGTGTTCGACGTGCGCTGCCTGCCCAACCCGTACTACACGCCGCAGCTGCGGCCGCTCTCGGGGCTCGACGAGCCGGTCGCGCAGTTCCTGCGCGAGGTGCCGTCGGTGCGCCGGATGATCGACCACATCGGCCACTTCCTCACCACCTGGCTGCCGTCGTACGTGCAGGAGAACCGCAGCTACCTGACGGTGGCGATCGGGTGCACCGGCGGCCAGCACCGATCGGTGTACGTGGTCGAGCAACTCGCCCAGCGCTTCCGTCCGGCCGAGCGCGTGCTCGTGCGTCATCGCGCGCTCGCCGCGCGCCAGCTCGCCGCCTGAGGCCCCATGCAGCACATGCTCGCCGACGTGCCGCTGTTCCCGCTGGGCACCGTCCTGTTCCCGGGCGGCGTGCTGCCGCTGCGGATCTTCGAGGCGCGCTACATGGACATGGTGCGCGACTGCATGCACCGAGAACAGCCGTTCGGTGTGTGCCTGATCACGAAGGGCGGCGAGGTCGGCGAGCCGGCCGAGCACGAGCCCGTCGGCACGCTCGCGCACATCCGCGGCTGGGACATGGAGCAGCTCGGGGTGCTGCAGCTGCGCACGATCGGCGGCTCGCGCTTTCGCATCATCGACCGGCGCGTCGGCGGCAACGGCCTGATCCGCGCGAGCGTCGACGAGCTGCCGGAGGATCCGCGGCTCGAGGTGCCCGACGAGATGGCCGAATGCACGATGCTCGTGCACCGGATCGTCGACGAACTCCGTACCCGCGAGCCCGATGCCGAGAAGCGGATGATCGCCGAGCCCTGCGACTTCGAGTCGGCCGCCTGGATCGCGAACCGGCTGGCCGAGTTCCTGCCGATCCCGAACCCGGCGCGCCACAAGCTGATGGCGCTGGAGGAGCCGCTGGCGCGGCTGCAGCTGGTGCACCGCTGGCTGCAGCAGCACCAGGTGATCTGAACCCGCGCCGAGCCCGGCCGCGGGCGCCGTACCCGACCCTGTACCCGACACCACACCGAGGAGACCCGGGATGAGCCCGCGCGGCACCATGATCGTCACCGGAGGAGGCCGAGGCATCGGCGCGGCCACCGCTCGCCTGGCGGCGCGTACCGGGTGGGCGGTCGCGCTCGTCTATCGCGACCGGTCGGCCGACGCCGAAGCGGTCCTCGCGGACATCGCCGCGGCCGGCGGGCGCGCCATCGCGCTGCGCGCCGACGTCGGCGACGAGGCCGCGGTCGCACGCGTCTTCGAGGCGGCGGACGCGCTCGGCCCGCTCACCGCGCTGGTCAACAACGCCGGCGTCACCGGCGGCGTGGCGCGTGTCGACGAGCTCGATCCGGCTCGCCTCGACGAGGTGCTGCGCACCAACGTGCGGGCGCCCTTCCTCTGCGCCCGCGAGGCGATCCGCAGGATGTCGACCCGCCACGGCGGGCGCGGCGGCGCGATCGTCAACGTCGGCTCCGGCGCGTCGCAGCTCGGCACGCCCGGCGTGTGGGTGCACTACGCGGCGACCAAGGGCGCGCTCGACACGATGACCATCGGCCTCGCCAAGGAAGTCGCCGCCGAAGGCATCCGCGTGAACTGCGTGCGCCCCGGGCTGATCGACACCGAGATCCACGCGTCCCGTCCGCGCGGTCAGCTCGAGGAGATCCTGCGCTCGGTGCCGATGGGCCGCGCCGGCACCGCCGACGAGGTGGCGCGCAGCATCGTCTGGCTCGCCGACGGCGACGCCTCGCCCTACGTGACCGGCAGCTTCATCGACGCACGCGGCGGGCGCTGAGCCGGCGGGCGCCGGCCTCGGCGCCCGCCGCGCCGATCAGAACGGCAGACCGACCTTGACCGGGGCCCGCGCGGGCGCAGCGGGCGCGGCAGCGGCCGCCCGCGGCGCACGCGAGTCGCCGACCGAGCCGGCCAGCGTCTCGGCGAGCATCGTGTCGACGCCGGTGAGCGCCGCCTGCAGCGAGTCGGCGATGCCCGTGCGGTCCGGAGCGCCGTTGAGCGACAGCGCGCCACGGGCGAAGTCGAAGGACGCGACCAGCGCCTTGCCGCGCTCGACCGCGAAGCCGCCCGAGACCAGCTGCTCGCGCTGCGCCTCGTCGAGCAGGCGCCCGGTCATCTCGACCCGGCCGCGCGCGAAGGCCTGCTTGGCGAGCGTCGGCGGCAACGACGTGGTGCGCTCGCCGGAGGCCTCGAGACCGAGCTCGAGTTCGCCCTTGAAGGCGCCCTCGGGGCCGGCCGCGGCCAGCCGCGAGACCGCGACCGACAGGCCGCGCACCAGCAGCGTACGCGCCGCGTCGCGGGCCTCGGCGGTCTCGGCCCGGGTCATGCCCTGGAAGCCGCAGCTCTCGGTCCCGACCCGCACCAGCGTCTCCCAGCTCTTCGCATGCAGGCCCTTGGCCGACAGGTCGAGCGCGAGGTCGGTGAGGCTCTCGTCGGAGACGGTGACCTTTTTCACCGTGGAGGAGAAGCCTGCGTCGAGGAACTCGCCGCGCAGCGCGGCGTCCGAGGACAGCGCCAGACCCTCCATCTGGAGCGCCGGCGTGTCGACGTGCTGGATCTCCAGCTTGGAGGTACCGGTGCCCAGCTTCGTGTCGGCCAGGTTCACGCCCAGGCGCACGCCCCGGACCTCGTAGGCCCCCTCGCCGTCACGCACCGTCGCCCGATCGGTCGACCAGTCGAACGCGAGCGTGCTGGCGGCCATCGCGAAGCGGCCACTCGAGGCGGCGATCTTCAGCGAGCCGGTGCCGTCGCGCATGGCGAGTTCGGGCATCGCGAGCGTCGCTTCGACCGCCCCGTCGCGGCCGGCCGAGCCCTGCGCGGACACCAGCGGCCGGTCACCGAGGCTCTCCTTGAGCTGCGCGCCCAGCTCGCCGCCAGGACGGGCCGACAGCGTGAAGCGGACCGGCGCGTTCGGCAGGCCGAAGTGCGACAGCTCGTACTCGATCACGGCCTTCACGGGCGTCGCGTCCGCCTCGGCGGCGTCGCAGCCGGGCTGCACCGCGACCTCGAAGCGGCCTTTCGACTTCAGCAGCCCCTTCTCGTGCTGCAGGCCGGAGACGCGCACTTCACCGTCGCGCAACTGCTGCCCGAGCGCGCTCACCTGCTCGGCGACGGCCGAGGCCCGCATCGCGGTGACGGCACCGGCGGCGCCGGCGGTGGTGACGGCGATGCCGGCGGTGGCGAGCAGGAGCGTGCGGGTCTTCATGGCTGGCAATCCGGTCGGTCGTATGGGATGAACGGACCTTCCTCCGACGGGCGCTCAGCCGCAAACCTGCGCCGCACGGACGGCCGCTGGGATCACGCGAACGGACGGCTCGCCGCGGCGCTTGTCCAGGACAAGCGGCCCCGCGCGCGCCGGCCTCGGGCGGATGTCGCGACCGCTTCGACTCAGAACGTGTGAAGCAATCGGCTCGTTGAAGGGATAATCGGCGCATGAGCACCGAGCCCCTTGAACGAGAAAGTGCCGGCCAGACTGCGTCGTTGTTCGACGACAGCGAACTGGCGGTGTCGGCCCGCGCCGATGGGGGGCGCACGGCGCAGCCCGGTCGGTCGCGGGTGATGTGTGCGCAGCGCGACCAGGTCGAGCTGAGGGCGTGCGATCTGGACGGGCTGCTGGGG
>JAPLQE010000051.1 GCA_026399835.1 Burkholderiales bacterium | reverse complement strand
TTACTCGAAGATCTTGGCGACGACGCCGGCGCCGACGGTGCGGCCGCCTTCGCGGATCGCGAAGCGCAGGCCCTGCTCCATCGCGATCGGCGCGATCAGCGTGACCGTCATCTTCACGTTGTCGCCCGGCATCACCATCTCCGTGCCCTCGGGCAGCAGCACCGAGCCCGTCACGTCGGTCGTGCGGAAGTAGAACTGCGGCCGGTAGTTGTTGAAGAACGGCGTGTGGCGACCGCCCTCGTCCTTCGACAGCACGTACACCTCGCACTCGAACTTCGTGTGCGGCTTGATCGAGTTCGGCTTGGCCAGCACCTGGCCGCGCTCCACGTCCTCGCGCTTCGTGCCGCGCAGCAGCACGCCCACGTTGTCGCCCGCCTGACCCTGGTCGAGCAGCTTGCGGAACATCTCCACGCCCGTGCAGATCGTCTTGACCGTCGGCTTGATGCCCACGATCTCGATCTCCTCACCGACCTTCACGATCCCGCGCTCGATCCGACCCGTCACCACCGTGCCGCGGCCCGAGATCGAGAACACGTCCTCGATCGGCAGCAGGAACGCACCGTCCACCGCACGCTCCGGCGTCGGGATGTACGTGTCCAGCGCGTCGGCCAGCTGCATGATCGCAACCTCGCCCAGCTCGCCCTTGTCGCCCTCGAGCGCCTTGAGCGCGCTGCCCTTGATGATCGGCACGTCGTCGCCCGGGAACTCGTACTTCGACAGCAGCTCGCGCACCTCCATCTCGACCAGCTCGAGCAGCTCGGCGTCGTCCACCATGTCGCACTTGTTCATGAACACGATGATGTACGGCACGCCCACCTGGCGCGCCAGCAGGATGTGCTCGCGCGTCTGCGGCATCGGGCCGTCGGCCGCCGACACCACCAGGATCGCGCCGTCCATCTGCGCCGCGCCCGTGATCATGTTCTTCACGTAGTCGGCGTGCCCCGGGCAGTCGACGTGCGCGTAGTGCCGCGCCTTCGTGATCTGGTCGTACGCCTTCGCCTCGCCGCCGAACTTCGACGACAGCACCGTCGTGATCGCCGCCGTCAGCGTCGTCTTGCCATGGTCCACGTGACCGATCGTGCCCACGTTCACGTGGGGCTTGTTCCGCTCGAACTTTGCTTTAGCCATGGCTGAGGAGGCTCCTGGTCGCTGGTCGCTGCCGCTGATCGCTGCCGCTGGTCGCTTCAATGGCCGCGCTGATCGGTCGCGGCGTCTTCGAGAATCTTGGTGCCCATGGCGCGGATCGAACGCGCGACCTCTCCCTTACCAAGGGAGTGCTCTACCACTGAGCCACATGGGCAATGAGGTCGCTGGAGCGGGTGAAGGGAATCGAACCCTCGTCATAAGCTTGGAAGGCTTCTGCTCTACCATTGAGCTACACCCGCCTGCCCCTACGGCCGTGGATGCACCCCAGCCGCCGCAACAACCCTACTGCGCTCCGGCACCGCTTCGGCTACTACTGGCTGCCGTTACTGCCTGCCGTTACTGCCTGCCGTTACTGCCTGCCGTTACTTCAGTACTTCTTATGCCGGTACTGCCTTGAATCTGGTGGAGGAGGCTGGATTCGAACCAGCGTAGGCGTAAGCCAACAGATTTACAGTCTGCCCCCTTTAGCCACTCGGGCACCCCTCCAGGGAACCGCGAATTATTGCCACGCGCGGCCGACTTGTCAAATTCCCCCGAAGCCCCCTCCGGAAACCACCGCGCCGGCCAGTTTGTGCCGGGCTTGGCACGCTTTCTGCCATTGCTCTGCCGTACGGGCGCCCAATGGGTGTCCCGGCACCCACGAGCCACCCCGCAGCACCGGAAGCAAGGAGATTTCCTCATGGCCCAAGACACCAAGTCCGGATCGTCCGGCACGTCGAACCGAGGGTTCGCGTCGATGGACCCGGCCCTCCAGCGCGAGATCGCCAGCAAGGGCGGGCGCAGCGTGCCCCCCGAGGAGCGCAGCTTCTCGAAGGATCGAGCCCTGGCCGCCGAGGCGGGGCGCAAGGGCGGCGAGGCGAGCCACGGCGGCCGCCGGCCCGGCACCCAGCCCGGGGCGGCCGGCAATGTCGCCGCGGGCGCCGGACTGGCGAGCGGCGGCGGCGCCACCAGCGACCGCGCGCGTGCCTCCGAAGCCGGGCGCAAGGGCGGTTCGCACTGAGCCGGCCCGCGACGGCCGGGAGACGCCTGCCTCCCGGCCGTCGCCAGCGTCGCTGCAAGAGTTGCCGCAACGGTTACGCTCGATCGGTCGAAACCGCCAAGCTCCTCCAGCCGGCCCATGCCGCGAGGGCAGCCGACCGGTTCCGCCGCTATTGACCGACCGACCGGTCGGGAAATAAACTGGCGACCTCACGTCCGAGGACCGAGGTCGCCCCGATGTACACCCAATCCATGGATCTGCCGCAGGGCCCGTCCGCCGAGCCGCGCGGCCTGCCGCGCGACGCCACCGACCTCGAGGCCGATGCGCGCTTCGAGGCCCTGATCGCCGCCGACCGCAAGGTCGAAGCGCAGGACTGGATGCCGGACGCCTACCGGCGCACCCTGGTCCGCCAGATCTCCCAGCATGCGCACTCCGAGGTGGTCGGCATGCTGCCCGAGGGCAACTGGGTCACGCGGGCACCGAGCCTCAAGCGCAAGGCGATCCTGCTGGCGAAGATCCAGGACGAGGGCGGCCACGGCCTGTACCTGTACTCGGCGGCCGAGACGCTCGGCACCTCGCGCGACCAGATGGTCGGCGCGCTGCATTCGGGCGGCGCGAAGTACTCGTCGATCTTCAACTATCCGACGCTGACCTGGGCCGACATGGGCACGGTCGGCTGGCTGGTCGACGGCGCGGCGATCATGAACCAGATCCCGCTGTGCCGCTGCTCGTACGGGCCCTATGCGCGCGCCATGATCCGGATCTGCAAGGAGGAGTCCTTCCACCAGCGCCAGGGCTTCGACATCATGCTGTCGCTGGCGCGCGGCACGCCCGCCCAGAAGGCGATGGCGCAGGATGCGCTGAACCGCTGGTGGTGGCCGGTGGTGATGATGTTCGGCCCGAGCGACGCCGAGTCGATCCACTCGGCGCAGACGATGAAGTGGGGCATCAAGCGGATCAGCAACGACGCGCTGCGCCAGAAGTTCATCGACGCGACCGTGCCGCAGGCCGAGCTCCTCGGGCTGACGATCCCCGACCCCGACCTCGAGTGGAACGCCGAGCGCGGCCACTACGACCACGGCACGATCGACTGGACCGAGTTCTGGAACGTCGTGAACGGCAACGGTCCGTGCAACCGCGAGCGGCTGGCCGCGCGCGTGCGCGCCCACGAGAAGGGCGCATGGGTCCGCGAGGCCGCGATGGCCCACGCGGCGAAGCAGCGGGCGCGCACCGAGCGCGCCGCGGCCTGAGCCCCCGAGGAGAACGACGATGAGCATGACGACGAACGACCGGGAGCTCCCGCTGTGGGAGGTGTTCGTGCGCAGCAAGCAGGGCCTGGACCACAAGCACTGCGGCAGCCTGCACGCGGCGGATGCGCAGATGGCACTGCGGATGGCGCGCGACGTCTACACGCGGCGCATGGAGGGCGTGAGCATCTGGGTGGTGCCGTCGGTGGCGATCACCGCGTCGGTCCCCGAGGACAAGGACATCGACTTCGGTCCGATGGCCGACAAGATCTATCGGCATCCGACGTTCTACGAACTGCCGGATGAAGTGAAGCACATGTGAGGCAGGGAATTCGGCGAGCACTGCTCGCCGCCTGCCGCAAGGCCGCCGCCTGCAAGCGGCGGCTCCGTGCGCCCCGAACGTGAATCCGGCGAGAGCCGGCTGAATTTAGAGCAGGCTGCGAATGCCCACCTCCCCCTTCCACATCGAATACCTCCTCCGCCTAGCCGACACCTCCCTCGTGCTGGGCCAGCGTCTCGCCGAATGGTGCGGCCACGGCCCGCTGCTCGAGGAGGACATCGCGATGACCAACATCTCGCTCGACCTCGTCGGCCAGGCGCGGCTGCTGCTGTCTCACGCCGGCACGCTGGAGGGGCGGGGCCGCGACGAGGACACGCTCGCGTACTTCCGGGGCGAGGCCGAGTTCCGCAACGCGACGCTGGTGGAGCTGCCCAACGGCGAAGGCCCGCACGACGACTACGCCGTCGCGGTCGTGCGCAACCTGCTGGTGTCGGCGCTCGCGGTGCCGCTGTACGAGGCGCTGATCGGCTCGAGCGACGCGACGCTCGGGCAGATCGCCGCGAAGTCGGTGAAGGAGGCCCGTGCGCACCTGCGGCACGCCTCGGAGTGGATCGTCCGCTTCGGCGACGGCACGGACGAGTCCCACGCCCGGGCACAGGCCGCGCTCGAGCGGCTCTGGCCTTACACCAACGAGTGGTGGGCCGCCGACGAGATCGAGCGGCAGGCCGCAGCGGCCGGCATCGGCCCGGTGCTCGCCGGCCTGCGCGCGGCCTGGGACGCGACCCTCGACGCGGTGCTCGCGCAGGCGACGCTCGCGCGACCCGCCGAGATCGCCTTCGTGCCGACCGGCAAGCACGGCGTGCACAGCGAACACATGGGCTTGCTGCTGGCCGAGATGCAGACGCTCGCCCGCCAGCATCCGGGCGCGACGTGGTGAACACGGCCACCGGCGAGCGGCTGGCGCGCGCACGCGCGCTCGCCGCCGCCGTGCCGGACCCGGAGATCCCGGTCGTCACGCTCGAGGACCTCGGGATCCTGCGCTCGGTCGACGAGGAGGACGGCCGCGTGGTCGTCGTGCTGACGCCGACCTACACCGGCTGTCCGGCCACTCAGGTCATCGCCGACGACGTGCGCCGCGCGCTGTCGGAGGCCGGCATCGACGACGCCGACGTGCGGCTCACGCTGACGCCGCCCTGGACCACCGACTGGATCAGCGCCGACGGCCGCCGCAAGCTGCGCGAGTACGGCATCGCGCCGCCGGGCGGCGATGCGCCGGCGGGCACCGCGGTGCTGCGCTTCGTGCCGCGCGCGCGGCCGGCCGCGGAGACGATCGACTGCCCGCGCTGCGGCTCGTCGAACGTCGAGCGGCTCTCGCAGTACGGCTCGACGCCGTGCAAGGCGCTGTATCGCTGCATCGCGTGCCGCGAGCCCTTCGACTACTTCAAGCCCTACTGACCTCCCGGAGCCGCCCATGGCCGTCCCGCAATTCCACCGGCTCACCATCCGCGACGTGCGCCCGGAGACCGCCGATGCGATCTCGGTCGCGTTCGACGTGCCGCCGGATCTCCGCGATGCGTACCGCTTCCGGCAGGGGCAGTTCCTGACGCTGCGCGAGACGATCGACGGCGAGGACCTGCGGCGCTCGTACTCGGTGTGCGTCGGCGTGCCCGAGTACGAGTCGATGGGCGAGCTGCGCGTGGCGATCAAGCGCGTGGCGGGCGGGCGCTTCTCGAACTGGGCGAACGAGTCGCTGGCGCCCGGTCGCGCGATCGACGTGATGACGCCCGACGGCCGCTTCACCACGCCGCTCGATCCGGCACGCGCGCGGCGCTACGTCGGCTTCGCGGGCGGATCCGGCATCACGCCGATGCTGTCGCTGATCAAGACGATCCTGTCCGCCGAGCCGAAGAGCGGCTTCACGCTCGTCTACGGCAACCGCACGGTCGGCTCGATCATGTTCCTCGAGACGCTGGAGGAACTGAAGAACACCTACATGGGCCGGCTGCGGCTGGTGCACGTGCTGTCGGACGAGCCGCAGGAGGTCGACCTGCTGTCGGGCCTGCTCGATGCCGAGCGCTGCAGCGAGCTGATGCGAACGGTGCTCGCCGACGAGACGATCGACGAGGCCTTCGTCTGCGGGCCGGCGCCGATGATGGACGCCGCCGAAGCGGCGCTCGCCGGCGCCGGCGTGCCGCGCGAGCGCATCCATGTCGAGCGCTTCGGCACGCCCTCGCCGTCCGGCGCGCCGAAGCCCGCGGCCGCGCCCGACGCGCCCTCGGCGAAGGTGGTGATGATCGTCGACGGCAAGGAGCGCCACCTCCGGGTGCCGTTCGAGGGCCAGGCGATCCTCGACGCGGGGCTGGCCGCCGGCGCGAACCTGCCGTACGCCTGCAAGGGCGGCGTCTGCTGCACCTGCCGCGCGAAGGTGCTCGAGGGCGAGGTCAGGATGGACAAGAACTACACGCTCGAGCCGCAGGAAGTCGCCGCCGGCTTCGTGCTGACCTGCCAGGCGCACCCGGTCAGCGAGCGCGTCGTGGTGAGCTACGACGAGCGCTGACGTGGCGCGTCCCAAGGCCGTCGACTACGACGCCCAGCGCGACCGCATCCTCGCGCTGGCGACGGCGGCGTTCGCCGAGATCGGCTATCCGAGCGCCTCGATGGCGCCGCTCGCGCAGGCCTGCGGCACCTCGAAGGCCCGGCTGTACCACTACTTCCCGAGCAAGGAGTCGCTGCTCTTCGAGTCGCTCGATCGCTACGTGCGCCGGCTGGTCGCGCTGGTCGATTCGGTGAAGGCCCGGGGCCTGGCGCCGCGCGAGGAGCTGGCCGAGCTCGTGCGGGCGCTGCTGCTCGAGTACCGCGACTCACGCGAGCGGCATGTCGCGCTGCTCAATGACGTGAAGTTCCTCGCCGACGCGCAGCGCGAGCGGATCGAGTCGCAGCAGCGCGCGGTCGTCGACGCACTGGCTGACACGCTGCAGCGCATGGCCCCGGGGCGGTTCGCGCCCGGCGAGCGCAAGCCCGCGACGATGGCACTGCTCGGCATGATCAACTTCACCTTCGCCTGGCTGCGCCCCGACGGGCCGATGAGCTACGAGCGCTATGCCGAGCTGGTGATCGAGCTGTGGGAGCGAGGACTGCAGACCGCAACGCCCCGGGCCGAACCGCTGCAGCGCACCGGTACCTGAGGCCGCGGGCGCCACACGGGCGCTTCGTATAATCGCCAGGATGGCCGCTCCCCGGCCATCCGAACCGGAGTCCCCATGAGCACCTCGTTCGCCTCCAAGGCCGACCTCGCCGCCAAGCCGGTCACCTTCACGCAGCTGTCCGACAACTGCTGGGCCTACACCGCCGAGGGCGACCCGAACTCGGGCGTGATCATCGGTGACGACGCATGCATGGTGATCGACACCACCGCGACGCCGGCGATGGCGCAGGACCTGATCGCGCGCATCCGGGCGGTCACCGACAAGCCGATCAAGTACGTGGTGCTGTCGCACTACCACGCGGTGCGCGTGCTCGGCGCCTCGGCGTACTTCGCCGAGGGCGCGACCGAGGTGATCGCCTCGCGCGGCACCTACGAGCTGATCGTCGAGCGCGGCGCCCAGGACATGAAGAGCGAGATCGAGCGCTTCCCGCGGCTCTTCGCCGGCGTGGAGACGGTGCCCGGACTGACCTGGCCGACGATGGTCTTCGAACGCGACCTGACGCTGTTCCTCGGCACGCTCGAGGTGCGTCTGAAGCACATCGGCCCCGGGCACACCAAGGGCGACACCATCGCCTGGGTGCCCTCGCAGGACGTGATCTTCTCCGGCGACCTGGTCGAGTACAACGCCGGCGTCTACACCGGCGACGCGCAGCTCGAGGAGTGGCCGGCGACGCTCGAGGCGCTGCGCGCGCTCAAGCCGCACAAGCTGGTGCCCGGCCGGGGGCCGGCGATGACGACGCCGGCCGACTGCGAGAAGGCGATCGAGTACACCCGCCGGTGGGTCACCGACCTGTACGCGACGGCCCGTGCCGGCGTGGCCGCGGGCAAGGACCTGAATCGCGTGTTCAAGGACGTGCGCGAGGTGATGGACCCGGTGTTCGGCGGCGTGTTCATCTACGAGCACTGCCTGCCCTTCGACGTCACCCGGGCCTACGACGAGGCGAGCGGCATCAAGCATCCGCGGATCTGGACGGCCGAGCGCGACATCGAGATGTGGAAAGCGCTCCAGGCGTAGCCGGGGCGCGGAGCACTGGTGCGTCGAGAGCGGGAATCCGCCGGTAGGCGTCGCCATTCAGCGGGCTGCCCCCGTCAGCGCCCCCCCGGCAGCGGCAGCGCCGTCGTGTCCTTGATCACGTCGAGCGCGAAGCTCGTGCGCACGTCCAGCACGCCCGGCTGGCGCAGCAGCCGCTGCTGGACGAAGCGCGAGAAGTCGTCGAGCGTGCCCACGTGCACGCGCAGCAGGTAGTCGACGTCGCCGGTGGTGGCGTGGCAGGCCACGACCTCCGGCCAGTCGCGCACCGCCTCGCGGAACTCGTCGTACGGGATCTTCGCGCCGCGCGCCGGCGCGCGCTTCTCGAGCTTCACGCTCGAGTAGGCGACCACGCCGAGACCCACCGCCCGCGGCTCGATCAGCGCCGCGTAGCCGCGGATCACGCCGCGCTCCTCGAGCCTACGCACGCGGCGCAGGCAGGGCGAGGGCGACAGCGACACGCGCTCGGCGAGCTCCTGGTTGGACAGGCGCCCGTCGCGCTGCAGCTCGGCCAGGATGCGCAGGTCGGTGCGGTCGAGCTCGACCGGCTCGACGGGGGTGTCGGGTCGCTTGGGCATGTCCTGCCTAGATCAGGTATGAAGTTGGCAGGATCATGCGCCATGGCGGTTCGGCGCGCCATCCGGACGCAATCGGCTGGCGCAGCGGATGCCTAGAATGTTCCGATCCGGTACCGCAGCGCGCCCGCGTCCCGACGGGCCTCGAGGAGACCTCAGCATGACCGCCACCACGACCTCCGCCTGGTCCAACCCGATGGGCACCGACGGCTTCGAGTTCATCGAGTACGCCGCACCCGACCCCGCCGCGCTGGGCGCGGTCTTCGAGCAGATGGGCTTCAAGGCCGTCGCCCGCCACCGGACCAAGCGCGTGACGCTGTACCGGCAGGGGCAGGTCAACTTCATCGTGAACGCCGAGCCCGACTCGTTCGCGCAGCGCTTCGCGCGGATCCACGGCCCGTCGATCTGCGCGATCGCCTTCCGCGTGCAGGACGCCGGCGCCGCGTACAAGCGGGCGCTGGACCTCGGCGCCTGGGGCTTCGACTCGCGCTCGGGGCCGATGGAGCTGAACATCCCGGCGATCAAGGGCATCGGCGACTCGCTGATCTACCTGGTCGACCGCTGGCGCGGCAAGAACGGGCGCAGCGGCGGCGTCGGCGACATCTCGATCTACGACGTCGACTTCGAGCCGATCGGCGATGCCGGCATCGAGCATCCGGGCGCGGGCCTGACCTACGTCGACCACCTGACGCACAACGTGCACCGCGGCCGCATGGCGGAGTGGTCGTCGTTCTACGAGCGGCTGTTCGAGTTCCGCGAGGTCCGCTACTTCGACATCGAGGGCAAGGTCACCGGCGTGAAGTCCAAGGCGATGACCTCGCCCTGCGGCAAGATCCGCATCCCGATCAACGAGGAAGGCACCGGCACCGGCGGCGGCCAGATCCAGGAGTACCTCGAGCAGTACCACGGCGAGGGGATCCAGCACATCGCGCTCGGCACCGACGACATCTTCGCGACGGTGGAACGCCTGCGCGCCTCGGGCGTGTCCTTCCTCGACACGCCGGACACCTACTACGAGCTGATCGACACCCGGCTCCCCGGCCATGGCCAGGACGTGGCGCGGATGGCGACGAACCGGGTGCTGCTCGACGGCGGCCCCACCGGCGGCCTGCTGCTGCAGATCTTCACCAAGACGGTCATCGGCCCGATCTTCTTCGAGATCATCCACAGGAAGGGCGACGAGGGCTTCGGCGAGGGCAACTTCAAGGCGCTGTTCGAATCGATCGAGCTCGACCAGATCCGGCGCGGCGTGGTGAAGACCGAGGCGTGATGCCGGGTCGCGGGGCTGCGGTCAGGTCGCCGCACCGCCACGCTTCGGATACGATCCCGTCACCTTTGATGGGAGCCCCCGATGCCCATCGCCCGCATGTCCGCCCGCCACGCGCTGCTCGCCGCCCTCGCCCTCGTCCCCGCAGCCGTCCTGGCCCAACCCGCCGACGCGATCTGGACCGGCGGGCCGATCGTCACCGTGAACGACGCGCAGCCGTCGGCCGAGGCGGTCGCAGTACGCGGCGGGAAGATCGTGGGCGTCGGCGCGCGGGCCGACATCGAGCGCCGCTTTCGCGGCCCCAAGACCGAGCGCATCGACCTGAAGGGGCGCACGCTGCTGCCCGGCTTCATCGACGGGCATGGCCACATGTCGATGGTCGGCCTGCAGGCGGTGACGGCCAACGCGCTGCCGCCGCCCGACGGGCGCAACGACTCGATCGAGGCGCTCCAGAAGACGCTTCGCGAGTGGATGGCCGCGAACCCCTGGCACCGCGACTACGGGATGGTGATGGGGTTCGGCTACGACGACTCGCAGCTCAAGGACGGTCGGCATCCGACCCGGGATGATCTCGACGCGGTGTCGTCGGAGCTGCCGGTGATCGTCGTGCACCAGTCGAGCCATCTGCTGGCGGTGAACTCGGCGGCCTTGCGCCAGGCAGGCATCGGGGCGGACACGCCCGATCCGCAGGGCGGCGTGATCCAGCGCAGGCCGGGCTCGCGCGAGCCCAACGGCGTGCTCGAGGAGACCGCGATGGTCGCGGCGCTGCTCAAGCTGATACCCGCGCTCGGCGAGAAGCAGCGGATCGCGCTGCTCGAGGCGGGCCAGCAGCTCTACCTGCGCTTCGGTCACACGACGGCGCAGGACGGACGCTCGACACCGGTCGATTTGAAGACCTTCGCCGAGGCGTCCCGGCGGGGCGTGCTGAAGCTCGATCTCGTCTCGTACGCGGATGCGCTGATGATCGGCGACGACCCGGTGCTGCGCGGCCCGCTCCACGCGCGGACCTACAGCGGGGGCTTCCGGATCGGCGGCGTCAAGCTGAACTTCGACGGCTCGCCGCAGGGCAAGACCGCGTGGCTCACCCAGCCCTACTTCAAGGCCCCTGCCGGGCAAGCCGCAGGCTACACGGGCTACACCACGATGAAGGACGACGAGGCCGCCGCCCAGGTGCTCAAGGCGTTCCGAAGCGATCGGCAGCTTCTCGTCCACACCAACGGCGACGCGGCGATCGACCAGCTCCTGAAGGCGGTCGAGTCCGCGAACGCACAGCTGCCGAAGAAGGACCGCCGACCGGTGATGATCCACGGCCAGACGCTGCGCGAGGATCAGGTCGACCGGGTGAAGTCGCTCGGCATCTTCCCGTCGCTGTTCCCGATGCACACCTACTACTGGGGCGACTGGCACCGCGACTCCGTGCTCGGCCCCGACCGCGCGGCGAACATCTCGCCCACCGGCTGGCTCGGGCAGCGCGGCATGATGTTCTCGTCGCATCACGACGCGCCGGTCGCGCTGCCGGACACGATGCGCGTGATGTCGGCGACGGTGAACCGCACGACGCGCAGCGGCCAGGCACTCGGGCCCGAGCACCGCGTCGAGCCGATCGTCGCGGTCAAGGCCATGACGCTGTGGGCGGCCTACCAGCACTTCGAGGAGAAGACCAAAGGCTCGATCGAGGTCGGCAAGCTCGCCGATCTTGTCGTGCTGTCGGGCAATCCGCTGGCCGTGCCGCGCGAGTCGATCGCCGACCTGAAGGTGATGGAGACGATCAAGCGAGGCCGCACCGTCTGGCGCCAGGATCCGATGCGCCAGGTCGCGGGCTGCGGCGAGACGCCCGGATGCGGTGAAGCGGTCGCTGCGCTCGACCGGCGCCTCGCGCTCTACGCGTCGCTCGCCGCGGCACGCGGCGCCCCGACGCGGTAGGCAGGCAACTACTCCGCCTTGACGTTCGCGACCCGGACCACCTCCGCCCAGCGCGCGACATCCTCCCGCACGAACCCCGCGAACGCCGCGCCATCGCGGGCGTTCGGGGTCATGCCGCTCTTGGTCAGCGTCTCGCGGACAGCGGGCTGCTTCATCGCCTCGAGCGTCGCCTCGCGAAGCCGGGCGAGCGCGGGCGCCGGCACGCCGGCCGGCGCGAACATCGCCAGCCAGGCATCGGCCTCGACGCCGCGCACGCCGGCCTCGGCCAGGGTCGGGACCTCGGGCAGGTAGGGAGACCGGTTCGGGGAGGCGACCGCGATCGCGCGCAGCTTGCCCGTCTGGATCTGCTGGAGCACCGTCGGCGTGGTCGCGAAGCTCAGGTTCACATGGCCGCCGAGCAGGTCGGTCAGCAGGGGGGCCGAGCCCTTGTACGGGACGTGGGCGATGTCGGTGCCGGTGCGGACCTTGAAGAGCTCGAGCGCCAGGTGCGAGGCCGAGCCGGGGCCGGTCGACCCGGCGGTGAGCTTGCCCGGGTCCTTCCTGGCGAGTGCGACCAGCTCGGCCGCGGTCTTGACCGGCACGTCGGGCCCGACGACCACCAGGTGCTGCAGGTCGGCGAGACCGGCCACCGGCGCGAAGTCCTTCACCGGATCATAGCCGCCGCCCTGGGGCAGCAGCGAGAGGTTGGTGGCATGGGTCTGGTTGGTGCCGAACACCAGCACGTGGCCATCGGCCGCGGCCTGGGCGACCCGCCGGGTGCCGATCGCGCCGGCGCCGCCGGGGACGTTCTCGACCACCACCGGCTGCCCGAGCGTCTTCGCCAGCTCGGCGCCGATGGTGCGCGCGAGGATGTCGGTCGGCCCGCCTGCCGGATAAGGCACCACGACGGTCACGGTGCGAGTGGGCGCCCACTGCGCCCATCCCGTCGACGGCAGGACGAGGGCGGCGCAGGTGCCGGCGGCGGTCGACAGGAACAGGCGGCGGGCGGTCATGGCGACGCTCCTCGGGGCGGGGCCGCAAGCGTACCGAAGGCGGGGACGGCTGTCGAAGCGCTTCAGGGCGCGGGCGACTTCCGTGGCGACAGGGGCCGTGCCCAGAGATCGGCGAGCGCCGGATCGTCGACCAGCTCGGCCAGCCGGGGATCGGCGCGCATCGGACCGAGGTGCAGGCCGCGCCGCGCCGCGCCGTCGCGCAGCGCCCGGATGGCGGCGGTCCGGTCGCCGAGCGCGAGGTGGACCGGGGCACGCAGTTCGAGCGCCGCGCCGGGCCAGCGCGCATCGAGCGCGTCGAGCCGCTCGAACGCATCGCCCGGGCGGCCGGCCCGCGCGAGCACGTCCGCGCCGAGCGTGGCGATCGGCACGCAGTGCGGGTCGGCCTGCGCGGCTCGACGGGAGGCCTCGAGCGCCTCCGGATGCGCGCCCGCGAGCGAGGCCGCGGCCGCCACGATCGCCCAGGTCGTGCCGCTCGCCCCGGGACGCGCGACCAGCTCGCGCGCCGTGCGCAGGGCGGCGGCCGGAGGCGACCCGCCGAAGAACGCGCAGGTCGCGACCATCGCGGCGGCACGCGGACCCCGCGGGTTCAGGGCCAGCGCATCGAGGGCCGACCGGAGCGCGGCCTCGGGCCGGCCGGCGACGAGCAGCCCCCAGGCATGGAGGTGGCGGGTGAGCCAGTGCTGCGGGTCGAGCGAGACCGCCTGCTCCAGGTCGACCAGCCCGTCGTCGGCGGCCCCGAGCATCGCGGTCAGCACGAAGCCACGCACGGCCAGGGCGTCGGCCGCTTCGGGATCGAGCGCCAGCGCCCGGCGCGCGGCGTCGAGCGCGTGACGGGCGCCGTCGGCCGGGTCGCTCCACCCGGAGTGCGCCTGCACGACCCTCAGGAACCCGAGCAGCGACCAGGACGGGACGTACCCGGGCTCGGCGTCCAGCCCGTCCTCCAGGACCTGCAGGGCCGCGACCAGGTCCTGCGGCGTGGGCCGCGCCGCCAGCTCACGGGCGGCGACCCAGGTCTCGAAGGCCGACGCGTGCCGAAGCTGCGCGAGCCGCTCGATGGACGACACCGTCCGCCCCCCATCGACCCGACGCACCGGCACCGAAAGGCGGAACCCGCGTCCGTATGCGGTCTCGACGATCCCGAGCCCGTCCGGATGCGCCAGCGCCCGGCGCATCAGGTAGACGCAGCGCGACACGCTGTCGTCGGATGCCGGGCGGCCGGACCAGCCCGCCCGGGCCACGTCGTCCCGGGACACGAAGCGGCCCTGCGCCTCGAGCAGCGCGGCGAGCACGCGCATCGGGGTCGGCGCGATCGGGATCTCCCGCTCCGAACGGGACAGCCCGATGGACGCATCGAAGCGAAAGCCGGCGAACTCGTAGGCGCAGCGGGACGTTGCCGAGGTCAATGGGCGGCGAGCGGAAGCGTGGGGGGGGCGTTCTCGATTCTCCATCACGTGCCCCGGCGCCGACCCATCCGCTCGGGCGTACCGCCGACCGGAACTGCAGCGCCCAGGCGCCCCCGGTCGCCCGTAGGCGGATCGAACGCCTTACAGTCGGAGTGCGCCCAATCCGATCGGGCTGCGGATTCCCCCATCTGCCGGTGGCCGGACACCGGCGCCATGATCGGCGCGACCCACCTTTCCGCCCCGGAACCTGCCGTGCAAGAGCCCGCCTCCAGTGCCGCCGATACGCTGCCCGCCGAGGCGCGCAGCGTGCTGCTGGTCGAGGACAACGACGAGGTCGCGGCGGCGACCGGCGCGGTGCTGCGCAGCTTCGGCTGGACGGTCGAACGGGCCTGCGATGCCGAGACCGCGCTCGAGCGGATCGACGCCGGCCTGCTGCCCGACGTCGTGCTCGCCGACATCGCGATGCCGGGCGCCTTCGACGGCGCGCAGCTCGCGGTGCACCTGAGGCACACGCACCCGCGGCTGCGGGTGGTGCTGATGACCGGCTACATCGCCGAGGTCCACCGGGCCTCGGACGTGGGCGGCTTCCTGCTGCTGCCCAAGCCCTGCTCGATCTCGGCGCTGGTGGCCGCGCTCGACGGCGGCGCCTGAGGTGCGCCGCGCCGCGCTCAGCGGCGGGCGAACTCGAACTGCGCGACCGCCCCGGCGGGCCGATCAGCTGCCGGACTGCACCGGCGCCGAGGGCTGTGCGGGCGCGCCGCCGCGACGGCGCTGGGTGCCGTCCTGCCCCTGCATCTGCGCATGCATCGCCTGGCGGAACGCCTGGCGCTCCGCGGCACTGAGCGAGCCGTCGCGGTCGGCGTCGGCGGTGTCGAACGCACGCTGCGCGCGCTCCATCATCGACTTCTGGCCGGCTTCGAACTCGCCACGGCTCAGCTTGCCGTCGCGATCGGTGTCGAGCTGCTGGAACATCCGCTCGCCGCGGTCGGCACGATCGTGGTGTCCGCCGCGCCCGGCGTGATGGCCGTGCATGCCGGTGCCCGGCTGCATGCCGGGGCCCGCGCCGCGCGGGCCGGGGGGAACGGTCTGCGGCGCGCCCTGGGCGGCGGGCGCGGGATCGGAGGGCGCGGGCGTCTGCGCGAGCGCGGCGCCGGCGACGAGCGCCGCGGCGAAGGTGCCGGCGACGAGCAGGCGGGTGCGGATCGAGGGGGAGGCGTTCATGGAGGAGGTCCGTTCTGTGGGTGTCGGAGCCCCATCCTCGCGCCTCGGCCCGGTGCCGGCGAGCCGCATTACCCGGCGTAGCCCCTGTTACAGGTCCCGCCGGGCGCCCTCGAACTTCTTCACGAAGGCGACGCTCAGTGCTCGCCGGGCTGCCGGTACGGGCTGTGCAGGTCGACCACCCGCTTGGCGCGCTTGCGGGCGTTGATGTTCAGCACCTCGACGCCCAGCGAGAAGGCCATCGCGAAGTAGATGTAGCCCTTGGGGATGTGGTTGTCGAAGCCCTCGGCGATCAGCACCACGCCCACCACCACCAGGAACGACAGCGCGAGCATCTTGATGGTCGGATGGGCCGACACGAAGCGGCCGATCGCGCCGGCGAACAGCATCATCAGTCCGACCGAGGCGACGACTGCCGCGATCATGACGCGCACGTCGTCGACCATGCCGACCGCGGTGATGATGGAGTCGAGCGAGAACACCAGGTCGACGACCATGATCTGCAGGATGACCGCGGTGAAGGTCGCCTTGACCGCCGAGGCGGTCGTGCCCTCCTCGCCTTCCATCGAGCCGTGGATCTCGGTCGTGGACTTGTAGACGAGGAACAGGCCGCCGAGGATCAGGATCAGGTCGCGCCCGGAGATCTCCTGGCCCAGCACGGTGAACAGCGGCTCGACCAGACCGACGATCCAGGCGAGCACCAGCAGCAGCCCGATCCGCATGAACATCGCCATCGACAGGCCGATCTTGCGGGCGAACTCGCGCTGCTCGGGCGGCAGCTTGTCCACCAGGATCGAGATGAAGATGATGTTGTCGATGCCGAGCACCAGCTCGAGCATGGTCAGCGTCAGAAAGGCGATCCACACCTGCGGGTCGGTCAGGAGCTCGAGCATCGGGATGTCCGGAGAGGGTCGGCGCGGGGCGGGATCGCGGCGCGAGGGGGAGGTCGAGGGCGGTTCAGGCCGTGGCGGCGAGTGCCCGGTCGAGGTCCCAGAGGATATCGTCCACCGACTCCAGCCCCACGGACAGCCGTACGAGGTCGGAGGATACCCCGGCGGCACGCTGTTCGGCCTCGGAGAGCTGGCGGTGCGTGGTCGAGCCCGGGTGGATCACCAGCGTGCGCGCGTCGCCGACGTTGGCCAGGTGGGACAGGAAGGTGCAGCCGTCGATGAAGCGCTCGCCGGCCCGCCGGGCGTCGCCCTCGGCGCCGGGCTTCACGCCGAAGGTGAGGATGCCGCCGGCGCCGCGCGGCAGGTAGCGCTTCGCGAGCGCGTGGTACGGGCTGTCGGCGAGGCCGGGGTAGTTGACCCAGGCCACGCGCGGATGCGCGCGCAGGAAGTCCGCGACGCGCATCGCGTTGCCGACGTGACGGTCCATGCGCACCGGCAGCGTCTCGATGCCCTGCAGCAGCAGGAAGGCCGACAGCGGCGCGAGCGTGGGTCCGAGCGTGCGCGCGGTCTCCATGCGGGCGCGCATCGTGAACGCGAAGTCGCCGAAGGTCTCGAAGAAGCGCACGCCGTGATAGCCCTTGCTGGGCTCGACCATCTCGGGGAACTTGCCGTTGTCCCACGGGAAGCGCCCGGCCTCGACGATGGCGCCGCCGAGGGTGGTGCCGTGCCCGCCGAGGTACTTGGTGACCGAGTGGACGACGAGGTCGGCCCCGTGGTCGATCGGCCGGCACAGGTAGGGCGAGGCCAGCGTGTTGTCGACGACCAGCGGCACGCCGTGCGCATGCGCGATCTCGGCCACCGCCTCGAGGTCGATCACGTTCAGGCGCGGATTGGCGATCGTCTCGACGAACACGGCGCGCGTCTCGGGTCGCATCGCGGCGCGGAAGTTCGCCGGCTCGTCGGGCTCGACGAAGGTGCACGAGATGCCGAAGCGCGCGAAGGTCACCGAGAACTGCGAGACCGTGCCGCCGTACAGCGTGTTGGCCGCGACGATGTGGTCGCCCTGCCGGCACAGCGTGAGCATGGCGACCATCTCGGCGGCCATGCCGCTGGCGGTGGCGAGCGCCGCGCGCCCGCCCTCGAGCGCGGCGATGCGCTGCTCGAGCACCGCGACGGTCGGGTTGCCGAGGCGGCTGTAGACGTTGCCGAAGGTCTGCAGGTCGAACAGCGAGGACGCATGCTCGGCCGAGTCGAACACGTAGGCCGCGGTCTGGTAGATCGGCGTGGCCCGCGCACCGGTCTCGGCGTCCGGGATCTGGCCGGCGTGCAGGCAGAGCGTCTCGATGCCGAAGGCGCGGTCGGTCATGGCGGGCGGGGGGTCGGCGTGCGGGTCTCGGCGCGGAGCGGCAAGGGTACCGCAGCGCTCGGGCTCAGGCCGCCGGCGGCAGGATGCCGTTCCAGCGCGGGCGCTTGGCCGAGATCACCTTCGTGTCCACGCCCGCCCAGCCCAGGCCGCCGAACAGGCGCCCGTGCTCGATCTTCACGCAGCGGTCCATCACCGAGTCCAGGCCGGCCGCGCGCGCGAGCGCATCGGCCTCGAGGTTCTTCACGCCGAGCTGCTGCCACAGGCAGCGGGCGCCGATCGCGATCGCCTCGCGGGCGATCGGCAGCACGTCGGCGGGCTTCCTGAAGACGTCGACCATGTCGACCCGGACCGGGATCTCGCCGAGCGACGCATAGGCCTTGCATCCGAGGATCTCCGGGTACTTCGGATTGACGGGGATCACCGTGTAGCCGTGGTCGAGCATGTACTTCGCGGCGAAGTAGCTCGGGCGGAACCAGTCGGCGGACAGCCCGACCACCGCGATCGTGCGGTGCGTGGCGAGGATGCGGCGCAGGGTGTCGAGGTCGTCCATCGGGGCGGCAGTGCGCAGGTGAGCGGACAGTGTCTGCGCCGGCGGGAAGCGGCGCAAGCGACGGACGGGCCGCGGGCGGCCCGCCGCAAGGTTCAGCCCTCGGTCGGCAGGAAGCCCTCGACCGACAGGTAACGCTCGCCGGTGTCGTAGTTGAAGCCGAGCACGCGCGCCCCGCGGCCCAGCTCGGGCAGCTTCTTCGCGATCGCGGCGAGTGTCGCGCCCGACGAGATGCCGACCAGCATGCCCTCCTCGCGTGCCGAGCGGCGCGCGTACTCGCGCGCCTCCTCGGCCTCGACGGTGATCACGCCGTCGAGCAGCGACACGTCGAGATTGGCCGGCACGAAGCCCGCGCCGATGCCCTGGATCGGATGCGGCGACGGCGCGCCGCCGGAGATCACCGGCGAGGCGGCCGGCTCGACCGCGAACACCTTGAGCTTCGGCCAGGCGGCCTTCAGCACGCGCGCCGCGCCCGTCAGATGGCCGCCGGTGCCGACGCCGGTGATCATCGCGTCCAGCCCGTCGGGAAAGTCCGCGAGGATCTCCGGGCCGGTGAAGCGCACGTGCGCGTCGATGTTGGCCGGGTTCTCGAACTGCTGCGGGATCCACGCGCCGGGCGTCTCGGCGGCGAGCTCCAGCGCGCGCGCGATCGAGCCCTTCATCCCCTTCTCGCGCGGGGTCAGCACGAAGCGCGCGCCGTAGGCGAGCATCAGGCGGCGGCGCTCGACCGACATGCTGTCGGGCATCACCAGCACCAGCGGATAGCCCTTGACCGCCGCGACGATGGCCAGGCCCACGCCGGTGTTCCCGGAGGTCGGCTCGATGATCGTGCCGCCGGGCTTGAGCTTTCCGGTGCGCTCGGCGTCCTCGACCATCGCCAGCGCGATGCGGTCCTTGATCGAGCCGCCGGGGTTCGAGCGCTCGGACTTGATCCAGACCTCGGCGTCGCCGAACAGCCGGTTGATGCGGACGTGCGGCGAGCGGCCGATCGTCTCGAGGATGCTGCCTGCCTTCATGCTCGTGCGCTCCTGTGTGGACCGCGCACGGTACCGCGCGCCGGACGGTCTCGCCAAGCTCGCCCGCGGGCATGTGCTCATGCTCCTGCGGCCGGCCCGTGCGCGGCGCACCTGCTTCCGAACGGCGGCCCGCGCGGCGCGGCCCGCGCCGGTCGGGGCATAGAATCGCCGCTCCGAGGACCGACCCGCCGCCACACCGCCATGCTCGACTACGACCAGTACCGATCGCTGCGCCTCGTCCGACACGACGACGGGGTGCTCGAGATCGTGATGACCTGCCGTCCCGGCCAGAAGCTGCCGACCGCCGACGACCGCACGCACTACGAGATGACCGAGGTCTGGCGCACGCTCGACGCGGACCCGGCGATGAAGGTCGCGGTGATCCGCGGCGAGGGCCGGGGCTTCTCGGCCGGCGGCGACGCCTCGCTGGTCGAGGCGATGGCCGACGACTTCCACGTCCGCGCCCGCGTCTGGCGCGAGGCCAAGGACCTCGTCTACAACATGATCAACTGCAACAAGCCGATCGTCTCGGCGATGCACGGCCCGGCGGCCGGTGCGGGCCTGGTCTGCGGCGTGCTCGCCGACGTGTCGATCGCCACGCGCGACGCCAAGCTGGTCGACGCGCACACGCGACTCGGCGTGGCGGCGGGTGACCATGCGGCGGTGATCTGGCCGCTGCTGTGCGGCATGGCCAAGGCCAAGTACTACCTGATGCTCTGCGAGCCGCTGACCGGAGAGGAGGCCGAGCGCATCGGCCTGATCTCGCTGGTGGTCGACGACGAGGCGGCGCTGCAGGCCCGCGCGTTCGAGGTCGCGCGCAAGCTGGCCACCGGCAGCCAGACCGCGATCCGGTGGACCAAGTACGCGCTGAACAACTGGCTGCGCCAGGCCGGACCCGCGTTCGACGCTTCGCTCGCGCTCGAGTTCATGGGCTTCGCGGGGCCGGACGTGAAGGAAGGCGTGGCGGCCCTCCGCGAGAAGCGCGCGCCGCGCTTCGACGACCGCGATCCCTTCTGAGGCGCCGACCATGGCCCTGCTGATCCTGAGCAAGCCGATGCCGCCGGAGCACTTCGCGCAGGCGCTGCGCGAGCACGGCTGGCCGCATCCGATCCACACGACGCTCGACGGCGACTGGGACCCCGCGTCGATCCGCTGGCTGATGGCCTGGCGCCTGCCCGCCGGCGTGCTGCCGCGGCTGCCGAACCTCGAACTGCTCTTCAACTGCGCGGCGGGCGTCGACAAGCTGCTGGCCACGCCCGACCTGCCGTCGGGCCTGCCCATCGCGCGCGTGACCGACAGCGCTCAGGCGATCGAGCTCGCGCAGTACGTCGTGCACGCGGCGCTCGACCACCTGCGGCTCGCGCCGCGCTATCGCGCGCAGCAGCTCGCTCGCGACTGGACGCGGCACCGCGCACCCTCGGTCGGCATCGAGGCGCTGGTGCTCGGGCTCGGCCCGATCGGACAGACCATCGCGCGCTCGCTCGCCGCGCTCGGCTTCGAGGTGTCCGGCTGGAGCCGCACGCCGCGCGCCGTCGACGGCATCCGGACCTTCGCCGGCGACGACGGTCTGGCGGCCGCGCTGCCGCGCGCCCGCGTGCTGGTCTGCGCGCTGCCGCTCACGCCGCAGACCGCTGGGCTGGTCGATGCAGCACTGCTCGCCCGGCTGCCGAGAGGCGCGTTCTTCGTGAACATCGGCCGCGGCGGGCAGGTGGTCGAGCCCGCGCTGCTCGCCGCGCTCGAGAGCGGGCAGCTCGGCGGCGCGACCCTCGACGTGCAGGCCAACGAGCCGATGGCCGCCGATGATCCGCTGTGGTCGACGCCGAACCTCACGATCACGCCGCACGTCGCGGGGCAGCTCTCGCCGGGCGCGGTGGCCGCGCAGTTCGCCGAAGAGGTGGCGCGGCTCGAGCGCGGCGAGCCGCTGCGCCAGCCGGTGGATCGCACACGGGGCTACTGAGCCGAGGCCGCCGTCGGCGCGCCGCCGCCGCCGTGCCCGCGCGCGCGCTGCTGCTGCTATCGTTCGTCGGAACATCCTTCACGCGAGGCGACGATGGCGACCAGCACCTCCAGGGCGTTCGACATGGGCAAGATGGCGATCGGCGGGATCGGGCAGGTCCTCGACAGCGTCGAGTTCGTCAAGCGGGCCTGGGGCGGGCTGAACCTGCCCAGCACGCTGGTGCCGACCGTCGACATCGACGAGCTCGACAAGCGCATCGCCGACCTGAAGGCGGTCGAGCAGTGGCTGAACCTGAACCTCAGCATGCTGCGCGGCACCATCCAGGGCCTCGAGATCCAGCGCGGCACGCTCGCCGCGGTCAAGGCCTTCGGGGCGTCCTTCGGCAACCTCGCACAGCAGGGCGCCGCGCCCGCCGCGCCGCCGCGCAGTGCGGCACGCCCGCAGGCGCCCGAACCCGAGCGGGCCGCGGCACCGGCGTCGCCCGAGCCGCCGGCCGCGAAGTCCGCCGGCGAGGCCGCGTCGCCGAAGCCCGAGCTGCCCGCGATGCTGCCCGGGATCAACCCCACGGCCTGGTGGAACCTGCTGCAGCAGAACTTCAACCAGGTGGCCCAGGCCGCGCTGACCGGAGGCGGCCTGCAGGACGCGGCCGCGACGGCGATGAAGGCGGCCGGCGGCCTCGCGGGCGCCGCGAGGCCGCGTGCGATGAAGCCCGGCGCGGCGGGTACGAAGGCCACGGCGGTCACGAAGACCACGGGCAGCACGAAGGGCACGGGCGCAGCGAAGACGCCCGCGGCGCGCAAGCCGCCGGCGAAGAAACGGCGCGCGCCGGCCCAGCGCGCGCCCAAGGCGGGGTCGTGACCCGGTTCCGCCACGGCCATGCCACGCATCCCGACTGGCGGATGGCGACCGAGCTCGCGCTCGCCCAGATCGACGGACGCCGCGAGACGCCCGGCTGGTCGCCCGGCGGCAACCTCGGCCTCGTCTACCTGACGGCTGCGCTCGCGCCGCACGCCGGCGAGATCGTCGAGCTGCTGGTGCAGCGCACCGGTGTCGCGCACTGGGCCGGCACCTGCGGCCACACCGTCGTCGCCACCGGCGTCGAGTACGACGACGAGCCGGCGATCGCGCTGATGCTCTGCGACCTTCCCGACGACGGGTTCCACGTGTTCTCCGGCGCGACGCCGCCGCCGCCGGCCGGCGCGCGCACGAGTGCGGGCGCGGTCGCGGCGCAGTCGGCGCTGGTGCACGCCGATCCGGGCACACCCGACCTTGCCGAGCTGGTCGAGGACATGGCGGTCAAGGTGTCCTCGGGCCTGCTGTTCGGCGGCATCTCGAGCGGCCGGGTCGCACCGCTGCCGCAGGTCGCCGACCGCGTGCTCTCCGGCGGGCTGTCGGGCGTCGTGTTCTCCTCAGACGTGGACCTGCGCATGCGGGTCACCCAGGGCTGCTCGCCGCTGGCGGGCGAGCATGTGATCTCGGCCTGCAGCTCGAACCTGATCCGCACGCTCGACGGGCAGCCTGCGCTCGACGTGCTGCTCGCCGACCTCGGCGTCGACGAGGCGGTGCGCACCACGCGCGACGGTGCTGCGCTGATGCGGGCGCTGCCGGCCGAGCGCGTGCGCGCCGGCCTGTTCGTCGGGCTGTCCGGCGGCGACGAGCCCTCGCGCGGGGCGCGTCCCGGCTTCGGCGACTACCTGGTGCGCAACCTCGTCGGCATCGATCCGCTGCACGCGCGACGCGCGCGCGGCGCGGGCCGACCTGATCCGCGCCTGCACCGAGCTGCGCGAGGAGCTGGAGACCGACGGGCTGGCGATCCGCGGCGGCATCTACGTGTCCTGCGTGGCGCGCGGCCGCTCGCTGTTCGGCGCCGCGGGCGCCGAGGTCGGCATCCTGCAGTCGCAGCTCGGCGAGTTCCCGCTGGTCGGCTTCTTCGCCAACGGCGAGATCGCGCAGCACCGACTGTACGGCTACACCGGCGTGCTGACGCTGTTCACCGGTCCGATCGACACGGCCTGAGCTGCACTGGGGTTGCGACGGCGGCATCGGCGGCGCCGACGCCCCGGAGGGCAGCCGGGCTCGGCGCGAAGCGCGACCGGGCAGTGAGGCGCCCTGGCTCAGCCCCTGGGGCCGTGCCCCCAGACCATGCCTGCATCCGCTGGGACCTCGACCTCGAGGCGCTGGGCGTAGTGGAGCCGCAGGTGCATGAGCTCCCGGCCGACGTCGACCGGAAAGCCTTTCCGGTCGCCTCGATGATCGATCGTCAGGGAGTCCAGGTAGCCGATCGCGACGGGCGTGTCGGCATCGATCCCCGCCAGCCGTTCGGCGATCCGCGGGTAGGACCGCACGAGCTCGAAGGGCCGTCGCTCCATTGGCAGGCGCGCGAACCAGGCAGCGATGGTTGCGATGGAGCGCTCCGAGATCGGCGCGGGTACCGTCGAAGGGGCCGAAGGTGAGGAGGACATGGTCTCGCTTCCGAAGATCCGGCGGCGCGCCTGACCGGACATACGGTCATCGAATCGCACCTGTAACCGGTCCTCGCTACGCTAGCTTGAACGACGCGAAAAGCCCATCCGGTACGCCCGTCGGATTGCCCGCACCGACCGACGGACGATCGACCGCTCAGAGCCCGTCCATGTCCGCCAGCAGCCGTTCGCCCCAGTCGCGGATCGCGGCACGCTCCTCGGCGCCGAGCCGCGCGAGATTCTTGGCCATCAGCGCTGTCCGCGGGTTGCCGGCGAGCTCGGCCTCGTGCGTGTCGAGGAAGCGCCAGTACAGCGTGGTCATCGGGCAGGCCCGCGGTCCCGTCCGCAGCTCGGGCGAGTACGCGCAGCCGCCACAGTGGTTGCTCATGCGCTTCACGTAGGCGCCGCTCGCGACGTACGGCTTGGTGGTGAAGCGTCCGCCGTTCGCGTAGAGCGCCATGCCGGCCACGTTCGGCAGCTCGACCCACTCGACCGCATCGACGTAGACCGCGAGGTACCAGGCCGCGACCTCGCGCGGCGCGAGCCCGGCGAGCAGCGCGAAGTTGCCGGTGAGCATCAGCCGCTGGATGTGGTGCGCATAGCCCTCGCGCATCGTCTGGCCGATGGCGTCGCGCAGGCAGGCCATCTTCGTGTCGCCGGTCCACCACCAGGCGGGCAGCGCCCGATCGTGTCCGTAGTGGTTCGCATCGGCCAGGCCCGGCATGTCGAGCCAGTAGACGCCGCGGACGAACTCGCGCCAGCCGAGCACCTGCCGCACGAAGCCCTCGACCGCGGCGAGCGCCGAGGCACCGGCCTCGCCCTCGCGGGCTGCGGGCGCGCGCTCGCGCCAGGCGCGCTCGGCCGCGGCGACGACCTCGCGGGGGTCGAGCAGCTTGAGGTTCAGGCTCGAGGCGATCAGCGCATGCCAGCCGAAGGGCGTGCCGGCCCACATCGCGTCCTGATAGCGGCCGAAGTTCACCAGCCGCGTGTCGATGAAGCGCGCGAGCGCCACGAGCGCCTGCTCGCGGCTGACCGGCCAGCCGAAGGACGCGAGCGAGCCCGGATGGTCGGCGAAGCGGCGCTCGACCAGCTCGAGCACCTCCCGGGTGATCGCGTCCGGCTCGAAGCGCGCCGGTGCAGGGATCGGGCCCGGGCCGCTCTTCGGATACGCGCCTCGGTTCTCCTCGTCGAAGTTCCAGCGGCCGCCCTCGGGCTCGCTGTCCTCGGCCATCAGCACGCCGTGGCGCTTGCGCATCCAGCGGTAGAAGGTCTCCATGCGCAGCGTCTTGCCGCGCCCCGCCCAGCGGGCGAAGTCCTCGGTCGAGCACAGGAAGTGGGTGTCGGGCAGCACCCGCAGCGGCAGCGCGCGGCGGGCGCACAGGTCCTGCAGGTCGGCGAGCACGCGCCAGTCGCCCGGCTCGCAGACCACCAGCTCGGTGGGCCGGTGCCGATCGATCAGGCGCTCGAGGCGCGCGACCAGGTCGGGACGCTCCGGATCGTCGTCCAGCCGGACATGGTCGAGCGGCAGGCCGTCGGCGCGCAGCGCCTCGGCGAAGTGGCGCATCGCCGACAGGAACAGCACGATGCGCGCCTTGTGGCTGCGGACGTGCGTCGCCTCGCCCGGCGCCTCGATCAGCGCGATGCGATCGGTCGCGGGGTCGAGGCCGGCGAGGGCGGGATTAGCCCGGCTCAGCTGGTCGCCGAGCACGAGCCGCAGCGATGCGGCAGCCATCCGAGCAGTACAGGACCGAGTCCCAGGTGTTCGCCCAGCGCTTGCGCCAGGTCATCGGGCGTGCGCAGTGCGCGCACGGCTTCGAGGGCAGGAACGACTTGTTCCCGCGGTGCTCGCCGGCCCCGCGGCTCATCCCTCCGGATGCGCCTCGCGCCAGCGGCGGATCGTCGGCTGGATCTCGATCAGTTCGTTGAGCACCGTGATGTCAGCCGGCGGACGGCGCTGCAGGATCGGGCAGTTGCCGCCCGCCCAGATCTCGGTGCCCGCGGGCAGCTTCTGGCGCAGCTCGACCAGGCTGTCGAGCACCTGGTTCGGGTTGACCACTGCCGAGAACGACAGCGCCACCACGTCGGCGCGGTGCGCGCTCGAGGCGAGCACGATGTCCCAGATCGGGGTCTGCACGCCCAGCGACACGCAGCGGCAGCCCTCGAGCGCGAGGATCGCCTCGGCCATCAGCAGGCCGAGCCCGTGGGGCTCCTGCGGAATCGTGGTCAGCAGGATGCGCGGGCGACGCGCCGGCTGCGGGATCGTGCCGATCGCGCCGCGCAGCACGACCTGGATGGACTCGGTGTAGAGGTGCTCCTCGAACACCTCGACATAGCCGCGCGCCCAGGCATCGCCCACCATGCGGGTCAGCGGCGAGACGATCTCGGTGACGAAGCGCTCCATGCCGATGCGCAGCTGCGCCTGCGACAGCGCCCGCCGCAGCGAATCGACCTCGTGCGCCTTGATCAGCTCGAGATAGCGCTGCAGATCCTCGTGCTCGGCGTTGGCGTCGCCCATCGAGCGCGGGATGACCGAGGACGCGGTGGTCTCGGCCGCCAGCGCCTGGAGCTGCTCGATCGGCAGGTGGATCACCTTGCCGGGCCGGTGGCCGGCGTCCATCAGGCGGCGCAGGACGCGCAGCTTGTCGACCTGCTCGATCGGATACACGCGCTCGCCGAACTGGTCGCGGTCGGGGTGCGGAAATCCGTATCGCCGCTCCCACACCCGCAAGGTGTCCTTCGAGAGCCCTGTGTCCCGCTCGACAGCCGCGATCGTGCGCGACAGCGACGGCGTGGCGTTGCGATCGTTCATCCGGTTACTGCATCCCCGCCTCTGTGGCCCGCGACGCCCACCTGGACAAGGAGGCTGTTTGTCCAGGACATGGTTTGACCTCAGGCGTCTGGTGTCCTAGTATAGGCCGCAGCCCGTGCATTGCCTAGGACAACATGGTCGCCCTCAGGGTTTGTCAAACCCGAATCCACTCGCTGATGGCCGTCGCCGTGCTGTCGATCGGCGTCTGCCCGGCATTTGACCTGGACAATTTGGCCCTGGCTCAGACGGTTTCCCGTCCCTCGGGGCGCCCGGCCTGCCCGCCGCTGCTCGACCGGAAGGCGCCGAGGCTGCAGGACGACGCCCCCCAGGACCTGTGCCAGTTCGCCGGCAAGGTGGTGCTGATCGTGAACACCGCCAGCTACTGCGGCTACACGCAGCAGTACGAGCGGCTCGAGGCCCTGCACAAGCGCTACAGTGGGCGCGGGCTGGTGGTCCTGGGCTTCCCGTCCAACGATTTCGGACAGCAGGAGCCCGGCTCGGCGAAACAGATCGCCGATTTGTGCTTCAACACCTACGGTGTGGCGTTTCCGATGTTCGCCAAGACCGTCGTGGCCGGCCCCGGGGCCGACCCGCTCTTCGCCGAACTCGCCCGCGCCAGCGGATCACCGCCGAAGTGGAATTTCCACAAGTGGCTGGTGGGCCGCGACGGGAGGATCATGGCGGCTTACCCCAGCGCCGTCGCTCCGCTCGATCCCCTCCTCATCCGCGACGTGGAAAAGTCCGTGGCCCGGTAGCGACCGATGGCCACGGCGACCGAACAGTCATTTCGTGACTTTCCGGTCAATGACGGTTAGCATGACCGCCAGACCCCACGGAGCCGATCGATGAACGCCCCCGAGAAGATCTTCCTGCCCGACGTGCAGTCGAACCCCGATCGCCGCAACCTGGCCATCCAGCGGGTGGGCGTCAAGGACATCACCCATCCGCTGACGGTCGTGACCGCGCGCGGCCCGCAGCCCACGGTCGCCACCGTCGACATGTACGTCGCGCTGCCGCCGGACGTGAAGGGGACGCACATGTCGCGTTTCCTCGAGGTCCTGCAGGACGCGCACGAGCCGGTGTCGCCGGCGATGCTGCAGCGCCTGATGACGACGATGCTCGCCCGCCTCGACGCGGAGGCCGGCTTCGTCGAGATGCGCTTCCCGTACTTCGTGATGAAGACCGCGCCGGTCTCCGCCGTGCAGAGCCTGATGGACTACCGCGTGACGCTGCGCGCCGAGTCGAAGGCCGGCGTCACCACGGTCACGATGAAGGTGCTGGTGCCGGTGACGAGCCTGTGCCCGTGCTCGAAGAACATCTCCGAGTACGGCGCGCACAACCAGCGCTCGCACGTGACCATCTCGGCCTCGCTGCGCGACGAACTGCCGGTCGAGTCGCTGATCGGCATCGCCGAGCAGGCCGCCTCGTGCGAGCTCTGGGGCCTGCTCAAGCGCCCGGACGAGAAGTACGTGACCGAGCGCGCCTACGACAATCCCAAGTTCGTCGAGGATCTGGTGCGCGACGTGGCGCTGGCGGTCGAGGCGCTCGATGCCGTGGCCGCCTACACGGTCGAGTCCGAGAACTTCGAGTCGATCCACAACCACTCGGCCTACGCGCTCATCGAGCGCGTCAAGCCCTGAGCGTGCCGGCGCCCATGGGAGCGGCCCTGCGGATCGCGGTGGTCGGCGGCGGGATCGCCGGGCTGGGTGCAGCGCACCGCCTGGCGGCACGCCACCGGGTGACGCTGTTCGAGGCCGCCGGCTACGTCGGCGGCCACACGAACACCGTCGATGCGACCGTGGGCGGCACGACCCATCCGGTGGACACCGGGTTCCTCGTCTACAACGAGCGCACCTACCCGAACCTGATCGCGCTGTTCGACGCGCTCGGCGTGCCGACCGCCGCCTCCGAGATGTCGTTCTCGGTGTCGGTCGGCCCGCACGACTTCGAGTGGTGCGGCAGCGACCTGCGCTCGCTGTTCGCCCAGCCGTCGAACGCGCTGTCGCCGCGCTTCTGGTCGATGCTGCGCGACATCCTGCGCTTCAACCGCCAGGCGACCGCGCTGGCCCACGACGCGGCGCGTGCGGACGACGCGGCGGTGCCGCTCGCCGACTGGCTGGACGCCAACGGCTATGGCCGCCCCTTTCGCGACGGCTACCTGCTGCCGATGGCGGCAGCGATCTGGTCGTGCCCGACCGCGACGATGCTCGCCTTTCCGGTCGGCAGCTTCGCGCGCTTCTGCGACAACCACGGGCTGCTGCAGGTGGCGAACCGTCCGCGCTGGTTCACGGTGAAGGGCGGCGCCCGCCAGTACGTCGAGAAGATCGTCGCCGGGCTCGACGACCTGCGGATCTCGACCCCGGTGCGCGGCATCCGCCGCATGCCGCTCGACCCGCGGAACGGCGGGCGGGACTCGGTGACGGTGATGACCGACCACGGCAGCGAGACCTTCGACCACGTGGTGCTCGCTTGCCACAGCGACCAGTCGCTGCGGATGCTGGCCGACGCGAGCACCGACGAGCGTGAGATCCTCGGGGCCGTGCCCTACCAGCCCAACCGTGCCTACCTGCACACCGACCTCGCGCTGATGCCCAAGCGGCGTCGCGCCTGGGCGGCGTGGAACTATCTGAGCGCGGGCTCGTTCTGCGCGCCCGACGCGACCATCGCCGCGCCGGCCGGTACCGACGCGCCCTCGGTCGCGGTCACCTACTGGCTGAACCGGCTGCAGCCGCTGCCCTTCTCCGAACCGGTGCTGGTGACGCTGAACCCGCTCGCGCCGCCGCGCGACGAGACGGTGCTCGGCACGTTCGACTACTCGCACCCGGTGTTCGACGGCGGCGCGATCGCCGCGCAGCGCCGGCTGCCGTCGATCCAGGGCCAGCGCAACACCTGGTACGCGGGTGCCTGGACAGGCTGGGGCTTCCACGAGGACGGCCTGAAGTCCGGACTCGCCGTCGCCGGCGCCCTGCTGTCGCCGGCCGTCTCGGGGCGCCCCGCGCCGCCGGCGACGTCCGCGCTCGAGACCGCCTGAGGCACGCGGCCCGCCCGATGGACCCTCATCCGCTGCAGCTGGGTTTCGGGCCGATCCGCCACACGCGGCTGCGGCCGGTGCGCCATGCGTTCGGCTATGACGGATTCTTCCTGCGGATGCGCATCGACGGCGACCGGGCCCGGCAGGCGGCCGCCGGTCTCGGACGCTGGTTCGGCTGGGACGCGCCGGGTCCGATGTCGTTCCGCTGCGCCGACCACGGCGACGGCACGTCTGCGCTCGAGGACTGGGCCCGCGGCCTGTGCCGGCAGGCCGGCACCGATGCCGACGGCGCGATCTGGCTGCATGCCTTCCCGAGGGTGCTCGGCTACGCGTTCAAGCCGGTCAGCTTCTGGTTCTGCCACCGTGCCGACGGCGCGCTGGTGGCGGTGATCGCCGAGGTCAACAACACCTTCGGCGAACGCCACTGCTACCTGCTGTCCGAGCCGGACGGCGCGCCGCTCGCGCAGGGCCGCGAGATGCGGGCGAGCAAGGTCTTCCACGTGTCGCCGTTCTGCTCGGTCACCGGCGAGTACTCGTTCCGCTTCTTCAACCGGGCCGACCGCGCGATCGCCCGGATCGACCACCATGACGCCGAGGGCCCGTTGCTGCTGACGAGCCTGTCGGGCGAGCTGGTGCCGGCCGACCGCAGGGCGGTGCGCCGGGCACTCTTCGGCCAGCCGCTCTTCACCATCGGCGTGATCGCACGCATCCACTGGCAGGCGCTGCGGCTCTGGCTCGCGCGCGTGCCCTTCCACCGCAAGCCGGAACCCCCCGAGGCATTCGTCTCCCGAGGTCATCGATGAACCGAAATGTCTCAGCGCGCCGGATGCTCGGCGCCGAGTCCAGCCGAATGCTGAACCCCGCAGCAGCCCCCCTGATCGACGGCGAGTCGATGGGCGAGGATCGCCCGCAGCCGATCGAGGAGGCCGTGCCCCCGGCCGCACGCGCCGTGCTCGCGCTGCTCGAACGGCTGCGCCACGGCCGCCTGACGGTGGTGACGCCGGCCGGCCGCACGATGCTCTTCGGTACCGGCGAGCCGCACGCCACGATGCGCCTGTCCAACTGGAACATCTTCGGCGCGTCGCTGGCCCGCGGCGACATCGGATTCGCCGAGTCGTTCATCGCCGGCGACTGGCACACCGATTCGCTGGCGACCCTGATGCGCCTGATGCTCGCCAACCGCGACGTGGTCGAGCGCGCGATCTACGGCAGCTGGTGGGGCAGCCTGCTCTATCGCGTCCGGCACCTGTTCAACCGCAACAGCCGCAGCGGCTCGAAGCGCAACATCCACGCCCACTACGACCTCGGCAACCCGTTCTACGAGGTCTGGCTCGATCCGAGCATGACCTACTCGAGCGCGCTCTACGGCGACGACCCGGCCCGCTCGCTGCAGGACGCGCAGGACGCCAAGTACCGCCGCATCCTCGATGCGCTCGCGCTGCCCGCCGGCGCCCGGGTGCTCGAGATCGGCTGCGGCTGGGGCGGCTTCGCCGAGATGGCGGCCCGTGACGGGCTGCACGTCACCGGCCTCACGCTGTCGACCGAGCAGCACGCCTGGGCCACCCGGCGGCTCGCCGACGCGGGCCTCGCCGAGCAAGCCACCTTCCTGCTGCAGGACTATCGCGACGAGCGCGGACGCTACGACGCGATCGTGTCGATCGAGATGTTCGAGGCGGTCGGCGAGCAGTACTGGCCGGGCTACTTCGAGACGGTGCGCCGCTGCCTCGTGCCGGGCGGGCGCGCGGTGGTCCAGACGATCACCATCGACGACGCGCTGTTCGAGCGCTACCGGCGCGGCACCGACTTCATCCAGCAGTACATCTTCCCGGGCGGCATGCTGCCCTCGCCGACGGTGTTCGAGCAGGGTGCCTCGCGCGCCGGGCTCTCGGTCGACGACCGGTTCGCGTTCGGCCCCGACTACGCGCGCACGCTCGCCGAGTGGCGCGAGACCTTCTGCGCGAACCTGCCGCGGATCACCGCGCAGGGCTTCGACAGCCGCTTCTCGCGGACCTGGGAGTTCTACCTCGCCTACTGCGAGGCGGGCTTCGCGCAGGGCAGCACCGACGTCGTGCAGTTCACGCTGCGCGCGCCGAGCGCCTGAGGACGGCCCCCATGCGCCACCGTCTCGCAACGCTCGCCCTGGCTGCCGTGCTCGCCGCGGCCGCGCCGGCGTCGCACGCGAACACGGCGCCGGCCGCGATCTCGGCCCAGCTGCCCGAGGCACGGCTCGCCGGCGAGGGCGAGCTGCGCTGGTTCGGACTGAAGGTCTACAGCGCGCAGCTCTGGGTCGGTCGGCCGGGGCTGCGCATCGAGCGTCCGGCGGCCTCGCCGTTCGCGCTCGACCTGCGCTACGCGACCGCGCTCAAGGGCCAGCTGATCGCCGAGCGCAGCCTGCAGGAGATGGAGCGGATGGGCTTCGGCGATGCGCCGCGGCGCACGCGGTGGCTCGAGGCGATGAAGCGGGTCTTCCCGGACGTTGCCAAGGGCGACCGCCTGACTGGGGTGCACGAGCCGGGTCGCGGCGCGCGCTTCTTCCACAACGACCGCGCAATCGGCACGGTCGACGATCCCGACTTCTCCGACGCCTTCTTCGCGATCTGGCTCGACGCGCGGACCACGGCGCCCTCGCTGCGCGAGTCGCTGGTGCGGCAGGCGACCGACGCGCCCGGGACCCCGCGGTGAGCACGCCAGCGCCGGGCCGGCTCGATGCGGCGGCGGCCGCCGACGCCGCGCCCGCGATGCGGATCCGCGACTACGCGTCCTACGGCGCGCTGCGCGCGCCGCTCGCGCTGCTCGAGCTGCCGCTGTTCGTGCTGCTGCCGACGTTCTACGCGGAGCACCTCGGCGTCGACCTCACCGTCATCGGCGCGGTGCTCTTCCTCACCCGGCTGATCGACGCGGTGATCGACCCGGGCGTGGGCATCGCCCTCGACCGGCGGCACGAGCGCGACATCTACCGGCGCGCCATCCTGCTCGCCCTGCCGCTGCTCGCGCTCGGCTTCGCGGCGATCTTCCTGCCGCCCGACGGCGTGTCGCTGCCCGCATGGCTCGCGGTCTCGTCGGTGGTCACCTACATCGCCTACTCGGTGGTCTCGATCGCCTACCAGGCCTGGGGCGCGCGGCTCGGCGACGGGCCGCTCGAGCGGGTCCGGATCACCGCGAGCCGCGAGGGCTTCGGCCTGATCGGCGTGCTGCTGTCCGCCAGCCTGCTGATGCCCGACCGGGCGGGCTGGCTGGTGCTGCTGTTCGTGGTCGGCGCGGTCGTGGCGGCGCTGGCGATCGCCCGCGCGCCGCTGCCGCCCGCGCGCAGCGCCCCCGCCGGCCCGACGCCGTCCCTGCGCGACCAGCTCGCCTCGACCTGGCGCGAGGTCTCCGGCAGCCAGCCGTTCCGCTGGATGCTCGCCGCCTTCATGGTCAACGGCATCGCGACCGCGATCCCGGCGACGCTGGTGCTGTTCTACGTCGGCGACGTGCTGCAGACGCCGGAGCGCGCGCCGCTCTACCTGGTCGCCTACTTCCTCGCCGCGGCCGTCGGCATGCCGGCCTGGGTGCGGATCGCACGGGTCGCGGGCCTGCGCAACGCCTGGCTGTTCGGCATGGCGCTCGCGGTGTTCGCCTTCGTCTGGGCCTTCGGCCTGCGGGCCGGCGACGGCGGTGCCTTCCTCGCGGTCTGCCTGGTCACCGGCTTCGCGCTCGGCGCCGACCTGGCGATCCCGCCGGCGCTGCTCGCCACCGTGCTCGCCGCCGACGACGGACCGCGCCGCAGCGACGGCGCGTTCTTCGGCGTCTGGAGCCTGGCCACCAAGATCAACCTCGCCGCGGCCGCCGGCCTGGCCCTGCCGGTGCTCGATGCACTCGGCTACCAGCCGGGCGCATCCGCCGCCTCCACCGTCGCGCTGTCGGCGACCTATGCGCTGCTGCCCAGCGCCCTCAAGCTGGTCTCCGGGCTGGTGCTGCTGCTCGCCCCCCTGCCCCCGGACGATCGCCCCGTCGAGGCTCCCCCATGAATGTCCCCGCCCCCTTCGCGCTGCCCGCGCATCCCGCCCGGCGCGCCGCGCTCGGCGGCCTCGCGGGCAGCCTCGCGCTCGCCGCAGGCTGTGCCGGCGTCGATCCGGCCACCTACCGGGCCGAGAAGCCGGTCCTCGACCTGCGCACCTACTTCGACGGCGACATCGACGCCTGGGGCGTCTTCCAGGACCGCTCCGGCAAGATCGTGCGGCGCTTCACGGTGAAGATGAAGTGCGGCTGGGTGGGCGACACCGGCACGCTCGACGAGGACTTCATCTACTCCGACGGCAAGAAGGAGAAGCGCGTCTGGACCGTGCGCCGGCTGCCCGAGGGGCGCTGGGTCGGCACCGCGGCCGACGTGGTCGGCGAGGCCCAGGGCGTCTCCTCGGGCAACGCGCTGAACTGGCGCTACACGCTCGCGCTGAACGTCGACGGCACGGTGTGGAACGTCGACTTCGACGACTGGATGTACCTGGTCGACGAGCGCGTGATGCTGAACCGCGCCACGATGAGCAAGTTCGGCATCCGCCTCGGCGAGGTGCTGCTGTCCTTCACCAAGCGATGAGCCCCGACGTCATGGGCTCGGGATTCCTGCCCGTCCAGACGAAGGTCGCCGCGCCGCGGCTCTTCGGTCCGCTCAACCCGCGGGTGGACGGCTGGGCCGGCCGGCGGGTGTGGGTGGTGGGCGCCTCGAGCGGCATCGGCGCCGAGCTGGCGCGAACGCTGTTGGCGCGCGGGGCGCGCGTGGCGGTCTCGGCCCGGCGTGCCGAGGCGCTGCGCGAGGCGGTCGGCGCGGGCGGTCTCGCACCGGCCGAGATCCTGCCGCTCGACGTCACCGACGCGGCCGCAGTGGCGGCGGCCTGCGAGTCGCTGCGGGCACGCTGGGGCGGCATCGACCTCGTCCTCTGGGTCGCCGGCACCTACCAGGCGATGCGCGCGCAGGACTTCGAGCTCGAGGCCGCGCGGGGCATGCTCGACACCAACCTGAACGCGGTGTTCGGCGGCCTCGCCTCGATCCTGCCGATGCTGCTCGCGCAGGGCAGCGGCGGCCTCGCGCTGGTCTCGAGCGTCGCCGGCTACAGCGGGCTGCCGCACGCGCTGGTCTACGGTCCGACCAAGGCCGCGCTGATCAACCTCGCCGAGTCGCTGTACCTCGACCTGCGCCCGGCCGGCATCGGCGTCTACCTGGTGAATCCCGGGTACGTCGACACGCCGGCGACCGCCACCAACGACTACCCGATGCCGGCGCTGATCACCGCGCGCCAGGCCGCGGAGGCGACGCTCGCGGGTATCGAGGCCGGCCGCTTCGAGATCCACTATCCGAAGCGCTTCACCGCCTGGCTGAAGTTCGCGCGGCTGCTGCCCTACCGGCTGTACTTCGCGCTGGTGCGCAAGGTCACCGGGCTGTGAGCACCGAGGCGCTGGCGCGGGTGGTCGCCTTCTACGAGTCGATCTCGGCGTCCGACATCGCGGGGCTGGGCGAGCTGTACGCGGCCGACGCCTACTTCAAGGACCCGTTCAACGAGGTCCGCGGCGTGCCCGCGATCGCCCGCATCTTCGAGCACATGTTCGTGCAGGTCGATGCGCCACGCTTCATCGTGCGCGAGACCGTCGCCCAGGGGGACGCGGCCTTCCTCGTCTGGGACTTCGAGTTCTCGTTCCGTCGGCCGCTGCCGGCCGGGCCGCGCCGGATCCGCGGCTGCTCCCATCTTCGCTTCGACCCGCAGGGGCGCGTGAGCGTCCACCGCGACTACTGGGACGCGGCCGAGGAACTCTACGAGCAGTTCCCCGCGATCGGCGTGCTGATGCGCTGGCTGCGCCGGCGCGGAGCGGTCGCACAGCCGCCCCCGGACCCCCGCGGACGGCTCCGCTCGCCCGCATGACCCCGGATACCCGTCCGGCGGACGCCGCTGCTAGAATCGCGTCGCCTGCGGTCCGGACCGGTCGGCGGCCCGACATGCCGCCCGCTTCGCCGGTCCCCGCCAACCTCTAAGTCCCGACGCCCATGCTGTACCCCGAACTGTTCAAGACGCTGGAGCGCGTGCGCTGGAGCTTCGACGACATCCCTTGGGACCGATTCGACGCGTCCCTGCTGTCCGAGGAGCAGGCGCAGACGATCCGCATGAACGCGATCACCGAGTGGGCGGCGCTGCCGGCCACCGAGATGTTCCTGCGCGACAACCGTCACGACAGCGACTTCAGCGCCTTCATGTCGGTGTGGTTCTTCGAGGAACAGAAGCACGCGCTGGTGCTGATGGAGTACCTGCGGCGCTTCCGGCCCGACCTGGTGCCGACCGAGGCCGAGCTGCACGCGGTGCGCTTCGAGTTCGATCCGGCCCCGCCGCTCGAGACCCTGATGCTGCACTTCTGCGGCGAGATCCGGCTGAACCACTGGTACCGATGCGCCTCCGAGTGGCACACCGAGCCGGTGATCAAGCACCTGTACGAGACGATCTCGCGCGACGAGGCCCGCCACGGCGGCGCCTACCTGCAGTACATGAAGAAGGCGATCGGCGAGGTCGGCGACACCGCCCGCGTGGCCTTCGCCAAGATCGGCCTGCTGATGGCCAGTGCCCGCCGCACCACGCAGGCGCTGCATCCGACGAACCTGCACGTCAACAAGGACCTGTTCCCCAACGACACCGTGCAGAGCCGCCTGCCCGAGCCGGGCTGGCTCGAGCGCTGGCTCGACAACCAGATCCGCTTCGATGCGGAGTGGGAAGGCAAGGTCGTCGACCGGATCCTGCACAACCTGTCGCTGCTCTTCGGCCGCGAGCTCGGCACGGTGCAGGCGCTGAACAAGTACCGCCGCGAGCTGAACGCCGCCGCGGCCTAGTCGCCGAGCGCAGCGCCCCAGACGTCGTACAGCCGATGCGCCAGCGTGCGCATCGCCGCCACGTGGGCATCGATGCCCTCGGCGATCCGGGCCGGCGACTGCACCGTCGGCCGGTGCCCCGAGGCGAGCGCCTCCTGCCGGTCCTTCGCCAGCCAGAACTCGACCTTCGTCCGGTCCGCCTCCGGATGGAACTGCATCCCGAGGTGGATGCCCGCCCACTCGAAGGCCTGCCAAGGGCAGGACGCGTTGCCGGCGAGCGGCGTCGCGCCCTCGGGCAGCGCGAAGGCCTCGTAGTGCCACTGCATGACCACCGGTGCGCGCGCATCGCCGAACCAGCGGCGCGCCGCGGGCGTGCCCGCGACCTCGATCGCATGCCATCCGATCTCGGGCGCCGGACTCTCGCCGATGCGCGCACCGAGCACCTTGGCGATCAGCTGGCCGCCCAGGCAGTGGCCGATGCTCGGGACGCCCCGGTCGAGCGCATCGCGCACCAGCGCGTGCTCGGTCCGGATGTGCGCCAGGTGCCCGTCGTTGACGCTCATCGGGCCGCCCAGCACGCACAGCCCGGCGTGGCCGTCGATGCTCGCGGGCACGGCGTCGCCGGCGTGCACGCGCACCAGCGTCATCGGCCGGCCGCGGGCCGTCAGCCACTCGCCGAAATGACCGGGGCCGTCGCCCTCGGTGTGCTCGATCACCAGCACCGGTCGCATCACACCTCGTCCTCGTGATCCGCGCCGGGAGGTCCGGCGCGGGAGCCGCGATCCTGCCACAGCCGCGGTGGGCGCCCTTCGGTGCGGCGTGCCGTCGTCGGCCGGGGCGATCTGCAGTGCCGGCTCAGCCTCGCGATGCGCAGGGCCGGGCGATCGCCTCGGGCATCGCGGTGCGCAGCTTCGGCAGCTCGGCGATCAGCGCATCGCCGATCGGCCGGACCTGCAGCGTGATGCGTCCGGCCGAGGGACCGCGCGGCGCGACGCGCACGTTGCGCACGCCCTTCTGCGCGATCGTCTTCTGCAGCGCGACCGCGAGTTCTTCCTGGCGGAACAGGCCGAAGGAGATCGCGCCCTTCCACTGCCCGTCGGGCATCACGTACAGGTCCGACACCCCGCGCTCGCGCAGGTCGGCGACGCGCCGGGCGACGTCGCCCGAGGACGGCGCCACGTAGACCCACCAGGAGGTGATGCCCTCGGCGCGCTGCGTCGTGACCACCAGGTCCTGCACGACCGCATCGAGCATGACCTGCACGCGGACCGCGTCCTGCTCGCTCATCGGACCGATCTCGGCGCAGCCGGCCGCCCTGAGCACCACGCCGAGCGCAGCCGGCGAGGGGGGCGAGGGGGGCGGGGGGAGCGGCACCGGCGGAGAGGATGCGATGGCTGGTGCGCCCGACGTCGCAGCCGAGTCCGCGCTACCGGCGCGGGCGTCGCCGCCCGCCGGGCCCGGGCCGGCCCGCGGCCCCGGGACGATCCTCAGCCGCTCCGGCTCGACCTGGCGCTCGATGCGGCCCGGATCGCGGCCGTCACCGCCGAACGGCGCCATCCAGCCGCGGAACCAACCGAACAGCAGCACGTTCGCGACGACCAGCAGGCTGAGGAGGAGCTTCATGTCGGAGTGCGCAACGGGCGCGATCGGGCGCGACGGGACGCGCGGCAGCGAGGGTGTCTGCCGGGCTCGGCAGGCGGGCGCGGCGACCGCCCGAGTGTACGCCAGCGCGACCCCTCGTCGCGCCGCGAGGCGCCGCCGCGACACCGGTGGGGTAAGCTTGCGCGCCATGAACCTGGACACCGGAACGGAGTTCTCCGCGTACGAGGTGTTCGGCCGCGACGAGTGGGCCGCGCTGCGTGCGAGCACGCCGCTCACGCTCTCCCAGACCGATCTGGCCTCGCTGCGCGGCGTGCTCGAGCAGGTCTCGATCGACGACGTCGTGCAGATCTACCTGCCGCTGTCGCGGCTGCTGAACCTTCACTTCCGGTCGGCGCGCGCGCTGTCCGGCGTCAAGGACGAGTTCCTCGGGCGCACGGTCGGGCGTCGCCCCTATGTGATCGGCATCGCCGGCAGCGTCGCGGTCGGCAAGAGCACGTTCGCGCGAACGCTGCAGGCCGTGCTGGCCCGGTGGCCCGACCATCCGTCGGTGGCGCTGGTGACCACCGACGGCTTCCTCTATCCGAACGCGACGCTGCTCGAGCGCGGGCTGATGGGCCGCAAGGGCTTCCCGGAGAGCTACGACCGGCGCCGGATGATCGAGTTCCTCGCCGACGTGAAGGCCGGCAAGGCCGAGGTCGAGGCACCGGTCTACTCGCACCAGGGCTACGACATCGTGCCGGGCGAGCGCGCGGTGGTCGCGAGCCCGGACATCCTGATCTTCGAGGGCCTGAACGTGCTGCAGACCGGCACGCTCGAGGGCGGGCGCTCGCCGTCGATCATCGTGTCGGACTTCTTCGACTTCTCGCTGTACCTCGACGCCGAGGACGACGACATCCAGGAGTGGTACGTGCGCCGCTTCCTGAAGCTGCAGCGCACGGTCTTCCAGAACCCCACCTCGTACTTCCACCACTACAAGGACCTCGACGCTGACGCGGCGCGCGGGGTCGCCCTGGGCATCTGGCGCGACATCAACCTGGTGAACCTGCGCGAGAACATCCTGCCGTCGCGCGAACGCGCGAACGTCGTGCTGCGCAAGCGGCTCGACCACGGCATCGGCGAGGTCTGGCTGCGGCAGATCTGAGGCGCCTGCGGCGGGGCGGCGCTCATCGAGCGCTGGCCTGCTGCACAGGCCGGTCTGATGTTGCAGGGCTGGACCACGCCCACGCCGGCAAATCAGAAGTGGGACGAGGGCCCGCGGCTGTTCGTCGTGAGGAAGGCCGGCCAGGCCCTTGCGCCCGGGGCGCCCGCTCAGGGATTCGCTTAGGGGCTCCCGAACATCCGGAGGACCGGCCGCAAGACCGGCTGAATCTCCCGCTTCGCCACCTGAAGCATCAGCTGCGACGGGTCGGCCCGGCCGGAATTGATTTGCCCCATCAGCAGTTCCAACAGGTCGTTTTGTCGCCGATATGCCGCTTGGCTCTGCATCGACGATGCCTTCAAGAACGGCTTGTTTTGCGGCTCTTTATTGGCAAGCCAGTCCTCCCGCGCGACGCTCTTTGCGAACTCCAACTTGCGTTGCTCGACCCAATTTCTAACCAGTTTTCTCAGCGGGCCGTTGACAGGCCCGTCCGTCGACGGCAGCCTCTGCCGCCGATCTAATGTGGCGTCGAGCCGGCAGGCGCGGCAACACTCTAGGGCTCCTGGCCCCAGTCTAGGGGGCGGAGCAGAATATGCTTTTCCGCGGACCGGAGCGCCCACCGCAAGCCCGGCGCCTCCCGAATCAGCGCCCCCCAGTCGACCCGACCTAACATGATTTGATCGCGCAGAAGACTCGACAGGGCGCGCACTCGCGTTTCCGCGGCATTGCTCTTCTTCCAAGCCCCCCAATAGATCGTTGAGAACCTCTCGTTTCCGGGGTTGGCAATCTTGACCAGGGTGGACTGATCGGGAGTGCGGTCGTTCCGCCACACCCGCATTGATCTCTCGCGATTATCCGAATAGGGCGTATCGCTTAGAACACCAGCCAGCAGGTTCGCCGCCCAGTCCTGCTCTGCGGCGCTGCTTGCGAACTCCAATTTGCGTCGCGCGACCAGCTCGTTGACCGCCTCTTTCACCCATTTCGGCGAGGGCAGTGTCCGCCACCGGTCGAATGCTGCATCAAGCTCGACCAGTGACCTGAGCCGGCGCGCCGCGAGCAGCTCGGGGTCGTAGCCGAACGGTTTCGCCGGCCGGAGAACCTTAGCTCTCTCCTGGGTGTATTCGTCTTCCCCGTCGTCTACCCGGGCACCGCGACCCGTGAGGAGTTCGGCCGCCTGCGTGAACCGCCTGGGTGGGATCAAGGCCTGGCCGGTGCGATCCGAGGGATCTTTGAGATTATCGCGCACCGCCTGCGGAACCTGCGCAATGCTCCTGACGGCGCGCATGACCCCCGGAGTAGGCCTCGACACGTCTTGCGCCTGGGCGAGAAACACTTGGGGCGCTCCCGTGCCTCCGCGAAAGACAGGAAAACCATTCGACACAGCGATTCTCCTCAGGTCCGGTCAAGCCCGGATGGCACTGCCCACGGCCAACATCTCAAAAGCATCGCACGCAGACCGGCGCGTCAACAATCTAGGGCGCACCCGAGTCTAGGGCGCACCCCAGTACTCCATCCCGGATCGTGCGGGCCTCCGGTATGGGCGCGTCGAGTGTCCGAGCGTCCGCCCGCGTGGACCCTCATCCTCGCGCGAGGCGCCGCCCAGACGGTTCGTGGCCGCTGGCCTGGACCGCGCCGGCGCCCGCCCCAGCACGGCGACGAGGGTCCACGCGGTCGCACGCAGCACCCGGGCCGCCCGGGCCGCCCGGCTCACCGTCAGACCCACGCCACGCCGCGGCCGTCGTCGGCCTCGCGGCGCAGCGCGCGCAACCCGTCGTGCGCCTCGGCCACGCGGGCCCGCAAGCCCGCCATCGACTCGCCGCCGGGCGGTGCACGCTCGTCCTCGATCGGGTCGAAGCCGAGCATGTCGTCGGGCAGGCCGCGCAGCTCGCCGCAGTCGCGCTCGCGCAGCAGCGCCGACTCGCGCACCGCAAACCCGGTGGCCGTGCCGATGCCCGCGGCGCTCTGGCGCGCGAGGCCGGCGCGCCGACTGCGGCTAGACTCAGGATCCTCACCCACCCTGGACGCCCCGCCATGCTGAAACACGGTCTGATGATGGACAGGCCCCTGCTGCTCTCGGGGATCATCGAGCACGCGGCGGCGCAGTTCGGGACGGTCGAGGTGGTCTCGCGCGAGACCCACGGACCGCTGCACCGCTACACCTACGCCGACTGCGCGGTGCGCGCCCGCCGCCTGGCGAAGGCGCTCGCCGCGCTGGGGCTGGAACCGGGCGCCACGGTGGGCTCGATCGCCTGGAACAACCACCGCCACCTCGAGGCCTACTACGCGGTCTCGGGCAGCGGCATGGTGATGCACACCTGCAATCCGCGGCTGCATCCGCAGCAGCTCGTCTACATCATCAACCACGCCGAGGACGAGGTGGTGCTGTTCGACGCCACCTTCGCGCCGCTCATCAAGGGCATCGCCGCGGCCTGCCCGAAGGTGCGCGCCTGGGTGTGCCTGGCCGAGGCCGCGCACACACCGGCGATCGAGGGCGTGGCACACATCGTCGCCTACGAGGACCTGATCGCGCCGCACGACGATGCCTTCGAGTGGCCGAGCTTCGACGAGCGCATGGGTGCCGCGCTCTGCTACACCTCGGGCACCACCGGCAACCCCAAGGGCGCGCTCTACTCGCACCGGGCGATCGCGCTCAACGCCATCACGATCTGCAACCCCGGGATCATCTGCCTGTCGACGCGCGAGACGGTCCTGCCGGTCGTGCCGATGTTCCACATCAACGCCTGGTGCCTGCCGTACGCGGCGCCAGTCGCCGGCGCGAAGCTGGTGCTGCCCGGCCCTAAGCTCGACGGCGCCTCGCTCTACGAGCTGATCGAGTCCGAGCGCGTGACGGTGAGCGCGGGCGTGCCGACCATCTGGCAAGGGCTGATCGCCCACCTCGACGCGCACGGGCTGCGCTTCTCGACGATGGTGCGCACCGGCACCGGCGGCTCGGCAATGCCGCTGGCCCTGATCGCGAAGTTCGCCGACGAGTACGGGGTCGAGGTGCGCCACGGCTGGGGCATGACCGAGACCACGGCGGTGGCGACCATGGGCGCGCTGACCGGCGCCGAGGCCTCGCTCGGCGCGGCCGAGCGGCACGCGATCGTCTCGAAGCAGGGCCGCTCGGTGTTCGGCATCGAGATCAAGGTGGTCGACGCAAACGGCGCGACGGTACCGCGCGACGGCGCGACGCAGGGCGAGCTGATGGTGCGCGGGCAGTGGATCCTCGAGCGCTACTTCAAGGCCGAGGGCTCGGCGCTCATCGACGGCTGGTTCCCCACCGGCGACATCGCGACCATCGCCGCCGACGGCGTGATGCAGATCCGCGACCGCACCAAGGACGTCATCAAGACCGGCGGCGAGTGGATCAGCTCGATCGACCTGGAGAACGCCGCGGTCGCGCATCCGGCGGTGGCGATGGCCGCAGTGATCGGCGTCAAGCATCCGAAGTGGGACGAGCGCCCACTGCTGTTCGTCGTGAAGAAGCCCGGCCAGGCGCTGGAGAAGGCCGAGATCCTCGACTTCCTCGCTCAGCGCGTGGCGAAGTGGTGGGTGCCCGACGACGTGATGTTCCTCGACGCCCTGCCGGTCGGCGGGACCGGCAAGGTGCAAAAGAACGAGCTGCGCTCGAAGTACGGCGGCACGTTCAGCTGACCGGCGTACCCGCGAGCGCCCACTCGCCGAGCGCCGTGTAGACCCGCCCTTCGGGCGACGGGTCGGTGCGCAGCAGCATGAAGCGCGTCGCCCGCCAGCGCCACGGGCCGACCGGATCGGCGGGCACCTCGTCCTCGGCGGCGCTGCCGCGCAGCAGCGTGACGTGCGGCGCGAACTTGTCGGGACGGCGCGCGGTCGGCACCGCGGCGCAACCGCGGCGCAGCGCCGAGTGCAGCGCGGGGAGCGCCGGATCGGGCGGCGACGACGGCCCGACCCACACCACGTCGCTCCTCGGGAATCGGCCGAGGTGATCGAGCTCGACGTCGAACGGGCCGCGGGCCGCCGCAGCCGCAGCCCCCGCCGCCAGCAGCGTCGCCTCGTGGCCGGGCGGCAGCGGGCCGAGGAACAGCAGCGTCAGGTGCAGCCGCTGCGCGGGCTCGGCGCGGCCGCCGACCGCGTCCGGCAAGTCGGCGGCGAGCAGTGCCAGGCCCTTGCGCACCGCGGGCGGCGGCAGCAGCGCGAAGAAGTGGTTGCGGTGGCGCTCGGCGAGCGGCGGCTGCGCGGCGGGCTCGGCGCGGGGGCCGGGACGCGGCGCGCGGCCGGCGGGTCCGGAGATGCGGCGCGGGGAGCCGCTCACGCGTGCAGCCGCGCGATCGCGCGGCCCAGGCGCGCCACGCCCTCGCGGACCTGCTCGGGCGAGGGCGTCGAGAACGACAGTCGCATCGTCGCGGCGTCGGCACGGTCGGCGTAGTAGATGTCGCCGGGCACGAAGGTCACCTTCTCCTCGATCGCATGCGGCAGCAGCGCGCGCGTGCTCGTGCCGTCGCGCAGTCGGCCCCACATGAACATGCCGCCCTGCGGGATGTTGAAGTCGACCCGGTCGGCCAGATGCGTCGCGATCGCGTCGCGCATCGCACCGGCGCGCTCGCGGTAGGCGCCGAGGATGGTCGGCAGGTGGGCGTCGAGGCGGCCGGCGGCGAGGTAGCGCTGCACGGTCGCCTGCGTGAAGCCGGGGCTGGAGATGTCGTCGAGCTGCTTGGCGAGCACCAGCGGCCGGCGGATGTCGGGCGGCGCCACGGTGTAGCCCAGACGCAGCCCGGGGGCGATGACCTTCGAGAAGCTGCCCAGGTGGACCACCCAGGGCTTCGAGCCCGGCACCTCGTCGACCAGGCCGGCGACATGCGGCTCGTGCTCGCCGTCGAAGCGCAGCTGCCCGTAGGGGTCGTCCTCGACGATCACGAAGCCGTGCTCGACGGCGAGCGCCAGCAGCTTCAGGCGGCGCGCGCGCGGCATGGTCGCGCCGCTCGGGTTCGCGAAGGTGGGCACGACGTACAGCAGCTTCGGGCGCGGCGTCGCCGCATCGCGCAGCAGCGTCTCGAGCTCGTCGACGTCCAGGCCGTGCGCATCGACCCCGACCGTCAGGGTCCGCACGCCGGCGACCTTCAGCACGCGCAGCGGGCCGGTGTAGGTCGGGCGTTCGACGATCGCCGCGTCGCCGGGCGCGAGCAGCGTGCGCACCAGCAGGTCGAAGCCCTGCTGCGAGCCGCCGGTCATCAGCACGTCGTCGGGCGAGCAGCGCGTGCCGCGCGCGGCGAGCAGCTTCGAGACCGCCTCGCGCACGCCGGGCAGGCCGTCGGTCGGGCCGTACTGCAGGCAGGCGACCGGCATGTCGCGCAACGCCGCGTCGGCGGCCTCGCGCACGCCGTCGCGGTCGAAGAGCTCGGGGCCGGGATAGCCGCCGGCGAGCGACACCATGCCGGGCACCGACATCAGCTTCGAGAGCTCGCGCACGAGCGACTCGCCGACGTTCAGGTAGGCGGGGGCGATGAAGGAGGCGGGGTCGCGCATCGTCGGACGGGCATCGGGGCGGAGGCGGAGGTGGCCGATGATAGCCCCGGTGGTGCACCATGCCGGCACGGACGGCCACGCCGGCCCGGGTCCGGACCGATCCCCACACCGAGGCGACCGACGATGATGACGCTCGACATGGCCGAAGCCGGCCGGATGCGCCGGCTCGACCGGCGCCTGCCGGTGGCGGCGGTGTTCGCGGCCGTCACAGGGCTGTTCGTGACCGGCCTGCTGCGCTCGCCGTACCCGTATGCCGACCCGCGCTTCGTGGTCGCGCTGTTCGGCACCGAGCTGCAGGTGGCGCTGCTGCTCGCCGTCGTCACCGCGGTCTGGTTCCCGATCCGCCGGCTCGGGCTGCGCATGCCGCGCCTCGTCGCTGCGCGCCGCGTCGCACCGCTCGCGCTGCTGCTGCTCGTCGCGGCCGGTGCCTGGGGGGCCGCGCGGTACACGCTGCCCGCGGGCGCCGCCTTCGACGACGGGCTGTCCTGGCAGGTGCTGCGCAGCACCGCGCTGGTCGGGCTGAACGAGGAGTGGCTGTTCCGCGGCCTGGCGCTGGCGGCATGCTGCCGCTGGTGGGGCCTGCGGCGCGGCGCCCTCGCGGCGACCGCAGCCTTCGGCGCCTTCCACGCGATCAACGCGCTCGCGGGCCAGCCGCCGGCGATGGTCGCGGTGCAGGTGGCGATGACCTGCGTGCTCGGCGCGATCTTCCTGATGGCCGCGCTCGGCGCGCGCTCGCTGATCCCCGCGATGGTCGGCCACGCGCTGTACGACTTCGCGGTGATCGACATCGGCCGTCTCGTGACCGCGGGCGCGAGCCCGGCCGCCATGCTGGCGCTGCCGCTGGTCGGGCTCGTGCTGGGCGTCTGGTGCCTGGTCGAGATCGGCCGGCTGCGCGGCTCGGAGCCGTTCCCGCCATGAGCGGCGAGCGCTACCGCCTGATCGGCTCGACCGCGTCGCCGTACGCGCTCAAGCTGCGCGCGCTGCTGCGCTATCGCCGCATCCCGCACGACTGGGTCGTCATGACCCGCGCGCTGCGCGCGGCCACCGCCCACCTGCGGCCGATGCTGATCCCGGTGCTGCAGTGCCCGGACGGCACCTACCGCGGCGAGACCACGACCCTCGCCCACGCGCTGGAGTCGCTGCACGCCGGCCGCAGCGTGATCCCCGCCGACCCGGCCGCCGCCTTCGTGTGCGACCTGCTCGAGGACATGGCCGACGAGTGGGCGGTCAAGGCGCTGTTCCTCTACCGCTGGTGGGATCCGGAGGACCAGGCCTACGTGTCGCGCTGGGGCGCCGAGGAGTGGTCGGTGTCCGACGAGCCGGCGGGCAGCGCCGCCGAGATCGAGTCGTTCCGCCTGCGGCAGGTGTCGAGGATGCCCATCCTCGGCGCGACCGCCGAGAACCGGCCGCTGATCGAGGAGAGCTATCGGCGGATGCTCGACGCCTTCGAGCCCTTCGTCGGCATGCGGCGCTACCTGTTCGGCTCGCGCCCCTCGCTCGCGGACTTCGCCTGGTACGGGCAGCTGAGCGAGCTGGCCACCGACCCGACGCCGATGCGCATCCTGCGCGCCCGCGCGCCGATGCTCGATCACTGGGTGCGCCGGCTCGACGACGCCTCGGGCGTCGACGGCGACTGGGGCACGCTCGAGGAGGCGCTCGCCGGGGCCGCCGGCCGGCTGCTCGCGCTCGCCGGCGAGCTCTACCTGCCCTTCCTCGTCGCCAACGACGAGGCATGGCGCGACGGCGCCCCGCAGCTGCGGCTGCGCGTCTGGGGCCTCGACTACACGCTCACGCCGTTCCGCTTCCAGGTGAAGTGCCTGGCCCGGCTGCGTGAGCGCTATGCGGCGCTGGACCCGGGTTCGCGCGCCCGGCTGGCGCCGGTGCTGGCCGCATCGGACTGCCTGGCGGCGCTCGACCCGGGCTTCTAGCGACCGCGCTCGCGCCGTACGAGGTACACGCCGGCCGCGATCAGCAGCGCGATGCCCGCCCAGCCGAGCGCGTTCGGCAGGTCGCCCCAGATCACCCAGCCGACGATCAGCGCCCACAGCAGTCCGGTGTAGCGCCAGGGCGCGATCGTCGACATGTCCCCCATCCGCGTGCTGCGGATGATCAGGTGATAGCCCGAGGCGAGGAAGACCGAGGCGCCGGCGAGCAGCGCGGTCTCGCGCAGCCCCAGCGGCTGCCAGCCCTGCGGGACCGACAGCAGGCCGGCGAGCAGCGTCACCGCGACCGCGGTGGCCAGCGTGATCGCGAGCGAGGGCACGCCGGGCGGGATGCGGCGCACCGACAGGTCGCGCACCGCATGCAGCAGCGTCGCGGCCAGGCACAGCAGCGCGTAGGCGTTGAAGCCCTCGATGCGCGGCTGGATCACCATCAGCACGCCCGCGAAGCCGGCGGCGATCGCGGCCCCGCGGCGCGCATCGACGCGCTCGCCGAGCAGCGGCACCGCGAGGGCGACGATGAACAGCGGCGACGCCATGTTGATCGCGGTCGCGTTGGCGATCGGCAGATGAAAGAGCGACACCAGGTAGGTGAGGCTGGCTACCGCGTCGATCGCGGCGCGCACCAGCACCCAGCGATGCGTGAGCTGCGCGACGGCGATCGGCGCGGCGGTGGCACGGGCCACCGCGAGCACCAGCAGCGAGGCCATCAGCCCGCGAATGAAGATCAGCTGCGCGGCCGGCAGGGTCGCGCTCGCGAGCTTGACCATCGCGTCGTTGGCGATGAAGCAGGCCATCGCCAGGACCATGAAGCGGATGCCGCGGCGGTTGGCGAGCCGCATGGCGGCGGCGGGGTCTGCGGTCGTCGTCGCGTGCACGGCCGTATTATGGCCACGCACGCCGGGCCGCCCGCTGCGGGCGCCCGCACCACGAGGAGACCTGCATGAATCCGGAACGACGCCTCGCCGAGCTCGGCATCGAGCTGCCTCCCGCCTCGAAGCCGATGGGCACCTACGTGCCGTGGGTGCAGACGGGCAACCTGCTGTTCCTCTCGGGTCTCGGGCCGCGGCGCCCCGACGGGACCTTCGTCGCGGGAAAGCTCGGCGCGGGCGTGTCGATCGAGCAGGGCCGCGAGGCGGCGCGCATCGTCGGCCTCAACATGCTCGCCAACATCCGCGCAGCGCTCGGCTCGCTCGATCGCGTCGAGCGGGTGGTGAAGACCCTCGGCATGGTCAACTCCGCCCCCGACTTCGACCAGCATCCGAAGGTCATCGACGGCTTCGCGGACCTCTTCGTCGAGGTCTTCGGCGAGGACCGCGGGCGCGGCGCGCGCTCGGCGGTCGGCATGGCCGCGCTGCCGATGCAGATCGCGGTCGAGGTCGAGACGATCGTCCAGGTCAGGGACTGACCCGGCGGACTCAATGCAGGCTCAGCGCGGCCGCAGCACCGCCGCGATCCGCTCGAGCAGCATCTCCGAGGACCCGTCCACGAAGGACGCGACGCGCGCGCCGTTCATGTGGCGCCCGAAGGGATGCGCCTCGCGCAGCCCCTCGGCGCCCATGGCCTGCGCCAGGCGCGGCAGCTGGCGCTCTGCGGTGCGGGTGGCGACGAGCTTGGCCTGCGCGGCGGCGAGCTGCGCGTCGGCGCCGGCGTCGATGCGGGCCGCCGCGTCGGCCACCAGCAGGCCGGCGGCGGCGAGCTCGGCCGAGGCCTCGGCGATCGTCCAGCGCCAGCCCTGGTGGTCGGCCAGCGGCACGCCGAAGGTGCGTCGCGAGGCGCCGTACGCCTGCGCGATGCGCAGCGCCTCGCCGAGCATCCCGCAGCACATCGCGGCGACGTAGGTGCGGGCGCCGTTGATGGACGTCATCGCGGACTTGAACGCGCGCCCCGGCGGCTGGAGCATCTCGGCGTCGGTGGCGAGGTAGCCGTCGAGCGCGAAGCCGCCGGTGCCGATCGCATGCTGGCCGGACAGCGCGAAGGCCGGCTGCCGCACGAAGCCCGCGCGCGCCGCCTCGACCACGAAGCCCGCGACGCCCCGCGCGCCCGAGCCCGGCTCGGTCTGCACGTACACGACCGCGACGTCGGCCTCGGCCGCGTTGGTGATCCAGGCCTTCTCGCCGTCGATCCGCCAGCCGCCCGCGACACGGGTCGCACGCGTGGCGATCGCGGCGAAGTCGGAGCCCGCGCCCGGCTCGGTGAGCGCGGTGCAGCCGATCGCGCGGCCGGCCATCAGGGCCGGCACCCAGCGCTCGACCAGCTCGGGCGAGGCCTCGCGCGCGAGCTTGGTGGCGATGTTGCCGGTGTTGATCAGCGAGAACGCGAAGCCGAAGTCGGCACCGGCCAGCGCCTGTGCGATCCGCGCCTTCGCGCTGAACGGCAGGCCCAGGCCGCCGTGCGCCGCGGGCACCTCGATGCGGCACAGGCCGAGCGCCGCGGCGGCCTCGATCGCCTCGCGGCCGATGCGGCGCTCGCGCTCCCAGAGGGGCGCGCCGGGCGCGACCACGTCGCGGGCGAAGGCGGCGATGGCCGCATCGAGGGCGCCGAGGGCGTGGCCCGGACCGGAGGTGAAGGCATCGGCCGCGCCGAGGGCGCGGGCGGTGTCGGCCGAGGACGTGTCGCCCGGGGCGCAGTGGGGGGTAGCGCTCATCGCGCCGATGGTACGCGAGGGGTCGGGGCGAGTCGCGGCAGCGTTCCGTGCCAGCGTCGGAACGACCCGCGACCCGCGACCCGCGACCCGCAGCCTCCTCGAGTTCAACGTGCTCGGCCTGTCGGTCGGCATCGACCCGAACGACTTCGCGCTGCGCCGGCCGGGCTTCGGGCGGGTGGGCCCGGGGATCGGCACGGCCGAGGCTGCCGCACCGCGCTGATCGGGATAAGCTCCTCCCCGATGCGCGCCCACGCGCACGCCGACGAGGAGACGAGACCATGCCGATCACCCTGTCCCCGATGACCCCGGGCTTCGCCTGCGAGGTCGGCGACATCGACCTGTCCCGCCCGCTGCCCGACGACACGCTCGCCGAGGTGCGGCGCGCGTCGGCGGACTTCGCGGTGCTGATCTTCCCGTCGCAGGACCTCACCGTCGAGCAGCACCTGGCGTTCGCCTCGCACTTCGGCCCGCTCGAGCGCTCGGTCGCCACCGTCATGCCGGGCGAGGTGCTGCGCGTGCGCCCGGAGATCGCCGACATCGCCAACCTCACCGCCGACGGCAAGGTCTGGGGCGCCGACCACCGGCTTCGCATGTTCCAGCTCGGCAACCGGCTCTGGCACACCGACAGTTCGTTCAAGCAGCCGACCGGCCGCGTGTCGATGCTCTACGCGCGCTCGGTGGCGCCGATCGGCGGCCACACCGAGTTCGCCGACCTGCGCGCGGCCTGGGACGCACTCGACGCACCCACGCGCGCGAGCATCGACGGCCTGCTCGCCGAACACTCGCTGATGTTCTCCAGGAAGAAGCTCGGCTTCACCGACTGGTCCGAGCAGGAGCGCGTCGCGTTCGCGCCGGTCGCGCGGCCGCTGGTGCGCACGATCCCCGAGTCGGGCCGCCGCTCGCTGTACCTCGCCTCGCACATCGGACGCGTGCGCGGCCTGGCCGACGACGAGGCCGAGGCGCTGCTCGAGCAGCTGCTCGCGCATGCCACCGAGCGCCGCTTCACCTACCTGCACCGCTGGCGCGTCGGCGACCTGGTGATGTGGGACAACCGCTGCACCATGCATCGCGGCACGCCCTTCGACGACACCCGCTGGCCGCGCGACATGCAGCGCGCGACGACCTCGGATGCGCCGGACGTGTTCGAGGCGGTACTGCAGGCGCGCCCGGCCGCACAGCACGCCTGACGGAGCGGGTCGTCGGCCGTGCGACACTGCCGCGCATGACCGACGCCCCGCTCCGCATCCACGCGCTGCGCATCCCGGTCGGCGACGCCGACCTGCCCGACGACCGGTTCACCGACCACGTCAACAACGCACGCTACTTCGCGTTCATCAACCGCACCTTCCACGGGTGGTACGTCGCGATGGGCATCCGCGGCGCCAGCCCGGATCGCACCGCGGTGATGGCGCGCGTCGAGTACGACTTCCTGCGGGAAGTGAAGCCGCCAGGCGTCGTCGAGTGCCGCATCGAGGTGGTCCGCGTCGGCCGCACGAGCCTCGAGCACGCGGTCGAGATCCACGACCTCGGGCGCGATGGCGAGGGGCCGCCGCGACTCGCCGGGCGCGGGCGCGTGGTGCACGTCTGGGTCGACCGCACGAACGGTGCGGCGCTGCCCTGGCCGACCGAGCTGATCGAGCGATGCCGGCCGCTCGACGGGCAGCCCCCGGAACACGCCTGAAGCGAGCGCAACGGACGCCCGCGGCGCGCCCGGGCGACGCCGGGCCGGCGAGGAGGGTGTCAGCCCGCCGCGTTCAGGCCGCTTCGGCGAGCCGGTGCAGCGCGCGGTGCGCCTCGAGCAGCCGCCGCGCGCCCTCGCGCAGCCGGTCCGGCGACGCGGCGCTGAAGTTCAGCCGCAGCGTCCCCGGGTCCGCCGCGTCGACGTAGAACGCGTCGCCCGGCACGAACATCGTGCCGCGCTCGAGCGCATGCGGCAGCAGCGCGCGCGGGTCGGTGCCGTCGGTGAACCGGCCCCAGAGGAACATGCCGCCGTCGGGCACCTGCAGCGCGAGCCGCTCGCCGAAGCCCGCCTGCAGCGCCTCGGCCAGCGCATCGCGCCGGCTCGCGTACTCGGCGCGCACGATCGCCAGCCGCGCCGGCAGCCGGCCCGACGCGAGGTAGTGGCGGGCCACCTCCTGCGCGAACGACGAGGTGTGCAGGTCGGCGGCCTGCTTGATCAGCACGACCGCCTCGCGCAGCCACGGCGGCAGCAGCAGCCAGCCGGTGCGCAGCCCCGGCGCCACCGTCTTGGACAGCGTGGACGCCTGCGCGATCCAGCGCGACGCACCGGGCACCTCGGCCGCGAGCGCGGCGAGCGAGGGCAGCGGCTCGCCACGCGTGCGCAGCGCGCCGTACGGGTCGTCCTCCATCACTGTCACCTCGCGGCGCACGGCCCAGCGCACCAGCGCGCGCCGCCGCTCGATCGACATGCAGGCGCCGGTCGGGTTGGCGAAGTCGGGCACGACGTAGACGAGCTTCGGGCGCACGCCCGCGCAGGCGGCGTCGAGGTCCTCGACACGGCCGCCGTACGCGTCGACGCCGATCGTGCACCAGCGCGGCGACGCCAGGCCGAAGGCCTGCAGCGCCGCGAGGTACGACGGCCGCTCGACCACCACCGCATCGCCGTCGTCGAGCAGCGCGCGCGCCACCAGGTCCAGCCCCTGCTGCGAGCCGGCGGTGACCACCAGATCCTCGGCACCCGCGGCGATGCCGCGCTCGCCCAGCAGCACCGCGATCGCCTCGCGCAGCGCCGGCTGGCCTTCGGTCATGCCGTACTGCAGCGCCGAGCCGGGCGAGTCCTCGAGCGCGGCGAGGGTCGCGGCGCGCAGGCCCTCGACGTCGAAGAGCTCGGCCGCGGGCAGCCCGCCGGCGAGCGAGATCATGTCGGGCAGGCCGGCATGGCGCAGCAGGTCGCGCACGTCGGAGCGGCGCATCGCGCGCACGCGTCGGGACAGCGGGTCGGTCATGGCGGTGCGGCGCGTGGCCGTCGGGATCGATCGGGATCGGGCCGGCCACCTTACCGGCCACGCCGCGCGCCGGCCCGGTGCAGTCGGGGGGCGGCGCGGTGGTGGTGTCACGGTCGGGCGACCGGCACGGCGCCGGTCGCGCCGCCCGACCGAGCTACGCCTCGGGCACGCAGGGCACCATGCCCGGCACCACGATGCCGCCCCGGTCGCCCACGGTCACGCTGCCGTAGCGCTGCGCGAACACCTCGGGCAGCGGGCGTGCGCCCGGCACCGCGAGCCACAGTCGCAGCAGGTGGCGGCGCCGCTCGGGCTCCGGCCAGTCGACGAAGGCGGTGCGGTCGTGCAGCAGCGTGTGGTTGTGGACGAACTGCACGTCGCCCGGCTCGAGCCGCATCCTGAAGTTCAGCTTCGGATCCTCGGCGAGCGCGTCGAACAGGTCGAGCGCCTCGAGGTGGGCCGGCTCGAGCCGCGGCGCGTCGGGGAAACGCTGCGCGCTGTCGATGTACTGGCGCTGGTAGATGGCGGTGAGGAAGCCGGCATGCCAGCTGAACACCGGGATCTCGAAGAACGGCTTCATGCCGGCGGGCGTCTCTCCGCGCCGGTCGGTGGCGAGCGGCTCGAACAGCCGCTCGAGCAGCTCGGGCCGGCGCCGGCGCATCTCGTTGAAGATCGTCGTGCTGCTCACCAGCAGCGAGTCGCCGCCGCGGCGGGCGTTGGCCAGGCACAGCAGTCCGACGACGTCGCACGAGTCGGTGTGGAAGGTCTGGCGCTCGTGCGTCTGGTAGATGCGCACCGACGGGTCGCTCGAGGACAGGCCGAGGTCGCGCACGTGGCCGAGCAGGTGGCCGGCCGCGTTCTGCGAGCGGGCGCGCCCGAGGTGCGCGCCCAGGCCCATGAAGGCGGTCGTGGTCTCGCGCCGGCTCCACCGCTTGACCGGCAGGCCCTTGAGCAGCGAGAAGCCGCGGCCGTTGAGGAGCTCGTCGCGGATCGCGCCCAACCGCGGACCGAGGTTGGGCAGCGGGAAGTCGACCGGATGCGAGGGCGCCGGTGCGCCGTGCGCGCGCGCGGGCCAGGCCGCGAGCGCCGCCTCGATCTCGTCGACGTCGGTCGCCGACAGCCGCACGACCCAGTCCTCGCGGCCGCGCCACCGGGGGCCGTGCCAGGCGGCCGCCCCGAGCTGCTCGGGCGGCAGCGACGCCAGCGGGTCGCGCGCGCTCACGGCGACCAGCCCGGCGTGATCGGCGTGGCCGACGGATGCCGTGCCTCGAGCACCTCGGCCGCGTCCAGCACCAGGTCCTCCCGATAGCGCGGCCCGGTGAGCTGCACGCCGATCGGCACCCCGTCGACCGCGCCGAGCGGCGCCGACAGCGAGGGCAGGCCGAGTACCGGCACCATGAACTGCGGCCCCTGTGCGAGACGCACGCGGTCCATGTTCTCGGGCGTGGTGGTGTCCAGGCCCCAGGGGAAGGGCGGCTCGGCGCAGACCGGCCCCAGCACCAGCGGACAGCGCTCGAGGAAGGCGAACCAGTCGCGCACGAGCGCCGTGCGGCGCGCCATCGCGCGCATGTAGCCCTCGAGGCCGAGCTCGACCGAGCCGCGCTGCATGCCCGCCATGGCGGTGCGCAGCCCGGCGTCGCCGAGGCGCGCCACCGAGTCGGCCATCAGCGTGCGGACCTCGGTGTCGGCGATCGCCGACCACAGGCTCGCGGCCTCCTCGAGGTGCGGCGGATCGACCGCCTCGACCACGTAGCCCGCCTCGGCGAGCCAGGCGCCGGCCTGTTCGATGGCACGCACGATCGCCGGGTGCACCACCGCACCGGGCACCGACACGGTCATCGCGACCCGGATCGGCCGCGCGAGCGCCGATCCGCGCAGCGGCGCCGGCACCCACCACGGGTCGCGCGGATCGCGTGCGGCCATCGCCTCGAGCGCGATCCGCAGGTCGCCCACCGTGCGGGCGAGCGGACCCTGAACCGACATCGTCTGCATGCCCGGCGGACGCTCCTCCTTCGCGCTCGGCAGGAACGCCGGCACGCGACCGAACGAGGGTCGCAGCCCGTAGACGCCGGTGCAGTAGGCCGGGTAGCGGACCGAGCCCGCGAGGTCGTTGCCGTGCGCGATCGGGCCCATGCCGGCGGCTACCGCCGAGGACGCGCCGCCGCTCGAGCCGCCCGGCGTGCGCTCGCGCGACCAGGGGTTCAGCGTGCGGCCGTGCAGGTCGTTCTCGGTGAACCAGCGGAACGAGAAGGCCGGCGTGTTGGTGCGCCCGAAGATCACCGCGCCGGCGCGCCGCAGGTTCGACACGACCGGGCTGTCGTCGGTGGCGATCGCGTCGCGGAACGCAACGATGCCGTTGGTGGTCGCGAGGCCGCGCTGGTCGACGTTGACCTTGGTGGTGACCGGCACGCCGTGCAGCGGGCCGAGGGCCTCGCCGCGGCCGACGGCGCGATCGGCCGCGTCGGCGGCGGCGAGCGCTTCGGCGTCGAGCACCTCGACGATCGCATTGAGCGTCGGATTGACCTCGCGCGTGCGGGCGAGGCAGGCCTCGGCCGCCTCGCGGCTGGAGATGCGTCGCGTGCGGATCGCACCCGCCAGCGCAGTGGCCGGCCAGCGCCAGAGCTCGTCCATGTCGACTCCCGTGTGAGCCGCCATTGTGGCGCAGCCGGCCGGAGATCGCGCATCCGGGCCGACAGACCCCGGGGGTGCGGCGCGGGCGGTGCGGGCGCCGCTGGCCACCGCCCGTGCCGAGTCGCTAGACTGGCAGCCGACCCGCACGCCCCGCCCGGGCGCGGCCCGATCCGCACCACACAGAGGAGACACCCCATGGCGATCAGCGTCCCCATCGAGTTGGGCTACGAGTTCTCGGTCAAGTCCGCCTACAAGGACGTGTTCGCGCTGCTGTCGGACGTGCCGAAGTCGGTCTCGCACTTCCCCAAGGTCGACAAGCTGGTCGACCTGGGCGACGGCGTCTACCGCTGGGAGATGAAGAAGGTCGGCATCGGCACGATCAGCCTGCAGACCGTCTACGCGTCGAAGTACGTGTCCGACGCGAAGAAGGGCACGGTGGTGTGGACACCGGTCAAGGGCGAGGGCAACGCGCAGGTCGGCGGGAGCTGGAAGCTCGTCGACGCCAAGAAGACGACCGACCTGGTGCTCAAGATCGCCGGCACCGTCGAGGTGCCTATGCCGGCGCTGATGAAGGCGGTCGCCACGCCGATGGTGAAGTCGGAGTTCGAGGGGCTGGTCGACCAGTACGTGGACAACCTGATCAAGGCGCTCGGCGGCGAGGCCTGAAGGCCGCGGGCGCACCGAACCCCGTCGGCCGCCCGACTAGACCCGCGCCGCGCCGGGGCCGCGCGCCCGGCGGCCGCGTCGCGATGGCAGCATCGCGGCCATGGACTCCCTCTCCCAGCTCGCGCTCGGCGCCGGCGTCGGCGTCGCGGTCATGGGCCGTCGCACCGCCCCGTGGAAGGCAGCGCTCTGGGGCGGCCTGTGCGGCACGCTGCCCGACCTCGACGTGTTCGTCGACCACGGCGATCCGATCCGGGACATGACGCTGGACCGGTCGCACAGCCACGCGCTGACCTGGCTGACGCTCGCCGCGCCGCCGATCGCCTGGCTCGCCGCGCGGGTGCACGGCGAGCGCGCTTGGTTCAGGCGCTGGTGGCTCGCGCTCTGGCTGGCGCTCGTCACCCATCCGCTGCTCGACAAGATGACGGTCTACGGCACGCAGCTCGCGCAGCCGTTCTCCGACCATCCGTTCGGCCTCGGCAGCGTCTTCATCATCGACCCGGCGTACACGCTGCCGCTCCTGGTCGGCGTGATCGCCGCGCTGCGGCTGCCGGCGGCGCGCGGGCTGCGCTGGAACGCCGCGGGGCTGCTGCTGAGCACGCTGTACCTCGGCTGGGGTCTGGCCGCCCAGCACCACGTACGCGGCGTGGCCGAGCGTGCGCTCGCCGCGCAGGGCATCGTCGCCGAGCGCGTGCTGGTGACCCCGACACCGTTCAATTCGGTGCTCTGGCGGGTGGTCGCGATGACGCCCGACGGCTACCACGAGGGCTTCCGCTCGCTGCTCGACGACGGCGACACGGTGCGCTTCGATCGCTTCGATCGCGGCACGCCGCTGTACCAGGCGCTCGCCAGGCGGTGGGCCGTGATGGACATCGCCCGCTTCAGCCGCGGTTTCTTCGCGCTCGCGCAGCGCGGCGAGCGGGTGACGATCTCCGACCTCAGGATGGGCCAGGAGCCGGCCTACGTGTTCGCGTTCGAGGTCGCCGAGCGGCGCGGCGACGGCTTTGCGGCGCTCGCGCCGACCGTACAGGTCGGCATGCGCGGCGACGTCGGACGCGGGCTCGACTGGCTGTGGCGGCGGGCGCTCGGCGCGGACCTGCCCCCGCCGCGCTGACCCGCGTCAGCCGCCGAACACCGGCCCGAGCGGCCGCATCCGGATGCCGCGGCGCAGCCGCTTCCAGGCGAACTCCACCGGGTCGGCCAGCGCCGGCCCCGGCGAGCGCACCACCAGCACCTCGCGCGCGATCGGCTGGAAGTCGGCACGGAAGTGCACCGAGCTCTTGAGCGCCACCACCCGCTGGCGGATCGGCTCGATGCCGACGTGGCGGAACATCTCCTGGTCGGCGGCCTGGCACTTCACCGATGCGAGCACCACCCGCACGCCGCTCTTCTCCTCGCGCAGCAGCGCCATCGCCCCGAGCTGCATCCGGAAACCGCGGAACATCGGCCCGGTGCAGGTGAAGCGTCCGTCGCCCAGGCGCTCGACCAGGAAGCGCCCCGCCAGCGGCACGTGCCCGGCCACGCCCGAGGTCGCGCCGAGCGCGAACTCCAGCGTCGCGCCCTGCCCGGCCTCGTGCGCGCGCGCCGCGCTCGCCGGATCGATCAGCAGGCCGAGCACCGCCTCGGGCGCCCGCTGGCGGATCATGGCCGCGAGCAGCCCGACCGTGTCGCCGTTGCCGCCCGCGCCCGGATTGTCCTGCGTGTCGGCGAGCACCACCGGCGCACCCGGCGCGCCGTCGCGCATCGCGCGGCGCACCGCCTCGTCGGGGTCGAGCAGCGTCAGCGCGAAGTCGGGCTCGGCCGCGGCCACCGCGTCGCCGATCTCGGCGAGCGCCGCCTGCGCGGACGCGGCGTCGTCCGCGTAGGCCACCACCGACATCCCGCACTCGGCGAAATCGGCCATCGGGAAGCCCGGCGCGAAGTCGACCGACGCGCGATGGCGGCGCTCGATGTCGGCGATGCGCGCGTACAGGCCCTGACAGGGCTCGATGAACGTGCACTGCGACGGAATGCCGGTCAGATAGTCGAACTGCCGGAACGCCTTGGCCGGGCGGCGACCACGGCCCAGCATCGCGTCGAGCAGCGCGGCCGCGCGCCCGCCGGTCTCGGCCATGTCGACGTGCGGATAGGTGCGGTAGATCGACAGCGCGTCCGACTGCGCGACCATCAGCCGCGTGACGTTCGCATGCAGGTCCAGGCTCGCGACCACCGGCACGCCGGGGCCGACCACCTCGCGCACGCGGCGCAGGATCTCGCCCTCGCCGTCGTCGACGTGGGCGCAGACCATCGCGCCGTGCAGGTCGAGGTAGACGCCGTCGACGCGGCCCGCCGCGCGCAGCCGCGCGATCAGGTCGCCGACGATCCGCTCGAACGCATCCTCGGTGACCTGCGCCGACGGCGAGGCCGCGGCCCAGGTCAGCGGCACCAGCGAGTGGCCCCGGGCACGCAGCGCGTCGATCGCGCCCTGCACCGGGATGTTGGCGCCGGCCACCGCCTCGAACAGCGACTCGCCGCGCTGGATCGTCGGCCAGCCGCCGCCCGACTCGAAGGCCGCGTAGTCGGCCGGCGAGGGCGCGAAGGTGTTCGTCTCGTGCTGCATGCCGCCGATCGCGATGATCGCCATCGTCCAGGTCCTCGTGTCGTGTGGGTCGTTGCGCGGTGGAGCGCGGTGCTTCGACGTCTGGCGCCGAGTCTATGCGTGGCCGGAGCGGGCGCAAAGGCGGCGTGCCGATCGGCGCGGGGGCCGGGACGCCGCACGCGGACCCTCGTGTCACGGTGCCCCGCCACGCCGGGCCCCCGGGGCGCGATGCGAACAGCGCCGGCATGGCCACCGAGGTGCCCGCATGACGCCCCCCGAGCTGTTCCCCGGCTTCACCGTGGTGGCGGCGGACCTGCGCGGCTACGGCGACTCCTCGAAGCCGCCCGGCGGAGTCGGTCACGCGGCCTACGGCAAGCGCGAGATGGCCGCCGACATGGTGCGGCTGATGCACGCGCTCGGCTTCGGGCACTTCGCCGTGCTCGCCCACGACCGCGGCGCGCGCGTCGCGCACCGGCTCGCGATCGACCATCCCGCGGCCGTCTCGCGCCTCGTGCTGCTCGACATCGCGCCGACCCTCGACATGTACGCGCTCGCCGACGACGCCTTCGCCCGCGCCTACTGGCACTGGCTCTTCCTGATCCAGCCCGCGCCGCTGCCCGAGCGGCTGATCGAGGCCGATCCGGCGGCCTACGTGCGCGAGGTGATGGGCCGCCGCAGCGCGGGCCTCGCGCCCTTCGATCCGCTCGCGCTGTGGCGACGGATCGCGACCGACGTGCGCGGGGAGGCCCTGCCCTGCGGCCACTACATCCCCGAGGAAGCGCCCGCGATCCTGCTGGAGAAGGCGCTGCCGTTCCTGCGGACCGGGCGCTGAAGGACGGCGCGTTCCGCCACCGGGGCCGGCCGTGCGGCGGGCACGGCCGACCGTGATAGTGTGACCCGAGACGCCCGGTGCGCCGCACCGCGCGGCGCCGCCCTCCTCCTCCACGATTCCGCACGGACCCGCCCCATGGATGCCGACGACATCGCCTACCTGAGCGCGACCGACCTGGTCGCCGCGTACCGCGACCGGACCCTGTCCCCGGTCGAAGTGACCCGCATCGCGCTCGCGCGGATCGACGCACTGAACCCGAAGGTCAACGCCTTCATCCTCGTCGACCACGAGGCCGCGATGCGCGACGCACGCGCCTCCGAGGCCCGCTGGCTGCGCGGCGAGCCCGCCGGCCCGATCGACGGCGTGCCCACCTCGGTCAAGGACCTGCTGCTGGCGCGCGGCTGGCCGACGCTGCGCGGCTCGCGCACCACCGACCCGACGCAGCCCTGGGACGTGGACGCGCCGTCGACCGCGCGGCTGCGCGAGGCCGGCGCCGTGCTGCTCGGCAAGACCACGACGCCCGAGTTCGGCTGGCGTGGCAGCACCGACAGCCCGCTGTCGGGCATCACCCGCAACCCGTGGGACCTGCGCAAGACGCCGGGCGGCTCGTCGGGCGGCGCGGTGGCCGCGATCACCGCCGGCATGGGCGCGCTCGCCACCGGCACCGACGGCGGCGGCTCGATCCGCATCCCGGCGGCCTTCACCGGCACGGTGGGCATCAAGGCGCATTTCGGCCGGGTGCCGGCCTGGCCGCTGTCCCCGATGGGCACGGTCGCCCATGTCGGCCCGCAGGCCCGCACCGTCGAGGACGCCGCGCTGATGCTCGACGTGCTGGCGCGCCCCGACGCGCGCGACTGGATGGCGCTGCCGCCGCCGCCCGGCAGCTGGGCCGGGGCGCTCGCCGGTGACGCGTCGCGCGCTGGGTGCTTTCCGCTCGGCACCGACCTGCGCGGGCTGCGCATCGCGTACAGCCCGCGAATGGGCTACGTGCAGTGGGTGGACCCCGAGATCGAGGCCGCGGTGGCGAAGGCCGCCGAGGTGTTCGCGAAGCTCGGCGCCACCGTCGAACGCGTCGATCCGGGCATCCCGGATCCGGCCTGGATCTTCGCGACCCACTGGTTCTCCTCGGCGCGCAACCTGCTGCACCGCCTGCCCGAGGCGCAGCTCGCGCAGCTCGACCCGGGCCTGCGCGGCTCGATCGAGTACGCGGCGCGCTACACCATCGACGACTTCCTCGACGCGCAGAAGGCGCGCGGCGAGCTCGCGGTCACGATGCAGCGCTTCCATGCCGACTGGGACCTGATGCTCACGCCGGGCACCGCGGCGCAGCCCTTCGAGGTCGGCCGCGTGATGCCCGACCTGCCGCCGGGCGTGACGCCGCTCAACGAGAACGACTGGACCTGGTGGACCCCGTTCTCCTTCCCGTTCAACCTCACGCAGCAGCCGGCGCTGGTGATGGGCTGCGGGTTCTCGGCCGCGGGCCTGCCGCTGTCGCTGCAGCTCGTCGCACCCAACCACCGCGAGGACCTGTGCTTCCGGGCCGCACGGGCCTACGAGCAGGTGACGCCGTGGGGCGCGATGCGGCCGCCGATCGCCTGACGTGAGGGCCGCGCGCGACGCCGGTCGGCCGGACACGCCCGACGGGCCCTCGACGCCGCCCGCGCCCGACGCGAGCCTGCAGGTCTCGATGTGGCTCGGCGGCGTGCTCGTCGCCGCATCGCTGGCGCTGGTCGGCGTGGCCGCGCTCGCGCCGCGCATCCTCGAGACGCTGGCGCTGCCGCCCACCGCGATCGGGCTCTTCTCCTCGGTAGTCTGGGGCACGGCCATCCTCGCCTCGTCCGCCGGCGGCGCGCTGGTGGCGCGCTGGGGCGCCTGGCGCGTGTCGCGCGCCTGTCCGCTGCTGTGCGCGGCGGGCCTGCTCGCGGTGGCGTCCGGCGAGCCGTGGCTGTTCTGGCTGGGCGCCGTGGTGATCGGTCTCGGGCAGGGGATCGAGACGCCGCCGTCGTCGCAGCTGCTCGGCCACCATGTGCCGATACCGAAGCGCCCGCTCTACTTCTCGCTCAAGCAGTCGGGCGTGCAGGTGGGCGCCGTGCTCGCCTCGCTCGGCCTGCCGGCGATCGCGCTCGTCTGGGGCTGGCGCGCGGCGCTGGTGGCCGTGGTCGTCGTGCTGGTCGGCTTCGCGTCGACGCTCGGCGTGCCGGCGCGGCGTTTCCCGGTGCCCGATGCGCCCCGCAGCGCCCCCTCCGGCCTGCGCTCGCTGCTCGGCTGGGCGCGCCCGCTGCGGCGCCGTCCTGGGCTGATGCGCCTGTCGCTCGCGGCCGCCGCGTTCGGTGCGACCCAGGTCTGCGTGAACAGCTTCCTCGTGACCTGGGCGGTGCTCGAGCGCGACCTCGACCTCGCGGGCGCAGGCCTGCTCGCGGCCACCGCGCAGGGCGCCGGGCTGCTCGCGCGGCCGCTGTGGGGCTGGGTCGCGTCGCGCGCCGGCGACGCGCGCGTCGTGCTGCGTGCGCTCGGCCTGGTGATGGCCGCCTGCGGGCTGCTGCTCGGCGTGTTCGGCGCGCAGTGGCCGATGGTGCTGCTCGCGCCGCTCGCCGCCTGCTACGGTCTGAGCGCGAGCGGCTGGAACGGCGTGTTCCTCGCCGAGGTCGCCACCCGCGCCGACCCGGCCGAGATCGCATCGACCTCGGCGGCGGCGATGGTGCCGCTGTTCCTCGGGCTGGTGGTCGGCCCGCTCGCGTTCGCGGCGGCGGGCCAGGCGCTGGGCCTGTCGAGCGGCTTCGTCGTGATGGCGGCTGTGTCGCTGGCGGGGGTGCTGCTGCTGCCGGGGAACGGGGGTCGCTGACTGCAGGAAGAAGGGGCGCGAGCCCCGCGTACTTGCACGAGGATGCGTCGATGATCTAACGTCGCTCTTTGCGCCGTCTGCCTGGATGGCGTTTCCACTTCGCTCAAGGAGCCTCACCGTGTCCCTCTCCACGCTGTTCAAGCGCGGTGCGCTGGGCCTGGCCGCTGCGGCGGCCATCGTCGCCGCGATGCCGGCGGCGCACGCCCAGTCGAACGTGCTGCGGGTCGTTCCGCACTCGAACCTCGCGGTGCTCGACCCGATCTGGACGACTGCGTACATGAGCCGCAACCACGGCTACATGATCTACGACACGCTGTTCGGCACCGACGAGAAAGGGCAGATCAAGCCCCAGATGGTCGACACCTGGACCGTCAGCCCCGACAACCGCCTCTACACGTTCAAGCTGCGCAAGGGTCTCCAGTGGCACGACGGCCAGCCGGTCACCGGCGAGGACGTGATCGCCTCGATCGGCCGCTGGGGCAAGCGCGACGCGATGGGCTCGGCGCTGATGCAGTTCGTCTCGCGGATGGACTCGCCGGCGCCCGACACCTTCCGGATCTTCCTCGGCGAGGCCTGCGGCTTCGTGCTCGAGGCGCTCGGCAAGCCGGGCTCGTCGGTCCCCTTCATCATGCCCAAGCGCGTCGCCGAGACCGACCCGTTCAAGCAGATCGAGGAGTACATCGGCTCGGGCCCGTACGTGTTCAAGCGCGACGAGTTCAAGCCGGGCGACAAGGCGGTCTACACCAAGTTCGACAAGTACGTGCCGCGCAGCGAGCCGCCGTCGGGCACCACCGGCGGCAAGCGCGTCTTCGTCGATCGCGTCGAGTGGAACCTCGCGCTGCGCGACGGCCAGGCACAGGTCGCCGCGCTGCAGAAGGGCGAGGTCGACATCATCGAGCAGCTCGGCTTCGACTTCTACGAGACCGTGAAGAAGGACCCGAACCTGCAGCTGCCGGTGATCGCGAACATCGGCCTGCAGTACATGGCTCGCTTCAACCACCTGCACAAGCCCTTCGACAATCCGAAGGTGCGGCAGGCGGCGATCGCCGCGTTCGCGCAGGAGCCGTTCCTGCGCGCGCAGGTCGGCGTCAAGGAGCTCTACAAGCCCTGCTACTCGATGTTCTTCTGCAACACGCCGTACGGCACCACCGCCGGCAGCGAGCTGCAGTCCAAGGGCGGGATGCGCAAGGCCCAGGAGCTGCTCAAGGAGTCGGGCTACGACGGCACGCCGATCGTGATCCTCAAGCCCACCGACCTCGCGTCGATCCAGAAGCTGCCCGACGTGGCCGCGCAGCTGCTGCGCCAGGCCGGCTTCAAGGTCGACCTGCAGGCGATGGACTGGCAGACCCTGGTCGGGCGCCGCGCCAAGAAGGACGCGCCGGACAAGGGCGGCTGGCACATGTTCCTGACGGCCTGGACGGCGCAGGACATCTGGAGCCCGATCTCGAACCCGACGATGGACACCCGCGGCGAGAAGTCGGTCTGGTTCGGCTGGGCCACCGACGACAAGCTGCCGACGCTGCGTGACCAGTTCATGCGCGCCACCGACGACGGGCAGAAGAAGAAGCTCGCCGACGCGATCCACGTCCGGGCCTACGAGATCGGCACGCATGCGCCGCTCGGCGAGTTCGACGCGCCGCAGGCCGCCCGCAAGAACATCACCGGCTTCTTCATCCACAACACGAACGTGTACTGGAACATCAAGAAGAACTGACGCTCGTCTGACCCCCAGCGGGGCCGGTTCTCCCGGCCCCGTTTCGTTTCTGCCGGCGCGTCCGGCAGCGCTTGCTGCGTGCCGGCCCCGCCGGTACCCGCGTTTCCCCGGAGTTCCGATGCTCTCGTTCCTGGCACGCCGGCTGCTGTCGACGATCCCGGTGCTGCTGATCGTCTCGGTGCTGGTGTTCCTGCTGCTGCGGCTGACGCCCGGCGACCCTGCCCAGCTCCTGGCGGGCGACCAGGCGACGGCCGAGCAGGTCGCGCAGATCCGCACCAACCTCGGGCTGGACCGCTCGATCCCCGAGCAGTACCTGCTGTGGCTGGGCCACCTGTTCCAGGGCGACCTCGGGCAGTCGTTCTACTACAAGACCGACGTCGTCACGCTGATCGGCCAGCGCCTCGAGCCGACGATGTCGCTCGCGCTGATCACGATCCTCGTCGCGGTGTCGGTGTCGGTGCCGCTGGGCGTGCTGGCCGCGTGGCGGCACGGCGGCTGGCTCGACCGCGGGCTGATGGGCTTCTCGGTGCTCGGCTTCTCGATCCCGGTGTTCGTGCTCGCCTACCTGCTGATCTGGCTGCTGTCGATGCGCCTCGGCGTGCTGCCGGTGCAGGGCTACAAGCGGCTCGGTGACGGCGCCGGCCTGTGGCTCTACCACCTGATCCTGCCGTCGATCACGCTGTCGGTGATCTACATCGCCCTGATCGCCCGGGTCACGCGCGCCGCCGTCCTCGAGACGCTCGGCGAGGACTACATCCGCACCGCGCGCGCCAAGGGCCTGGCCGAGACCAAGGTGCTGCTGAACCATGCGCTGTCGAACGCGGCCGTGCCGATCGTCACCGTCATCGGCATCGGCATCGCGCTGCTGATCGGCGGGGTGGTGGTCACCGAGTCGGTCTACGCGATCCCCGGGCTCGGCCGGCTGACGGTCGACGCGGTGCTCGCGCGCGACTTCCCGACGATCCAGGGCGTGATCCTGTTCTTCTCGTTCATCTACGTGCTGGTCAACCTGCTGGTCGACCTGTCATACGTGTTCTTCGACCCGCGCATCCGGTACTGACGCCATGGCGACCCCGACCCTCCCCGACGACACGCTGTCCGTCGAAGCCGCAACCATCGTCGAGCGCCCCTCGACCTGGCAGCGGGTTCGGCGCAACGGCTCGGTACGCATCGGCGGCATCGTGCTGGGGGTGCTGGTGGCCCTGGCGCTCGCCGCGCCCTGGCTCGGCACCGTCGACCCCTCGCTCTTCGACCCGGTGAGCCGCGACCTGCTGCCCGGCAAGACCGGCGAGATCACCGACCTCGACGGCAACACCTTCGCGCACACCTTCGTCTTCGGCTCCGACAGCTTCGGGCGAGACATCTACAGCCGCGTGATGTACGGCACCCGCGTGTCGCTGATCGTGGGCCTCGCCACCGCGGTGGTGTCGGTGACCTTCGGCGTGCTGCTCGGCCTGTGCGCCGGCTACCTGCGCTGGCTCGACGGCCCGCTGATGCGCGTGATGGACGGCATCATGTCGATCCCGTCGATCCTGATCGCGATCGCGCTGGTCGCGCTCTGGCGCGGCAGCCTGCTGACGGTGGTGATCGCCATCGCCATCCCCGAGATCCCGCGGGTCACCCGCCTGGTGCGCTCGCTGGTGCTGACCGTGCGCGAGGAGCCGTACGTCGAGGCCGCGGTGTCGCTCGGCACGCCGACCTGGAAGATCATGCTGCGGCACATCCTGCCCAACACCACCGCGCCGCTGATCGTGCAGGGCACCTTCATCGCGGCCTCGGGCATCCTGGTCGAGGCGATCCTGTCGTTCCTCGGCGTGGGCCTGCCGCCGGACATCCCGACCTGGGGCAACGTGATGGCCGAGGGCCGCTCGCAGTTCAGCGAGTTCCCGCACAACATCCTGTTCCCCGGCATCTTCCTCGCGGTCACCGTGCTCGCCGTGAACATCCTCGGCGACGGGCTGCGCGACACGCTCGACCCCAAGATGGCGCGACGCACATGAGCGGCCCCCGTGACATGAGCGGCGCCACCGGCGACGCGCCGATCCTCGAGGTGCGCGGCCTGACCGTGGCCCTGCCCGGCGGCGCCGACCGCAAGGCCGCGGTGCGCAACGTGAGCTTCACCGTCGGGCGCGGCGAGACGCTGTGCCTGGTCGGCGAGTCGGGCTCGGGCAAGTCGGTGATCGCGCAGGCGGTGATGGGCCTGCTGCCCAAGCAGCTGCCGGTCGAGGCCGGCACGATCCTGCTGCAGGGCGAGGACGTCACCCGCGCGAGCAACGCGCGGCTGCGCGAGCTGCGCGCCACGCGGATGTCGATGATCTTCCAGGAGCCGATGACCGCGCTGAACCCGGTCATGACCTGCGGCGACCAGATCGACGAGGTGCTCTCCGAGCACACCGACCTGTCGGCCGCCGATCGCCGGAAGAAGGTGCTCGAGATCGTGCGCGAGGTGCTGCTGCCCGACCCCGAGCGCATCGTCGCCAGCTACCCGCACCAGCTCTCGGGCGGGCAGCGCCAGCGGATCGTCATCGCGATGGCGCTGGTGCTCGACCCGGTGCTGCTGATCGCCGACGAGCCCACCACCGCGCTCGACGTGACCACGCAGGCGCAGATCCTCAAGCTCGTGCTCGAGCTGCAGGCGCGCCACGGCACCGGCGTGCTGTTCATCACCCACGACTTCGGCGTCGTCGCCGAGGTGGCGCACCGCGTGGCGGTGCTGCGGCTCGGCGACATGGCCGAGATCGGCCCGAAGGAGCAGGTGCTCAAGCGGCCGACGCACGACTACACCAAGATGCTGATGGCCTCGGTGCCGACGCTGCACGTGCCCGAGCGCACCCTCGACGACGCGGCCCCCGTGGTGCTGAAGGTCGCGGGGCTCTCGAAGACCTACGACTCGAAGTCGTGGTTCGGGAAGCGACGCGTCGTGCACGCCGCCCAGGACGTGTCCTTCGAGATCCGCCGCGGCCGGACGCTGGGCATCGTCGGCGAGTCAGGCTCGGGCAAGTCGACCGTCGCGCGCTGCGTGGTGCGGCTGATCGACCCGAGCGGCGGGCAGGTCCTGCTGTCGGGCACCGACATCGCCCGGACCCCGCACGGCGCGCTGCGCTCGCTGCGCGACAAGGTCCAGATCGTGTTCCAGGACCCGTACCGGTCGATGAACCCGCGCCGCACGGTCGCCGAGTCGATGATCGAGGGGCCGATGAACTACGGCGTCTCGCGCACCGACGCGATGGCACGCGCCCGCTCGCTGCTCGAGCTGGTGAGGATGGACACCTCGGCGCTCGACCGCTTCCCGCACCAGTTCTCCGGCGGCCAGCGCCAGCGGATCTGCATCGCGCGTGCGCTCGCGATGGAGCCCGAGCTGCTGATCGCCGACGAGGCGGTGTCGGCGCTCGACGTGTCGGTGCAGGCGCAGGTGCTGCGGCTGCTGGCCGACATCCGCGGGCGGCTGAACCTCGCGATGCTGTTCATCACCCACGACCTGCGGGTCGCCGCCCAGGTCTGCGACGACGTGGTGGTGATGTCGCAAGGCCGCGTGGTGGAGTACGGCTCGGCCGCGCAGGTGTTCCGCGAGCCGCGACACGAGTACACGCGCGCGCTGTTCGAGGCGGCGCCGGGCAAGGGCTTCGAGTTCGGGACCGCGGCCGCCGCGGCCGCCTGAGCGCGGATAGACGGGATACAGGACAGACGTGACGACCATCCAGTGGGTGAGCGCGGCGATCTTCGCGATCGCGCTCGTGCATACGTTCTCGACCAAGTTCTTCGAGAAGCTCGCGCATGCCCAGCCCGGCCATGCCGGCATGTGGCACCTGCTCGGCGAGGTCGAGATCGTCTTCGGCTTCTGGGCGATGGTGCTGGTCGCCGCGATCGCGATCGTCGGCGGCTCGACCGAGGCGACCGACTACCTCGACACCCGCAACTTCACCGAGCCGATGTTCGTGTTCGCGATCATGGTGATCGCCGGGACCCGCTCGATCCTGCAGTGGTCACGCGCTGGCGTCGTCGCGATCGCCCGCTTCGTGCCGATGCCCGGCGCGATCGGCTTCTACTTCACGACGCTGGCGGTCGTGCCGCTGCTCGGCTCGCTGATCACCGAGCCGGCGGCGATGACGCTCGCCGCGCTGATGCTGCGCGACCGGATCTTCGCGGCCGGCGTGTCGAACCGGCTCAAGTACGCGACGATCGGCGCGCTGTTCGTCAACGTCTCGATCGGCGGCACGCTGACCTCGTTCGCCGCGCCACCGGTGCTGATGGTGGCCGCGAAGTGGGGGTGGGATTCGATGTACATGCTGACCCACTTCGGCTGGAAGGCAGCGATCGCGGTCGGCGTCAACGCGCTGGTGGTCGCCCTGCTCTTTCGCAGCGAACTCGCCCGCCTGCCCCGCAACGTCGACGTCGCGAGCGCGCCGGTGCCCTTCTGGGTGGGCGCGGTGCATGCGCTGCTGCTGTTCGGCGTAGTGGCGCTCGCGCACCATCCTGCGGCCTTCATGGGACTGCTGCTGCTGTTCATGGGCATCGCCACCGCCTATCCGCAGTTCCAGGACCGGCTGATCCTGCGCGAGGGGCTGCTGGTGGCCTTCTTCCTCGCGGGCCTGGTGGTGCTGGGCGGGCAGCAGCAGTGGTGGCTCGAGCCGCTGCTGCACAGCATGAACGAGACGACGGTGTACTTCGGCGCCACCGCGCTGACGGCGATCACGGACAATGCGGCGCTGACCTACCTCGGCTCGCAGGTCGAGGGGCTGTCGGAGCCCTTCAAGCAGGCGCTGGTGGCGGGCGCGGTGACGGGCGGCGGCCTGACGGTGATCGCGAACGCGCCGAATCCGGCGGGCTTCGCGATCCTGCGCGGGCACTTCGAGGACGGGGCGATCAGCCCGCTGGGACTGTTCGCGGCGGCGCTGCCGCCGACGATCGTGGCGATTCTGGCATTTCGGGTGTTGTGATCGGCGGGGTTCGGGTCGGTCCTTCAGGCCGCCGCTTCCTCCGAGGCCCGCCCCCGGGCGGCGACGGGCCGCGCAGACCGTCGAATGCACGAACACGCATACCCACAAGAAAAAATTCGCCGATCGCGAGATCGACGGGCCCTTCCGGATCACGAGCGGAGCGTGCGGGGCACGCTCCTCGGCGTCACTTCGTCATCGTGATCGACGAGAAGTTCTGGAACCAGTTCTGCGCCTGCACGAACCCCTTGACCTTCGGGCTCATCGCTCGCGCGTTCACGTCGTGGGTGACCATCACGAACAGCTGGTCCTCGACGAACTTCTCGTGCAGCTTCTGCAGCGCCGCCGTCTGCGCCGGCGCCTCGAACGCGTTCTGCGCCGAGGTCAGCAGCGCGTCCATGTCCTTCTCCTGGTACCAGCCCCAGTTGGTGCCCTTGGGCGAGACCAGGTCCGACTTCACGTGCCGCACGAAGGCGGTGAACGGGTCCTGGATGAAATAGCTGTAGTTCAGCGCGACCGCGCCGCGATTGGCAGCGTCCTTCGCGCCGCCCCGCCACGCGCCGAGCAGTGCGTTCCACTCGAGCACCTCGAGGTCGACCTTGACGCCGACGTCGCGCAGGTTCTGCTGCAGGAACTCGTTCATCGGGATCGGCTGCATCATCCCCGAGCCCGACGACGGGATCAGCACCTTGATCGTCAGCGGGCGGGCGGCGGTGTAGCCGGCGTCGGCGAGCAGCTTCCTCGCGGCGGCCGGATCGAAGCGCAGCGGCGTGGCCTTGCCGAACCAGGCGTGGCCCGGCGGCATGAATCCCTTGGCAGGCAGCGACAGGCCGCCGAGGAACTGGTTCAGCCCGTCGCGGTCGATTGCGAGGTTCACCGCGGCGCGTACCTTCGGGTCGCGGAACGGCGAGCCCTCCAGCATCGACAGGTGCCAGACCCAGTTGTGCGGATACGCGTTGGTCACGATCTGCATGCCGGCGCCCTTCAGGCTGGCGACCGCGTCGGGCGGCGGCGCCTCGATCCAGTCGACCTGACCCGAGCGCAGCGCGGCGACGCGCGTGTTCGCCTCGGGCAGCGGCACCAGCACCAGCTTCTCGAGCTTCGGCACGCGGGCCTTGTCCCAGTAGTCGGCGTTGGGCACGAGCTCGGCGCGCTCGCGCGGCGTCCAGGCGACCAGCTTCCACGGGCCGGTGCCCGACGGGGCCTTCGCGTAGGCGTTCCAGTCGCGGCCCGTCTTCTCGAAGTGGGCGGGCGAGGACATCGGGATCCAGGCGAGCTGGTAAGGCAGGAACGCGTCCGGCTCCTTGGTGACGATCTCGACGGTGGTTGCGTCGACGGCACGCGAGCTGGCGATCGACGGGATCCGCGAACGGCCCTGCGCCGCCTGCTTCGGATCGAACTGCGGCGACTTGTCGTCGAGCAGCTTCGCGAGGTTCCAGACCACGGCGGCCGCATCGAAGGTCGAGCCGTCGTGGTACTTCACGCCGGGCCGCAGCTTGAAGGTCCACTTGGTGCGGTCCTTCGGATCGGCGGTCCACGAGAGCGCCAGGCCGGGCACCAGCGTCGAGGCCTTGTCCGCGCTCGACAGGTCCCACATGACCAGCTGGTCGTAGACGGTGTTCGCCATGAAGCGCTGGCCCTCGCCGCCCTGGTCGGCCTGGCCGGTGGTCAGCGGGATGTCGGCGGCGGTCATGCCGATGCGCAGCGTCCCCTGGGCCAGGGCGGTCAGCGGGGAGACGAGGGCGGCGGCGGCGAGCAGGACGGCCAGGCGGGCGCCGGCGCGCGCGCGCAGGCTGCGTGCGGCAGGACGGATCGTCGAGGCGGGCGAAAGCAGGGACATGGATCCTCCGGGCAGGGCGTGAGGCGTGTTGGCACCACTGCGGTGCAGTGATGGTCGGGGCGGGCAGGCTCTGCAAGCCGCGTGCCATCGAGCCCGGACGCACCGGTCCGAGACACTTTCCGACACTTTCCGACACGGTCCCGCCGTCCGATCGCGACGATCCGGAACGGGCCGCGGCCCCCGGCCCCGGGGTGCCGTCCTCGGCCCTCGGCCCGCGGCCCCCGGCGCCGCCTTCATTGCCGTCCTCGGCCCGATCCCCGATCCCGCCCTCAGTCCCGGCGCCGGACGCTGACCTCGCCCGAGGCGACGTGGTCGATCGAGCCGTCGGCACGCTCCACCCGCAGCGAGCCGTCGTTCTCGATGCCGCGGGCGATGCCCGGCTCGCGGCTGCCGTCGCCGCGTACCAGGTCGACCGGCAGGTCGGCGAGCGCGTCGAGCGCGCGCCAGCGCGGGAGCCAGGGCCGCAGGCCGCTGCGCGCGAAGTCGGCGACGGCGGCGGCAACCGCTGCGGCGAGCGCCTGCGCGAGCGGCACGCGCGCGGGCATCGTGTCGGCGGGGAACAGTGCCCCCACCGGCTGGCCGACCCGGGCGGCGTCGAGCCCGTCTGCCGATGCGAGGTTCAGGCCGAAGCCGACGACCACCCGCTGCAGCGGCCCCTGCTGACGCACCTCCACCAGGATGCCGCCGGCCTTCGCCAGTCCTCGATCGGTCTCGACCAGGAGGTCGTTCGGCCACTTCAGGCGCACGCGCGCGCCCTGCGTGGCGAGCCCGTCGGCGATGGCGACCCCGACCGCCAGCGGCAGGCCGAGCAGGGTCGTGCCGTCCACCTCGCGTTCGACCGCGACCGACAGCGCCAGTGAGCGCGCCGGATCGCCCAGCCACACCCGGCCGTTGCGGCCGCGACCGGCGTCCTGGATGTCGGCCATCAGCGCGCAGGGCGCCTGCGGGGTCGCCGCGAACGGCCGTCGCATCAGCTCGCTGCTGGTGGAGTCGATGCGTGCGACGCGCTCGAAACGAGCGGGATCGATCATGTAAGCTCCACGGATCCTGTCCGCCATGTTTACCACGCCGCTCGCGTCACCCGGCCCGCAACGCGCGACGGCGCTGGTCCGTGCGCTGAGCCTGCTGTTCGCGGCCGCAGTGGCCTTCGCGACCCTCTACCCGCTGGTGGACTGGCGGCCGCGCGGCGCCGGCGCCTTCGCGTTCCTGCTCGGCGGCCTGCCCCGCTACTGGACCTGGTTCGACGTGCTCAGCAACGTGCTCGCCTACGGCGTGCTCGCGCTGCTGCTGTCGATCGCCTGGCTCGCCCGCGCACGGCCCTGGGTCGCGTTCGTCGTGGTGACCGTCGCGGGCTCGCTGCTGTCGCTGTCGCTCGAGGCCGCGCAGAGCTGGCTGCCGGCCCGCGTGCCCTCGCTGCTCGACTGGCTGGCGAACACCGCCGGCGCGGCCGGCGGCGCCTGGCTGGGCGCCACGCTGAACCGGGCCGCGCAGCGCAGCGAGCGGGTCGTGCTCCCGGTGCGCGACCGATGGTTCGAGCAGGGCCCGCCGATGGGCTGGGTGCTGCTGCTGCTGTGGCTGTCGGCGCAGCTCGTGCCGCAGCGGCTGCTGTTCGCCACCGGGCACGTGGAGCCGGTGCTGCAGCGGCTGCTCGGCTGGATGCTCGGGCCCGAGGCGCCCGACCTGTCATGGGCCGCCGACCGGATGTGGGGGGCGCACGCGCCGGCCGGCTACGGCGTCGCGATCGAGGCCGCCGCGGTGATCTGCGCGCTGTGCGCGGTGGGATCGCTCGCGTTCTCGCTGGTCCACGGTTCGCGCCGCCGGCTGCTCCTCGTCGCCGGCATCGCCGCGGTCGCCTTCGCCCTGCGCAGCCTCGCCACGCAGATGGTCTACGGCGTGTCCGCGCCCTTCGCCTGGCTGACCCCGGGCGCGCAGGGCGGCCTGGTGGTCGGCACGGTGCTGCTCTACGGACTGGAGACCCTGGGGCCGCGCACGCGCGCGGCGTTCGGCCTCGCCGCGACCCTCGTCGGCGCGGTGCTGGTCAACATCGCACCGGGCGATCCGTACTTCGACACGACGGTCGCCGGGCTGAGCGCGGGGCAGCTGTCCAACCTGCACGGGCTGCTGCGCTCGGTGTCGGTCGTCTGGCCGGCGCTCGCGGTCGTCTGGTTCTCCCGGCGCGGCGGGCGGGGCGACGCCCGATCGCTATAATCGACCGGGTCACCGTGCGATCCCGCCGGCCGCGCCGCGGCGCGCCGGGCCACGGCCGCCATCGTCCCGACGCGGATCGCCCGTGAGCCACTACGACAAGCACATCTTCTTCTGCCTGAACCGTCGCGACGACGGGCGAGCCTCCTGTGCCGAGCACCACGCCGAGACGCTCCAGGGCTACTGCAAGGACCGCGTCAAGGCGCTCGGCCTGAGCGGCCCGGGCAAGGTACGCGTCAACAAGGCCGGCTGCCTCGACCGCTGCGAGCACGGCCCGGTGGCGGTGGTGTACCCCGAGGCGGTCTGGTACACCTTCGTCGACCGGCACGACATCGACGAGATCGTCGAGAGCCACCTTCGCGACGGCAAGGTGGTGGAGCGGCTGAAGATCGACTGACCGATGAACCCCGGCACGCGCATCGTCGGCATCGACGGGCCGGCGGGCCGCATCGACGTCGCCGTCGACCGGCCCGAGGGCGGGCCCGCGCGCGGCCTGGCGGTCGTGGCCCATCCGCATCCGCTCTACGGCGGCACCCGCGACAACAAGGTCGTGCAGACGCTCGCCCGCGCGCTGCTCGCGCTCGGGCACGTCTGCTGGCGCCCGGACTTCCGCGGCGTCGGCGCCTCCGAAGGCACCTACGACGAGGGCCGCGGCGAGACCGACGACCTGCTGGCGGTGGTCGCCGCCGCCCGCGCGGCCGAGCCCGGCGGCGATGCCCTGCCGCTGGTGCTCGCCGGCTTCTCGTTCGGCAGCGCCGTGCAGTCGCGCGTGGCGCGCCGGCTGGCCGAGGGGCCGCGCCCGGCGACGCGGCTGGTCTTCGTCGGCACCGCCACCTCGCGCTTCGAGGTCGAGCCCGTGCCGGCCGACACGCTGGTGATCCACGGCGAGGTCGACGACACCGTCCCCCTGTCGTCCGTGCTCGACTGGGCCCGGCCGCAGGAGCTGCCGGTGGTGGTGATCCCCGGCGCGGACCACTTCTTCCACCGCAAGCTGACCGGCCTGAAGCAGCTGCTCGTGCGCGAGCTGCGCTGAGCGGGCCCATGGCCGACACCCTCGATCCCCGGCTCGTCTACAGCAAGACCGCCGCCGGCGTCTCCGAGATCGAGCGCCGGGGCGACACGCTGTCGCCGGCCGCACGACGCGTGCTGGTGCTCATCGACGGCCGCCGGCCGCTCGCGGCGCTGCCCGCGGCGGTGCGCCCGGGCGAGCTGCCCGGGCTGATCGACGAGCTGCAGGCCGCCGGGCTGATCTCGCTGTCCGGCATCGTCGAGACGCTGCCCGGGGGCGCCACCGACCTGCGCGACCCGCAGCTCGAGGACTTCAAGCGGCGCATCGACGGTGCGGTGCTGCGCGAGCTCGGGCCGGCAGGCCAGGTGCTCGAAGCCCGGCTGCAGGACTGCGTGAACATGACGGTGCTGCGCAGCGTGATGCGCGAGGTGGTCGAGCTGGTCCGCGCGCGGGCCGGCGACGCCGCGGCGGCGCGCGTGTCGGCGGCCGCCCAGGGCGCCCATGGCGCCCGGGGCACGCGCGGGCGCGACGCGCCCCCGCCACGGCCGGCCGCCGGCTCGCCGCCGGCGGATGCCGCCCGGCCGAAGCGCCGCGACGACGGCCGGCGCTGAGCCGGGCGGACCGTATAATCCGCGGCCTTTACCGACCACTTTCACGTTCCCTGCGGGAACGCGAAGGACGCCAGAACATGGGCCTCAAGCGCCACGCCTCCCTCGCCGCCACGCTGATGCTGGCGATCCTCGCAACCTCGCCGTCGGCCGACGCGCAGGCGCCCAAGGGGAAGGCGCCCGCCGCCGCGCCCGCGCCCTCGGGCGCCGCGACGGCACCGGTACCGGCCACCCAGGGGCTCGCGCTGCAGGGCGCGCCCCAGATCACCGCGAAGTCGTGGCTGCTGGTCGACGTGACCACCGGGCAGCTGCTCGCCGCGAGCGACCCCGACAGCAAGGTCGAGCCGGCCTCCCTGACCAAGCTGATGACCGCCTACCTGGTGTTCAACGCGCTCAAGGAGAAGAAGCTCGCGCTCGACATGCGCCCGCCGGTCTCGCCGCTCGCCTGGAAGGCGATCGGCTCGCGGATGTTCGTCGACCCGGCCAAGCCGGCCACCATCGAGGAGCTGCTGCGCGGGCTGATCGTGCAGTCGGGCAACGACGCGGCGATCATCCTGGCCGAGGCGCTCGGCGGCAGCGAGGCGGCGTTCGCCACCCAGATGAACCGCGAGGCCGCGCGCCTCGGGATGAAGAACAGCAACTTCACCAATGCCTCGGGCCTGCCCGACGCGCAGCACTACACGACGGCGCGCGACCTCGCGATCCTGGCCTCGCGGCTGATCGAGGAGCATCCGGACTACTACAAGCTCTATTCCGAGCGCGACTTCACGTACAACAACATCAAGCAGCCGAACCGCAACCGGCTGCTGTTCATCGATCCGACCGTCGACGGCGTGAAGACCGGCCACACCGATGCCGCCGGCTACTGCCTGATCGCCTCGAGCAAGCGCGAGCAGCCGGGCGCGGGCTTCCAGCGTCGGCTGCTGTCGGTGGTGCTGGGCACCGCGTCCGAGTCGGCGCGTGCGATCGAGTCGCAGAAGCTGCTGAACTACGGCTTCGCGAACTTCGACGTCGTGCGCCTCTACCAGAAGGACGCGTCCGCGGCCTCCTACCCGGTGTGGAAAGGCGCGGCCAACGAGGTCAAGGCCGGCTTCGCGAGCAACGTGCTGGTGACCGTCGCGCGCGGCCAGGGCGAGCGCGTCAAGGGCGAGATCGAGCGGATGCAGCCGCTGGTCGCCCCGATCGCCAAGGGACAGCCGATCGGCACGCTGCGCGTGCGACTCGACGACAAGGTGATCGCCGAGCAGCCGCTGATCGCGCTCGAGGCGATCGAGCAGGCGGGCTGGTTCGGGCGCCTGTGGGATACGATCCGTCTCTGGTTCAAGTGATCCGCAGACCCTCATGACCGATGACCAGACCGTCTACCTGAACGGCGAGTTCCAGCCGCTGGCCGAGGCCCGCGTGCCGGTGCTCGACCGCGGCTTCATCTTCGGCGACGGCGTCTACGAAGTGGTCCCGGTCTACGGCCGCGTGCCCTTTCGCTGGGCGCAGCACCATGCGCGGCTGGTCCGCAGCCTGGGCAAGCTGCGCATCGACGACCCGATGGACGCCGCCGGCTGGCGCGGCCTGGTCGATGCGCTGATCGCCCGCCATCCGTGGGACGACCAGTTCGTCTACATCCAGGTCACCCGCGGCGTCGCCAAGCGCGACCATGCGTTCCCCAAGGGCGTGACGCCGACGGTGTTCGCGATGTCGAGCCCCCTGCCGGTGCTCCCGGCCGAGCAGATCTCGAAGGGCGTGGCGGTGATCACGCTGCCCGACGAGCGCTGGCTGCACTGCGACATCAAGTCGACCTCGCTGCTCGGCAACGTGCTGGCGCGGCAGGCGGCGGTCGATGCCGGTGCGGCCGAGTGCGTGATGTTCCGCGACGACCGCCTGACCGAGTGCTCGTCGAGCAACTTCTGGGTGGTCCGCGACGGCGGCGTGCTCGCCCCGCCCAAGGACAACCTGATCCTCGAGGGCATCCGGTACGGCCTGATGCAGGAGCTGTGCGAGGCCGAGGGCGTGGCCTTCGAGGTGCGCCCGGTGACCCGCGCCGCGGTGCTCTCGGCCGACGAGCTGATGCTGTCGTCGGCGACCAAGGAGGTGCTGCCGGTCACCCTGCTCGACGGCCGCCCGGTCGGCGACGGCGCGCCGGGGCCGGTGTTCCGCCGGCTGCACGCCGCCTACCAGCGCGCCAAGGCCGCCAGCGCCGCATCGGCGGGGCACGCCGCGCACTGACGCGCCGCCCGTCCGTGCCGCAGGCCTTCGCATGACCGACTCCCTCGCGCCTGACGACGGGGCGACACCGCCCCGCACCGAGCTCCTGCAGTTCCCGACCGACTTCCCCGTCAAGATCATGGGGCTCAAGGCCGACGGCTTCGTCGAGGCGATCACGCAGGTGGTGCGCCGGCACGCGCCCGACTTCGATGCCTCGACGCTGGCGCTGCGCCCGTCGCGGCAGGGCACCTACCTCGGCCTGACCGCCACGATCCGCGCCACCTCGCGCGCGCAGCTCGACGCGCTCTACCTCGAGCTGACCGCGCATCCGATGGTCAAGGTCGTCCTGTAGCCGTCGCCGGCGTGCGCCGGGCGCGCCGCTCGGTGCCCGGCGCCATACCGTGGGCATCCCGCTCGCGCCGGTCCACCATCGCGCCGAGCACCCGATCGGCCGCCGCTGCCGTCAGACGCTCGCGGTCGAGCGAGGGGTTGTACTCGACCAGCTCCGCCGCGACGAAGCGCGGATCCCGCGCGAGGCCGTGCAGCGCGGCCGCCACCTCGGTCGTGCGCAGCCCGCGGGCCACCCGCGAGCCGGTGCCGGGCGCATCGAGCGGATCGAGCGCATCGAGGTCGAAGCTCAGCCCCCAGCCGTCGGTGTCGCCGCTCACGCGCGCCACCGCCTCGCGCATGCAGTCGGCGAAACCGCGGCGCACGACCTCGTCATGCGTCATCACCCTCACGCCCAGCCGCTCGAGCAGCGCCGCCTCGCCGGACTCCCAGCTGCGCGGACCGATCAGCACCACGTCGGAAGGGCGCAGCTTCGGGGCGGGGTCGCCGACCTCGGTCAGCGCCGGCGCACCGTGGCCGAGCAGCGCGGCGATCGGCATGCCGTGGGGCATCTGGCTGAGCGAGGTCTCCGGCGTGTGCGCGTCCAGGTGCGCGTCGACCCAGACCAGCCCCAGGCGCCGCCCCGACCCGTCGCGGCGCAGCGCGGCGACGACGCCGCTCCAGGTGCCGACCGCACACGAGTGGTCGCCGCCGATCACCACCGGCAGGTGCCGCGACCCGATCGAGGCACCGACCGCTGCGGCGAGCCGACCGGAGAACTCGCCGACCACCGCCATCGGGCCCTGCGGCATCAGCGCGAGGTCCGAGCCGACGACCGTGCCCCAGTGCACGGTCCGGCCGCGGGCGCTCAGCCGTGCGCCCAGCCCCCAGCGGCGCAGCGACGCCGGACCCGCCCGGGTGCGGCGGTCGGGGGCACCCTCGCCGATGGCGGCCCCAATGAGTTCGATCGGTCGCATGGCCTCGGTCATCATGGCCCTCCGGGCCGCGCGCGGCCCGTCCGGGTCGGAACCCCGCCCGCCGGGCTGGTCGGGAGGAGGTCGGACCCGTTCCGACGGTACCATCCCTGCACTGCGGCACTGAGCGTCGCACGACCCGATGGACCTCCGAGCGGCGCCCCGCGCGCCGCCCGCCCGATGCTGATCCGCGCCTTCGCCCCCGCCGACTACCTGCCGACGCTCGACGCGATGCGTGCCTTCACCGCAGCGCGCGGCGAGGACACGCCCGACGAGATCTGGCTGGTCGAGCATCCGCCGGTCTTCACCCAGGGCCTCGCGGGCAAACCGGAGCATGTGCTCACCCCCGGCGAGATCCCCGTGGTCAGTACCGAGCGGGGCGGCCAGGTCACCTACCACGGCCCCGGCCAGGTCGTCGCCTACACGCTCGTCGACCTGCGGCGCCGGCACCTGATGGTCCGCGAGATGGTCTGCCGCCTCGAGGCCGCGGCCATCGAGACCTGCGCCGCCTGGGGCGTGCGCGCGGTACGCAGGCCCGGCGCCCCCGGTCTCTACCTCGCCGGCGCCGACGGCGCGGCCGGCCCGAAGCTCGCCTCGCTCGGCCTGAAGGTCAGCCGCGGCTGCACGTACCACGGCATCGCGCTGAACGTCGCGATGGACCTGGAGCCGTTTGAACGGATCAACCCCTGCGGGTATGCTGGCCTGGAGGTGACCGACCTCTCCCGCGCCCGCGCCCGCGCCCGCGCCGGCATGTCCCCGGCCGGCGACCCCGTCGATCCGGCGGCGGTCGCCCGGCGCTTCGGCGACATTCTCGCCGCCCACATCGAACGACCATGACCGACTCCGCCTCCCCCGGGTCCGCCGCCGCCGCCCCGTACGACGCCACCGCCAAGCAGAAGGGCGCGGGCAAGACCGCCCGGATCCCGATCAAGGTCGTGCCCGCCGGCGAGGTGCTGCGCAAGCCCGACTGGATCCGCGTGCGGGCCGCCGCCCCGGGCAGCCGCTTCCACGACATCAAGCGGATCCTGCGCGAGCACAACCTGCACACGGTCTGCGAGGAGGCGTCCTGCCCGAACATCGGCGAGTGCTTCGGCAAGGGCACGGCGACCTTCATGATCATGGGCGACAAGTGCACCCGGCGCTGCCCGTTCTGCGACGTCGGCCACGGCCGCCCGGATCCGCTCGACACGAACGAGCCGGCGAACCTCGCCAAGACCATCGCCGCACTGAAGCTGTCGTACGTGGTGATCACCTCGGTCGACCGCGACGACCTGCGCGACGGCGGCGCCCAGCACTTCGTCGACTGCATCCGCGAGGTCCGCGCCCAGTCGCCCGCCACCCGGATCGAGGTGCTGGTGCCCGACTTCCGCGGCCGCCTCGATCGCGCGCTCGCCATCCTCGAGGCGGCACCGCCCGACGTGATGAACCACAACCTCGAGACCGTGCCGCGCCTCTACAAGGAGGCGCGCCCCGGCTCCGACTACGGTCATTCGCTGAAGCTGCTGGCCGAGTTCAAGCAGCGGGTGCCCGGGGTGCCGACCAAGTCCGGGATCATGGTCGGGCTGGGCGAGACCGACGAGGAGATCGTCCAGACGATGCGCGACATGCGCGCGCACGACATCGACATGATCACCATCGGCCAGTACCTGGCGCCGACCAATCACCACCTGCCGGTGCGCCGCTACGTGCATCCCGACGTGTTCGCGTCGTTCGAGAAGCAGGCGTATGAGTCAGGGTTCACTCACGCTGCGGTCGGCGCCCTGGTTCGATCCTCGTATCACGCGGATCAGCAGGCCGCAGCGGCCGGGGTCAGCTGAGGGACGGCGGCCGGCCGAGGCGAGCGGCTCAGCCGGCCGAGCCCGGCAGCAGCGCATCGAGCTCGCGGCGCAGCGCCGCGAAGTCCGGCCGGCCCAGCCAGCGGCGCAGGATGCGGCCGTCGGGCCCGGCCAGCCAGGTGATCGGCGTGCCCTCCACGCCGCCCCAGGCGGTCACCGCCTCGCCCATCGGATCG
>JAPLQE010000043.1 GCA_026399835.1 Burkholderiales bacterium | reverse complement strand
TTGCCGTCCACGGGACCGCAAGGGCCGATCAGGCACCTCGTCCCGCACGACTCGATGCTGTGACGGAACGACGATCGCGGGAATCGGGGAAAGCCCGCAACCGCGGCGGCGAGACGGCTGGGGGGTGCCGACGGTCGGTCGGGCGATTGCGAGTGCCGGTCGGCACCCGATGGGCTTCGAGCCGCTTGCCCCGCCCCGAGGGACGGGGGCCTTCGCGACCGACGATCCGGCGAGCGCCGGCCGACGCCCTACTTCGAGCCCGACACCTTCGGGGCGTCGCCGTAGATGATCAGCGGCTTGCCCTCGGCCTCGATGGCATTCTCCTCGACCACGACCTTCTGCACGTTCTGCATGCTCGGCAGTTCGTACATGATGTCGAGGAGCACGTGCTCGAGGATCGAGCGCAGCCCGCGCGCGCCGGTCTTGCGCTTGAGCGCCTTGCGGGCGATCGCCTGCAGCGCGGCCGGGCGGATCTCGAGCTCGGCGCCTTCCATCGAGAACAGCCGCTGGTACTGCTTGACCAGCGCGTTCTTGGGCTCGATCAGGATCTCGACGAGCGCGGCGTCGTTGAGCTCGTCGAGCGTGGCGACCACCGGCAGGCGACCCACCAGCTCGGGGATGAGGCCGAACTTGATCAGGTCCTCGGGCTCTGCCTCGCGAAGCACCGCGCCGACCGCACGCTCGCTCGCGCTGCGCACCTCGGCGCCGAAGCCGATGCCGCTCTTCTCGGAACGGCTGCGGATCACCTTCTCCAGTCCGTCGAAGGCACCGCCGCAGATGAACAGGATGTTCGTCGTGTCGATCTGCACGAAGTCCTGGTTCGGATGCTTGCGTCCGCCCTGCGGCGGCACCGAGGCGACCGTGCCCTCGATCAGCTTGAGCAGCGCCTGCTGAACACCCTCGCCCGACACGTCCCGCGTGATGCTCGGGTTGTCGGACTTGCGGCTGATCTTGTCGATCTCGTCGATGTAGACGATGCCGTTCTGGGCCTTCTCGACCTCGTAATTGCAGTTCTGCAGCAGCTTCTGGATGATGTTCTCGACGTCCTCGCCGACGTAGCCCGCCTCGGTGAGCGTGGTGGCGTCGGCAATCACGAAGGGAACGTTCAGCAGCCGCGCGAGGGTCTGCGCCAGCAGCGTCTTGCCGCTGCCGGTCGGGCCGACCAGGAGGATGTTGCTCTTGGCGAGCTCGACATCGTCCTTCTTGCCCTTGTGGCGCAAGCGCTTGTAGTGGTTGTAGACCGCGACCGAGAGGATCTTCTTCGCGTTGTCCTGACCGATGACGTACTGGTCGAGGATCGCGGCGATCTCGTGGGGCGTCGGCAGCCCGGACTTGACCGCGGCCTGGGTGTCGGCCTGCGTCTCGTCACGGATGATGTCGTTGCAGAGCTCGATGCACTCGTCGCAGATGAAGACCGAGGGGCCGGCGATCAGCTTGCGAACCTCGTGCTGGCTCTTTCCGCAGAACGAGCAGTACAGCAGCTTCTCGCTCGAACCCTTCTTCTCAGACATGCTCTCTCCGACGGGAGACCGACCGGGCCGCGGCACGCGGCCCGTCTGTTGGGCGTCACGCGGCCGGGGTCGCCTCGGTACGGCTCGACAGCGTCCGATCGATCAGTCCGTAGCTTACCGCATCTTCCGCGGACATGAAGTTGTCCCGGTCCGTGTCCTTGGCCAGACGCTCGATGGTCTGGCCGGTGGCCTCCGCCATCAGGCGGTTGAGCCGCTCGCGCAGGTACAGGATTTCCTTGGCCTGGATCTCGATGTCCGACGCCATGCCCTGCGCGCCGCCCGAGGGCTGGTGGATCATGATCCGCGCGTTAGGCAGCGCATAGCGCTTGCCCTTCGCGCCGGCCGCCAGCAGGAACGCGCCCATGCTGGCCGCGATGCCCATGCACAGCGTGGACACGTCGGGCTTGATGAAGCGCATCGTGTCGAACATCGCCAGGCCCGCCGACACCGAGCCGCCGGGCGAGTTGATGTAGAGGCTGATGTCCTTGTCCGGATTCTCCGACTCGAGGAACAGCAGCTGGGCGACCACGAGGTTGGCGGTCTGGTCCATCACCGGTCCGACCAGGAAGATCACCCGCTCGCGCAGCAGCCGCGAGTAGATGTCGTAGGCGCGCTCGCCGCGGCCGCTCTGCTCGATCACGATCGGCACCATGCCCAGGCCACGCGGCTCCTGGGATTGGGCCAGATGCGCGTTGACCAGGTCCTCGACCAGGCTGTTTCGGGTCATCGTCTTTCTCGCTGAGTGAAGGCTGTGTCGGGAGGGTGGGATCAGCCGTTCTGGGCCATCAGCTCGTCGAAGCCCACCGGGGTATCGGTGACCGTCGCATTGCCGAGCACCCAGTCGACCACGTTCTGCTCGACCACCAGCGCCTCGACCTCGGCCAGGCGCTCGCGATCGCTGAAGTACCAGCGGATGACCTCGCCCGGATTCTCGTAGGACTGGGCGAATTCCTCGATCTGCTTGCGCAGCTGGTCGGGCTTGGCCTGCAGGCCTTGCGACTTGACGATCTCGGCGACGATCAGGCCCAGGCGCACGCGCTTGCCGGCGCTCTCGGCGAAGGCCTCGGCCGGGATCGGCATGTCCTTGAGGTCCATGCCGCGCTGCTTGAAGTCGGCGCGCGCGCGCTCGGCGAGCTGCTCGGACTCGGCCTGCACGAGGGACTTCGGCAGCTCGATCTCGGCGAGCTTGGGCAACGCCTCCATCACCGAGGACTTGATCCGGCCGCGCAGGCGCTGGGACACCTCGCGCTCGAGGTTGCGGCGCACGTCGTCGCGCAGCGTGGCCAGGTTGCCGTCGGCCACGCCAAGCTGCTTGGCGAAGGCCTCGTCGAGCTCGGGCAGGCTCGGGGCCTCGACCTTCTTGACGGTCACCTCGAACTGGGCGGTCTTGCCGGCCAGCTCCTTGGCGTTGTAGTCGTCGGGGAAGGCGACCGGGGCGGTCTTCTTCTCGCCCGTCGCCGCACCGCGCACGCCGCTCTCGAAGTCGGCGAGCATGCCGCCCTCGCCCAGCGTGAACGGGAAGTCGGTGGCGGTGCCGCCGGGGAAGGCGACGCCGTCGAGCGTTCCGACGAAGTCGATGGTCACGCGGTCGCCGTCGGCGGCCGGGCGCTCGACCTCGGCGAAGGTGGTGCGCTGCTTGCGCAGGATCTCGACGGTCTTCTCGACCTCGGCGTCGCCGACCGCGCAGTTCGCGCGCTCGACGGTCAGGGACGACGCCGCGCCGAGCGCGACCTCGGGGTAGACCTCGAAGGTCGCGGTGAAGCCCGCGACGCCCTCGCCGGCGTCCTGGCGCGGCTCGATGCGCGGCTGGCCGGCGATCCGAAGGCCGTGCTCGGTGACCGCATCCGAGAACGCCTTGGAGACGGCATCGCCCAGCACCTCGGCCTGCACCTGCGCGCCGTAGGACTGCTCGATCATCTTCTTGGGTACCTTGCCCGGGCGGAAGCCGGGCATGCGCATCGTGCGGCCCATGTCGCGCAGCTTGCGCTCGACCTGCGAGCCGATCTCGGCCATCGAGACCGACAGGCTCAGGCGACGCTCGAGCGCGCCGGTCGATTCCAGTTGAGTCGCCATGTTCTTGTGTAGTCCAGTGTCAGCGTATCGGTTTCGTGATCAGGGTGTCGTGATCAGGGGGGCGTGTTTCGGAGGGACGGGCGGCGGCGGGGCATAGGCCCGCTGCGGGGAAGCCCTGGTGCGGCCGGGGAGACTCGAACTCCCACACCCTTCGGCGCCAGGACCTAAACCTGGTGCGTCTACCGATTCCGCCACGGCCGCAGAGAGCTCAACCCCGGGGCCGCGCTCGCCCCGGGGCGGTATTGTAGACGAAGGTCCGATCCCGCCCGGCGCGACCCCGCGGGGCTATGCGGCGAGACCGTCCGTCGGGTGCGCCGGGGCGCCACCCCGGGGAGCCGGGTCGGTGATGGCGTCGGGGCGGACGCGGTACCAGGCGACGTACAGCGCCGGCACGAACAGCACCGTCAGCAGGGTCGCGACGATCAGCCCGCCCATGATCGCGAAAGCCATCGGCCCCCACAGCACGTCCCGCGACAGCGGCACCATCGCGAAGATCGCGGCGGCCGCCGTGAGCAGGATCGGCCGGAACCGCCGCACCGCCGACTCGCGGACCGCCTCCCACGCGCCGTGCCCTTCGTCCCGGTACTGCCGGATCTGGTCGACCAGGATGACGGTGTTGCGCATGATCATGCCGCCGAGCGCGATGGTGCCCAGCATCGCGACGAATCCGAAGGGGCGCCCCGACAGGAGCAGCGCGGCCGCCACGCCGACGATGCCAAGCGGCGCGGTCAGCAGCACCATGAAGGTCAGCGAGAAGCGCTGCAGCTGGATCATCAGCAGCGCCAAGACCAGCGCGAGCATCACCGGCATGCCGGCGTTGATCGATGCCTGCGCCTTCACGTTCTCCTCGAACGGCCCACCCGCCTCGATCCGGTAGCCCGGCGGCAGCGCGGCACGCAGCGCCGCGAGCTTCGGCTCGATGGCCATCGTGACGTCGGGCGCCTGGACGCCCTCGACGATGTCGGCGCGGACGGTGAGGTTGGGCTCGCGGCTGCGCCGCCAGAGGATCGGCTCCTCCATCACTTCGGTGATCGTGGCCACCTGCGACAGCGGCACCGAGCGCCCGAGCGAGGTCTGGATCTGCAGGTTCGACAGGTTGGCGAGGCTCGCCCGCTCGGCCGGCGGCGCCCGCAGCACCACCTCGATGAGCTTGTCGCGCTCGCGGAAGGTGCCGATCGTCGCGCCCGACACGGCGCCGCCGATCGCACGGGCGACCTGCCCGCTCGACAGGCCGATCACCCGCGCCTTGTCCTGGTCGACGTCGATGCGGATCGCCGGCGCGCGCTCGCCCCAGTCGGCGTGCACGTCGAGGGTGCTCGGGTCGGCGCGGATGACCTCGGCGACCTGCTCGCCGATCGCCTTGAGCCGCTGCGCATCGCTGCCGAGCACGCGGAACTGCACCGGGTAGGCCACCGGCGGGCCGAGCGGCGTGCGGAACGCGCGCGCCCGGATGCCGGGGAACTCGTCGTCGAGCGCGCGCCGCAGGCGCGGCAGCGCGCGGTCGCGGCCGGCGACATCCTTCGTCAGCACGACGAACTGCGCGAAGTTCGGCCGGAACAGCTGCTGATCGAGGGACAGGTAGTAGCGCGGCGAGCCGTTGCCGACGTAGCCGACGAAGGTCGCCACGTCCTCGTCCCGGGCCAGGATCGCCTCGAAGCGCTTGGCCTGCGTCTCGGTGGCGCGGTAGGACGCGCCCTCGGGCAGCCACATCTCGACCAGGATCTCGGCACGGTCGGACGACGGGAAGAACTGCTTCTCGGTGGCCTTCATGCCGAGCACGCCCAGCGCGAAGAGGCCCACGGTCGCGGCGATCGTCAGCCAGCGCCAGCGCATGCAGGCCTCGATGGTGGCCCGCAGCCGCCGGTAGAACGGCGTGTCGAAGACTTCATGGTGGGCGCCGGCCGGCTTGCCCTTGAGCACGTAGTAGCCGATGAATGGCGTCGCGGCGACCGCGGCCACCCAGGAGACCAGCAGCGCGATGGTGACCACCGCGAAGATCGCGAAGGTGTACTCGCCGGTGGTGGACTTCGCAGTCGCGATCGGCAGGAAGCCGGCGGCGGTGATCAGCGTGCCGGTGAGCATCGGGAAGGCGGTGCTCCGGTAGGCGAAGGTGGCGGCGCTGAAGCGGTCCCAGCCCTCCTCCATCTTTCGGGCCATCATCTCGACGGCGATCATCGCGTCGTCGACCAGCAGGCCGAGCGCGATGATCAGCGCGCCGGTGGAGATGCGGTGCAGGTCGATGCCGAACCAGGCCATCAGCAGGAAGGTCCCGGCGAGCACGAGCGGGATGGTCAGCCCGACGACGCTGCCGGCCCGCAGCCCGAGGCTCACGAAGGACACCACGAGCACGATCGCGACCGCCTCGAGCAGCGAGGTGATGAAGAGGCCGACGGCCTTCTCCACCAGCCGCGGCTGGTCGGAGACCTTCGCGAAATCGATGCCGACCGGCATGTCGGCCTTGAGGCGAGCCATCGTCCGCTCGAGGTTCTCGCCCAGGCGCAGCACGTCGCCGGTCGGCACCATCGAGACCGCCAGGCCGATCGCCTGCTTGCCGCCGTAGCGCATGGTCCAGACCGGCGGATCCGAATAGCCGCGCCAGACACGCGCGCCATCGCCCAGCCTGACCGAGCGCCCGCCGATGTTCAGGCGCAGTGCCTCGACCTCGCGCACCGTGTCGAACTGACCGGTCACCCGCAGCGGCACCTGACGGCTCTCGCCCTGCACCGTGCCGGCGGGCGCCACCACGTTCTGCGCGGCGAGCTGCTCGGCAATGCGCTGCGGATCGATGCCGAGGTTGGCGAGCAGCTGCGGCGAGAGCTCGACGAACACCTTCTCGTCCTGCGTGCCCACCAGCTCGACCTTGGAGACGTCGGGCAGGCGCAGCAGCTCCTGGCGCACGCTCTCGACCCGGTCGCGCAGCTCGGCGAGCGTGAAGCCGTCGGCCGTGAACGCATAGATGGTACCGAAGACGTCGCCGAACTCGTCGTTGAAGAACGGCCCGATCGCCTCGGCGGGCAGGCTCTGGCGGATGTCGCCGACCTTCTTGCGCACCTGGTACCAGACCTGCGGCACCTCCTTGCGCGGCGCGGTGTCGAGCAGCTCGAGGACGATCAGCGACTCGCCGGGCTTGGAATAGCTGCGGGTCCACTTGAAGTGCGGCGTCTCCTGCAGCTTCTTCTCGATCCGGTCGGTGATCTGCTGGTCGACCTGCTCGGTGGTCGCGCCGGGCCAGATCGTGCGGATGACCATCCCCCGGAACGTGAAGTCCGGGTCTTCGCGCTGACCGAGCTTGAAGAAGGACATCGAGCCGGCGATCGCGATGACCAGCAGGAAGAACAGGGTGAGCTGCGGGTGACGGATCGCGGCGGCGGAGATGTTGAAGCGGTCCGCGCCGGAGGCGGCCGCGGGCGGCGTGGCCGGCCCGGACGGATCCTGCGGACTCATCGTGCGGCCCCGCCCTGCGCGACCGCGGGTGCGGCGGCCGGTACGGCGGGGCCCTCGTCGAGGACCCGGACCGACTGGCCGGCCCGCAGCAGGTTGGCGCCGGCGGTGACGATCCGGTCGCCCGGCTGCAGGCCACCGACGATGCGCACGGCGTCGTCGAGCAGGCCGGCCGTCTTGACCTCCACCGGGGAGACCGTCGTGCCGGCGGCGTCGAGCTTCCAGACCCGGACCTGGCCGTCGGTGGACTGCAGCGCCGACAGCGGCAGCACGAACGCGGGTTCGGCGGCGCGCAGCACCTGCACGACCGCCGTCATGCCGAGCGCGACGCCCTCGGTCTCGCCGCTCAGGGTCAGCCGGGCGGCATAGGTGCGGGAAGCCGGATCGGAGATCGGAGCGAGCTCGCGCAGCCGGGCGGGCAGCGTCCGGTAGCCGAGTGCCGGGACGACGACCGCCCACTCGCGCGCCTCGCGGGCGAGCCTGAGCGCCGACTCGGGGAGGTTGACCAGGATCTCGCGCTCGCCGGTCTGCGCGACGCGGATCACCGCCTGCCCGGCGGACACCACCTGCCCGACCTCGGCCTCGACGGCGGTCACGACGCCGGCCGCGTCGGCCTTGAGCACCTGGAAGTCGACCGCGTTGCGGGCCTGCTGCTGCTGCGCCTCGGCGGCGCCGAGGCGCGCCTCGGCCGCGTCGAAGCCGGCCTGCTGGCGGTCGAGCAAAGCCTGGCTGATGTAGTTCTGCGCCCGCAGGCTGCGCAGCCGCTCGAGCTCGACCCGCGCCAAGTCGCGATCGGTGCGGGCGGCCACGACCTGCGCCTGCTGGGCGAGCAGCGCCGGCGCCAGGTCGGTCGGGTCGAGCCGGGCGAGCACCTGCCCGGGAATCACCCGGTCGCCCACCGAGACGCTGCGCTGCGACAGCTTGCCGCCCACCCGAAAGCCCAGACGCGACTCGATCCGGGGTCGCACCTCGCCCGGCAGCTGCAGGGCGACCGCGGTGACCTGCGGCTGGACGACCATCGTGCGGACGGGGCGCGGGGCCTCGACCTTGGGAGCCACCTCCTTCGGGCCGCAACCGGCGGCTAGGACCGCGGCGAGTGCGGCGGCGGACAGGCGAGGAAGGCGCGACATCGGTGACTCCGGGAGGCTAGGCCGTCAGCTTTAATGACTGACGAGTTAGTAAGTAACTGTATCCGGCACTTACAGCCCCGTCAACGCGGAAAGCCTGTCGCGCGACCCCCTACAATCCGGGCCGTGAACTCCCCCGTACATGGCGTCGAGCACTACGAGAACTTCCCGGTCGCGTCCTGGCTGATGCCGGCGCGCCTGCGGCCGGCGGTCGTGGCGATCTACCGCTTTGCCCGGCATGCCGACGACGTCGCCGACGAGGGTGACGCCCCGGCCGCCGAGCGCCTCGCGGTGCTCCGGGCGTTGCGCGAGGACCTCGTCCTCGCTCGGGCCGGCCAGGCGGTTCGGGCGCCGGTAGTGGCGCAGCTGGTGCCGCACGTGTGGGCGCACGGGCTCGACTGGAGCCGGTTCGACGCGCTGCTGTCGGCCTTCGAGCAGGATGTGACGGTGCATCGCTATCCGGACTTCGAGACCCTGATCGACTACTGCCGGCGTTCGGCCGATCCGGTCGGCCAGCTGGTGCTGGCGCTCTCCGGCCATCTGGACGAGGCCACACGCGCGGCCTCGGACCGCATCTGCAGCGCACTGCAGCTGATCAACTTCCTGCAGGACGCGGCGATCGACTGGTCGCGAGGCCGGCTCTACCTGCCGCTCGACGCGCTGACCCGGCACGGCGCGGGCGAGGCGGACCTCGCCCACGCCGCCGCCGAGTGCCGCGCCGGCCCGGCCCTGCGCGCCTGCATCGCCGCGGAGGCCCGTCGCGCCGGCGAGATGCTGGCCGGCGGTGCGGGCCTGCCGGGACGGGTCGGCGGGCGCCTCGGCTGGGAGCTCAGGGCGATCGTCGCCGGGGGCGCCCGCATCCTCGAGCGGCTGGCGGCCGGTGGCCACGACCCCTTCGCCGCCCGGCCGGTGCTGTCCCGACGCGACGCGCTGCCGCTGGCCGGCGCCATGCTGCGGCTCGCGATCGCCTCACCCGCCCTGCCCCCCGCACCCGCACCCGCACCCGCACCCGCACCCGTCACGGCCTCGCGGCCGGAGCCCCGATGACGCCCGACGAGTACTGCCAGGACAAGGCCGCGCGCAGCGGCTCGAGCTTCTACTACAGCTTCCTGTTTCTGCCGCCAGAGCGGCGCCGCGCCATCACCGCCCTCTACGCCTTCTGCCGAGAGGTGGACGACGTGGTCGACGAGATGCGCGACGCCGGCGTGGCGCGTACGAAGCTCGACTGGTGGCAGGGCGAAGTCGACCGGATGTTCGCCGGCGAACCGACCCACCCGGTGACCCAGGCGCTGCGCCCGCATGCGGACCGCTACGACATCACCCGCGGCCGGCTCGTCGAGGTGATCGACGGCATGCGGATGGACCTCGAGCAGAACCGCTACCTCGACTACACCGGGCTCGCGCTCTACTGCCGGCGCGCCGCCGGCGTGGTCGGCGAGATGGCCAGCGGCATCTTCGGCCGGACGGAGCCCGCAACCCTGCGCTACGCCGACACCCTGGGCCTCGCGTTCCAGCTCACGAACATCATCCGTGACGTCGGCGAGGACGCCCGCAAGGGGCGCGTCTACCTGCCGATCGAGGACCTGCAGCGCTTCGGGGTGACCGTCGGCGAGATCCTCGGGTGCCGGCACAGCGACCGGTTCGTGGCGCTGATGCGCTTCCAGGCCGATCGCGCGCGCGAGCGCTACCGCGAGGCCTACGCGCTGCTGCCCGAGGTCGACCGGCGGGCGCAGCGCCCCGGGCTGATCATGTCGGCGATCTACGCCACGCTCCTCGAGGAGATCGCGCGCGACGACTTCCTGGTGCTCGACCGGCGCACCTCGCTGACGCCGATCCGCAAGCTCTGGCTCGCCTGGCGCACCTGGGTCGCCGGCAAGCCGCCCGGCTTCGATGCGGCGCGGCGCGCGCCGGGCGGCGGGTGAGCGAGGCCCTGGTCGTCGGCGCAGGCTGGGCCGGCCTGGCCGCGGCCGTCGGACTGCTCGAGGCCGGTCACCGGGTCACCGTGATCGACGCGGCTCCAGTACCGGGCGGGCGTGCGCGCTCCCTGGCGCTGCGGATCGATGCGGACACGATCCTCGATGTCGACAACGGCCAGCACCTGCTGATCGGGGCCTACCGCTCGACGCTCGCACTGATCCGCCGCGTCGGCGCCGATCCTGGCGCGGTGCTCGTGCGCTCGCGGCTCCGACTGGCGGGTCCGGGCGGCTTCGAGCTGCGCGCAGCCCCCCTGCCCGCGCCGCTGCACGTCGGGGTGGGCTTGCTGGCCGCCCGCGGCATGCCGTGGCGCGAGCGCGTCGCGATGCTCGGCGCGATGACCGGCCTCGCGATCCGCGGCCCGGCCTCGGTGGTCGAGGGCAGCACCGTCGCGCAGTGGCTCGCCGTCCATCGGCAGCCCGCATCGCTGATCGCCCGGATCTGGGCGCCGCTGTGCATCGGAGCGCTCAACACGCCGCCGGAGCGCGCCTGCGCGCGCGCGTTCGCCCAGGTCCTCTGCGATGCGCTGCTGGCACGCGCCGCGGACGCCGACTTCCTGCTGCCGCGCACCACCCTGGGCGCCGTGGTGCCCGAGCCGGCCTGCGCCTGGCTGGCCGCGCGCGGCGCGACGCTGCGCTGGCGCACCGCCTGCCGCGCGGTGTCGCGCGACAGCACCGGGCGCTGGCAGGCGGCGACCGATGCCGGCCCGATCGCGGCAGACCGCCTGGTGCTCGCGGTGCCGCCGCCGCAGGTGTCCCGCCTGCTCGCGGGCACGGTGCCCGAGGCGCGCCTGGCGGTGTTCGACACCTTCGAGCACGAGCCGATCGCGACCGTCTGGCTGGCCTGGCGCGAGCGCCTCGAGCTGCCCGAGGTGGTGATGCTCGGGGAGCGGCCCGCCGACGGCGAGCACGGGCAATGGCTGTTCGGCCGCAGCGTGGCGCCCGACGCCCCGGTCGGCTCGGTCGCCGGCGTGGTGGTGAGTGCCGCAGGACGCAGCGCCGAGGCGCCCGCGGCGCTCGCGGCGGGCATCGCCCGGCAGGTCGCCGGACAGCTCGGGCTGCCGCTCGCGGACCATGCCCGGGCGGTCGTCGAGCGCCGCGCGACGATCCGCTGCAGCCCCGGGCGTCCGAGGCTCGACACCGATGCGCTCGCCGACGCGGCGCCGGGCCTCGCGCTCGCCGGCGACTGGAGCTGGCACCGGTACCCGGCGACGATCGAGTCGGCGGTGCGCAGCGGCGACGCCGCCGCGCGCTACATCGCGACCGGCATCGCCGACCGGCCCTGATCTCGCCCGGCCGCGCAGCGGCGCCGGCCCGGATGACGCGGCGGACCTAGTCCCAGGCAGCGGACAGCGCCGCGTCGATCCGCTCGACCGCGATGACCTCGAGGCCCTCGATCGCCTTCTTCGGCACGTTGGCCTTGGGCGCGATGACCTTGGAGAACCCGAGCTTCGCAGCCTCGCGCAGTCGGTCCTGCCCGCGCGGCGAGGGCCGGATCTCGCCGGCCAGCCCGACTTCGCCGAAGACCGCGAGGCCGCGCGGCAGCGGGCGATCCTTCAGCGACGAGACGATCGCCAGCATCACCGCGAGGTCGGCCGCCGGCTCGCCGATCTTCACGCCCCCCACCGCGTTGATGAACACGTCCTGGTCGAAGCAGGCGATGCCGGCGTGCCGGTGCAGCACGGCCAGCAGCATCGCGAGCCGTGCGGGCTCCAGGCCCACCGACAGGCGCCGCGGATTGGGCACGTGCGCCGTGTCGACCAGGGCCTGCACCTCGACCAGCAGGGGCCGCGAGCCCTCCTGCGTGACCAGCACGCAGGAGCCCGAGACCTGCTTGTCGTGCTGCGACAGGAAGAGCGCAGACGGGTTCGAGACACCGCGCAGACCGCGGTCGGTCATCGCGAACACGCCGAGCTCGTTGACCGCGCCGAAGCGGTTCTTGAAGGCGCGCACCAGCCGGTACGACGAATGGGTGTCGCCCTCGAAATAGAGCACGGTGTCGACCATGTGCTCGAGCACGCGCGGCCCCGCGAGCGTGCCTTCCTTGGTCACATGGCCGATCATCACCACCGACACGCCGGTCTGCTTGGCGAGCCGCGTGAGCTGCGCGGCGCAGTCTCGCACCTGCGCGACCGAGCCGGGCGCGGAGCTCAGCTGCTCGGTGTACAGCGTCTGGATCGAGTCGACGACGACGACCGCGGGCTTCTCGGACTCGATGCCGGCCACGATCCGCTCCAGGCCGATCTCGGGGAGCATCGGAACCTTGCTGCCGTCGACGCCGAGGCGGCGCGCGCGCAGCGCCACCTGCGCGGGCGACTCCTCGCCGCTCACGTAGAGGACCGGCAGCGACTGCGACAGGTGCGCGAGCGCCTGCAGCAGCAGCGTCGACTTGCCGATGCCCGGATCCCCGCCGATCAGCACCACCGAGCCGGGCACCATGCCGCCGCCGAGCACGCGGTCGAACTCCTCCTGGCCGGTGGAGAAGCGCGGCACCTCGGCTGCCACCACCTCGTCGAGGCGCTGCACGCCGCCGCTCGCGGCGAGCGGCGCGAAGCGGTTCGCGACCGCCGCGCGCGGGGCCTCGATCACCGACTCCTGCAAGGTGTTCCACGCTCCGCAGCTCGGACAGCGGCCGGCCCACTTGGGCGTGGACCCGCCGCACTCGGTGCACACGTACTGCGTGCGGACCTTCGCCACGACTCAGTCGACCACGTGCATCGACACACGCGGCGCGACCGCGCACAGCAGCTCGTAGCCGATGGTGCCCGCGCTCGCGGCGACCTCGTCGACCGGCACGCGCTCGCCCCAGAGTTCGACCGGCGCGCCGACGCCTGCATCGGGGGTCGGCTCGAGGTCGACCGCCATCATGTCCATCGACACGCGGCCGACGGTGCGGGTGCGGACCCCGGCGACCTCGACCGGCGTGCCGGTGGGCGCGTGGCGCGGATAGCCGTCCGCATACCCGCAAGCGACGATGCCGATGCGCATCGGCCCGGGGGCGGTGAAGCTCGATCCGTAGCCGACGGTGTCACCGGCCTCGAGTGTCTGGGTGCCGATCAGCGCCGCACGCAGGGTCATCGCGGCGCGCAGCCCGAGCGAGGCCGCGCTGCGATCGGCGAACGGGCTCGAGCCGTACAGCATGATGCCGGGGCGGACCCAGTGACGATGGGTCTGAGGCAGATCGAACAGCGCCGCGGAGTTGGCGAGCGAGCGCGATCCCGGCAGGTCGAGGGTCGCGTGGTCGAACCGCTCGATCTGCGCGGCGGCGCCGCCGGGTCGGTCGGCATCGGAGAAATGGGTCAGCAGCGACACCGTGCCGACCGCGGGCAGGACCGACAGCTCGCGCTGCGTCGAGGCCGCCGAGTCCGGATCGAGGCCGAGCCGGTTCATGCCGGTGTTGAGCTTGAGCCAGACGTCGATCGCCTTGCCCTCGTGCCCGCGCAACCATTCGATCTGGGTGGCGTCGTGCACGACCAGCGACAGGCCGAACTCGCCGGCCATCGCGACGTCCTCGGGGCCGAACGGACCCTCGAGCATCAGGATGGGGCCGCGCCAGCCGAGGGCGCGCAGCCGGCGCGCGTTGTCGAATTCGAGCAGCGCGAGTCCGTCGGCACCGGTGAATCCGCGGATCGCGGCAGGCAGTCCGTGCCCGTAGGCATGGGCCTTCACGACCGCCCAGATCCGGCTGCCCGGAGCGCGTCGGCGTGCCTCGGCGAGGTTGTGTGCAAGGGCGGAGAGGGAGACGGAAGCGGAGATGGGACGAGGCATCGGTCAACTCAGGGGCGACACCGGCATGGTATAACGCGGCGCGGGGACGAATCGGATTCGATGAAACGCGGCTTCTACACGATCATGGCGGCGCAGTTCTTTTCGTCGCTGGCGGACAACGCGCTGTTGATCGCCGCTATCGCGTTGCTGGTCGAGATGCACGCGCCCGAGTGGATGAAGCCGCTGCTCAAGCTCTTCTTCACGATCTCGTACGTGGTGCTCGCGCCGTTCGTCGGCGCCTTCGCCGATGCGTTGCCGAAAGGCAAGGTGATGTTCTACACGAACACCATCAAGTTCGCGGGCTGCGCGCTGATGTTCTTCGCCGTCCATCCGCTCCTGGCCTACGCCGTCGTGGGGTTCGGCGCAGCCGCGTACTCTCCGGCCAAGTACGGCATCCTCACCGAGCTGCTGCCGCCCGAGAAGCTGGTCGCGGCGAACGGCTGGATCGAAGGTACGACCGTCTCCTCGATCATCCTCGGCACCGTGCTCGGCGGCGCACTGATCAGCCCGACCATCTCGGCCAGCCTGCTCTCATTCGACATGCCGAGCTTCGAGACCGGCATCGACACGCCCGCGGAGTCGGCGATTCTCGTGATCGCGGCCTTCTACGGCCTGGCGGGCCTGTTCAACCTGCGCATTCCCGACACCGGCGCGCGGTATGCGCACCAGGAGCGCAACCCGCTGCGGCTGCTGCTCGACTTCGGACACTGCCTGCGCGTGCTGTGGCGCGACAAGCTCGGCCAGATCTCGCTCGCGGTGACCACCCTGTTCTGGGGGGCCGGCGCGACGCTGCAGTTCATCGTGCTGAAGTGGGCGGACGTGCAGCTCGGCATGCCGCTCTCGAAGGCGGCGGTGCTGCAGGGCGTGGTCGCGGTCGGGATCGCCGTCGGCGCGATGGTCGCGGCCCGCTTCGTTCCGCTGCGCGGCTCGCTGCGCGTGCTGCCGGTCGGTGTCGCCATGGGCGTGCTGGTGCCGATGATGACGCTGGTCCACGACCTCCCGGTCGCCTACATGACGCTGGTGCTGATCGGCGCGCTCGCCGGCTTCTTCGTGGTACCCATGAATGCGCTGCTGCAGCATCGGGGGCACGTGCTGATGAGCGCCGGCCACTCGATCGCCGTGCAGAACTTCAACGAGAACCTGATGATCCTGCTGATGCTGTCCCTCTACGCGGTGCTGATCCGCGCAGACGTGCACATCAACTGGGTGATCCTGATGTTCGGCTCGTTCGTCGCGCTGTCGATGGTGGCCGTCATGAGGCTGCATGCTGCCAACCAGCGCCGCTTCGACTCGGTCGCGCTGATCGGCCAGGTGCGGCACTGAGCGGCGCGTCCCGCCCGCCGAGCCTGCGCGGGCGATTCACTCGACCGTGTCGAAGGTCCGGCGCGCGAGCCTGAGGTCGGCCCAGGCCTTCGCCTTGTCGGGCAGGTTGCGAAGCAGATAGGCAGGGTGGTAAGTGACGACCATCGGCACGTCCCGGCCGGCGGCACGGTACGCATGGACCCGTCCTCGCAGGCTCCCGACCGTCGCATCGGTTCGCAGCAGCGACTGCGCGGCGAACCGTCCGAGCACCACGATCAGCCGGGGCCGCAGTAGCTCGACCTGTCGCAGCAGGTAGGGCTCGCAGCGGGCGACTTCGTCCGGCACCGGGTCGCGGTTGGCGGGCGGACGGCACTTCATCACGTTGGCGATGAAGGCCTCGCTCGGGCGGTCGACGCCGATCGCGAGCAGCATCTGGTCGAGGAGCCTGCCCGCATCGCCGACGAAGGGCTCGCCGCTCAGGTCCTCGTGATGGCCGGGTGCCTCGCCGACCAGCATCCACGGCGCGGGCCGCGGGCCGGTGCCGAAGACGGTGTTGCGTCGCCCCTCGCAGAGTCCGCAGGCCTCGCAGCCCGAGACCGCCTCGGCCAGCCCGGCCCAGTCGAGCCCGGCGATGACCGGGTCGCGCGCTGAGGGTGCAGCGCGCGAGCGTGCGACGAGGACGGGCGACGCTGCATCGTGCGGTTCGGGGCTCGGCGCCGGAGCCGCCGGAGCCGCCAGGGCCGACTCCTCCGATTCGGCCGCCACGACCGATTCGGTCTTGACCACGGGTGCGGCCTCCTCGCCCCCTTCGGCCGGATGACCGGCCGGATCGCCGGCCGCCGGATCGCGCAGCATCCAGGCCGGTCCGATGCCGAGCGCCGCCCACGCCCTGCGCCGACGCTCATCCACGGAACGGGTCCGATGCCAGGCGGCGCACCATCACGATCGCGTCCTCCCGTGCCCCGTCGTGCGCGGGGTAGTACCGGCGCCGCAGCCCGACGCGGTGGAAACCCTTGCGTTCGTACAGCCGCAACGCGGGCGTGTTGGAGGGGCGCACCTCGAGCAGCATCGACCGCGCGCCGCGCGCGCCCGCGTCGTCGACCAGCCAGTCGAGGATGGCCGCGCCCAGCCCGAGCCCCTGGACCGGGGCATCCACGCTCAGGTTCAGCAGATGCACCTCGTCGGGCAGCCACATGACGATCGCATAGCCGAGCAGCCCACCCGGCCCCTCCGACGCCTCGAAGACCCAGCCGTCGTAGCCTGCGGCCAGCGAGTCGGCGAAGTTCCCGTAGGTCCAGGGGAAGGGGAAGATCCGCGCCTCGATCTGTGCGACCTGCGCGAGGTCCCCGCGGCGCATCGGCCGCGCGGCCCAGCCCGGCCGCGGCGCACGCGGCGTGGGCGGCGCGCTCATCGCACGCCCGCGGCCGCAGCGCGCGCAGCCCGCAGCGCGGCCTGCTCACCGACGTCGAGCGCGACCTTGTCGCGCAGGTAGGTGGGCGCCGCATCGGCTGCATCGACGGCGCGACCGGTGCGCAGGCCGAGCGCAGCGAGCGTGACCAGCGTGCCGGCATCGGGCTGGACGGCACCCGCAGGCCGTGACGCCGCGGCCAGCGCCCCCTCCCGCAGCAGCGGATAGGCGTCGAAGCCGTCGCCGGCGAGCACCGGGGCGCTGGCGCCCAGCGCCATGAACGCCGCCCGGGCAGCCTCGGGTGCCGCGAGCAGCGGGCCGAGCGCGGGTTCGGGCCACAGCCTGTCAGCGAGGGCCCCGGCGGGGAACGCCGCAAAGCAGACCTCGCCCATCCGCAGGTCGAGCGCGACCAGCACCCAGTCGCCCGTGCCGAGCGCATGTCTCGCCTGCGCGGCCAGCGTACGCATCGCGTCGACCGGCACCAGCGGCCGTCCCCATCCCAGGCCCAGGCCCTGCGCGACGCCGCAGGCGATCCGCAGGCCGGTGAAGGAACCGGGACCGCAGCCGAAGCCGATCGCATCGATCGTCCGCGGCTCGATCCCCGCTTCCTGCAGCACCGCCTCGACCAGCCCGAGCAGATGGCGCGAATGGCCCTGGGTCATGGGCAGCGATCGGCTCGCCGAGCCGCCGGGGCCGGCGACCGCGACCGAGCAGGCGCCGGCGGTCGTGTCGAGCGCGAGCACGGTCGGGCTCGCGCCGTCGTCGGCACGCGGATCGGGAACGGGGAGCATCGTCGGATTCTAAGCCAGCACCGGCAGCGGACCTCCACGGACCCGCGCCGGCGCACCGGTCATGGACGCTGCTCGCGCAGCTCCCTGCGCAGGGTGCGGCGCTCCTCGGGGCTCAGACGCGGCGCGCCGCCCCAGGCGCCGGGCCCGGGCCCCTGACCGGGGGCCATCGCGCCGTCCGGTACCGGCCCTGGACCGTAGTAGCCGCCCTGCCCGTAGCCGCCCTGCCCGTAGCCCCCCTGCCCGTGGCCGCCCGGGCCGCGGCGGGACCCCTCGGACCGCCAGCGCTCGCGCTCGGCCTCGAGCTGCTGGCGCAGCTCGAGGCGGCGCGCCTGCCGCTCGGGATCGTCGCCGCCACCGCGCGCGTGAGCACCCGTCGCGACGAGGATCGCGAGGGCGCAGACGAGCGACGGCATGCGCGGCGGACGGAACACCCGGCACCTCGTGGGCGTGGGAGGGAGGAGCCCCGATTCTAGTCGTCGCCCCGGGCGCGCCCGCCCGGCGTCCGGTAATCGGTGCTACCCGGTGTAACCGGCGGTCGGACACGCCGCCACGCCCGCTGCGCCCGGGCAGTATCATCCGACGACCTCCACGCCAGTCTCCCGCCGATGAGCGCATCGCCCAAGCGTCTGCTCGTGGTCGACGACGACCCGAAGCTGCGAGACCTGCTGCACCGCTACCTGACCGGCCAGCAGTTCGAGGTCGCGCTCGCGGCCGATGGGCCGGCGATGAACCGGCTGCTGCAGCGCGAGCCCTGGGACATGATCATTCTCGACCTGATGATGCCGGGCGAGGACGGCCTGTCGATCATCCGCCGGCTGCGTGGCGCGAACGACCGCACGCCCGTCATCATGCTGACCGCCAAGGGCGACGACATCGACCGGATCGTCGGCCTGGAGATGGGCGCCGACGACTACCTGCCCAAGCCCTTCAATCCGCGCGAGCTGCTCGCACGGATCAACGCGGTGCTGCGCCGTCAGCCCCCGCCCGACGCCCCGGGCGCGCCCGCCACGGACCTCGGGGAGGTCCGCTTCGGCCCCTTCGTCTTCGATGCCGCGATGCGCACCCTCACCCGCGACGGGCTGCCGGTCCCGCTGACCAGCGGCGAGTTCTCGGTGCTCAAGGTCTTCGCCCACCATCCGCGCAGCCCGCTGTCGCGCGAGAAGCTGATGGTGCTGGCACGCGGCCGCGAGTACGGTGCGTTCGACCGGAGCCTGGACGTCCAGGTCTCGCGCCTGCGAAAGCTGCTGGAGACCGACCCGGCGAACCCGCGCTACATCCAGACCGTCTGGGGCGTGGGCTACGTGTTCGTCCCAGACTGATCCGTGCAGCGGGCCCCCGTTCGGCTGTCGCTCTTCTGGCGGACGTTCCTGCTGATCGCAGCGGTGGTGGTGGCGAGCCTGCTGGCCTGGCTGCAGCTCTTCCGGGCGGCCGAGCTGCAGCCGCGCGCGGAACGCTTCGCGTGGGAGATCACCTCGATCGTCAACCTCACCCGGGCAGGCCTGCTGAGCGCCTCCGGCACCGCCCGGATCGACCTGCTCGGGGAGCTTGCCCGAAACGAGGGCATCCAGGTCCTGCCGGCGGAGCCGACCGACCGCGTCCGGCCCTGGCCGGACGAGCGCTTCGGCGCCCCCTTCGAGGCCAAGCTGCGAGAGCTCCTCGGGCCCGAGACCCGGCTCGCGGCCGCAGTCAACAATGACGACGGCCTGTGGATCCGGTTCGAGATCGACGACGATCCCTACTGGATGCTGCTGGATCCCGCCCGGATCGAGCGACAGGCGAATCGGAACTGGATCGGCTGGATCGGCATCGCGGTGGCGCTCGCGACCGCCGGCGCCCTGGTGATCAGCCGGGTGGTCAACCGGCCGTTGGCGACCCTCGCGCAGGCGATCGAGCGGCTGGCGCGTGGCGAGGTGCCGCCGCCGCTGCGCGAGGACGCCCCGACCGAACTCGCCGCAGTGAACCGGCGCTTCAACCGGATGGCCGGCGATCTCGCGGCACTCGAGCAGGACCGCGCCGAGGCCCTGGCCGGGATCTCGCACGACATCCGCACGCCGCTCACCCGCCTGCGGATGGAGATCGAGATGGCGCCGGTTGACGTCGCCACCCGCGACTCGATGGCCGACGAGATCGACCGGATCGATGCGATTGTCCGGCAGTTCGGCGAATTCGCCCAGCCCGCGTCGGCGCGGCCCCCGGAGCGGGTCGACGTCGCCGAGACCCTGCGCTCGGTGCTGGACGGCTTTCGGCACGGGCCGGACGCGGCCGGACTGGAGATCGTCGAGACGGTCGCGCCCGGCACGGATTGGCGCGGCGCGCCGAGCTCGCTCGAGCGCATCGTCACGAACCTCGTCGAGAACGCGCGGCGCTACGGGGCCGGCCCGGACGCGCGCGTGCGCGTCGAGGTCGATGCACGACGGACCGGACGCGGCCTCGAGCTGAGCGTGCGGGACCACGGACCGGGCGTGCCCCCCGAGCAGCTCGAGCGCCTGATCCGCCCGTTCACCCGCCTGGACACGGAACGGAACCGACACGGCGGCTCGGGCCTGGGGCTGGCGATCGTCGCCCGCCTGGCGCGGCGCCATGCGGGAGACCTGGCGCTGGCGCTGCCGTCCGACGGCGGACTGTGCGCCCGGGTGAGGCTCGCGGACGATCCGGGCTGAGCCGCGCGGCGCCTCAGCCCGCCCGCGCCAGCATCACCACGGCCTGCGCCGAGATGCCCTCGCCGCGGCCGGCATAGCCCAGGCGCTCGGAGGTCTTCGCCTTCACGTTGACGCTCGACGCCGGCAGCCCCAGGTCGGCGGCGATCGCCTCGACCATCGCCGGGACGTGCGGCGCGAGCTTCGGTGCCTGGGCCACCACCGTGCAGTCGACATTGGCGGGCCGCCAGCCCGCCGCGCGGACGCGCTGCAGCGCCTCGCGCAGCAGCACCCGGCTGTCGGCGCCCGCGAAGCGCGCATCGGTGTCGGGAAAGTGGCGGCCGATGTCGCCCAGCCCCGCGCCGCCCAGCAGCGCGTCGGTGATCGCATGCAGCAGCACGTCGGCGTCCGAATGCCCGAGCAGGCCCGAGGCATGCGGAATGGTCGTGCCGCCGATCACCAGCGCGCGCCCCGGCACCAGCGCATGCACGTCCCAGCCCTGGCCGATGCGCCAGCGCAGGTCGGCGTCGGTGCCCGCGGCAGCGGGCGCGAGCGCGTCGCGCATCGCATGCAGGTCGTCCATCGTCGTCACCTTGAAGTTGCGCCGGCTGCCGGCCACCAGCAGCGGCGTTCGACCGGTCGCCTCGATCGCCGAAGCCTCGTCGGTCACCCGGTGGTGACGCTCGAGCGCGTGGCGAAGCGTGCCGAGCGGGAACACCTGCGGCGTCTGCGCGAGCCACAGCCCTTCGCGCTCGACGGTGGTGACCGCGCGGCCCGCCCCGCCGCGCTTGACGGTGTCGGCGACCGGCTGCGCGAGCAGTCCCCCGACCCGGTCGTCGCGCAGCGCATCGCGCAGGCGCTCGAGGCTCTCGGGCTCGACACCCGGACGCGCCGCGTCGTGCACCCAGACCCAGTCGGAGTCGGTCGCACCGCGTGCAGCGGCCAAGGCGGCCAGCCCCCCCAGCACGCTCGCGCGGCGGGTGTCGCCACCGGCGGCCACGACCGAGCAGCGCGGCCCCTGCAGCCCCGGCAGCGCAGCGGCGACCGCGTCATCGGGCGCGACCACCACCAGCACTGCCTCGAGCCACGAGCAGGCGAGGAGCGCCTCGACGGTGCGCTCGAGCATCGTCGCGCCGTTCAGGTCGAGGTACTGCTTCGGGCGGTCGGCACCGAGTCGCGTGCCGCTGCCCGCCGCCGGCACCACCGCGAAGTGGCGCACCGGCATCGCTGCGTCGGGGGACTCGGTCATCGGGATCGGGCAGGAGCCTCGGGGTTCGCGAAGCTACAATTGTACGTTTTGCACCGTGCCCGCCCCCGCTTGAACGCCTCGTCCCCTGCCGCGCTCGCCGCCGCGCCCCGACTCCCCGACGCCGCGGCCGGCCTGCCCGAACCGGCGACCGGTGCCGTCAGCACGCTGCCCGCCACCTACGGCTCGGGCGACGCGCTGCTGCTCGCCGCGCTCGCCACCCGTCACGCCGCGCAGTCGCGGCTGCTGGTGGTGGTGACTGCGTCCGCGCTCGACGCTGCCCGGATCGCCGACGAGACACGCTGGTTCGCGCCCTCGCTGCGCGTGCGTGCGCTGGCCGATTGGGAGACCCTCCCCTACGACGCGTTCTCGCCCCACCAGGATCTGGTGTCGGACCGCCTCGCCACCCTCTTCGAGCTGCAGGGCCGGCGCGTCGACCTGCTGGTGGTCGCAGCGACCACTGCGCTGCACCGCCTGCCGCCAGCCTCCTTCGTCGCCGGTCACACCTTCGCATTCCGCAAGTCGCAGAAGCTCGACGAGACGGGGCTGCGCGGACAGCTGTCGCTGGCGGGCTACGAGCATGTCTCGCAGGTGGTCCGGCCGGGCGAGTTCTGCGTGCGCGGTGGCCTGATCGACCTGTTCCCCATGGGCTCGGCGCTGCCCTACCGGCTCGATCTGTTCGGCGACGAGGTCGAGTCGATCCGCGCCTTCGACCCTGACTCGCAGCGCAGCCTCTACCCGGTGGATTCGGTGCAGATCCTGCCGGGCCGCGAGTTCCCGCTCGACGATGCCGCGCGCACCGCGTTCCGCGGCCGCTGGCGCGAGCGCTTCGAGGGCGACCCGTCCAAGGCCGGTCCGTACCGCGACGTGGGCAACGGCATCGCCAGCGCGGGCATCGAGTACTGGCTGCCGCTGTTCTTCGAGTCGACCGCGACGCTCTTCGACTACCTGCCGCCGGATGCGCTGCTCGCCACGCACGGCGACGTCGAGGCCGCCGGCCGGCGCTTCACCGAGGAGACGGCGCAGCGGCACCGGTTCCTCGCCAACGACTCGCAGCGCCCGCTGCTGCGGCCGGACGAGCTCTTCCTAGGCGTCGAGCCCTTCTTCGTGGCCGCCCGCGCGCACGGCCGCTACGCGCTGCGTGAGCCGCGCAGCGCGCTGGCGGACGAGGCCCTGCCGACCGCAGCGCCCGCCGCACCCGCCGCACCCGCCGAGCCGTCGGCGCGCCGTGCGCCGCACTCCTCGTCGCTGCCGCCGATGGCGGTCGAGCGCCGCGCCGACGCGCCGCTCTCGAGGCTGTCCTCCTGGCTCGACTCCACCGACGACCGCGTGCTGATCGTCGCCGAGTCCGCGGGCCGGCGCGAGACGCTCGCGCAGCTCCTCGCCGAGCACCAGCTCGACCTGCCGCAGGTCGACGACTGGAAGGGGTTCGCCGACACCGGCCTGACCCGCGCGCTGGGGATCGGCCCGATCGCCGAGGGCTTCCGGCGCACCGGCGAACCGGGCATCGCGGTCGTCACCGAGAGCGAACTGTTCGCCGGCACGGCCAGGCGCCGACGCGGCCGGCGCCAGGAGGCGGTGACCGATGTCGACGCGATCATCCGCGACCTGTCGGAGCTCTCGCTCGGCGATCCGGTGGTGCACGCCCAGCACGGCATCGGCCGCTACCGCGGCCTGGTCAACCTCGACCTCGGCGACGGCCCGACCGAGTTCCTGCACCTGGCCTATGCGAACGACGCGACGCTCTACGTGCCGGTCTCTCAGCTCCACCTGATCGGCCGCTACTCGGGCGCCTCGCCCGAGGAGGCGCCGCTGCACGGGCTGGGCTCGGGCCAGTGGGAGCGCGCCAAGCAGAAGGCCGCCAAGCGGGCCCGCGACACCGCCGCGGAGCTGCTCAATCTCTATGCGCGGCGGGCGGCACGCCAGGGCCACGCGTTCAGCTTCGACGCCCGCGACTACGAGCGCTTCGCCGAGGGCTTCGGATTCGACGAGACCCCCGACCAGCTCGCCGCGATCCACGCGGTCACGCAGGACCTGGTGTCCGGCAAGCCGATGGACCGGCTGATCTGCGGCGACGTGGGCTTCGGCAAGACGGAGGTGGCGCTGCGCGCGGCCTTCGTGGCGGCGGCCGACGGCAAGCAGGTGGTGATCCTGTGCCCGACCACGCTGCTCGCCGAGCAGCATTTCGAGACCTTCAAGGACCGCTTCTCCAACTGGGCGATCAAGCTCGCCGAGCTGTCGCGCTTCAGGAGCCCGAAGGAAGTCCGCGCGGCGCTCGACGGCCTCGCCGACGGCTCGATCGACATCGTCATCGGCACCCACAAGCTGCTGTCGAAGGACGTCGCCTTCAAGCGCCTGGGGCTGGTGATCATCGACGAGGAACACCGCTTCGGCGTGCGCCAGAAGGAGGCCCTCAAGGCGCTGCGCGCCGAGGTCGACGTGCTGACCCTGACCGCCACCCCGATCCCGCGGACCCTGGCGATGAGCCTCGAGGGGATCCGCGACTTCTCGGTCATCGCCACCGCGCCCCAGAAGCGGCTCGCGATCAAGACCTTCGTCCGGGCCGAGACCGAGGGGACCATCCGCGAGGCGCTGCTGCGCGAGCTGCGGCGCGGCGGCCAGGCGTACTTCCTGCACAACGAGGTCGACACGATCGAGAACCGGCGCCAGATGCTCGAGAAGCTGGTGCCCGAGGCGCGCGTGGTGGTGGCCCACGGCCAGATGAACGAGCGCGAGCTCGAGCGCGTGATGCGCGAGTTCCACGCCCAGCGCGCCAACGTGCTGCTGTGCACGACGATCATCGAGACCGGCATCGACGTGCCCACCGCCAACACCATCGTGATGCACCGCGCCGACAAGTTCGGCCTGGCGCAGCTGCACCAGCTGCGCGGACGCGTCGGCCGCTCGCATCACCAGGCCTACGCCTACCTGCTGATCCCCGACGAGGGCGCGATCACCAAGGACGCGACCAAGCGGCTCGAGGCCATCCAGGCGATGGAGGAGCTCGGCTCGGGCTTCTTCCTGGCGATGCACGATCTCGAGATCCGCGGCGCCGGCGAAGTGCTGGGCGACTCGCAGTCGGGCGACATGCAGGAGGTGGGCTTCGGCCTGTACGCCGACATGCTGAACCAAGCCGTGCGGGCGCTGAAGAACGGCCGAGAGCCCGATCTGAGCGCGCCGCTCGAGGCGGTCACCGAGATCAACCTGCACGTGCCCGCGCTGCTGCCGGCCGAGTACTGCGGCGACGTCAACGAACGGCTCACGCTCTACAAGCGACTGGCCAACTGCACGACGCTCGACGCGCTCGAGGGCATGCAGGAAGAGCTGGTGGACCGCTTCGGCAAGCTGCCCGAGGCGGCGCGCGCGCTGATCGAGACCCACCGGCTGCGCATCCTGTCGGCACCGCTGGGCGTGGCCCGGATCGATGCCGCCGCCGAGGCGGTGGTGATGAGCTTCGTGCCGAACCCGCCGCTGCCGCCGGAGAAGATCATCCGCTTCATCCAGTCGCGCCGCGATGTGAAGCTCTCGGGGCCCGATCGCCTGCGCTTCACGCTGAAGACGGTCGACCTCACGCAGCGCGTGCAGCGCCTGCGCGAGATCCTCAAGGCACTCGCGACATGAGCCGGCTCGTCGTCCAGCATCCGGCGCTCGCCGACGACGCGGTCCGTGCCATCGCCGATGTGGCCGGCGCCCCGCCCGCCGAGCGTCGTCCCGCGCTCGCCCGCTGGGAGCAGGTCGCGCTCGACGGCGAGCGCGTGTCCGCGCTCGCCGAGTCCTGGGGCGTGGATGCGGAGCTGGTCCGTCCCGGCATGCGGCTGGCCGACTTCCGGCTGGCCGCCTTCGACATGGACTCGACCCTCATCACCATCGAGTGCGTCGACGAGATCGCCGACTACGTCGGTCGCAAGGCCGAGGTCGCCGCGATCACCGAGGCCGCGATGCGCGGCGAGATCGCCGACTACGACGAGAGCCTGCGCCGACGCGTCGCGCTCCTGGCCGGACTGCCCGAAGCCACGCTCGAGCGGGTCTGGGACGAGCGCGTCAGGCTCTCGCCCGGTGCCGACAGGCTGGTCGCCGCGCTCCGGGCAGCGGGCCTGCGCACCCTGCTCGTCTCCGGCGGCTTCACCTTCTTCACCGACCGCCTGCGCACGCGGCTCGGCCTCGACCTGTCGCGCTCGAACCTGCTCGAGGTCGAGGGCGGGCGCCTGACCGGGCGCCTGCTCGGTCCGATCGTCAATGCCGAGGCCAAGCAGCGGATCGTCGAGCAGACCTGCGTGCAGATCGGCTGCACGCCGGCCCAGGCCATCGTCGTCGGCGACGGCGCGAACGACCTGCGGATGATGTCGATCGCCGGCCTGTCGGTCGCCTTCCATGCCAAGCCGGTGGTGCGGGACGAGACGACCCACGCGATCAACCACTGCGGGCTGGACGCGATCCTGAACTTCTTCGATCCAGCCTGACTGTACAGCCGCCTCTCGGCGGAGTCCCGCCGTCGGCGCACCAGTGCGCCGCAAGCATGCGGCGCCCGCTCCGCTGGCGGCGGGCAGTGCCCGCCGAAACCCCGGCTACGCCGGGACGCTCGGCAGCCCCGACAGGGCCATCGCCAGTTCCTTCGGGTCGTACTGCTGGTCGGTCAGCTTCCCGGCCGCGTAGTCGATGTACGCCTGCATGTCGAAGTGGCCGTGCCCGCATAGGTTGAAGAGGATCGTCTCCGAACGCCCTTCCCGCTTGCAGCGCAGCGCCTCCTCGATCGCGCCCTTCACCGCATGGTTCGCCTCGGGCGCCGGCACGATGCCCTCGGCGCGCGCGAAGGTCACGCCGGCGGCGAAGCACTCGGTCTGGTGGTAGGCGGTCGCCTCGATCAGCCCGAGCTCCTTCAGGTGCGAGACCAGCGGCGCCATGCCGTGATAGCGCAGCCCGCCGGCGTGGAAGCCGGGCGGCGTGAAGGTCGACCCGAGGGTGTGCATCTTGGTGAGCGGCGTCATGTGCGCGGTGTCACCGAAGTCGTAGGCGTACTTGCCGCGCGTGAGCGACGGGCAGGCCGCAGGCTCGACCGCGACGATCCTGGCGCGGCGACCGCCGCGCAGCGCGTCGCCGATGAAGGGGAACGCGATGCCGGCGAAGTTGGAGCCGCCACCGGTACAGCCGACGACCACGTCCGGCCAGGCGCCGGCCATCTCCATCTGCTCCATCGATTCCAGCCCGATGATGGTCTGGTGCAGCAGCACGTGGTTCAGCACCGAGCCGAGCGCGTACTTGGTGTCCTCGCGCTGCACCGCGACCTCCACCGCCTCGGAGATCGCGATGCCGAGCGACCCGGGATGGTTCGGCGCGCGTTCGAGCACACTGCGGCCGTAGGCGGTCTCGGTCGACGGCGAGGGCAGGCAGCGCGCGCCGTAGGTCTCCATCAGCGCGCGCCGGTACGGCTTCTGGTCGTACGACACACGGACCTGGAACACCTGCACCTCCAGGCCGAACAGGTTGCCCGCGAACGCCAGCGACGAGCCCCACTGGCCGGCGCCGGTCTCGGTCGACAGTCGCTTGACGCCCGCCGCCTTGTTGTAGAACGCCTGGGCGACCGCGGTGTTCGGCTTGTGCGAGCCCGCCGGGCTCACGCCCTCGTACTTGTAGAAGATCTTCGCGGGGGTGCCCAGCGCCTTCTCGAGCCGATGCGCACGGAACAGCGGTGCGGGGCGCCAGAGCCGGTAGACCTCGCGCACCGGCTCGGGGATCTCCACCTCTCGCTCGGTGCTGACCTCCTGCATGATCAGTTCCATCGGAAACAGCGGCGCGAGGTCGTCGGGGCCCACCGGCTGCAAGGTGCCGGGGTGCAGCACCGCGGGCAGCGGCTTGGGCAGGTCGGCCTGGATGTTGTACCAGCGCTTGGGGATCCGGTCCTCGGGCAGCAGGTACTTGGTCGATTCGGTCATCCTCGTCTCCTGATCGGTCGGGTGGGCGATCACGCGATGATGCCCGCCGCCCGCGCCGCTGTGCAACGACCCGCCGGATCGTTCAGCGGGCCCCGGCCGCGACCAGCAGCCGCTCGACCTCGCGCTGCCCCCGCCGCCGCGCATGGACCAGGGGCGTCACGGCGTCGCGGCCGCTGCCGCGACGCTCCATACCAGCCGCGACAGCAGGCGTCGCCGACCCGAGACGGGTGCAGCCGACGCGGCCACCCCGGAGTTCGCTAGCGCCGCGCCGCCGCCCGCTTGCGCGGGGCCGGGGCCGGCGACGCCGCGCTCCGGGCCGCCCCGTCGGCGCCCGCGACCGCGCCGAACAGGTCGTGTGCGTCCGACGCCTCGATGACGACGTCGACGAAGCCGCCCGCCTTCAGCGAGGGATGCGGTGCGATGTGCACGACGCCGTCGATCTCGGGCGCGTCGGCCGACGAGCGCCCGATCGCCCCTTCGGGTCCGGCGGCGTCGATCAGCACGCGCTGCACGCTGCCGACCTTGCGCTTGAGCAGGCGCCGGCTGATCCGCTGCTGGACCTGCATGAAGCGCTTGCGGCGGTCCTCGCGGACCTCGTCGGGCAGCGCGCCGTCCAGCTCGTTCGCGGTCGCGCCATCCACCGGCGAGTAGGCGAAGCAGCCGACGCGATCGAGCTCGGCGTCCTTCAGGAAGGCCAGCAGGTCCTCGAACTGCGCCTCGGTCTCGCCGGGGAAGCCGGCGATGAAGGTGCTGCGCACGGTCAGTGCCGGCACGATCTTGCGCCAGCCCTGGATGCGCTCGAGGTTGCGCTCCCCGCTGGCCGGCCGCTTCATCCGCTTGAGGACTTCGGGATGCGAGTGCTGGAACGGCACGTCGAGGTACGGCAGCACCTGGCCCTCGGCCATCAGCTCGAGCACCTCGTCGACGTGCGGATACGGGTACACGTAGTGCAGCCGGATCCAGGCGCCGTGGTCCTGGGCGACGCGGCCGAGCTCGCGGCACAGCTCGGTCATCCGTGTGCGCACCGGCCGGCCGTCGACGAAGTCGGTGCGGTAGCGGATGTCCACGCCGTAGGCGCTGGTGTCCTGAGAGATCACCAGCAGCTCCTTGACGCCGGCCTTGAACAGCGCCTGAGCCTCGCGCACCACCTCCCCGATCGGGCGGCTCACCAGGTCGCCTCGCATCGAGGGGATGATGCAGAAGCTGCAGCGGTGGTTGCAGCCCTCGGAGATCTTCAGGTACGCGTAGTGCCGCGGGGTGAGCTTGACGCCGCCGTCGGGCACCAGATCGACGAACGGATCGTGCGGACGCGGCAGGTGCATGTGGACGTGCCCCATCACCTCCTCGAGCGCATGCGGGCCGGTGACCGCGAGCACGCTCGGATGCGTCTCGGCGACCAGGCTGCCGCCCTCGCTGCCGGCCTTCGCACCCAGGCAGCCGGTGACGATCACCTTGCCGTTCTCGGCGAGCGCCTCGCCGATCGCATCGAGCGATTCGCGCACGGCATCGTCGATGAAGCCGCAGGTGTTGACCACCACCAGGTCGGAGTCCTGGTAGCTCGGCGAGATCACGTAGCCCTCGGCACGCAGCTGCGTGACGATGCGCTCGGCGTCGACCAGGGCCTTCGGGCAGCCGAGACTCACGAAGCCCACGCGCGGCGCGACCCCGGCGGTCGATGCGGCGGCGGCACGGGGGGCGGCGCGAGGCCGCTTGACGGGGACGGAGGGCATCGCGGACGGGCCTGCGAGGCCCGGTTCGGTCAAACCACCGATTCTATCGCGGCGGAGTGATCCTGCCGCCGGGCCGGGGCGCGCCCGACCGGGTCACTTCTTGCCGGCGTCGCCGGGCGGTGTGGGCGCTGCGGGCGGTGCACCCGGAGGCGTCGCACCGGGCGCGCCGGGGAACGGGAAGTTCTGGAACACCGACCGGGCCTGCTGCTGCATCTGGTCCTGCATCTGCACGAACAGGTTCTTCGACTGGTCGATGTAGTGGCTCATCATGCCCTGCATCATCGGCGCCTGGACCTGCATGAACTGGGTCCAGAGCTCGGGGCTGGCACCCAGCCCCTTCGGGTCGTAGAAGGCCTTGGACTGCTCCTGGAACTTCTGCTGGACATCGACGAACGCGCCCATCGACTTCTCGAGGTAGGCGCCCATCATCCCCTGCATGGCGTGGCCGTAGAACCGGATGATCTGGGAGAGCATCTGGGAGGAGAAGAGCGGCGCGCCGCTGGCCTCCTCCTCCAGGATGATCTGCAGCAGGATGCTGCGCGTCAGGTCGTCCTCGGACTTGGCATCGATGACCCTGAAGACCTCGTTGTCCAGCACCAGCTGCTTGACGTCGGCGAGCGTGATGTACGCGCTCGTCTGCGTGTCGTACAGGCGTCTGTTCGGGTACTTCTTGATCAATCTTGAGGCATTTGCCATCGATGTCTCCGGGGTCTTTGCCGCGCCGCATCATCCCATATGCAGGCCCCCGTTGCACGAAAAGTCCGCTCCTGTGGTGTACCCGGCGTCGTCGGTGGAGAGCCAGCCGCAGATCGAGCCGATCTCCTCGGCGCGTCCGAGCCGCTTGACGGGAATCGTCTGGATGATCTTCTCGCGCACGTCCTCGCGGACCGCCATGACCATGTCGGTGGCGATGTAGCCGGGGGAGACGGTGTTGACCGTGACACCCTTGGACGCCACTTCCTGGGCGAGCGCCATCGTGAAGCCGTGCATGCCGGCCTTGGCCGCCGAGTAGTTGGTCTGGCCGAACTGGCCCTTCTCGCCGTTGACCGACGAGATGTTGATGATCCGCCCCCAGCCCTTGTCGAGCATGCCGTCGATGACCTGCTTGGTCACGCAGAACAGGCTGTTCAGGTTGGTGGCGATGACCGAGTTCCAGTCGTCGAGCGACATCTTGCGGAACGCGCCGTCACGGGTGATGCCGGCATTGTTGACCAGCACGTCCGGGTTGCCGTGCTCGGCCTTGACCTTGTCGAACGCCGCCTTCGTCGACTCCCAGTCGGACACGTTGCCGACCGATGCGATGAAGCTGTAGCCCTCGGCCTTCTGCTCCGCCAGCCACTTGTCGAAGTTCCGCGTCGGACCGCAGCCGGCGATCACGGTGTAGCCCATGTCGTGGAACTTGCGGCAGATCGCGGTTCCGATCCCACCCATGCCACCGGTCACGTATGCGAGCTTGCTCATTGTGTGTCTCCATCGGGCCCGTTTGCCGGGCGCAGGTTCAAGGTTTGGGGAACATCGCGGCGACCCCGGCTTCGGGTTTCGCCTTCATCTTCACGTAGCGCCCGGGCGCGGGCTCGAGCGGCGGATTCGCCGTGTCGCCGAGCTTCGTCGGTGCGGGGCGCTGGGGGCCCTTGTACGCCTCGAGCCAGGCCGCCCAGTCGTTCCACCAGCTGCCCGGATGCTCGACCGCGGCGGCGAGCCATGCCTCGGGCGAAGCCGGCAGCGTCTCGCCGATCCAGTAGCTGCGCCTGTTCTTCGATACCGGGTTGATCGCGCCCGCGATGTGCCCGGAGGCCCCGAGCGCGAAGCGCAGTCGGTTCGACAGCAGCCGCGTCGAGCCGTACGCCGCGCGCCAGGGCACGATGTGGTCTTCCTTGGCACCGAAGATGTAGGTCGGCACGTCGATGCGACGCAGGTCGATCTTCTCGCCCATGCAGGTCAGCGCGTTCGGGACCCGCAGCTCGTTCTGCAGGTACATGTGCCGCAGGTACCAGGTGTACAGCGGGCCCGGCCGCAGGAACGAGAAGGTCGTCGACAGCTCCTGACCGGTCATGAGCCCGCCGTCGCCGAGCGTCTGTTCACGCCATGCGACTTGGGCCGGATCGATGAACACGCCGAGCACGCCGGGCTCCTCGAAGTCGAGGAGCGTGGTCATCAGCGTGAGCGACTCGACCGGCTTCTCGCCGCGCCCGGCCAGTGCGGCGAGGCCGGTGGCCAGGATGGTGCCGCCCACGCAGAAGCCCAGTGCGTTGATCGTGTCGCTGCGCGAGATCGACTGGGCGCGGTGGATCGCCTCGACGATGCCGCGTTCGATGTAGTCGTCCCAGCTCAGCGCGCCGTGCTCGGGCTGCGCATTGATCCACGACACCAGGAACACCGTGTGCCCGCGCGAGACGGCGTGTGCGACGAACGAGTTCTCCGGCTGCAGGTCGAGGATGTAGTACTTGTTGATGAACGGCGGCACGAGCAGCAGCGGCCGGGTGCCGACGGTCGGCGTGCTCGGCGTGTACTGGATCAGCTCGATCACGTCGTTGCGGTAGACGACCGCGCCCTTGGAGGTGCCGACATTGCGGCCGACCTCGAAGGCGTTCTCGTCGGTCATCGAGATGTGCCCCTTGCCGATGTCGGCGATGAGGTTCTCGATGCCGTGCCGCAGGCTGTCGCCGTTCGAGTCCAGCAGCCGCTGCTGCGCCTCGGGGTTGGTCGGCAGGAAGTTCGACGGCGACAGCGCATCCACCCACTGCTGGGTGAAGAACCGGATCCGCTCGCGGGTCTTGGCGTCGGCCTCGACGGAGTCGGCCATGCGCTGCATGAAGTCGGCGTTGAGCAGATAGAGCGCCGCGCTCCAGGCGAACGGCGTCTGCTTGCTCCAGGCCGGCGAGGCGAAGCGCTTGTCGCCCAACGCGGGCGGTCCGCCCTCGGGCTTCAGGAACCCGGACCACAGGTGCTGCAGCCGGGTGGCGTATTCGTTCTGCAGCGACAGCATCCGGGTCGGATCGATCGTCCACATCGGGAACGCACCGGCGGCGACCGCGGCGAGGTCCTGGACCGGGGCCGGCGGCGCCGCGGTGGGCGCGACACGAGCCCCGGCCTTCGCGGAGGCGGCCGCCGCGGGCGCGGCCTTCCCCCGATCCGCCTTCGCGGGCGCTGCCGGGGCGGCGGCCGCCGATGCGGGCGTGGCGGCGCGTGCCGCGCTCGGGCGCGGCGCGCGGGTCGGTGACGTGGGTGGCGCCGCCCTGGTCGGGCGCGGTTGCCGTGATGCAGCCATGGACTCCCCTAGTGGCGTCTTCGGTCCGCATTATGCTTTGAGTCCCTTTCCCGAATCTTGCGAGTGGGTAATGCCCTTGTCCACGCGCACCGAGGCCCTACCCCGTGTACATCGTCGCCATCGCCTGGCTGTATGTCGTCCTGATGATGTCGCTGACGGAGACCTCGGTCGTCGCGGGCGTCGTGACCTTCGTGCTGTACGGTCTCGCGCCGCTCTCGCTCTTCCTGTGGCTCGTCGGCACGCCGCAGCGCCGGCGCAACCGACGCTCAGCGGGCGAGCCAGACGAGTGAGGCGAGGCGGCCGCTCGGGCGGTCGCGGCGGTGCGAGTAGAAGCGCGTCGCATCGGTGACGGTGCACAGCCCGCCGCCACTCACGTCGGTCACGCCACGCGAGGCAAGCCTCAGGCGCGCCAGCGCGTACAGGTCGGCCAGCCACTTGCCCGGCGCCGGACCGGGCACGAAGGCCTTCGCCGCGGCCGCATCGAGCGCGCAGAAGGCCTCGCGCACCTCGTCGCCCACCTCGAAGGCGGCGGGTCCGATCGCGGGACCGAGCCACGCCTGCAGCGGCGCGTCGCCGCCGAGCCGCGCACGCATCGCATCGACCGTGGCCTCCAGCACCCCGGCCGCCAGGCCACGCCACCCGGCATGCGCGACGCCCACCCCCCGGCCCCGGGCATCGGCCATCAGGACCGGCAGGCAATCGGCGGTCATCACCGCGATGACCGTGCCGGGCCGCGTCGTGATCGCTGCGTCGGCGACCGCCGGCACATCGGGCGCGGACCCATCGGCGTCGTGTACCGCGGTGCCGTGGACCTGGCGCAGCCAGCGTACCGGGCCGGGCAGCCGGGCCTCGAGACGCGCGCGGTTCTCGCGCACGGCCACGGGATCGTCTCCGACATGGTCGCCGAGGTTCAGCCCTCGTGCCGCGCCCCCCGCCGCGCCGAACGGTCCGGCGCTGACGCCGCCCTCGCGCACGGTGACGAACCCGCGGACTGCGGCGCTGACCGGCCAGTCCGGCACGAGGCCCGGGAGCGGCGGCGTATCGCTCACCGCGTCGGGTCCGCGAACGCCTCGGCCGGATCGGGCACCGGCAGCCCGAGCGCACCGAGCAGCGCGACCATGTCGGCCGGGACGGGACTGCTGAATCGCATCGGCTGCTCGCGGGTCGGATGCGTGAACTCGAGCCGCCATGCATGCAGCGCCTGGCGGGCGAAACCCGCCCGCACGCGCCCGCCGTAGCCGATGTCGCCGACCAGCGCATGGCCTCGGCTGGCCAGGTGCACGCGGATCTGATGGGTGCGGCCGGTCTCCAGTCGGCACTCCACGGTGGCGGCGCCCGCAGCGGCCGCCAGGCGCAGGACATGCGTGACCGCGCGCCGGCCACGCTCGGGTTCGACGACTGCCATCCGCAGACGGTCCTTCGGGTCGCGGCCGATCGGCGCATCGATGGTGAACTGCGTCAGCGGCGTGCCCTCCACCACCGCGAGATAGCGCCGGCCGATGGTGCGGGCGGCGAGCGCGGCGGTGAGCCGCTCGAAGGCACGCTCGCTGCGCGCGACCATCATCAGGCCGCTGGTGTCCTTGTCCAGGCGGTGCACGATACCCGCACGCGGCAGGGCCGCCGAGTCGGGTCGGGCATGCAGCAGCCCGTTCATCAGGGTGCCGCGCCAGTTGCCGGGCGCAGGGTGCACGACCAGCCCGGCCGGCTTCTCGACGATCATCAGGTCGGCGTCCTCGTGGACGACCTGCAGCGGGATGTCGTCGGGCTCGAAGGCGCGCTCGGCCTCGTTCGGCAGCGGCCACGCATCCACCGACTCGAGCCCGCGCAGCCGCCGACTCGAGGGGGCCGGCACGCCGTCGACCATGACCGCGCCGAGCGCGATCCAGCGCTGGATGCGGGTGCGCGAGACGCCTTCGATGCGTGCGGCCAGGAATCGGTCGAGCCGCTCGCCCGCACCGATGCGTGCCTCGAAGTGCAGCGGCGCGGGCAGCGCGTAGCCGGCCGCGGCGCCGTCGTCGTCCACGAGCGCGGCCTCTGCCAGACCCCCTTCGCTATAATCGGCAGGTTGCTCTTGCATGGACGGGGATGATGATGGCGATGATGACTCTCGCCGGGGTGCGGCGTGCCGTGACCGCGGTCCTCGTGCTGACGGCGCTCGCGGGTTGCGGCATCTTCGGAAAAGGCGAGGTCGATCGTACCGCGAAGATGACGCCCAGCGAAATCTACGCGGAAGCCAAGGACGAGATCGCCGCCGGCCGCTATGGTGAAGCGGTGAAGCTGCTGACCAAGCTCGAGTCGCGCTATCCGTTCGGTGCCTGGGCGCAGCAGGCGCAGCTCGATACCGCGTTCGCGTTCTACAAGGAAAACGACCGCACGCAGGCCCTGGTCGCGATCGAGCGGTTCATCCGGCTCTATCCGACGAGCGACAAGCTCGACTACGCCTACTACCTGAAGGGTCTGATCAACTTCAACGACGAGCAGGGCGCGCTGGCCCGGCTCGGCGGCCAGGACCTCTCCGAGCGCGACCTCAAGGCGGCGCGCGAATCCTTCGAGGCATTCCGGCAGGTCCTCGTGCGCTACCCGGACAGCAAGTACGCCGAGGATTCCCGGCTGCGCATGCGCTATCTCGTCAATGCGATGGCGGGTGGCGAGGTCCACATCGCGCGCTACTACTACACCCGCGGCGCGTTCCTCGCGGCGGTGAACCGCGCCCAGAGCGTGGTGGCGCAGTACCAGGGGGCGCCCGCGGTCGAGGAGGCGCTCTTCATCATGATGAAGTCGTACGAGCGGCTCGGTCTCGAGGAACTGAGGGGCGATTCCGAGAGCATCCTGCGCCGCAACTTCCCCGACACCGCGCTGTTCGCCAACGGCCTGCAGTTCGCCGATCGCTCGTGGTGGCAGGTCTGGCGCTGAGCCCGGCCCGCCGAACGCCGGGTCTGGACGCGCGGCAGGTCCGTTCGCGGCGTCTCAGCCCGCGGGGGTCTCGCGCCCGGGCAGGAAGGGCACGGCGTCCTGCCACCGCTCGACACGCCTGAAGGGCGGCAGGCTCGCGATCAGGCGGCGCCCGTAGCCGCGTGTCACCAGGCGCTCGTCGCAGACCAGCAGCACGCCCCGGTCCCCTTCCGACCGGATGAGTCGCCCGGCCCCCTGCTTGAGCGCCATCGCCGCAGCGGGCAGCTGCTCGTGCGAGAACGGATCGCGTCCGGCCCGGCGCAGCGCCTCGCCTCGCGCCTTGACGACCGGGTCGTCGGGCGGCGCGAACGGCAGCTTGTCGATGACCACCAGCGACAGCGCGTCGCCGGCGACGTCGACACCCTCCCAGAAGCTCGCGCTGCCGATCAGCACCGCGTTCGGTTCGGTCCGGAAGCGCTCGAGCAGCAGCGGGCGCGGTGCCTCGCCCTGCACCAGGCGCGTCAGGCCGATGCCCTCGGCGGCGTCGAGCTCGCCCAGCCGCTCGGCGATCTCGCGCATGGCGCGCAGCGTCGTGCAGAGGAAGAACGCACGGCCGCGGTTGGCGACCAGCAGCGGCCAGGCCGCCTGGGCGACGCGCTGCGCGAAGCCCGGCGCAGAGGCCTCGCCGATGCCCCGCGGAATCCAGAGCGCGGCTTGCCGCTCGAAGTCGAACGGGCTGTCCCAGCGTTCGCAGCGGGCATCGTGCAGGCCGAGCGCCTCGACGAAGTGGGCGAAGTCCCCGCCGACCGACAGCGTCGCCGACAGGAAGATCCAGGCGCGCGGCGTGCCGGCGCGGTGGCGCTCGAACGAGGCCGCGACCGACAGCGGCGTGCGGCGCAGCGTCGCATGCTGCGTGCCGGTCTCGGCCCAGACGACCGCCGGGTCGTCCGCGCCGGGCGCCGGCGGGGCGGCCCCCTCGGGCTCGATCACGATCACGCCGTCGTTCTCGTCGACGTCCAGGGCGCGCGGCGCGGGACGCCCGCCCCGCTCGTCCGCAGCGAGCGCGGCGTTCCAGCGCTGCAGCCGCTCGCCGATCTCGGTCGCACGCAGCCCGCAGCGGTCGAGGTCCGGACCGCGACCGGCGTTCACCGCGACGATCGCCGAGACCGAGACCAGGTCCGCGAGGACCGCATCGAGCGTGTCCTCGAGCTCGGGCAATGCGCGCAGCTGCTCGGCCGTCCAGCGCCGCGAGACCGCGCCGCGCGCTGCGCCCCGCAGCGCGCGGCCGCGGTCCTCGCCACCCTCGAAGGCCAGGCGCAGCTCGCGGCTCGCATGCTCGAGGCGGTCGGCGAGTGCGCGCCAGTCCGCGCCGTCCGGCGCCTGGACCACGCCGGCACGGACCAGGTCCCGGGCGAGCTCGAAGAGCTGGCGCGTCGACACCGCTTCGCCGAAGAACTCGGTGGCCGCCTCGGGCAGCTGGTGGGCCTCGTCGAAGACCACCGCGTCCGCGGTCGGCAGCAGCTCGCCGAGGGAGTCCTCGCGCAGCGCCAGATCGGCGCAGAAGAGGTGGTGGTTCACCACCACCAGGTCGGCGTTCATCGCCTCGCGCCGGGCTCGCACGACGAAACACCGCGACAGCTCGGGGCAGTCCTGGCCGAGGCAGTTCTCGCGGCTCGAGGTCGCGTAGCCCCAGGCGGGGTCGTCCTCGGGCAGGTCGGTGCACTCGGCCCGGTCGCCGCTCGCGCTCACGCCGGCGAACCGGTGGATGCGTCGCAGCTTCAGCGGCGTACCCGGGTCCGGGAACCGCCCGTCGGCGAGATGACGCTCGAGGTGGTGATGGCAGACGTAGTTGGCGCGGCCCTTGAGCAGCGCGGTCTGCAGCCCCGCACCGAGCGCCGCCCGCACCACCGGCAGGTCGCGCGCATGCAGCTGGTCCTGCAGATGGCGGGTGCCGGTCGAGATCATCGCCTTGCCGCCTGCCAGCAGCAGCGGGACGAGATAGGCGTAGGTCTTGCCGGTACCGGTGCCGGCCTCGGCCACCAGCGTGCCACGCTCGGCGACCGCACGGCCGATGCTCGCGGCCAGCGCCTGCTGGCCGGCACGTGGCCGGAATCCGGGCATCGCCCGCGCCAGCGGGCCGCCCTCGGCGAGCGCGGTCCGAGCGGCTTCGGGCAGGTCCGGGTCGACGGCGCCGAGCGGGTTCGCGTCCCCGATCACGCCGGGACGTCCGGCGTCAGCTGCATCTGCAGCAGGACGATCGTGTCCTTGATCTGGAGCTTGCGCTTCTTCAGCCGCCGGATCTGCATCTCGTCCAGCGGGAGGGCTCCGCCCAGTCCGGCGATCGTGGCATCCAGCCCACGGTGCTCGTTCTGGAGCTCGGCGATCCTGCGTTTCAGTGCCTCCGGATCTTGCATGCGTGACGGTCTCGATTCGTGCCGATGAGTGGTCGTTCCCGTCCCAGGGCGGGGGTGGAATCATAAGCCGCACCATGACCCCCGTCCAAGAGAGTCCGCACGTCTTCTCGATCGCCGCTTGTGCCGCACAGGATCGCGGCGACCGCCCCGAGCAGCAGGACCGCGTCGCGATCCTGCGCGGACGTCGCGCGCCGCGCTGCGTGCTCGGCCTGCTCGCCGATGGCGTGGGCGGACGGGCCGGTGGCTCGCTGGCGTCCGAGCAGGTGATGAGCACGGCCCAGCTGCTGTTCGATGCGCACGGCCCGGATGATCCGGCCGACCGCTTCTTCGAGGATCTGGTCGCCGAGGTGCACGTGGTGCTCCAGCTCGCCGGGATCACGGCGGCCCTCGAGCCCCACTCGACCCTCGCCGCGGTGCTGGTGCAGCCGAACCGCGTCGACTGGTGCCACATCGGCGACAGCCGCGTCTACCATGTGCGCGACGGGCAGGTCGTGCATCGCAGCCTCGACGACACCTACGGCGAGCAGCTGCGCCGGGAGGGCCGGCTGAGCGCCGAGCTCGCACGGCTGCATCCGTCGGCCGGACGCCTGACCCAGGCGCTCGGCGGCAGCCGGGTGCCCTGCCCCACCGTCTCGGGCATCCGGGAGCCGCGGGTCGGTGACGCGTTCCTGCTCTGCTCCGACGGCGCCTGGCGCGACCTCTCGGACGAGGAGATCGCCGGCGCGGTCGAGTCCGACGCGCCGCGCGCCGTGCTCGAATCGCTGATCGACCTGGCACGGGATCGGGCCCGGGGTCGCGGCGACAACTGCTCGATGGTGCTGCTCCGGCTCGATCAGGCGATCCTGGTCTGACCCGCCGTCAGCCCGACCCGCCTCAGCGCGGCGCAGAGGGCGCACCCGCCCCGTCCGGCGCCTTCGGCGCCGCGGCCTCCTGAGGCGGACGCCCGGGACGGACGGAACGGGGCGACTCGCCGCGCTTGCGGGCCTCCTGCTCGCGACGTTCGCGATCGGCCTTGCGCGACTCGCGCCGCAGCTGCTCGCGGGCCTCGCCCGCCTCGCGCTCCAGGCGCCGCGCCTCGAGGGCGCGGGCCCGCGCCGCGGCGTTCGGCGCGTCCTGCCGCGAACGCGTCTCGGCGTCCCGCCGCCGGGCGGCGGCCTCGGCATCGCGGCGCGCGCGCTCGCTGCGGTTGGCCTCTGCCTGGCGAGCGAGATCCGGGGCCTGCGCCTCGCGCCGTGCCTGCTCGAGCTCGGCGGCCGCCTGGCGGGACTCGTAGGCACGCCGGTTCTCGTCGCGCCTGGCCGAATCGTCCGGCTCGGCCGCCTCGCGGCGCTCGAGTTCAGTCGCAGTCCGTGCATTCAGCTCCAGCGCCGAATGCTCGCGCAGCGTCCGATTCGCTGCGACCTCCAGCCGGTCGAGCCGCGCTCGCACCAGCCGCTCGCGTTGTCCGACGTCGGCCAGGCAGTGGGTGACGAAGAAGCGCCGATAGCAGGCGATGCGCTCGCGCAGCAACGCGTCTCCCGTGTCCTCCCTCGCCTCGCGCACCGCGGCCTGCAAGGCCCGGGCCTCGTCGGGGCTCATCTCGCGCTCCGGATCGACCGAAGCCAGCACGCGCCGCGGCTCGATGCGGGGCGGTTCATCGCGTGCGGGCGCCGCGGCGTGCTCAGGTTCGAGGCTGCCCTCGCCCTGCGCACGGGCCACCTGGTCGGGGACGAGCAGCGCGGCCATCAGCGCGGCGAGCGCAAGGGCGGCGCGCAGGCGGCGTTCAGCCATGCCCGTCACCCGTCGCGACGCCAGGCCGCATGCCGGGCAGCGGCACGCCCGTGCCGGGCGCGGCCGCGATGTTCGGGAAGAACAGGCCGGTGAGATTGCGGTCGTGGACCGGTGCGTCGACCTGCCCGTGCCGGCCGCCGTAGCGGCGCCAGTCGCGCACCCAGAAGGTATCGTCGACGATGGAGCGCATCCCCTTGGTCTCGCGGTCCCCGATCAGCACGCCCTGCACCCGCAGCCCGAGGCTCTCTCGGGCGGCCTGGACCGAGGCCACGGTCTCGGCGGTGGGACCGAACTCGCCATCGGATGCGATCAGCAGGTCCGCCTGCCGCCAGCCGGCCTCGCGGATGCGGCCGAGCGCGCGCTCGATCGGCTCGACGACGTCGGTGCCGCCGTGGAAGCTCGCGGCGACGAACGCGGCAAGCCGCTGCAGGCCGTCAAGGTCGGACGACAGCTCGCATTCGACCACCTCGCCCGCACCGCCGAACGCATAGACGTGGCAGCGCCGGCGCTCGGCGGCGGCGGTCCGCAGCACCTGCACGACGATCGCCTTGGCCACCCGCTCGGGGCCGCCCGACATCGATGCCGAGGTGTCGACGCAGACCACGATCGGACCGGCCTCGAGCACCGGCCGGCGAACCGGACGCGGCAGCCGCCGGCTGCCGGGCTCGGGCACCCAGGCGGGCTGCTCCCATCGGTCACGATGCTGCCAGGCGAGCAGCGACTGCTCGGCCAGGCGCGCGGCGAACAGCCGGCGCAGCCGCCTGGCCCGGATCGGGTCGAGACGCCTCGAGCGCCACACCGCCTCGATGGGCAGCATCCGTGCCGGATCGCCCGATCGGCGCACCCCTTCGACCTCGACCGGCGTACCCGGCAGCTCGAGCTCGCTCACGCGCCGCACCCACTGCGGCGGCCCGTCGCCGCCCGTCGAGTCGTCGAAGGCGAGCGTCTCGTCCTCGCGCGGCCGGGCGCGCCCGAGACCCCGGATCAGGGCCGCGAGCTGCGGCATGCGTTCGAGCAGCTCGCGTGCCTCGAGGATCTGCTGCCAGGACTCCGAATGCAGCAGCCCCCGCAGTTCGCTCCATCGTGCGAAGCTGGCCACGCCGTCGAGCGACTCGACGAGCCGCATCACCTCGTGCAGGGCCGCGCCCCGCTCGAGCCACTCGGCCGCGTACGCCTCGGCGATCCGCCCGAGGGCGGCCTGCCGGGGCATGGCCCCCGACAGCGTCGCGACCTGGTCGACATGCCACAGCAGCGAGCGGATCACCTGCTCGGCGACTGCGGGCTGCCCGCGCGACAGCGCGGCGAGGTCCAGGCGCTCGAGCACCGGTGCGAAGGCGTTCGCCACATCGAGCGGCCACGGCTGCGCGAGCGCATCGGCGAACGGCGACTCGCCCGCGAGCAGCCGATCACGCGCCCGCGCCACCCAGGCCAGGCGCTCGAACGGATCGCCCTCGTTGTTGACGATCGCCGACAGCCACAGCGTACGCGGCAGCATGTCGAGCGGCGCCAGGCGCGCTTCGAGCGCGTCAGGCCGAAACGGGTTCGGGGATCCGGCCATCGTCGGTCTCGGCGAGCGGCAGTTCGGCGAAGGCCGCGCGGGTGCCCTCGAGCATTGCGCGCAGCCGGTGCATCGCATGCTCGCCCTGGGCAAGCCGCCCGAGCACCTGTCCGGCGAACGCGGGCAGGATCCAGAGGTTGTCGCTCAGATCGCTGCCGATGGCGTCGCGGTGCGCCCGAGCCCCCGCGATCCAGGCGTCGACCTCGGCGAGCAGTGCGTCGAGCTGGGCGATCCGCGCGCCCACGTGGCTCGCGCCGAAGCGGCGGCGCCGGCTGAACGCCGACATCCGCGGCGCCGCATCGGACATCGTGCCCGCGTCCGCGCCGCCCAGGCCGCGCGCGAGCGCGAGCTTGCCGCTGTCGTCGAAGGCCAGTTCGGTGGCGGTCACCTCGATCTCGAGCTGCTTGTCCCAGGCCTGCGCGACGCGCGCGAGCCGCACCGGCTCGAGCGCCCGGGCGCCGCCGAGCCGCTCGGCGACCCAGGCCTCGATGCGCTGCGCCTGCCCCGCATCGGTCGCCAGCAGCCAGCGCATCAGCCACAGGTCCGCCTCGGCGACCTGTGCCCGCCCGTGCGTGGCTGCGGCCACCCGGAGGACGTGCACGGCCTGCACCCAGCGCCGGTCGGACACCTCGAGCGCAGCGTCGACCATCACGGCGCGCAAGGCGCTCAGCGCGGCCACGATCGACGCCGGCAGCACCACCGCGCGCGAAGCCGCCTCGAGCCGGGCCAGCAGGTCCGCGGACAGCAGGCCGCCGCCCGCCCCGTCATCGTCGGTGTCCGGAGCGGCGTCCGCCGCATCGGCACTGCGCAGCAGCGCCTCGAACGCATCGTCGCCGACCGGCCCGACGGCGCAGCGGAACAGGAACCGATCCAGGAAGGCCTTCAGCGAGTCGTCGCCCGGCACCTCGTTGCTGGCCGCCACGAGCGTGGCGAGCGGCACGTCGATGCGATCGGCGCCCTGGTCGAAGGCGCGCTCGTTGAGCAGCGTCAGCAGCGCATTGAGGATCGCCGAGTTCGCCTTGAAGACCTCGTCGAGGAAGGCCACCTTGGCGGTGGGAAGGTAGCCGTCGATCTCGCGCAGGTAACGGCCCTCGTCGAGGGCGGCCAGCGACAGCGGCCCGAAGAGTTCCTCCGGCACGGTGAAGCGGGTGAGCAGCCGCTCGAAGTAGCGCCCGCCCACCAGGCTGCGCAGTCGCCGCGCGAGCTCGCTCTTGGCGGTGCCGGGCGGTCCGATCAGCAGCACGTGCTCGCCGCACAGCGCTGCCAGCAGCAGGCAGCGCGCCTGCTCGTCGCGCCCGACCAGCCCGCGGTTCAGCCGCGCGAGCGCGCCGCGCAACGCCGAGGCGAACGGCTCGGGGCGCTGGTCTTCCGGGTTCGATCCCACGAGGCGTCCTCCATCGCGGGCGATTGTGGCACAGCGGCCCCGCCGAGCCCGCCGGTCGCTCAGACGAGCTTCTCGGCCACGCCCCGACGGGGCGCCTCGAGGTACTCGCGGGACTGCATCTCGACCAGGCGGCTGGCAGTCCGGACGAACTCGTGCGCCATCGCGCCGGTGGTGTAGAGGCGTTCCGCCGGACATTCGGCCGAGATCAGCAGCTTGACCTTCTGGTCGTAGAACACGTCGACCAGCCAGGTGAAGCGCCGGGCCTCGGACGACATCGCCGCGTTCATCGCCGGGACGCCCGACAGGATCACGGTGTGGAAGCGGGTCGCGATCTCGAGGTAGTCGAGCTGCGAGCGGGGACCACCGCACAGCGTCGCGAAGTCGAACCAGACCACGCCGCCCGCCCGCCGCTTCGCGACGATGTCGCGGTGCTCGATCCGCAGCTTCGGGTCCTCGTCCGACACCTCGGCCACCTGCGCGAAGGCCGCGGCGAGCTTGGCGTCGGCCTCGGGTCCGGACGGCACCAGGTAGGCCGGCACCTGTGCCATCGTCTGGCGCCGGTAGTCGACGCCGGCGTCGACGTTGACCACATCCAGGTGCGCCTTGAGCAGCGCGATCGCCGGCAGGATGCTCTCGCGGTGCAGGCCGTCGGGGTACAGGTCGTCCGGACGGTAGTTGGAGGTCATCACGAAGGCCACGCCGTTGTCGAACAGCCCGTGCAGCAGCCGCTCGAGGATCATCGCGTCGGCGATGTCGGAGACGTGGAACTCGTCGAAGCAGATCAGCCGGTAGCGGCGCGCGATGCGGCGCGCCACCTCGTCGAGCGGATCGGCCTCCTGCCTGATCTCGCGCAGCTCCCGGTGCACCGCCCGCATGAACTCGTGGAAGTGCACGCGCGTCTTGCGCACCAGCGGGACGGTCTCGTAGAACACGTCCATCAGGAAGCTCTTGCCGCGCCCCACCCCGCCCCAGAGCCACACGCCGCGCGGCACGCTCGGATGGTTGATCAGCTTCTTGAGGCGGTTCGAGCGGCGCGCCTTGTAGGCCACCCACTCGTCGTGCATCGCCTGCAGCCGCTCGACCGCCGCGCGCTGCGCCGCATCCTCGGTGTAGCCGCGCTGCGCGAGGTGCTCGGTGTAGCGTTCGAGAACGTTCATCGGGGAAGGCCGGCCCGTGGACTCCGGTCGGCGCAGGGCCGTCCGGGCGGGCCGGCACGCGTCACATGTTGAGCGCGCGCTTGTCGACGGCGAGCGCGGCTTCGCGCATCACCTCCGACATCGACGGATGCGGATGGCAGACCCGGGCGATGTCCTCGCTCGAGGCCTTGAACTCCATCGCCACCGCCGCCTCGGAGATCAGGTCCGACGCACCGTGGCCCACGATGTGCACGCCGAGCACCTCGTCGGTGACCGCATCGGCCAGCACCTTCACGAAGCCCTCGGCGGCGTTCATGCCGAGCGCACGGCCGTTGGCCATGAAGGGGAACTGGCCCGCCTTGTATGCGCGGCCCTCGGCCTTGAGCTGCTGCTCGGTCTGGCCGACCCAGGCGATCTCGGGCGAGGTGTAGATCACCCACGGGATGGTGTTGTAGTCGATGTGCGGCTTCTGGCCGGCGATCAGCTCGGCCACCATCACGCCCTCGTCCTCGCCCTTGTGCGCGAGCATCGGGCCGCGGACGACGTCGCCGACTGCGTAGACGTTCGGCACCTTGGTCGCGCAGTGACCGTCGACCGGGATGAAGCCACGCTCGTCGGCCGCGAGGTTGATCGCCTCGAGGTTCAGGCCCTCGGTGTTCGGGACCCGCCCGACCGATACGATCAGGCGGTCCGCGTCGAGCACCTGCGCGGCGCCCTGCGCGTCGGTCCAGGCGATCGACACGCCCTTCTTCGAGGTCTTGACCGCGCCGATCTTCACGCCGAGGTGGATCTTCAGGCCCTGCTTGGTGAAGACCTTCCAGGCCTCCTTCGACACCGACTCGTCGCAGGCGGCCAGGAACCCGGGCAGCGCCTCGAGCACCGTCACCTCGGCGCCCAGACGGCGCCAGACCGACCCGAGCTCCAGGCCGATGACGCCCGCGCCGATGACGGCGAGCTTCTTCGGCACCGAGGACAGCGCGAGCGCGCCCTCGTTGTCGCAGACGATCTCGTTGTCGACCGGCAGGCCCGGCAGGTGCCGCGCCTTCGATCCGGTGGCGATGATCACGTGCTTGGCATCGACCAGCGACACGCCGTCGGCGGTCTTGACCTCGATGCCGACCAGCCCGTCGTGCTCGCCGGTGAAGCGCGCATGCCCCTTGAGCCAGGTGATCTTGTTCTTGCGGAACAGGAACTCGATGCCCTTGGTCATCTTGGTGACGATGCCGTCCTTGCGGGCCAGCATCTTCGCCAGGTCGATCTTGGCGCCGGAGACCTCGATGCCGTGGTCACCCAGGTGATGCGCCGCCTCCTCGTACTTCTCGCTCGAAGCGAGCAGCGCCTTGGAGGGGATGCAGCCGACGTTCAGGCAGGTGCCGCCCAGCGCCAGCTCGCCCTTCGGGTTCGTCCACTTCTCGGCGCAGGCGACCTTCATGCCCAGCTGCGCCGCGCGGATCGCCGCGATGTAGCCGGCAGGGCCGGCTCCGATCACGACCACGTCGTACCGTTCGCTCGCCATGGTGCTTCCTCAGAGGTCCAGCAGCAGGCGCGCCGGATCCTCGAGCGCCTCCTTGATCGACACCAGGAACAGCACCGCCTCGCGACCGTCGATGATCCGGTGGTCGTACGACAGCGCCAGGTAGTTGATCGGGCGGACCACGACCTGCCCGTTCTCGACCACGGCACGGTCCTTGGTCGCATGCACGCCCAGGATCGCCGACTGCGGCGGGTTGATGATCGGCGTCGACAGCATCGAGCCGAACACGCCGCCGTTGGAGATCGAGAAGGTGCCGCCGGTGAGCTCCTCGAGCCCGAGCTTGCCGTCCTGCGCCTTCTTGCCGTACTCGCCGATCTGCTTCTCGATCTGCGCGAAGTTCATCTGGTCGGCGTTGCGCACGACCGGCACCACCAGGCCGCGCGGCGAGCCGACGGCCACGCCGATGTCGAAGAAGCCGTGGTACACGATGTCGGTGCCGTCGATGGAGGCATTGACCACCGGGTACTTCTTCAGCGCGTGGACCGCGGCCTTCACGAAGAAGCTCATGAAGCCCAGGCGCGCGCCGTGCTCCTTCTCGAACCGGTCCTGGTACTTCTTGCGAAGGTCCATGACCGGCTGCATGTTGACCTCGTTGAAGGTCGTGAGGATCGCGTTCGTGGCCTGCGACTGCAGCAGCCGCTCGGCCACGCGCTGGCGCAGCCGCGACATCGCGACGCGCTGCTCGGGCCGTCCCTCGATCAGCTTGTTCGGGTCGATCGGGGCCTGTACGGGGGGCAGGCTCGACGACGGGACACCCGTCGGGATCGGACGCGCGGGCGCGGCCTGGGCCACCGCCGGAGCCGGGGCCGGCGCCGTGGCGCCGCCGGCGACCGCCGCGATCACGTCGCCCTTGGTCACGCGGCCGTCTCGGCCGGTGCCCGGGACCTGCGAGGTCGACAGACCCGCCTCGGCGAGCATCTTGGCGGCGGCGGGCATGGCCACGTCGCCCTTGCCACCCGTCGGGGCCGGCGCGGCGCCGGTTTCGGGGGCCGCAGCGGGCGCGGCCGCGACCGGCGCGGGCGCCGCGGCCGGCGCCGCCACCGCACCCGCCTTGGCCTCGGTGTCGATCACGGCGATGACTTCGCCCGCGACCACCGTGCTGCCGTCGCCCTTGATGATCTGGGCGATGACGCCCGACTCGGGCGCGGGGAGCTCGAGGACGACCTTGTCGGTCTCGACGTCGATCAGGTTCTGATCGCGCTCCACGGCCTCTCCGGCCCTCTTGTGCCACTGCAGCAGGGTGGCTTCCGCAACCGACTCGGACAGCTGCGGAACCTTGACTTCGATCAGCGCCATGATGTTCAGGAGGCCTTCTTGGTCTTCGTTTTCGGGGCATCGCCCAGGGCTGCGGTGAGCAGGTCCTTCTGCTGGGCGTAGTGCTTGTCGTAGTAGCCGACGGCCGGCGAGGCCGAGGCGGGGCGCCCGGCGTAGGACAGCCGCTGGCCGTCCTTGAGCGCGTCCTGGATGTGGTGCTGCACGAAGAACCAGGCGCCCTGATTCTGCGGCTCGTCCTGGCACCAGACCACCTGCGTGAGCGCCGGATACTTCTTCAGCTCGGTCTCGAGCGCCTTGTGCGGGAACGGGTAGAGCTGCTCGACGCGCAGCAGCGCGACGTCGCGGAGCTCGCGCTCGCGCCGCGCGATCAGCAGGTCGTAGTAGACCTTGCCGGTGCACAGCACGACCTTCTTCACGCCCTTGGCGTCGAGGTCCGCCGTGGTGTCGGGGATCACGGTCTGGAAGCCGCCGCGCGCCAGCTCCTGCAGCGGGGAGACCGCCTCCTTGTTCCGCAGCAGCGACTTCGGGGTCATGATGACCAGCGGCTTGCGGAAGGTCCGGATCATCTGCCGGCGCAGCAGGTGGAAGATCTGCGCGGGCGTGGTCGGCTGGCAGACCTGCATGTTGTGCTCGGCGCACAGCTGCAGGAAGCGCTCGAGACGCGCCGACGAATGCTCGGGGCCCTGCCCCTCGTAGCCGTGCGGCAGCATCATCGTCAGGCCGCAGGCCCGGCCCCACTTGGTCTCGGCCGACGAGATGAACTGGTCGATCACGACCTGCGCGCCGTTGACGAAGTCGCCGAACTGCGCCTCCCAGATCACCAGGGCGTTCGGTTCCGCGGTGGCGTAGCCGAACTCGAAGGCCAGCACCGCCTCCTCGGACAGCACCGAGTCGATGACGGTGAAGCGCCCCTGGTTGTCGCCGACGTGCTCGAGCGGGATGTAGTAGCCCGAGTCCCAGCGCTCGCGGTTCTGGTCGTGCAGCACCGCATGGCGGTGCGTGAACGTGCCGCGGCCCGCGTCCTGACCGGACAGGCGCACCGCGTAGCCCGAGGCCAGCAGCGTCGCGTACGCCATGTGCTCGCCCATGCCCCAGTCGAGGGCCAGGTCGCCGTGGCCCATCGCGCGGCGGTCGGCCACGACCTTCTCGACCAGCGGATGCAGCTTCAGCGTCTCGGGCGTGGTGGTGATCTTCTCGGCGAGCCGGCGCAGCTCGGCCATCGGCACCGCGGAGTCCGCGCTGTCGGTCCACTTGCGGTTCAGGAACGGCATCCAGTCGACCGCGAACTTGCTCTTGAAGTTCGAGATCACCGGGTCCGCGGTGTGCCGGCCCGCATCCATCGCGGCGCGGAAGCCCTTGACCATCGCGTCGCCGTCGCCGGTGTTGAGCACGCCCTGCGCCTCGAGGCGGTCCGCATACAGCTTGCGGGTGCCCGGATGCTGACCGATCTTCTTGTACATCAGCGGCTGGGTCAGTGCCGGCGTGTCCTGCTCGTTGTGGCCGAGCTTGCGGAAGCACACGATGTCGACCACCACGTCCTTGCCGAACTGCTTGCGGAAGTCCATCGCGATCTGTGTCGCGAACACCACCGCCTCGGGGTCGTCGCCGTTCACGTGGAACACCGGCGCCTCGATCATCTTCACGACGTCGGAGCAGTAGATCGTCGAGCGCGAGTCGCGCGGGTCCGAGGTGGTGAAGCCGATCTGGTTGTTGATGACGATGTGAACGGTGCCGCCCGTGCCGTAGCCACGGGTCTGGGCCAGGTTCAGCGTCTCCATCACGACGCCCTGCCCGGCGAATGCAGCGTCGCCGTGCACGATGACCGGCAGCACCTGCGAGCCGTCCTCGTCGCCGCGGCGGTCCTGCCGGGCTCGCGTCGAGCCCTCGACGACCGGGTTCACGATCTCGAGGTGCGAGGGATTGAACGCCAGCGACAGGTGGACCGGGCCGCCGGGGGTCGAGACGTCGCTCGAGAAGCCCTGGTGATACTTGACGTCGCCCGAGGGCAGATCGTCCGCGTGCTGGCCCTCGAACTCGGCGAACAGGTCCTTCGGGCCCTTGCCCAGGGTGTTCACCAGCACGTTCAGGCGGCCGCGGTGCGCCATGCCGATGACGAACTCCTGGATGCCCTGGGAGCCGCCGTGCTGCACCACCTCGTCCATCGACGCGATGAAGCTCTCGCCGCCTTCCAACGAGAAGCGCTTCTGGCCGACATAGCGGGTATGCAGGTATTTCTCGAGGCCCTCGGCCGCGGTCAGCCGCTCGAGGATGCGCTTCTTCTTCTCGGCGGAGAACTTCGGCTTGGCGCGCGTGCTCTCGAGCCGCTCCTGGATCCAGCGCTTCTGCGCCGGATCGGTGATGTACATGAACTCGGCGCCGATGGTGCCGCAGTAAGTCTCGCGCAGCGCGCGCAGCAGGTCGCGCAACGGCGCGCTGTCGAAGCCGAAGAAGGTGTTCGCCGCCGAATAGATGTTCGCGTGGTCGCCTTCGGTGAAGTCGTAGAACGCGGTCTCGAGCTCGGGGATCTGCGGGCGCTCCTGGCGCTTGAGCGGATCGAGGTCGGCCCAGCGCGAACCGAGGAAGCGGTAGGCGGCCACCAGCTGCTGGACATAGACCTGCTTGCGCGCCGCGGCGGCGTCGCCGCCCATGACGCGCGGCTGCAGGGTACCGTCCTTCGCGCGCTCGGCGAAGGACTGGACGATCGGGGCGTGCGCGACGTCGGGCGTCTGCGGGTTCCCGTCGGCGGCCGGCACCATCTGCATGGTGTCGAAGTAGGTCCGCCACTGCTCGGGGACCGAGCCGGGATTGTTCAGGTAGGACTCGTACAGCTCTTCGACGTACGGCGCATTGCCGCCGAACAGGTACGAGCTGGAATTGAATTCCTTCATCATCGCGCTTCACCTCCCAAGACGAGTTTCTCGTCGAAAGTGCGGAAAGGGATCGCGTCGCCCCCTTCCATCCGCATTCCGGCTCCAACCGGTCCACGGACGCTGCTGCCAGGGACTCCGCAGACCCGTGGTCCGGGCCCCGACATAACCGCGCGATGGTAGCACGGAGGTCCTTGGGCCGATCTTGCGAAGCAGGCCGCCCAACCCCTGTTTCTCGACGCTTCGTCGGCCTCAAGCGCGGCGCGCGCCTGCCGTTAGTGTCGGTAGCGGCCCGTTCGGCCGCACCACGACCCGACCGGAGGCAACCCTTGGGTGCAGCGACGATCGATCATGCCGGGACGACCGCACGGAGCGGCATGCCGACCCGAAGCGACGCGGATCCGATCAGCGCCGCCGGTTGGCGGCAAGCCGGTCCGGGCGCGACCGCGGCCCTGCTCGACTGGATCGAGCACAGCGGCGAGCCCGTGGTCGCGCTCGATCGGACCGGACGCATCGCGATCGCGAACCCCGCGTTCGCGCGCACCTTCGCGGTCGAGGTCGGGTCGTGCGCCCCTGCGCCCGACGCCATGCGCCGGGCGTCGCCGCTGGCCCGCTTCGTCCCGCTGCTGTCGCCGCCGCGACTCGCGCGCTGGATCGACGAGAGCGGCGCCACGCCGACCCGAGTCCACCGCCTGCTGGCCGAGGCGATCGGCGCCGACGGCGACCGGTTCCTCGTAGCCGCGACGCTGCTGCCGGCGGGCGCGGGCATCGGGGATGGCGAGCCGTGCTGCGTGGTCGCGCTGCGCCCGCTCGACGCGTCACGCGACGTGCCGCGCCCCGAACCGCACATCGCCGGCGAACCGGCGATCAGGGACACCGTGACGCTCGGCGCCCTGCTCGACGCGGTCGCACGGACCCCGTCACAGCCTGATGCGCGGCGCCGCATCCATCGCGCGCCGCATGACGTCACCGCACGCATCGAGGCCGATCCGGACGCGGTGCGCGACGCCCTCGCCCGCCTGATCGACAATGCGCTGCGCCATGCGCCCCCCGAGTCGCCGGTGACGCTGCGCACGCGCCGGGACAGCTGCGAGCCGGCCGGCGCGCCGCCCGGCGCGCCGAGCGTCGACCACCTCGTGATCACCGTCGCGGACCGCGGCCCCGGCTTCACCCGGTCGCAGCTTCAGCGTGCCTTCGAGCCGTTCGCGCGGATGCCCTCGGCCGAGTCGGTTGCCGGGCCCGGCCTGGGCCTGGCCATCGCGCGACATCTCGTCGAGGCACAGCGCGGATGGATCGAACTGCGCAGCGTCGCGGGCGTGGGTACCGAAGCCGAGGTCTGGCTGCCCGAATCGCACTGAGCACGGTCAAGAAAAAGCCGGCCCCGAAGGGCCGGCCGGTGCCGCAGCGGCGCACGAGGCGCCGCGGGCCACTGTCATCAGCGAAGGTCGATCGCCTTGACGTCGCGGCGCGCCGAGCCGACGAACAGCTGGCGCGGACGGCCGATCTTCTGTTCCGGATCCGAGATCATCTCGTTCCACTGCGCGATCCAGCCGACGGTGCGGGCCAGCGCGAAGATGCAGGTGAACATCGAGGTCGGGATGCCGAGCGCCTTCTGCACGATGCCCGAGTAGAAGTCGACGTTCGGGTACAGCTTGCGCGACACGAAGTAGTCGTCCTCGAGGGCGATCTGCTCGAGCTTCATCGACAGCTTGAACAGCGGATCGTCGTGCAGGCCGAGTTCGCCGAGCACCTCGTAGCAGGTCTCGCGCATCAGCTTGGCGCGCGGGTCGTAGTTCTTGTAGACCCGATGGCCGAAGCCCATCAGCTTCACGCCCGAATTCTTGTCCTTCACCTTGGCGATGAATTCGCCGATCTTCTCGACGCCGCCGTTCTTCTGGATATCGTCGAGCATCTGCAGGCAGGCCTCGTTGGCGCCGCCGTGCGCCGGACCCCACAGCGTGGCGATGCCCGCCGCGATGCAGGCGAACGGATTCGCGCCGGACGAGCCGGCCAGGCGCACCGTCGAGGTCGAGGCGTTCTGCTCGTGGTCGGCGTGCAGGATCAGGATGCGGTCGAGCGCGCGCTCGAGCACCTCGTTGACCTTGTACTCCTCGCACGGCGTGCCGAACATCATCCGCATCAGGTTGCCGCTGTACGACAGGTCGTTGCGCGGATACATGAACGGCTGGCCCACCGTGTACTTGTAGGCCATCGCGACGAGCGTGGGCATCTTGGCGATCAGTCGGATCGCGGAGATGTGGCGGTGCTCGGCGTTGTTGATGTCGAGCGAGTCGTGATAGAAGGCCGACAGCGCGCCGACGCAGCCGACCAGCACGGCCATCGGATGCGCGTCGCGGCGGAAGCCCTGGAAGAACCGGGTCATCTGCTCGTGCACCATCGTGTGGTGCGTGACCTGGTAATCGAAGTCCTTGTGCTGCGCTCGGTTCGGAAGTTCGCCGTTGAGCAGCAGGTAGCAGGTCTCGAGGTAGTCGCAGTTCGTGGCGAGCTGCTCGATCGGGTAGCCGCGGTACAGCAGCTCGCCCTTGTCGCCGTCGATGTAGGTGATCTTCGAATCGCAGGCCGCCGTCGACATGAAGCCCGGGTCGAACGTGAACTTCCCGGTCTGTCCGTACAGCTTGCGGATGTCGATCACGTCGGGGCCGACGGTCCCCTCGTAGATCGGGAGTTCGACCGACGGCGTGCCGTCGGTGAACGTCAACGTGGCTTTCTTGGTGGAGGTCATCGGCTGCCCTGTGGATGCGTGCGGGAGGAGTGGGGTCGGTTTGTTGAGGTCGGGGCGGACGGCCGTGCCGAGGCTGCCGCGCTCAGGCTGCGCGCAGCCGATCGAGCATCAGGCGCGCGTGCGGGTCGTCCAGGTCGCCGTCCGGCTCGCTGCGGCCCAGGAGCAGGTCCATCAGCGCATTGTCGGACAGATCGAGCAGGCGGACCAGACCGCCCACCTCCTCGTCGGTCAGCGTGGATTCGTTCGCGTCCAGGAATCGCGTCAGCACCAGGTCGTTCTCCAGCAGGCCGCGACGGCTGCGCCAGCGCAGTCGCCGGCGGCGCGCCGGATCGTCCTGGTGGCGCACGACCGTGTCGGCGTCGGGCGGGAGCATCGTCGTGGCCGCTCCGATCGTCCCGGCCTCAGACCGCTCGGCGGACCATCAGGTCCTTGATCTTGCCGATCGCCAGCGTCGGATTCAGCCCCTTCGGGCAGACGTCCACGCAGTTCATGATCGTGTGGCAGCGGAAGAGCCTGTACGGATCCTCCAGGTCGTCGAGGCGGGCGCTGGTCGCCTGGTCACGGCTGTCGGCGATGAACCGATAGGCCTGGAGCAGCCCGGCGGGCCCGACGAACTTGTCCGGGTTCCACCAGAACGAGGGACAGGAGGTCGAGCAACAGGCGCACAGGATGCATTCGTAGAGCCCGTCGAGCTCGTTGCGCTCCTCGGGCGACTGCAGGCGCTCCTTCTCGGGCGGCGGCGTGTCGTTGATCAGGAACGGCTTGATCGAGTGGTACTGCTTGAAGAACTGCGTCATGTCGACGATCAGGTCGCGGATCACCGGCAGCCCGGGCAGCGGCTTGAGGACGATCGGCTCCTTCAGGTCACGCAGGTTCGTGATGCAGGCCAGTCCGTTCTTGCCGTTGATGTTCATCGCGTCCGAGCCGCAGACGCCTTCGCGGCACGAGCGGCGGTACGCGACCGAGTCGTCGGTCACCTGCTTGATGCGCATCAGCGCGTCGAGCAGCATCTTGTCGGTCGGCAGCAGCTCGACCGTCAGATCCTGCATGTAGGGCTTCGCGTCCTTGTCCGGGTCGTACCGGTAGATCGAGAAGCGGACCGTCCGGGTCGCGACGGGCTTGGCGCCGGCGCCCACGGGGGCGTTCATGACAACTGCATTCATCGATGGGTGCTCCTGCTCAGAACGTCCGGGCCTTCGGCGCGAAGGTCTCGACGGTCAACGGCTTCATGTTGACCGGCTTGTAGTCGAGCCGGTTGCCTTCGCTGTAGTACAGCGAGTGCTTGATCCAGTTCGCGTCGTCGCGGGTGGGGAAGTCGCGGTGCGCGTGAGCGCCGCGGCTCTCCTTGCGGGCCTCGGCCGACACGATCGTGGCCTTCGCGGTCTCGACCAGGTTGTCCAGCTCGAGTGCCTCGACGCGGGCCGTGTTGAACACCTTCGACTTGTCCTTGATGTGGACGGTCTTGGCGCGCTCGGCGAGGTCCATGATCTTGCTCACGCCCTCGGACAGCAGCTCGGAGGTACGGAACACGCTGCAGTGCGTCTGCATCGCCCGCCGGATCTCGTTGGCCACTTCCTGGGTGTTCTCGCCCGAGCTCGAGCCGTCGAGACGGGCGAGGCGCGAGAGCGACTCGTCGCCGGCCTGCGAGGGCAGCGAGCGGAAGCCCTGGTCCTTGAACTTGGCGTCGACGATGTGGTTGCCGGCGGCGCGCCCGAAGACCACCAGGTCGAGCAGCGAGTTGGTGCCCAGGCGGTTGGCGCCGTGCACCGACACGCAGGCGCACTCCCCGATCGCGTACAGCCCCTCGACGATGGCATTCGGGTTGCCGTTCTTCGGGACGACGACCTGGCCGTGGTAATTGGTCGGGATGCCACCCATCTGGTAGTGGATGGTGGGCACGACCGGGATCGGATCCTTGATGGGATCGACGTTGGCGAACTTGATCGCGATCTCGCGGATAGACGGCAGCTTCTTCATGATCTTCTCGGCGCCGAGATGATCGAGCTTGAGCAGCACGTAGTCGCCGTCCGGGCCCGCGCCCCGGCCTTCCTTGATCTCCTGGTCCATCGAGCGCGAGATGAAGTCGCGCGGCGCCAGGTCCTTGAGCGTGGGCGCGTAGCGCTCCATGAAGCGCTCGCCGTCCTTGTTCAGCAGGATGCCGCCCTCACCGCGCACGCCCTCGGTGATGAGGACGCCCGCGCCGGCCACGCCGGTCGGGTGGAACTGCCAGAACTCCATGTCCTCGAGGGGGATGCCAGCCCGTGCCGCCATGCCCATGCCGTCGCCGGTGTTGATGAAGGCGTTGGTCGAGGCAGCCCAGATGCGGCCCGCGCCGCCCGTGGCCAGCACGGTCACCTTGGCCTCGAGGACCATGACTTCACCGGTCTCCATCTCGAGCGCGACGACGCCGAGCACGGCGCCCTCGGCGTCGCGGATCAGGTCGAGCACCATCCATTCGACGAAGAACTGAGTGCGGGCGCGCACGTTGCGCTGATACAGGGTGTGCAGCAGCGCGTGGCCGGTCCGGTCGGCGGCGGCGCATGCACGCTGCACCGGCTTCTCGCCGAAGTTCGCGGTGTGGCCGCCGAACGGGCGCTGGTAGATCGTGCCGTCGGCGTTCCGGTCGAACGGCATGCCGAAGTGCTCGAGTTCGTAGACGACCTGCGGGGCCATCTTGCACATGTACTCGATCGCGTCCTGGTCCCCGAGATAGTCGGAGCCCTTGACGGTGTCGAACATGTGCCAGTACCAGTTGTCCTCGCTCATGTTGCCGAGCGATGCGCCGATGCCGCCCTGCGCGGCCACGGTGTGGGACCGGGTCGGGAACACCTTGGACAGGACGGCCACGTTGTAGCCGGCCTCGGCGAGCTGCAGCGAGCAGCGCATGCCGGCGCCGCCGGCGCCCACGATGACCGCGTCGAATCGACGGCGCGGCAGCCCGTTCGCGAGTTGATTCAGGACTTCAGCCAACTCAGACTCTCCAGAGAATGATCACTGCCCAGATGGCGTAACCGACCAGCGCCACCACCGTGGCGACCTGCAGCACCAGCCGAACGCCCGTCGGCTTGATGTAGTCCATGTAGATGTCGCGCACGCCGACCCAGGCGTGCCAGATGAGGGCCAGCACCGCGAGCAGCGTGGCCACCTTCATCCAGACCGTCGTGAACAGGCCGGCCCACGAGCCGTAATCGAGGTCGCGGGTGAAGAGGACGGCGCCCAGCAGCAGGAGCGTATAGGCCAGCAGCACAACCGCGGAGACGCGCTGCGCGAGCCAGTCGCGCAGGCCGTAGTGCGCGCCGACGACGATCCGACGTGTGGTCATGTCAGAACACTCCGAACAGCTTGAGCGCGAGGATCGCGGTCAGCGCGACCGTGATCCCGAGCACTGCGTTGGCCGAGGTCCGCGAGGCATCCTTCTGGATGCCGACGTGGCGATCGAGCAGCAGGTAGCGGATGCCGGCGATCGCGTGATGCACGAACGCCCAGATCAGCACCAGCAGCACGAGCTTGCCGGGGATGCTCCCGACGATGGCGCGGTAGGACTGGAAGCTCAGCTCGCTGGTGAGGCTCTCCTGCAGCAGGTAGAGCGAGAACGGAATGCCGAGGAGGAACAGCAGCGCGCCGCTGATGCGATGCAGGATGGACACGATGCCGGCCGGCGGCAACCGGTAGGACACGATCTGGTTGACGCCGATGTTGCGGTACTGCGGTCGCGCTTTCTGGGCTGCGATGTCGGCCATGGATGCCTCGGACGGTGCTCTTGGTGAAGTGGACGCGCGGGCACGCCGGAGGTTGCAGCGGCGCCGGCGCCGCTCGCGCGGACCGACCCCCTCACCCCCGACCTCCCCGTTTTATTCGATCGGGCAAAACCGCGTCATTCTGACGCAAATCTCGCGGCGCACCAATTCTCAGCTCAGCTCGTTGAAATAGTGATGATGATGCGTCCGGTACCAGCCGCGGCGGACCTCGACCGGCTTGTCGCCGTATGTCGAGGACACCCGATCGACAAGAAGCAGCGGCTCGCCGGTCGCGACGCCGAGCGCACGGGCCTCGGCCTCGCCGGCGGCCACCGCGCGCAGCCGTTCGCTCGCACGGATCATCCTGGTGCCGAACTCGGTCTCGAGCAATGCGTAAAGGGGACCGCTGTACGCGTTGAGCCGCTCGGCGGTCAGCCCGCGGAAGGTCGAACCCGGCAGCCAGATCTCCTCGAGTACGATCGGCTCGCCGTCGAACTCGAGCAGACGGCGGATCGTCACGGCCGCGTCGCCGGCCTTCATCTCGAGGGCACGGGCGATCTCGAGCGGCGCGCGCAGCCGGCGGCACTCGAGGAAGCGGCTGCTCGGCTGTCGCGGCTCGCCGCCGTCGTCGGGACGCAGTCGCAGGAAGCGGATCTGGGCCCGGGCCTCCTGGTGACTGGCGACGAAGGTGCCGCGCCCCTGGCGGCGCACCAGGAGGTTCTCGGCCGAAAGCGCGTCGATCGCCTTGCGGACCGTGCCCTGACTGACGCCGTAGCGGGCGGCCAGGTCGATCTCGCTCGGAATAGCCTCGCCCGGCCGCCACTCCCCGGCCTGGAGGCTGTGCACCAGCCGATCGCGGATCTGCCGGTAGAGCGGGCTGAACGTGACCGTGCTCATCGTTCGGATCTGACCATGTCCGGCCCCGCTTGTCCAGTAACTGCTGTCTTATAGAAGTTATAGCGCAAAGTTGACATCTCCAGGGGCCGCTCCTACACTCGCGCTCGACCCCAAAGTCCCCCTCCAGACCCCCTCGAAGGACGACCATGACCAAGCCCGCCAAACGAGTCGCCGTGACCGGCGCCGCAGGCCAGATCGGCTACTCGCTGCTGTTCCGGATCGCCAACGGCGACATGCTCGGCAAGGACCAGCCGGTGATCCTGCAGCTGCTGGAGATCCCCGACGAGAAGGCCCAGAAGGCGCTCAAGGGCGTGATGATGGAACTCGAGGACTGCGCGTTCCCGCTGCTCGCCGGCATGTCCGCCCACGGCGATCCGGCCACCGCGTTCAAGGATGCAGACTACGCGCTGCTCGTCGGCGCCCGCCCCCGTGGCCCGGGGATGGAGCGCAAGGATCTGCTGGCCGCCAACGCCCAGATCTTCACCGCGCAGGGCAAGGCCCTGAACGCCGCAGCCAGCCGTGACGTGCGCGTGCTGGTGGTCGGCAATCCGGCCAACACCAACGCCTACATCGCCATGAAGTCGGCGCCGGACCTGCCGAAGAAGCAATTCACCGCGATGCTGCGACTGGACCACAACCGCGCGCTGTCGCAGATCGCGGCCAAGACCGGCAAGCCGGTCGCGGCGATCGAGAAGCTCTGCGTGTGGGGCAACCACTCGCCGACGATGTACGCCGACTACCGGTTCGCCACCATCGGCGGCCAGTCGGTCAAGGCGATGATCGGCGACGACGCGTGGAACAGGGACACGTTCCTGCCGACCGTCGGCAAGCGCGGCGCGGCGATCATCGAGGCACGCGGCCTGTCGTCGGCGGCCTCCGCCGCGAACGCGGCCATCGACCACATGCGCGACTGGGCGCTGGGCACCGGCGGCAAGTGGACCACGATGGGCATCCCTTCGGACGGCTCGTACGGGATCCCGCAGGACGTGATGTACGGCTACCCGGTGATCTGCGCCAACGGCGAGTACACGATCGTCCAGGGCCTGGAGGTCGACGCGTTCAGCCGCGAGCGCATGGACTTCACGCTCAAGGAACTGCTCGAGGAGCGTGACGGCGTCTCGCACCTGCTGCCCTGACCCGCAGGGGCCGCCGCGCCGCAGCGGCGGCCCGCGGAACGATTTCAGGACGGTGCCGGCGTGCCGATCGCCGCCCCTTCGGCACCGGGATTTCCACCAGGCCGACCACCGGTGCGGCACTCGCCCCCTCTCCGAGGGACAATGCCGGTTTCGGACCCCCTGGAGACCCCTCCGTGACCCCCTCCTCCCGCTCGCTGTCCCGCGTCCTCGCCGCCCTGTCCGCCTGCGCGGCGATGCTCACGGTCGCGCAGGCGCAGGATGCGAAGCCCGCCCCGAAGCCTGCCGCGCAGACCAAGCCCGCCCCGAAGCGTCCGGCCAACGTCCCGCCGCCGACCACCGCCGAGCAGATGGCCGAACTGCCTCACGCCGACGAGGAGCAGCGCCAGGCCGCGACGCTCGTGCACTACGGCAAGTATGTGTGCGACGAGAAGTTCGAGGTCTTCGTCGAGCGCAACCCGGTGTTCGACGGTTACGTGGACGTGCGCTACAAGAAGGACGTCTGGGTCATGAAGCCCGTGGCCTCGAAGACCGGGGCCGTCAGGCTCGAGGACACCCGCGGCCGAGTGCTGCTGGTGCAGATTCCCTTCAAGTCGATGCTGCTGAACACGCAGACCGGTCAGCGCATCGTCGACTCCTGCCAGCACGACATGCAGCGCGGCGCCGAGGCCGAGGCGAAGAGTTCCGGCGCACCGGTGCAGCGCAACCTGGACGCTCCGGCCCCGGCTCCGGCCGCGGCGAAGCAGTAGACCCGACGCCGCATGCCCGAGCGCACGCCCGTCCGTCCGCGCCTCGCCGGCCGCCCCCGCGCCGCCGGTACGGGGACGACGCCGGCCCGGAGGATGCGGTGATCGCCGCGGCGCGCCTTGCCGTGGCGCTGGTGGCGGCGACCGGCCTGACGCCCGCGCCGGCCGAGGCCCATCCGAAGCGCCGTGCCGGCCTCTGGGAAGTGCGCAGCGCCAACTCGGATTCGCTGGGCATGCCGCCGACCCGATTCTGCGTCGGCGAGCGGACCGACAGCGCCCGTGCCCACCTCGATCGCAGCCCCGGGCTGCGCGGCTCCTGCAGCCTGGGCGAGTTCGTCCGCTCGGGCGAGGCATGGGTCGCCGAGTCGGTCTGCCGCGAGGGCAAGGCCACGGTGACCGGCCGTGCGGTCGCCACCGGCGACTTCGAGACCGAGTACCGGATCGACACCGTCGTCACCCATGCGGCGCCCGGCGCATCGGGCCGCCGCGATGACCGCGAGGCGGTCGTGGCGCGCTGGCTCGGCCCCTGCGAGACCGGCCAGCGGCCGGGCGATCTTGTGGTGCCCGGAATGGGTACGCTGAACATGGACGACGGCACCTTCCGCGCGGAACCGCCGTCGCGTGCCGCGCGGACACCGGCCGCGACGGGCCAGCCCGCTGCGCGTCCCACCGTCACGACCGCCCCGGCTGTGACGGCACCACCCGCCGTCCAGCGCTGAACGCAGCACCCATCTCCCGAATCGCAGCGACCGACCGAATCCATACCCGTCCAACCCCCGCAGAGGCAACGACATGGCACACAACGCGTTCAAGACCCTGAAGGACCTGAAGCTGAAATCCGGCAAGGCCGGCAGCTTCTATTCCCTCCCCGCGCTCGCGAAGACCTTCCCGAACGTCAAGCGGCTGCCGGTGTCGATCCGGATCGTGCTGGAGTCCGTGCTGCGGAACGTCGACGGCAAGAAGGTCACCGAGCAGCACGTCGAGCAGCTCGCCGGCTGGAAGCCGATCGACAAGCGCACCGACGAGATCCCGTTCATCGTCGCGCGCGTCGTGCTGCAGGACTTCACCGGCGTGCCGCTGCTGGCCGATCTCGCCGCGATGCGCAGCGTCGCCTCGAAGATGGGCAAGGATCCGAAGCGCATCGAGCCGCTTGTGCCGGTGGATCTGGTCGTCGACCACTCGGTGATGATCGACCACTACGGCACGCCCGATTCGCTCGACCTGAACATGAAGCTGGAGTTCCAGCGCAACGCCGAGCGCTACCAGTTCATGAAGTGGGGCATGCAGGCGTTCGACACCTTCAAGGTCGTGCCCCCGGGCATCGGCATCGTGCACCAGGTGAACCTGGAGTACCTGGCCCGCGGCGTGCACGCCAAGAAGGACGGCAAGCAGACGGTCTACTACCCGGACACCCTGGTAGGCACCGACAGCCACACGACGATGATCAACGGCATCGGCGTCGTCGGCTGGGGCGTGGGCGGCATCGAGGCGGAAGCCGGGATGCTCGGCCAGCCGGTGTACTTCCTGACGCCCGACGTGGTCGGCGTGCATCTCAAGGGCCGCCTGCGCGAAGGCGTGACCGCGACCGATCTGGTGCTGCGCATCACCGAGATGCTCCGCCGCGAGAAGGTCGTCGGCAAGTTCGTCGAGTTCTTCGGCGAGGGCACGGCGAGCCTGGCGCTGCCGGACCGCGCGACGATCGCGAACATGGCGCCCGAGTACGGCGCGACGATGGGCTTCTTCCCGGTCGACGACAAGACCATCGCCTACTTCGAGGGCTCGGGCCGCACCAAGGACGAGATCGAGGCATTCGAAGCCTACTTCAAGGCGCAGGGCCTGTACGGTGTGCCGAAGGTCGGCGAGCTGGACTACTCGAAGGTCGTCGAGCTCGACCTGTCGAGCGTCGCCCCGTCGCTGGCGGGCCCGAAGCGCCCGCAGGATCGCATCGAGATCGGCGCGGTCAAGTCGACCTTCGCCGAGCTGTTCGCCAAGCCGGTTGCCGACAACGGCTTCGCCAAGGCGCCGGGTGACCTGGCGCGCGAGTACAAGACCGCATCCGGCCAGCCGATCCACAACGGCGACGTCCTGATCGCGGCGATCACCTCGTGCACGAACACCTCGAACCCGGGTGTGCTGCTCGCGGCCGGCCTGCTGGCCAAGAAGGCGGTGGCGCGCGGCCTGAAGGTGTCGCCGCACATCAAGACTTCGCTGGCCCCCGGCTCGCGCGTGGTGACCGAGTACCTCGAGAAGTCGAAGCTGCTCGAGCCGCTCGCCGAGCTCGGCTTCGCGGTGGCGGCCTACGGCTGCACGACCTGCATCGGCAACGCGGGCGACCTGACGCCCGAGATCAACGAGGCGATCGTCTCGAACGACATGGTCTGTGCGGCGGTGCTCTCGGGCAACCGCAACTTCGAGGCGCGGATCCACCCGAACCTGCGCGCCAACTTCCTGGCATCGCCGCCGCTGGTGGTCGCCTACGCCATCGTCGGCAACATGACCGTCGACCTGATGACCGAGCCGCTGGGCAAGGACAAGAAGGGCCGGGACGTGTTCCTCGGCGACGTCTGGCCGACCTCGGACGAGATCCACGCGCTGATGAAGCACGCGATGGACGCGAAGACCTTCAAGCGGCTCTACGGCAACCTCACCAAGGACCACGTGCTGTGGAACAAGGTGCCGTCGTCCGACGGCCAGGTCTACGACTGGCCGAAGTCGACGTACATCGCCGAGCCGCCGTTCTTCGGCGCGTTCTCGATGACGCCGACCGCCTCGGGCTCGATCAAGGGCGCGCGCGCCCTCGGCCTCTTCGGCGACTCGATCACGACCGACCACATCTCGCCGGCCGGCTCGATCAAGGAGCAGTCGCCCGCTGGCAAGTACCTGCTCGAGAACGGCGTGATCAAGGCCGACTTCAACTCGTACGGCGCGCGTCGGGGCAACCACGACGTGATGATGCGCGGCACCTTCGCCAACGTCCGGATCAAGAACCTGATGGTCCCGCCGAAGGCCGACGGCGCCCGCGAGGAAGGCGGCGTGACCGTCCACCAGCCGAGCGGCGAGAAGATGTACATCTACGACGCGGCGATGAAGTACGTCGCCGCGGGCGTGCCGACGGTGGTCTTCGGCGGCGAGGAGTACGGCACGGGCTCGTCGCGCGACTGGGCGGCCAAGGGCACGCAGCTGCTCGGCGTGCGCGCGGTCGTGGCCCGCAGCTTCGAGCGGATCCACCGCTCGAACCTGATCGGCATGGGCGTGCTGGCGCTGCAGTTCAAGGGCAACGACTCGTGGGAGTCGCTCGGCATCAAGGGCGACGAGTCCTTCGACATCGAGTTCCCGGCCGAGATGGTGCCGCAGCAGGACATCACGATGACCATCACGGGTCGCGACGGCAAGTCGCGCAAGGTGACGCTGCTGTCCCGGATCGACACCCCGATCGAGGTCGACTACTTCCGCCACGGCGGCATCCTGCCGTTCGTGCTGCGCGAACTGATGGCCGCCTGACGCGGCCCGCGGCGGCACGCCTCGACGCGAGGCGTGCCGCCGACTGCGCCCGACGCCGCCGTCGGCGTGAATGGCGTCGGTGGTGTCGGTGGCATTGCGACATCCTGGGAGCGGCTGCAGCGAAGCGCCCGTCTGCCCCGCGCGGGACGGCGAAGCGCTGCGGTACACTGGACCAAGGAAACTCGTTCCATCCGGCTTCTTGCTGAACCGCCAGGCTTCGGCCGACCCCACCCTGCCCCCCCTGCCTCGCGCCTTGCTGATCGCGGGGCTCACGTTCGTCTTCTGCCTGCTGGCGCAAGGGCTGTCGCGGGGCGATCCGCTGCGGCTGCTGATGTGGCCGGCCGCGGGCGTGGCGTTCGCGTTCGGCTGGCGCTACGGCGCCGCCTGGGCGCTGCCGGCGGCGGTCGGCGCCTTCGGCTACGGTCTCATGGCCTTCAGCAGCCTGCTCCTGGCCGCTGCCGCTGCGGCGGCGACCCTGGCCGGCTCGGTGGTCCCGATCCTCGTGCTGCGACGCGTCGGAGACTGGAAGCCGGCCGAGTACCGGCTCGAGGCGGTCGTCCGCTTCCTCGCCGCCGCGCTGGTGGCCGGGGGACCGCTCGTCGCGGTGATCGCGGGCACGGCGGCGCTGCTGTATGGCGACGCGTCCGACATCCACCCGCTCCACGTCTACCTGACCGTCTGGCTGAGCGGTGCGCTCGGGACGATGCTGGTCGCGCCGGCCGTGCTCGCCTGGCTCGACGATGCGCTGCCGCAGGCCGACACCGGCGAGCAGGAAGTGCCGGTCGTCGACATCTCGGGCCTGCTGATGGCGGTCGCGCTCGCGGGCGCGAGCTTCCTGCTGTCTGCACTCGGCCACCACGAGTACGCCTACGTCGTGCAGTTCCTGTTCTTCCCGATCGTGGCCTGGTCGGCGATCCGGATGGACGAGCGCGCCAACGCGCTGACCCTGCTGCTCGCCGCGATGCCCCTGCTGGGCGTCCGGGCCCATCAGGTGCCGGTGGCCGGCGAGGGGTTCCATCGTGCGATCGAGGCATCGATGCTGGTGTTCTGCGCGGTCCTCGTGGCGCTGGTGCTGCAGGCGGTGGCGGCGGACCGCAGGCTGGCGCTGATGCGGGTGGCGCGCCAGGCACGCCAGGACATGACCACCGGGCTGCTCAACGACCGCGGCCTGCTCTCGGAGTTCGGCGATCGGCTCGCCTCGCAGCAGCGGCCCAACTTCGGCCTGATCGGCATCCACCTGACCAACTTCGATTCGCTCAGCGACCTGTGCGGCACGATCCCCGCGATGCAGCTCGAGCAGGCAACGGCGGCGCTGCTGCTGCGCCAGCCGGGACTGCAGTTCGCCGCCCGGCTGTCGGCGGGCCGCTACGCGCTGGTGGTCCAGGCGGACACCGTGGCGCAGGTTCGCACCGTCGCGCGCGAGGCCTATTCGCAGCTGGCCGGACAGCGCTACGCGACCGAGCACGGCAGCCTGCGCCTGCAGGCCTGCGTGGGCGGGCTGCTGATCGACCGCCACGCGCTGATCAACAGCGAGGACTGCCTGTCCTCCCTGGCCGATGCGCTCGCGATCGCCGCCAGCGTGCGCGACCCGCAGCTCTTCGTCGAGCCGCTGTCGCAGATGATGATCGACTCGCGGCGGGCGCATCAGAGCAAAATCGAGCACATCCGCGAGGCGGTCCGCGAGACGCGCCTAGAGCTCTACGCGCAGCCGGTGGTCGATCCCGACGCGCCCGCGGGCATGATCTCCTACGAGGTGCTCACCCGCCTGCGCGACCGCGAAGGCGGCCTCATCCAGCCGCCGGAGTTCCTGACGCTGACCGTGCAGGCGCAGATGTCGGTGCCCTTCGACCGCGCCGTGGTCAAGCGTGCGTTCGAGTGGCTGGCCACCAATCCGCAGGCACTGGCGCGCACGCACAAGTGCTCGATCAACCTGTCGGGCGCGACGATGAGCGACGGCGCGATCGCCGAGTACATCCGCCAGCAGCGGGCGCTCTACTCGCTGCCCGCCGACAAGATCGTCTTCGAGATCACCGAGAGCGAGGCGATCCGGAATCCGTCGGCCGCCTCCAGGCTGGTCGATGAACTCAAGGCCGAGGGCTTCGGCATCGCGCTCGACGACTTCGGCACGGGCCTGGCCACCTTCGAGTACCTCAAGCGCTTTCCGCTCGACTACCTGAAGATCGACGGCTCGTTCATCCGCAACATCGCGAACAGCCCGATCGACGAGGAGATCGTGATGTCGACGGTGCGCGTCGCGCGCCGCCTGAACCTGAGGACCGTCGCCGAGCACGTGCACAGCCAGGGGGTGTTCGACCGCCTGCGCGAGATCGGCGTCGATTACCTGCAGGGCGACCTGTTCGGGCAGCCCCAGCCGATCGACACGCTGTTCGCCCGCTTCCCCGAGTTCGGCGGCGACGACGACCGGCCGACCGGTCAGGCTCAGGCGCGCGACGCGGTGGATCGCGAGGCCGCGGTCGCGGCCGAGGCGCGGGCGAGCGGCGCACGCGCCATCGCCCGCGCCGAGGCGGATGCGCGGGCCTCGACGGACGACCGCGGCGCGGGCTGAACGCGGTGCCGGCGCCCTCTTGGCGCGTCGACGGTCGCGACAGGCCCGCGGTACAGGCCGCAGCGATCCCGCCTCAGCCGCCCTGCGCCTCCCAGCGCAGCAGGTCGGCCTCGACGTCGACATCCCAGACCGTCCGCAGCCACTCGACGCGCAGGCCCGCCTCGGCGGCGCGCTGCCGTGTCCGGTCGGCGACCCGGGTGGTGCTCCACGGGATCGAGTCGAACAGCGCCCACGCCGGGGCCGACAGGCCGACGAGCGCATAACCGCCGTCCTCGGTCGGGGCGAACACGGCATCGGCCCGATCGAGTGCGGCGAACGCGGCGGCAATGTCGGACGGCGAGAGCGATGGGCAGTCGCTGCCGATCAGCACCGGTCGCTCGCCCATCGAGAGCGCCTGCGACAGCGCCTCGTGCATCCGCTCGCCGAGGTCCGCACCGCGCTGCGGCGCGACGCTCCAGCCGCGCGCCGCGAGGACGGACGGCAGGTTCCAGGCCTCGGGCGGCACGGGCGTGTCGCGCGCTTCCTGCGACGCGCCATCGTCGGCGAGGCGCAGCTCCAGCCGGTCTGCACCGCTCGCTTCGGCCAGCGCGATCGTCGCCTCGAGCAGGCGTCGGTACGCAGCGAGGGCGCGCGCCGCCCCGAGCGTCGCGGCGAGCCGGCTCTTGACCCGCCCGAGCTCGGGACGCCGCGCGAACACGATCAGCCGGGTCGCCGTCATCGTCGGCCGTAGTAGAGGCGGTGCAGCCGCGCCGGCGACACGCCGAGCGCATAGGCCGCGCGCCAGGCCCACATCTCGACGATGGTGCGAACGACGCCGCGGGTCTCCCAGCGGCGCGCGGAGACGGTGACGCGCTCGCGCAGGCAGGCGCAGCGCGCGACGCGTCGCAGCCGCGTGCACAGCTCGACGTCCTCCATCAGCGGAATCGGCGCGTAGCCGTCGAGCGCCTCCCACAGGCCGCGGTCGACGAAGAGGGCCTGGTCGCCGGTGGCGATGCCGGACAGCCGCGAGCGCAGGTTCATCATCGCACCGACCACGGCGAGCGAGGCACGGGGCGAATCGAGGCGGACGTCGAAGCGGCCCCACCGGGCGCCGGCCCCCACCGCTGTGCGCACCGCGTCGCCCGCGCCGGCCGGCAGGCGGCAATCGGCGTGCAGGAACAGCAGCACGTCGCCCTGCGCGACCGCGGCCCCGGCATTCATCTGCGAGGCCCGCCCGCGCGGGGCCTGGACGACCCGGGCACCGGCGGCGGCGGCGAGCGCGCCGGTGGCGTCGCGGCTGCCGCCGTCGACGACGATCGCCTCGTCGGCCTGCGCGAGCGCATCGCGTACCGTGGCCGAGATCGAGTCGGCCTCGTCGAGCGCGGGCACCACGATCGAGAGCCGCAGCACCGGTGACGCGCCGGACTCGCTCATCGCCGGTCGTTCAGGCGCCAGTCGTAATCGAGGAAGACAAGCGGCACGCGGGCTTCGCGGATGCGGGTCCGGTCGGCCTCGTCCGCGGCGAGCTGCTCGGCATGGCGCGCCAGGAAGCGCTCGCGCGTGCCGCCGCCACGCTCCCAGTCCTCGCGGAACCAGTCGAAGATCTTCGAGACCTCGAGCCGGCCGGCGCGGGGATCGAAGCGGTTGCGGCTCGCATCGCGCAGGAAGCGACGCGTGCTGTCCTCGAGCTGCGCATCGAGCCGTGCGGCGACGATCGCCTCCGGACGCAGCGCGGGGCAGCCGACCGATGCGCAGTTCACGACGAAATGCACGCGCGAGTCGTCGAAGGCGCCGGGTGCGCGCAGCATCCCGTGCTCGAGGTCGTCGAGGTGGCGCGACTCGCCGAGCAGCCGGAAGAAGCGCTGCTTCCAGGGCGAGCGGATCAGCGAGCCCAGGTCCTTGATCGACTTCAGGTCCGGGTAGCGCGTCAGCACCAGCTCGAGGGTGAACGCGTTGTACGCGTTGACGAGGAAGGCGAAGCGCTGATCGCGCGGCAGCGCGTCGTACTCCGCACGCGTCACCGACTCGTACGCGTCGAGCACGCGGCGCAGCGACTCGCGCTCTGCGCCGAGGGCGCGGTAGTCGACGGTGCTCGCGGTGCCGGCCGCGTTCCAGGCCACGTGCCGGCGCAGCAGCGCATCGAGCGCGGCATGGGCGGGATCGGGGGGCGCGCCCCGGGCGACGGACACCGCCGAGACGGCGAGCACGGCCCCGAGCACGCACCGCACGAGCACACGCCTCATCCCAGCCGCCACCGGTGCCAGCGGCCGACCCAGGCGAGCAGGCGCTGCGGCGCGCGGGCTCGCTTCCACTCGCCGGCCACGAACTTGCCCGACTCGGCGAAGGTCGGGTAGGCGTGGATCGTCGAGAGGATGGTGTTCAGCCCGCGCCGCTGCTTCATCGCCGACACGAAGCCCGCGATCAGGTCCCCCGCATGCTCGCCGACGATCGTGGCGCCCAGGATCCGGTCGCTGCCCGGCCGGGTCAGCACCTTGACGAAGCCGTGCGCGGACTCGTCGGCGATCGCCCGGTCGAGGTCATCGAGCCGGTATCGGGTCACCTCGTGCGGCACGCCGCGGGCGCGGGCCTCCTGCTCGTTCAGGCCGACCCGCGCGACCTCGGGGTCGACGAAGGTGCACCACGGCAGGATCGACCAGTCGATGGGGAACGCCCGCAGGCGGCCGAACAGCGCGTTCACCGCCGCATACCAGGCCATGTGGGCGGCCGCATGGGTGAACTGGTAGGGGCCGGCGACGTCGCCGACCGCGAAGACGTTCGGGTAACGGGTACGCAGGTAGGCGTCGACCTCGATGGTGCCGCCGGGCGCCAGCGGCACGCCGAGCGCCTCCAGGCCGTAGCCGCTGACATTGGCCACCCGGCCGACCGCGCACAGCACCTGGTCGAACGGGATGCGGACCTCGGCGCCCGCGTGCTCGGCAACCAGGACCCGGGCGCCGGCGGCATCGGCCTCCACCCGCAGTGCCTTCGTGCCGGTGCGCACCTCGATCCCTTCCCCGGCGAAGCGTTCCTCGACGAAGGCCGAGACATCCTCGTCCTCGCGCGACATCAGCCGAGGCCCCATCTCCACCTGCACGACGCTCGAGCCCAGGCGAGCGAAGGCAAGCGCGAGTTCGCAGCCGATCGGCCCGCCGCCCAGTACCAGCAGCCGGCCGGGCCGCGTACGCAGGTTCCAGACGGTGTCGGAGGTGAGGCAGCCGCCTTCGGCCAGCCCCGGGATCGGCGGCACGAAGGGACGCGCGCCGGCGGCGACGACGATCGAGCGGGTCCGCAGCACGCGGGTGCTGCCGTCGGCCGCCCGGATCTCGACCTCCCACGGCGAGCGGATCGTGGCCTCGCCGATCGCGACGTCGACGCCGAGCCCGGTGTAGCGCTCGACCGAGTCGTGCGGCTCGATCTCGCGGACGACGCGCTGCACGCGTGCCATGACCTCGGCGAAGTCGACCTCCACATCCATGCGCCGGATGCCGTAGTCGGCCGAGCGGCGCGCCTGCGCGAGCAGCTTGGCGGTGCGCAGCAGTGCCTTGGACGGCACGCAACCGGTGTTCAGGCAGTCGCCTCCCATCCGGTGGCGCTCGACCAGCGTCACCGACGCCTTCACCGTGGCCGAGATGTAGGCGGTGACCAGCCCGCCGCTGCCGGCGCCGATCACCACGACATTGCGGTCGAAGCGGGCCGGACGGGTCCAGCCCCGATAGGCGCGACGTGCGGCGAACACATCGGCGATGCGCCGCGCGATCTCGGCGATCAGGCTGCGCGCCAGCAGCGGGAACAGCCCCAGGAGGACGAAGGCCGCGATCAGCGAGGGCGACAGCAGCCCGCGCAGCGAGTCGATCCGCGCCAGCTCGGTCCCGGCGTTCACGTAGACGACGGTGCCGGCGAGCATGCCGAGCTGGCTGACCCAATAGAACGTGCGGACAGGGATCGGCGTGAGCGCCATCGCCAGGTTCACCAGCCAGAACGGGAACAGCGGGGTGAGCCGCAGGGTGAACAGGTAGTAGGCGCCGCCGCGGCGCACGCCCTCGTCGATCGCGGCCAGCCTCGCGCCGAAGCGCCGGCGCACCATGTCACCGAGCAGGAAGCGGGCCGCGACGAACGCGAGGGTCGCCCCGACGCTGGAGGCGAACGACACCAGCAGCAGCCCCCACCCGAGCCCGAAGAGCGCGCCGCCCAGCAGGGTCAGCACGGTCGCGGCGCCCGGCAGCGACAAGGCCGTGGCCAGCACGTAGGCCAGGAAGAAGACGGCCGCCGAGGCGATCGGATGCATCGCGACCTGCCCGGCGAACTCGGCCTGGCGAGCCTTGATCGCGTCGAGCGTCAGGAACCGCCCGAGATCGAGCGCGAAGAACGCGGCGATCGCCGCCGCGATCGCAAAGCCGACCAGGACCTTGCGCAGGGTCGATGCGCCGGACGCCGGTGCCCGAGTCAGCGCGGAGGGGGAGGACACCGGCAGGGGGGCGCCGGGATTCAGGCGGCGAGCGCGCCGCCGCAGGAGCTGCCCTGCCCGGCCGTGCACCCGTAGCAGTGGTCGCGCACGACCACCGGCAGCCCGGCGAGCGCACTCGAGACCAGATCGCGCACGTGGGTGCGGGCCCGCCCGGCGGCGCGCAGCGGCAGGCCGAGCATCTGGTTGAAGTCGCAGTCGTAGGCCCAGCCCTGCCAGTCGATGCTGACCAGGTCGCGGCACATCACCGACTCCAGGTTCTCGGGCCGATGCGCGCCGCGCAGCAGCTGCATGTAGTCGCCGAAGGTGCCCTTGGAGATCAGCGTGGAGCCGAAGCGCTGGATCGGCATGTTCGCGAGCGTGAGCAGCCGGTCGAAGCGCACGCCGAACTGCTCGCCGAGCATGCGGCGGTAGTCGGCCTCGAGCGCGGCCTGCGGCGGGGGCAGCGAAGCGCCCAGCGGGTTGTAGACCAGGCTCAGCCTCCGCAGCGGGTCGCCGCTGCCGTAGCCGAGCGCGTTCAGGTGCTGGAGGGCCCGCATGCTCGCCGCGTGGACCCCTCGCCCACGCTGTGCATCGACGTTGTCCTCGAGGTAGCACGGCAGCGAGGCGGTGACCTCGACGCCCTGCTCGGCGAGGAACTCGGCCAGGCCTTCCTGGCCCGGCTCGAACAGCACCGTGAGGTTGCACCGGTCGATGACGTGGACGCCCGCCTCGCGCGCGGCCCGGACGAGCCTGCGGAAATGCGGGTTCAGCTCGGGGGCGCCGCCGGTGAGATCCAGCGTCAGGGCCCGCGTCGCGCGCAGCGCGTCGATCACCGCGTCGACGGTGTCCGCATCCATCGACTCGGTGCGGTTCGGTCCCGCGTTCACGTGGCAGTGCTGGCAGGTCTGGTTGCAGACGTAGCCGAGGTTCACCTGCAGGGTCGACAGCCCGCGCCGGCGGAGCGGCGGGAAGTCGGTCTTCTGGAGCAGGGGAAGGACCTCGTGCATGGGGCGGCTCACTCGACGGGCGGATGGAAGGTGGACGTCGGGTCGTCCGGCGAAGCCGCCACCTTACACCGTGCACCCCGTCCGCCCGGGTGCCGTGACACGCCGTCCGGACCCGTGCGCGGGACTGCGGAACGGCCTGCGCCGTAGCCCCGCGCAGACACCCGCCCGGCCCGCCGACCCGACGAAGGTGTCGCAACGATCAGACACGACCTGCCGTTCAGCGCCCCGTTCAGCAAGCTGCGCGGTCGGCTGATGCCGTCTCGGGCGCGCCGGGCAGTAATGCGCAGACCCCTTGGCGAGTACCCGCTGGAATCGCATCCATGCTCTCGAATCTCGAACTGGAACGTCTCACCGAAGCCGACGTCGGCCGTCGGTTCAACGACCCGACCGGACTGTCCGGCTGGGTCCGCATCGAACCGCGACCGGTCCGCCGGGTCGTCGTCGACTTCTCGGTCCGCGTCGGCGAACCCGGACGGCAGCGCGACCTGAAGATCGGCACCTGGCCCGACCGCACGCTTGCGGAGATCCGCCAGAACGCCGAGCGCGTGCGTCGCAACGAAGACGCGCTGCCGGTGGCCGGCGTTGCCGCCGCCCGCGCGCTGCAGCAGGCGCCGGCCTCGTCGGTCACCTCGGTGCCGGCCAAGGCACCGTCGACCCCGACCGGCTGGGTGTCGCCCGACGGCAGCGCCCTGCCGCCGGCGCCACTCTTCGACGCGCCGCCGGTCGTTCGCACCGTGACGCCGGCGACCGTCGCCGAAGTCTTCGAACTGTGGCGCGCCGATGCGCTGGCCGGCCGCAAGGACAGCGGCGAGTCGGTGCGTCGGAGCATGAACAAGGACGTGCTGCCGACGCTGGGCGACTCGGTCGCCAACGCGGTGCGGCGGGGCCAGGTCGTCGCGGTGCTCGAGCGCATCGTCGAGCGCGGCTCGGCCCGTCAGGCGGGCTGCGTGCTCGCCGACCTGCGCCAGATGTTCCGCTGGGCCGCCCAGTCCGGCTTCGTCGAGGCCGATCCGACCGCGACGCTGCGCAAATCCGACTTCGGCGGTGCCCCGCAGGCCCGCCGCCGCCGCCTGACCGACGAGGAGGTGGCCGAGCTCGCGTCGAAGATGCGCGGCGCCCGCCTGGCCCGTCACATCCGGCACGCCATCTGGCTGATGCTGGGCACCGGCGCCCGGATCGGCGAGATCGCCCATGCGCGCTGGCAGGACATCGACCTCGAGGCGCGCACCTGGACGATTCCGGCCGAGCACAGCCACAGCGGCCGCGACCACGTGGTCCCGCTGTCGGACTTCGCCGTGCGCCATTTCCTGCCCGACGGCGAGGCCCGCCGCTCGGAGACCTGGGTCTTCCCGGGCCGCTACGCGTCCGAGGCGCTGTCGCCCAAGGCGCTGGGCAAGCAGATCCGTGACCGCCAGCGCGGCAGCCACATCCGCGGCCGCGCCAGCGGCACCACGACGCTGCTGCTCGCCGGCGGCGCCTGGACGCCCCTTGACCTGCGCCGCACCGCGGCCGCGCTGCTCGCCGAGATGGGCGTGCGCCCGGACGTGATCGGCGCCTGCCTCGACCATGCGGTCCGGGGCGATGCGCAGCGTGCCTACCATCGGCTGCCGACGCTCGAGGAGCGCCGCGGTGCGCTGCAGCGGCTCGGCGAGCGCCTCGACGTGATCGAGCGCACGCCGCAGGACGAGACGCGCCGCGCCGCCTGACGGCCGCACTCGCCCTGACGGACGGCCCGCCTCGGCGGGCCGTTCGCATTCAGGGGGCCGACGGCGGGCTGCGCAGCGCGCGCAGCGCCAGCCAGGCCGCGAACCCGAGCGCGGCCGAGCCCCAGAGCGCGCCCGCCCCCCAGCGCTCGATCGCGAGTCCCGACAGGAAGGGCGCGAGCGCCTGCGCGATGCGGGTCGGCAGCATCAGCAGCCCCTGGCGTGCGCCGTAGCCGACCGGTCCGAAGAACGCCAGCGGCAGGGCGCCGCGCGCGATGGTCATGAGCCCGCCGCCCGCGCCGTGCAGCAGCGCGAAGGCCGGCGCCAGCGCCGGTCCCAGGAGCAGCAGGGCGCCGACGCCCACCGGATGCCCGAGCGACGCGAGGCGCGCGACGCGCAGCGGATCGACACGACGCAGCGGACCGAACTGCATCAGCCGGGCGACCACCTGTGCCGGCCCGATCAGCGTACCCACGACGAGCGCCGCCGCGGCGCCTGCACCCGCCGCCTGCAGCACCCGCGGCCCATGCGCCGCGATCGCGGTGGTGACGAACCAGGTGGCGGCGAAGACGAAGGCGAGCAGCCCCATCGTGCGCCGATCGGCGCCGGTCGCGAGCGGAGCCGTCGCCCGGGCTGCGGAGGCCTCTTCCGGGGCGCCTGGCGAACCGGGAACAGCGCCGCCGCCGCCGCCGGCCCCGGCCCCGGCCCCGGCCCCGGCCCCGGCCCCGGCCACAGCACCGCTGCCGGACCCTGCGGTGCCGGACCCACGGGCCGCCGAACTGCCCTCGTCGCGGCCCGCGCGGGGCACGGACACGTGCAGCGGCAGCGCCACCAGCAGATGCAGCAGCGCCCAGCCGATGCAGGCGCCGCGCCAGCCCCAGTGCGCCTCCATCCACGCCGACAGCGGCCAGCCCAGCGTGCTGGCGAAGCCGCCCAGCAGGGTGATGCCGGTGATCGCGTCGCGTGCGGCGCTGCCGTACAGACGCACGACCGTCGCGAACGCGGCCTCGTACAGGCCGGCGCCCATCGCGAGCCCGATCAGCCCCCAGGCCGCGAACAGGGACACCGGCCCGCTCGCCGCAGCGAGCGCCGCGAGTCCGGTCGCGAACAGCAGGTTGGTGACGATCAGCACCGGGCGCCCGCCCCAGCGGTCGATCGTGCGTCCGGCCCAGGGCCCGACCAGCGCCGAGCCGCCCATGGCGACCGAGAAGGCGAGGAAGACGGTGGGCACCGCGACGCCGGTGTCCCGCGCCATCGGCTCGGCCAGCATTGCCGGGAGGTAGAAGGTCGAGCCCCAGGCCAGCAGCTGCCCAGTCCCGATCGCCGCGATCACCGCCGTCCGATGCACGCCCAGGCCTCCGCCGCTGCGCCCGGCCATGCCGGAGGAGCCGGTGCGTCCGTCACCCGAATGCCGAGCTGCGACGAACGGGGACCCCAGAAAGACAAAAGCCCAGGTCGGTGAGGACCTGGGCACTTGCTTTGATGGTCGGGACGGCGGGATTCGAACTCGCGACCCCCTGCACCCCATGCAGGTGCGCTACCAGGCTGCGCTACGCCCCGAAAGAGACGCGAGTATAGCAGGCTCGGCGCCGCCTCAGCGGCGATGGGGCGGCTCGGGCTGCAGGAGATGCAGTGCTGCGAGCAGATCGGCGCGGACGGCGGACAGTCCGTCCTCGGCATCGACCCCTGCACCAGCCTCGATCGGGTCGCCCGGCAGCGGCTCGGTGCCGGCGGGCAAAGCCGCGGCGGCGTCCTTGCGACGGCCGTTTTGCGCGGCCTCGCCCAGCCGGTTGCGCGCGCCGCTGATCGTGAAGCCCTGCTCGTAGAGCAGCTCGCGGATCCGGCGCACCAGCAGCACTTCGTGGTGCTGGTAGTAGCGGCGGTTGCCGCGCCGCTTCATCGGACGCAGCTGCGTGAACTCCTGCTCCCAGTAGCGCAACACGTGCGGCTTGACCCCGCACAGCTCGCTCACCTCACCGATCGTGAAGTAGCGCTTGGCCGGGATCGGCGGCAGCGGCGCACCGGCGTCAAGCTTGCCGGGGGCGGCGCTCATTCGGGCGGCAGGCGCTCGATGAGCGCCTTGAGCTTCTGGCTCGCGTGGAAGGTCACGACGCGACGGGCCGAGATCGGGATCTCCTCGCCGGTCTTGGGATTGCGACCGGGGCGCTGCGGCTTGTCGCGCAACTGGAAGTTGCCGAAGCCGGACAGCTTGACCGATTCGCCCCGCTCGAGCGCATCGCGGATCTCGTCGAAGAAGGTCTCGACCATGTCCTTGGCTTCGCGCTTGTTGAGGCCGACCCGCTCGAACAGCATCTCGGCCAGCTCTGCCTTGGTGAGCGTGAACGGATCGTCCACCCGCGGCGTGGCGCCGAGCGCTGCCGCGAGATCGCGCTCGCGCGCCTCGAGCGCTAGATCGGGTCCGAGATCGGACGGGGACGATTGGTTCATCGTTGGGTACTTCAGGACGACCTGAGGCGGGCTCCGCGTGTCTCACCCAGCCGGACCGTGATCGCCCTCATCGCCGAATCCACCTCGGCATCCTCGAGGGTGCGATGAGTATCTTGCATCCAGAACCGGAAGGCAAGGCTTTTCTCCTTATTTTCCAATCCCTTACCGCGATATTCGTCAAACAGCCTCACGTCCTGCAACGGTTCTAGAAGGGGCTCGGCGCGGCGCAGCGCGGCGATGTCGGCGAGCACCGCGGACACCGTCACCGCCTCCGGCAGCACGAAGGCGAGGTCTCGGATGGCCGGCGGGAAGCGGGAGAACTCGCGGTAGGCGGGCACCGTCCGATGCAGCATCGGCTCGAGCGCCAGCTCGAAGAGGATCGGCGCCTGCCCGGGCAGGTCGAGCGGCTGCACCAGCCGGGGGTGCAGCGCGCCGAGCCAGCCGACGGACTGCCCTGCGGCATCGACGAGGCGCGCCGACTGACCGGGATGCAGCGCGGGATGGGCGACGGGCTCGCAGCGCAGCGTGCCGGCGCCGGCGATCGCCTCGAGGTCCGCCTTCACATCGAAGAAATCGACCGCACGGGTCTTCGCCCCCCATTGCTCGTCGAGCGCGGGCCCCCAGGCCACGCCGGCGATGCGCCAGGGCTGATCGATGCCCGGTACCGACAGCGGGCCGCCCACAGCCGCGGCATCGCGCAGGAACACCCGCCCCACCTCGAAGAGCCGGACGCGCGCCGCCTTGCGGTTCAGGTTGTGGCGCAGGTTGCCGAGCAGCCCGCCCCACAGCGTCGTGCGCATGACGTTCATCGTCTCGGCGATCGGGTTGAGCAGCGCGATCGGCGCGCTCCCCGTCTCGAGCATCGTCTCCATGCGGTCCGAGACGAATGCGAAGTTCACCACCTCCTGCCAGTCGCGGTCCGCCCAGCAGCGCTTGAGCAGCGTGGCCGAGCGGCGATCCTCGGGCACCGCGCGCATCGAGGCACTCGCCCTCGGCGGGCGAACCGGCAGCCGCTCGAAGCCCCAGATCCGGACGACCTCCTCGATCAGGTCCTCCTCGATCTCGAGGTCGAAGCGGCGCGACGGCGGGGTCACGATCACCACCGCGTCCGAGCCATCGGCAGCTGCGCCGGGCGAGACCTCGTACGGCAGCGCCAGCCGCTCGAAGGCCGCGGTGCAGTCGGCCAGCCCGATGTCGGCACCGATGACCTTGCGGGCGCGGGCCACGCGCAGCGAGACCGGCGGGCGACCGGGCAGCGAGGTGATCGTGTCGTCCAGCGGGCCGGCGCGGCCGCCGCAGACATCGACGATCAGGCGCGTCAGGTACTCGAGGTCGTCGACGGTACTCGCCGCGTCGACACCGCGCTCGAAGCGCTGCGCGGCGTCGGTCGAGAAGTTGTACCGGCGCGCGCGCCCGGCGACCGAGGCCGGCCACCAGAAGGCCGCCTCGACATAGATGTCGGTGGTGTCCAGGGACACTGCCGTGGCCTCGCCGCCCATGATGCCGGCGAGGCTCTCGACGCGGCTCGCGTCGGCGATCACGCCGACCGGCAGACCGTGCTCGTCGGGTCCGAGCTCGACGGTCTGGCCGTTGAGCAGTTCGAGCCGCTCGCCCGGCCGGCCCCAGCGGACCTGCAGCCCGCCGTCGATCTTCGCGAGATCGAAGACGTGAGTCGGCCGGCCGATCTCGAGCATCACGTAGTTCGAGATGTCGACCAGCGCGGAGATCGAGCGCTGGCCCGAGCGCTCCAGGCGCTCGCGCATCCATGCGGGCGTCGGCGCGCGCGCATCGACACCGCGGATCACCCGGCCGCTGAACCGTCCGCACAGCTCGGGGGCCTCGACGCTCACCGCCAGCGTGTCCTCGATCGTCGGCTCGACCGGCTCGAACGACGGCAGCACCAGGGGCGCGCCGGTGATCGCAGCGACCTCGCGCGCGATGCCGGTCACCGACATGCAGTGCGCGAGGTTCGGCGTGAGCTTGAGCAGCCACAGCTGATCGTCGAGCGACAGCGCATCGCGCAGCGAGGTGCCCACCGCCAGCTCGTCGGACAGGGACAGCAGACCGCCGTGGTCCTCGGACAGCCCGAGCTCGCGCGCCGAGCACAGCATTCCGCGGCTCTCGACGCCGCGCATCTTCGCGATGCCGATCTTCATGCCGCCGGGCAGCTCGGCGCCGGGCAGCGCGCACGGCGCCTTCATCCCTGCGACGACGTTCGGCGCGCCGCAGACGATCTGCTGCGGCTCGGCCGCACCGACGTCGACGCTGCAGACGTTGAGCTTGTCGGCGTTCGGATGGCGCGTCACCTCGAGCACCTTGCCGACCACCACGCCCGCGAAGGGCGGCGCCGCGGGCGCCCGCTCCTCGACCTCGAGGCCGGCCATCGTCAACGCATGGGCCAGCGCCTCGCTGGACAGCTCGGGGTTCGCGTAGGCGCGCAGCCACCGTTCGGAGAATTTCATCGACGCCCTCTTCTTCTTGTCGTGCGCTTCAGCGGTCGAACTGGCCGAGGAAACGCAGGTCGTTCTCGTAGAACATCCGCAGGTCCCCGACTCCGTAGCGCAGCATCGCGAGCCGCTCGATGCCCGAGCCGAACGCGAATCCGATGTAGCGCTCCGGGTCCAGCCCGATGTTGCGCACGACGTTCGGATGCACCTGCCCCGAGCCCGACACCTCGAGCCAGCGCCCGGCCAGCGGCCCGTCGGCGAAGCGCATGTCGATCTCCGCCGAGGGCTCGGTAAACGGAAAGTAAGACGGGCGGAAGCGCACGTCGAGATCGTCGCGCTCGAAGAAGCGCCGCAGGAATTCGGTGTAGACGTTCTTGAGGTCGGCGAAGGAGATGTCCTCCTCGATCCACATGCCCTCGACCTGGTGGAACATCGGCGAGTGCGTGGCGTCGGAATCGACCCGATAGGTCTTGCCGGGCGCGATCACCTTGATGGGCGGCGCGTGCATCCGCGCATAGCGCACCTGCATCGGGCTGGTGTGCGTGCGCAGCAGCAGGCCGCGGCCGCGCTCGTCCCGGCCGTCGACGTAGAAGGTGTCGTGCATCGAGCGCGCCGGATGGTTCTCCGGCGTGTTGAGCGCGGTGAAGTTGAAGAAGTCCTCCTCGATCTCCGGGCCGTCGGCGACGTCGAAGCCGATCGAGCGGAAGATCGCCTCGACGCGCTCGATGGTCAGCGTCACCGGATGCAGCCCGCCGCGGCCGGCGCCGCGCCCGGGCAGCGTGACGTCGATCGCCTCCTGCGACAGCCGCGCATCGAGTGCCGCCTGGTCGATCGACTGCTGGCGCGCATTGACCAGCGCCTCGATCGCCTGCTTGGCCTCGTTGAGACGCTTGCCGACCGGGCCGCGCGCCTCGGGCGAGAGCTTGCCGAGGGACTTCATCCGCGCCGTGAGCAGGCCGTCCTTGCCCAGGAAGCGCGCCTTCGCGTTGGCCAGTGCTGCGGCATCGCCCGCCGACGCGAGCAGGTCGCGGGCCTCGTCGACGAGCCGCTGCGTGTCGCCGCCGCTGTCCTCGTTCATCAAGCTGTCGTTCATCAAGCTGTCGCTCATCGGGTCCTCGAATCGTCCAGGGACGCTTCCTGCGGGTGTCGCCGCACCGCGGGTCAGCCTGCGGGCGCGACTGAAACGACAACGGGGCCGTCACCGGCCCCGTCGTCCGCGACACCGCATGCGGCGCCGCGCTTCATCGTTCCGACCCGTCCGCCCGGACCGTGCGCCGACATCGGTGCAGCGGTCCGTGCGCGACGGCTCGTCAGGCGCCGATCGAGGCCTTCACCCGGGCGACGATCGCCGCGAACGCCGGCTTGTCGTTCACCGCGAGTTCGGCCAGGACCTTGCGGTCGAGCCCGATCTCCGACTTGTTCAGTCCGGCGATGAAGCGGCTGTAGTTGATGCCGTGCTCGCGGGCCGCGGCGTTGATACGCGCGATCCACAGCGTGCGGAAGACGCGCTTGCGGGTACGGCGGTCACGGTACGCGTACTGGCCGGCGCGCATCACCGCCTGCTTGGCGATGCGGTAGACGTTGTTGCGGCGGCCGCGATAACCCTTGGCCAGCTTGAGGATCTTCTTGTGACGGGCGCGGGCCGTTACACCACGTTTGACTCGGGGCATGTCGTCCCTCCCTTACGCGTACGGCATCATGGCCCGGACGCTCACGACGTCGGACTCATGGACCTGGGTGGAACCGCGAAGGTGACGCTTGTTCTTCGTCGTCTTCTTGGTGAGGATGTGGCGCTTGAACGCCTGGCCCCGCTTGATGGTGCCGCCTGCGCGGACCCGGAAGCGCTTCGCGGCGCTCTTCTTCGTCTTCATCTTGGGCATGACTGCTCCGAGCTGACGCCTCTTCGAGGTGGCCGGACGGACGCCGGCACTTCGAGAACCCGAGAGGCTGGTGCTTCCTCGGGACCGCTCGTGCAACGCGCCCCCCCTGGAAGCTGCCGACCGGACGCACGCCGTGCGTCCCGCCGGGGAACTCGCGACTATATCAGAAGAATCAGCGGCTTACTTCTTCTTCTTCGGCGCGATGATCATGATCATCTGGCGCCCTTCCAGCTTCGGCATCGACTCGACCTGCCCGACCCCTTCGAGGTCGGTGCGGATCCGCTCGAGGAGCCGCACGCCGAATTCCTGGTGGGCCATCTCGCGGCCCCGGAAACGCAGCGTGATCTTGGCCTTGTCGCCCTCGTCCAGGAACCGGTTCAGGTTGCGCAGCTTGACGTTGTAGTCGTTGTCATCCGTACCCGGCCGGAACTTCACTTCCTTGACCTGGATGATCTTCTGCTTGGCCCGGGCCTCGGCGGCGCGCTTCTGTTCCTGGTACTTGAACTTGCCGTAGTCCATCAGCCGGGCTACCGGCGGTACCGCCGTGGGGGCGATCTCGACCAGGTCGACTTCGGCCTCTTCGGCCATCCGGATGGCGTCCCGCGTGGCCACGATGCCCAGCGGCTGGTTGTCGACGCCCATCAGGCGCAGTTCGGGGACGTTGATCTCGCCGTTGATGCGGTGACCTCGGTCCCGCTCGTTCGCAGTAGCTATGCTGTCATCTCCAACAGGGGAATCGAACGCCGGACGCACGACAGAATGCCGACATCCCTCGAACGACGTCCCTCGGCGGCATCAGGCCTTCCGGTTGGAGACGTCGTCGGCGAGCTGCCGGGTGAATGCGTCGGGGGCCATCGGGCCCAGATCGACGCCTCCGCGTGCACGTACGGCGACCTGCCCAGCCTGCCGTTCCTTGTCGCCCACCACGAGCAGATAGGGAACCTTTTGCATGCTGTGCTCCCGGATCTTATACGCGATCTTTTCGTTCCGCAAATCGGCCTGGACCCTAAACCCTTGTTTTTTCAGCGCTTGTGCAACGTCGCGCGCGTAGTCGGCCTGGCCTTCGGTGATGCTCAGCACCACGGCCTGAACCGGAGCCAGCCAAGGCGGGAACGCCCCCGCGTGGTTCTCGATCAGGATCCCGATGAAGCGCTCGAGCGAGCCGACGATCGCGCGGTGCAGCATCACCGGATGGTGGCGCGCGTTGTCCTCTGCCACGAACTCGGCGCCGAGGCGCTGCGGCATGAAGAAATCGACCTGCATCGTGCCGCACTGCCAATGGCGCCCGAGGGCGTCGCGCAGCGTGTACTCGATCTTGGGTCCGTAGAACGCACCGTCGCCCTCGGCGATCGTGAACTCGACGCCCGAACGGCGCAGCGACTCCATCACCGCGTACTCGGCCTTGTCCCAGAGCTCGTCGCTGCCGACGCGCTTGGCGGGCCGGGTCGCCACCTTGTAGAGGATGTCGGTGAAGCCGAAGTCGCGATAGACCTCGTGCAGGAGCGCGGTGTAGGCGATGCACTCGTCGAGGATCTGGTCCTCGGTGCAGAAGATGTGGCCGTCGTCCTGCACGAAGCCGCGCACCCGCATGATGCCGTGCAGCGCGCCGGAAGGCTCGTTGCGGTGGCACGCACCGAACTCGCCGTAGCGCAGCGGCAGGTCGCGGTAGCTGCGCAGGTCGCTGTTGAAGACCTGGACATGACCCGGACAGTTCATCGGCTTGACCGCGTAGTCGCGGTTCTCGGAGGCCGTGGTGAACATATGGTCCTTGTAGTTCTCCCAGTGACCCGACTTCTCCCACAGCGAGCGGTCGAGGACCTGCGGGCAGCGGATCTCCTGGTAGCCGTGATCCTGGTAGACGCGGCGCATGTACTGCTCGACCTGCTGCCACAGCGCCCAGCCCTTCGGATGCCAGAACACCATGCCGGGGGCGTCGTCCTGCAGGTGGAACAGGTCGAGCTGCTTGCCCAGCTTGCGGTGGTCGCGCTTCTCGGCCTCCTCCAGCATGTGCAGGTACGCGTCCTGGTCTTCCTTCCTCGCCCACGCGGTGCCGTAGATCCGCTGCAGCATCTCGTTCTTCGAGTCGCCGCGCCAGTAGGCCCCGGCCAGCTTCATGAGCTTGAAGACCTTCAGCTTGCCGGTCGACGGCACGTGCGGGCCGCGGCACAGGTCGACGAACGCGCCCTCGCGGTACAGGCCGATCGGCTGGTCCGCGGGGATCGACGCGATGATCTCGGCCTTGTACTTCTCGCCGATCGATTCGAAGAACTTCACCGCGTCGTCGCGTTGCCAGACCTCGCGCGTGACCGGCTCGTCCTTCTTCGCGAGCTCGGCCATCTTGGCCTCGATGGCGGCGAGGTCCTCGGGCGTGAACGGACGCTTGTACGAGAAGTCGTAGTAGAAGCCGTTGTCGATCACCGGCCCGATCGTGACCTGCGCGTCGGGGTGGAGCGCCTTCACCGCATAAGCGAGCAGGTGGGCCGTCGAGTGACGGATCACCTCGAGGCCGTCGGGGTCCTTGTCGGTGACGATCGCGAGACGCGCATCGTGCTCGATGCGGTACGAGGTATCGACGAGCGTGCCATCGACGCGGCCGGCGAGCGCGGCCTTGGCGAGACCGGGGCCGATCGAGGCGGCCACTTCGGCGACCGTCGGCGGCGCCGGGAATTCACGAACCGAACCGTCGGGCAGGCTGATTTTGGTCACGATCGGGTGCTCTCTGTCGCGGGCTGCTGGCGTGCTGCGGGGGGCAAAAAAAAAGTGCGGACGAGCCGCACTTTTCGGGATGCTGATGCGCGTGCGGACTGTCCCGGATCCTATCGGGTCCGGGGAGTTCGAACGGCACTGGAACGGACTGCTTGCATCGCGGCTTGAACCGATGTTCGAACCGTCGGAGTGTCGGCGGCCCTACCAGCAGGAATGTGGTAGGCGCGATTGGATTCGAACCAACGACCCCCACCATGTCAAGGTGGTGCTCTAACCAACTGAGCTACGCGCCTGCGAGCCCAAGACTATAGCAGCACCGCAGCGGGGCTGTCCAACCGCAGCCTGCCCGCGACCGACGGGCGGGCGCTCTCCGCTATTCTCCTGGGCTACGCACGCGGTGCGCCCTGCCCCCGGGATGGACATTGGCCTCGGACAGCCCTTTCAAGAGTCGTGGCGGATTCGCCCGCATCGCGGCAGCCGGCCGCAACTCGTTGGCCGGCCTGCGCGCCGCCTGGCGCGACGAGGCGGCATTCCGGCAGGAACTCGCGCTGTGTGCGGTGCTGGTGCCGATCGCGCTGTGGGTGCCCGTGGGCGCGCTCGAGAAGCTCGCGCTGGTCGGTGTGCTCGCCGTGTTGCTGATCGTCGAGCTGCTGAACTCGGCGCTCGAGGCGGTCGTCGACCGGGTGGGGCTCGAGCGGCACGCGCTGTCGAAGCAGGCCAAGGACCTGGGCAGCGCGGCGGTGCTCATCGCGCTGCTGCTGGTCGGTGCGACCTGGGCGACGGTGCTGTGGCCGCTCGCGCTGCAGGCGCTCGGGATCGGGGCGGCGGCGGGCTGACGCGGGCCCGGCCTGTGCCGCGGCCGGCCGCACGCGCGTCTCAAAGACGTCGGAAGCTGCGAGCCAGCACGACCACCGGCAGCAGTCCCACCAGCACGATCGCCAGCGATGGCAGCGCCGCCTCGGCGAGCCGCTCGTCGGCGGCAAAGTTGTAGGCCACCACCGCCAAGGTGTCGAAGTTGAACGGCCGCAGCACCAGCGTCGCGGGCAGCTCCTTGAGACAGTCGACGAACACCAGCAGCGCCGCGGTGGCGATGCTCGGACGCAGCAGCGGCCAGTGCACGCGACGCAGCATCTCGAACTGGCCGGCGCCGAGCGTGCGCGCGCTCGCATCCATCGACGGGCTGATCCGCTTGAGCGATGCCTCGAGGCCGTGCTGCGCGACGGCGAAGAAGCGCACAGAGTAGGCATAGACGACCGCCACCGCGGTGCCGCCGAGCAGCAGGCCGGTACCGGCGCCCCAGGCCCATGCACGGTCCACCGCCCCGACCACCGCGAGCAGGCCGACGCCGAGCACGATCCCGGGGACCGCGTAGCCGGCGCCCGCAACGGTCGCGAACGCAGCCATCCAGCGCGTCTGGGCGAGCCTCACCGCGTAGGCCAGCGCGAGCGCGAGCGGCACCACCACCGCGACCGCGAGGCCCGACAGCAGCGCGGTGTTGGCCGCCCACTGAGCGAGGCGCGCGTCGAGCCAGACGCCCTGCCCGGCCGCCGCACGCAGCAGCAGCAGCACCGGCAGGACGAAGCCGGCCAGCACCGGCAGCAGGCACAGCAGCGTCGCACCCCATGCCGCCACGCCGCGCAGCCGACGAACGCGTGCCGGCCGCGCTGCGCGCGAATGGAACGCCATCCGCCCGCGCTGACGGCGTTCGACCCACACCAGCAGCAGCACCGCCGCGAGCAGCACCAGCGCGAGCCGCGCGGCGGCGGCCCGGTCGCCCAGGCCCTGCCATGCCCGGAAGATGCCGGCCGAGAAGGTGTCGACCGCGAAGAAGTTGACGGTGCCGAAGTCGGCGAGCGTCTCCATCGTCACCAGCGTCAGGCCGGCGACCACCGCCGGCCGGGCGACCGGCCAGGTGACCCGCCACCAGACCAGCGGCGCGGGCAGTCCGAGCGAGCGGGCGGCCTCGGCGAGCGACGCGCTGCGCTCGGCGAACGCATTGCGGGCCAGCATGTAGACGTACGGATAGAGGGCCAGCGACAGGAAGAGCGCGGCCCCGGGCAGCGAGCGCACCGGCGGGAACCAGTACTGGCCGATCGACCATCCGGTCGTCTCGCGCAGCCAGCCCTGCAGCGGCCCGCTGGTGTCGAGGAAGTCGGTGTACGCATAGGCGAGCACGAAGGCCGGCATCGCGAGGGGCAGGATGAGCGCGATCTCGAGCGCCCGGCGGCCGGGGAACTCGTAGGCCGCGACCAGCCATCCGGCACCGACGCCGAGCAGCGTCACACAGGCGGCGACCTGGGCGACCAGCAGCAGCGACGTCAGCGTGTAGCGCGGCAGCACCGTGGACAGCAGGTGCGCGAGCGCGTCCGGGCCGGTCGGCTGCAGCGCGACCCAGAGCAGCGCGGCCAGCGGGGCGACCACCGAGACGGCGACGCCGCCCGCGACCCATCCGAACGGGGATCGGGTCACGTGCGGGCGGCCGCGGCGCTGTCGGCGGGCGGGCTCATCGGGCGACGGTCGGCGGGGCGGCCGGCGAACGGCTCGGGCTACAATCATCCATGGCAATGAGAATTATAGGCAATCGCATCTGATGGACCGTGCCCCGTCCGCCGCCGTCGATCGGTCGGCCGAAACGGCCCGGGCGAGTGCCGCCCCTGCGGACGCCGCGGCGACCTCGCTCGCGGTCGACGGCCTGTCGGTCGCGTTCGAACCGGACGGGCGCCGCGTCCAGGTCCTCGATGGCCTGACGTTCGCGCTGGCGGGGGGCGAGATCGGCTGCCTGCTCGGCAGCTCGGGCTGCGGCAAGACCACCGCGCTGCGGGCCGTCGCCGGCTTCGTGACACCGGATGCCGGCGCGATCCGCATCGCGGGCAGGCAGGTGTCGTCGCCGGCCGCGGTGCTGCCGCCGGAGAAGCGCGGGGTGGGCGTGGTGTTCCAGGACTACGCGCTGTTCCCCCACCTCGATGTGGCGGGCAACGTGGGCTTCGGGCTGCGCCGGCTCGGCGGGGCCGAGCGTCGCGACCGGATCGCGAGGATGCTCGCGCTGGTCGGCCTGTCGGGCGTCGGCGAGCGCTATCCGCACGAGCTGTCGGGCGGACAGCAGCAGCGGGTGGCGCTGGCGCGTGCGCTGGCGCCGGCCCCGGCGCTGCTGCTCCTCGACGAGCCCTTCTCCAACCTGGATCCCGACCTGCGCGAGAACCTGGCCCTCGAGCTGCGCGACATCCTGAAGCGGGCCGGCACGACCACGCTGATGGTGACGCACGACCAGTACGAGGCCTTCGCTCTCGCCGACACCGTCGGCGTGATGGAGGGCGGGCGGATCGCGCAGTGGGACGAGGCCTACCGGCTCTACCACCATCCCGCGAGCCGCAGCGTCGCGGACTTCGTCGGCATGGGCGTGTTCCTGCGCGGCTGGCTGGTCGACGAGGGCGATGCGGCGCAGCTCGAGGTCGAGCTCGGCACGCTGCCGATCCCGAACGACGAGGAACTCATCCAGGCCCGGACGAACGCCGGCCCCGGCGGCGAGCTCACCGTGCTGCTCCGGCCGGACGACGTGGTGCACGACGATGCGAGCCCGATCCAGGCACAGGTGCTGCGCAAGGCGTTCCGAGGCGCGCAGTTCCTCTACACGCTGCAGCTGCCGAGCGGCCAGCGGCTGCTCGCCCTCGTGCCCAGCCACCACGACCACCGGATCGGCGAGGCGATCGGCATCCGCTTCGCGGCGGATCACATCGTGACCTTCCCGGCGCGCTAACTCGCGTCGCCCCGCCCGTCAGACGATCAGCGACGCGCGCTGGGTGGCGAAGCGCTCGCGCAGCTCTGTGGCACGCAGCGACAGCGCGCGGCGGTCCGGCCGGCGGACCAGCAGCACCACGGTCCGCCGCGAGTTGATCCAGGCCACCTTGACGTCCTGCGGCTCGCCGTCGCGGCCGATCAGCTCGAGCCAGTCGCCGCGGCTCAGCCGGGCGAGCGCGTCGTCGGGGCCCATCTGAAGGCGCTGGGGCTTCAGCGGGAAGTCGGCGAGGCTCACCTCGCTCAGTACCGACAGCAGCCGATGCTCGGGCGCGGCACCTTCGGGGTCGGCGCGACGCTCGAGCGGGGCGCGCACGACCGGCGGCGGCTCGCCCTCGCGCGCGATGGCGGCGCCCCGGGGCAGATCGGACGGTGCGGGCAGCGGCGGCAGCGGCGCGTCGGGCGCCGGCGCTGCCTGCGAAGCGGCCTTCGACGTGCCCGGCGCCTCGGCCTGCGACGCAGCCAGCGGCTCGGGCCCCTTAGGGACGGGCGCTGCGCGAACCGGCTCCTCGGGCCAGGACTCGATCGGCTCGTCGTCGTCGGAAACGAGCCGCTGGAACCCGGTGCGCGGCGGATCGGGACGCTCGGTGCCCCGCCGCAGCCAGCCCAGCCGTGAACCAGGCGACAGGGCACGTCGGCTGCGGTCATCGGCCGGCGCGCCGGCTGCAGCCGGCGCGGCATCGGTCGGGGCGACCGCGTCACGCTCGCTCGGCGCCGCGTCAGGCGCACCGGCGGCGTCGCGCGCGGCCGCTTCGCGAACGTCCGCCGCGTCCGTCAGCGTGTCCGGCAGCGTCTCGTCGAGCGTGGGCAGGGCATCGAACGCGTCGCCGGGCGGCGGCGCGGGCCGTGTCGCGGGCTCGCGCATGTCGTCGCCGTCGCGCGGCGTCTTCTGCATCTTGCGCAGGTGGATCAGGAACAGCTCGTCGAGGAACGGTCGGAACTCCTCGGGCCGGGCACCGATGTCGGTCACGCCCTGCGTCAGCAGCTTGATGAGCGGCGGTATGCGCGAGGCCAGCTGGCGACGGCTCGGACGCGGACCGCCGGCATCGAGGCTCCAGAGCAGATCGTCGACGACCTGCAGCGCCAGCCGGTACGAAGAGCTGCCCTCCCCGTCACGCAGCATCGCCGTGCGCAGATGGCGCAACCAGACACCGAGCAGGAAATCCCGGACCGAATCCGGCACGTCGTGGCGATCGATGCGTTCGTGCAGCTCGCTCTCGAGTCGCCGCGTGACGACCTGCTCGCGCTCTCGCGACGGACGCCGGGTGTAGTCGCGGCGGTTGCGGCGGCCCGGGGTGGCGTCGAGCGCATGTCGCTCGTTGGCGACCCGCGAGACCAGCTGCGTGACCCCCTGGGCAGCACGCTGGTACTCGCGGCGCACCTGCTCGCCCAGCACCGTGGAGCGCGTCTGGAACGCATGCGAGACGACTTCGACCGCGCGCACGACGGTGTCGAGCCGGCGGTAGAGCTCGCTGCCCTGGGTGACGTCGTCCGCGTAGGCGACCGAGATCGCCGCCAGATGCTCGACCAGCCGGCGGATCGAGCGCCGGTCGTCCCCGAGGTAGCCGGCATCGAGCGCGGCCAGGGTCAGCGCCGGATGCTGGAGCCGCCACAGCAACGGCTGCGCGGCGGGCGGCATCCGGCTGTCGTCGACGACGTAGTCGAACAGGCTCGCGACCAGGTCGAGCGCAGCGATCTGGCCGGGGGCGGCCTCGGCGGCCTGCATCCGCTGGCGCAGCGCATCGAAGTAGCGCTGGCGCGCGGCGCGCGTGTAGGGCGCCACGCCGACATGATGGGCGAAGGCGACCGCGTCCTCCTGCAGCGCATCGGGACGCGGCAGCCCGGACGCGTAGCGGTAGGCGGCTTCGGGGCGCCCCTGCGCGAACGGCTGACGGCCGAGCACGTCGGCGAGCGAGATGGCCTCCACGATCGCATCGCCTGCACGGTCGATGGCGGTGGCGGGGGCCGCTTCGGCCGCAGCGGCAGGCGTCGCTTCAGCCGCAGCGGCGGGCGTCGCGTCGGTCGCCGCTGCGGGAATCGCTTCGATCGCGGCCGGCGATGAGGACTGTGCGTCGGGCTCGGCGGCGAGCGCATCGTCGATCGCAGCGGGTGACGACGGGGCAAGGCGTGCGGGATCCTGCACTGCCTCCGCCGCCGGCTCGACCACGACGATCGGGGCGACGGCCGGGAAAGCGGCTTCGGCTTCGGGCAAGTCGATCGGACCGGCCGCCCGCCGGTTCGGTGCCGGATCGGGCATCGGCGTGGTTTCGCGTACGCCGGGCAGCGGCAGCACCTTGCCCGCGGTCTCGGGCAGCGGCAAGGGCTGCACCTCGGGCGCGGGCGGGCTCCACGGCTCGACGCCGCGTGCTGCCAGCCACGCATCGGTCTCGACGATCGCCTCGGCAAGGCGCGGCGCGAGCCGCTCGATCGCCGCTGCGCGCGCCGCCCCGCGCGTGGCGCGCTCCGAGGTGAGCGGGCGCAGCGCATCGAGAGCCGCCGCGGCAAGCACGCTCGGGCCGAGCGGTGCGCGCGCGTCGTCCGACACGGTCCGGGTGAGTCCGTCGACGCGCCGCAGCGCGACCTCGCAGGCCGCGCCCAGGTGCTCGCGAACGGTCTTGGCGACCTCGTCGGCGAGGATCTGGTGATCGAGCTCCTCCTCGCCCAGCAGGCTCAGCATCGGCGGCTCGCCATCGGCGGGCGGCGGCGACTGATTGAGCTCGAGCATGCGGAACGTGAGGTCGTACAGGCGCGCGAGCGCGCGCTGCGTGCGGCCATCGGCCTCCATCCGCAGCACCGCGGCAGCCGCGAGGAGCTGGCGCCGTCCGACGATCGAGGCCGCCAGGCCCGCCGACTGCTCGAGCGTGTCGGCCATCTCGGGCAGCGCCGCCGACAGCGCGCGCACGAACGCCCTCCCCAGCCGCTCGCGCGCTTCGGTGAACAGGGAGAATCGGTCGAGATCGGCCACTGCGCTCGCGTTTCCGGAACCGGTCCGAAGAGGGGAAGACCGCAAGGTTGCGATGCTACGGCATCACCCGGCAGGCCTTTGTGATGGAATCGTCGTCCCGGCCGCCGGCACGCGGCCTCCAGGCACGACCTCGCGTCGCCCCGAATGACCCCACGACTCCTCACCGCCTCGATCGCTGCCGCCTGCGGGCTGTGCGCCGCACCCGTGCAGGCGCAGTACCAGGGCATCGTCAGCCTGCCCCCGGTCGGACCCGGCGACAGCCGACTGCTCCTGGGCGCCGCGAGCATCCTCCGGCCGGCCTACCTCGGCTCCGACGACATGACCCTGATGGTGCTGCCGTACATCGACTACGCGAACCGCAGCGGCTTCTTCGCGAGCACCGGCAGCGGCATCGGCTACTCGTTCGTCAACACGGCGACGACACAGGTCGGCGCGAGGCTCATCCCCCGCTTCGGCCGCCGCGAGAGCCAGTCGTCCGACCTGCGCGGCATGGGCGACATCGGCTTCGGCGCAGAGGCCAGCGTGTACTGGACGCAGGCGCTGTCTCGGGCCTGGACACTCGGCGTGAACGTCCGCGGCGGCGACAAGGGGGCGGAGCTCGATGCGGGCATGCGGCGGGACCTGCAGCTCGGGCCGGCCACGCGGATGAGCCTCACCGCATTCGTCACCGCGGGCAACGCGAAGTCGCAGCAGACCTGGTTCGGCGTCGACGCCGGCCAGTCGCTCGCCTCGGGCTACGTGCCCTACTCGCCGTCGAGCGGACTGCGCAACGCGCAGCTCGCGCTGTCGGTCAATCACTTCTTCGCCGGGCGCTGGATCGCCATCGGCGGCATCGGGGTCGGGCATCTGCTCGGCGACGCCGCCGACTCGCCGATCGTCCGGCAGCGCACCAACGCGACCGCTTTCGCCGCGCTCGGCTACCAGATGTTCTGAGGGCCCCGGACCGATGACGCAGTCCCCCGCACGCGGACCGCTGGACGGCCTGCGGATCGTCGAGTTCTCGGCATTCGTCGCGACGCCGTCGGCCGGGCTCGCGCTCGCGCAGCTCGGCGCCGACGTGATCCGGGTCGATCCGCCCGGCGGCAACATCGACGCGAACCGGATGCCGGTGAATGCCGAGGGCCGCAGTCTCTACTGGGCGTCGCTGAACCATGGCAAGCGTTCGGTGGAGATCGACCCGCGCGCCCCGGCCGGCCGCCGGCTGCTGCAGGACCTGATCGCCGCGCCGGGCGAAGGCGGCGGCATCTTCGTCACCAACCTCGGGGTCGACGGCGACCTGGGCTACGAGGCACTGCGTGCGCGCCGCCCCGACCTCGTCATGGTGCAGCTGGTCGGCTCCTCGGACGGCGCCAACGCGGTCGACTACACGGTCAACTGCGCTGCGGGCTTTCCGGTGGTGACCGGCGACGGCCGCACGCCGGTCAACCATGTGCTGCCCGCCTGGGACCTGCTCGCCGGCATGACGCTCGCGACGGCGGTGCTGGCCGCCGAGCGGCACCGGCGCCTCACCGGCGAAGGCCAGCTGGTGCGGCTCGCGCTGTCCGACGTCGCGTTCGCGGCGACGGCCTCGCTCGGCTACGTCGCCGATGTCGAGGTCAACGGCGGCGCGCGGCGCGCCGACGGCAACTTCCTCTACGGCGCCTATGGCGACGCCTTCTGTACCGCCGACGACCGCTGGGCGATGGTCGTCGCGATCAGCGACCGGCAGTGGCAGGCGCTGGTGCGCGCGGTCGGCCTGTCCGACGCGCTCGCCGCGGCCGCCGCGTCGCTCGGGCATCGGCTCGACACCGAGGCGGGCCGCTGGGAGGCCCGCGAGCTGATCTCGGCCTTCCTGCGCCCGTGGTTCGCGCGGCGCACGCTGGCCGAGGTCGGGGCCGCGCTCTCCGACCGTGCCCTGCTCTGGGGGCCGTATCGCAGCTTCGAGCAGATGCTCGCCGAGGATGCGCGCGTCTCCGAAGCCAATCCGATGTTCGCCCGCATCGACCACCCCGGTTACGGCCGCTTCCTCACCGCGAGCAGCCCGCTGGCCTTCGGCGCCATGCCCCGCCCCGCCCCCGCCCCCGCCGCCCGCATCGGCGCCGACACCGCCGCCGTCCTGACCGAGGTGCTCGGCCTCGAGGCGGCTGCGATCCTCGTCCTGCAGGCGGCAGGCACGCTCGGCGGTCCGCCCGCGGGCGCGCTCCCTGCTTCGCCCGCCGCACCGGACACCCCGACATGACCTTCACGCACCCCCCCTCTTCCCAGCCGGCCGCGGCCGCCCTCTCAGACCTCGACGCCGCCTGCGCCGCGGCGCTCGCCGCCGCCGACCGCCTGGTCGATGCGCTGCGCACCCTCCTGCGGGCCCGCCTCGGCGGCGATCCGGACGCAGCCAACCGGGAGCAGGCCCGCACCCACGGGTTCGCCTGGGCGGCGACCTACGTCCGTGCGCTGCACGAGATGCTCGGCTGGTCGCGGCGGCTGGCCGTGGCGGGCCGGCTCGGCGAGCTCGAGTCGCTGATGCTGCAGGCGGCCTTCGGCGAGTACCTGGCGCAGCTCGCGGGCGGCCTGCCGATGAGCCAGGGCGAACTGTTCCGACCGGACCTGATCGACGAGGACGGCGACGCGCTCGCGGCCTTCGTCGACGACCCGGCCGTGCGCCGCCTTCGCGCCCGCGGCTTCGCGCCGCCCGTGCGTGCTCGGATCGCGGCCCTGCTCGCCGAAGGGCGCGCATCGCGCTCGTTCGGTGACCCGGCCTACGACGACCCGGCACTCGCCGAGATCCGCAGCCAGTTCGCGCGCTGGTCGGACGACCATGCCGAGGCGGCGCACCGCTGGCACCTCGCGAACGCGCTGATCCCCGATGCGGTGATCGGCGAGCTCGGCGCGCTCGGGGTCTTCGGACTGACCGTGCCCGAGTCCTGGGGCGGCTCGGGCATGGGCAAGTCGGCGATGTGTGTCGTCACCGAGGAGCTCTCGCGCGGCTGGATCGGGCTGGGCTCGCTCGGCACCCGCACCGAGATCGCCGGCGAGCTGATCCTGGGCGCCGGCACCGAGGCGCAGCGCACCGCGTGGCTGCCCGGACTGGTCGCCGGCACCACCATCCCGACCGCGTCCTTCACCGAGCCGGACACCGGAAGCGACCTCGCGTCGCTGCGCACGCGTGCCGAGCGCGGGACGTCCGCCGACGGCCGCCCGGTCTGGCGGCTGCACGGCAACAAGACCTGGACGACGCATGGCGCGCGCAGCGACCTGATGACGCTGCTCGCACGCACCGACCGCGACACGCAGGGCTACAAGGGGCTGTCGATGTTCCTCGTGTCCAAGCCGCGCGGCACCGACGCCGATCCCTTCCCGGCGCCGGGCCTGAGCGGCGGCGAGATCGAGGTGCTCGGCTACCGCGGCATGAAGGAGTACGAGATCGCCTTCGACGGCTACGAGATCCCCGGCGACGCATTGCTCGGCGGCCTCGAGGGCCAGGGCTTCAAGCAGCTGATGAAGACCTTCGAGAGCGCGCGGATCCAGACTGCGGCCAGGGCGGTCGGCGTCGCCCAGAGCGCGCTCGAACTCGGCCTGGGCTATGCCTGCGACCGCATCCAGTTCGGCCGCCCGATCGCGGCCTTCCCGCGGGTGGCCGACAAGCTCGCCTGGATGGCGGTCGAGGCGATGGTCGCGCGCCAGCTGACGCTGTTCGCCGCGCGCGAGAAGGACGCGGAGCGCCGCTGCGACCTCGAGGCGGGCATGGCGAAGCTGCTCGCGGCCCGTGTGGCCTGGGCGGCGGCGGACAACGCGGTGCAGGTGCACGGCGGCAACGGTTACGCGATGGAGTACCGGATCAGCCGCGTGCTGGTCGACGCGCGGATCCTGAACGTGTTCGAGGGCGCGGCCGAGATCCAGGCGCAGATCGTCGCGCGCGCCCTGCTCGACTGAGTCCTGCGGCCGCGACGGCCCGGGCGACGTCTAGAGCCCGCCGGGCCGCACAGCGGTCGCCGTGCCGCCGCCGACACATAAGGCACCGCCCATCGGGCTCGGCCTGCCTTCCGGCGCGATCGCGGCGACCCCGCATCCGGGATCGGCAAGAGTCGAACTGTCTTCCACGTACATGGAATTACTTTCCAGCACACCATGGAACAGCTCGACATGAACAGCGTGCAGTCCGCCGCAGCCTTCGCCGACGCGCCGAACTCGCTGGGCGGGATCCTCGAACCCGACGCGGCCCTGGCCGCAGCCCGCCGAATGCAGCGTTGGTACCAGACGCCGCAGGGCGTCTCCCATTCGATGTTCGGCCGCGATGGCCGCCGCGTCGAAGGCCGCCTGCACACGGCCTCGATCGACCGGGCCGAGCCCGACACGGAACACGAGCACGAGCACGACCTCGAACTCGGACTCGAGCTCGAGACCGAAGCCGAAATCGAGACCGAAGCCGACGAATGAACCCGCCCGCACGGGCCCCTCGCGGGCCCGTCGCAGGCCGGTCGGCTCAGGCGCCGATCGCCTCCGCCAGCGCGACCAGCGAGCGGTCAGAGCCCGCCGGTCCGATCAGCGACAGCCCGAGCGGCACGCCGAGGCGCCGCGAGAGCGGCATCGAGACCTGCGGCACCCCCGCCAGGCCGGCGGTGCACAGCAGCCGGATGGCATTCGCGCGATAGGCCTCCAGCGCCGACTCGTCCGCTGACAGCAGCGGCGCCACGTCGGGCATGGTCGGCAGCACGAGGACCCCGTCGTCACCGAGCAGCGCCGCCAGATGGGCCCGGAAGCGCGCCCTGAAGGCGTCCGCCGCGGCGACCTCCGCATCCGTCAGCCGGCTCGACCAGGCGAAGCGCTCTGCGACGCCCGGCCCGAGCGGCGCACCGAAGCGCTCGATGATCGGCCCGTCAACCATCCAGGCCTCGCGGCCCTGCGCGTGGCGGTAGGCCATGTACATCGTGTCGATCGAATCGAGGGCGAGCGTGCAGCGGGCGGCAGCGCCCGCCACCGCCTCGACCCGTGCGACGGCCTCGGCGAGTGCCGCGGCCGGCTCGGCCGCGATCAGCGCCCAGGCGTCGTCCGGGCGCAGCAGCCGCACCCGCGCCGGCAGCGGCGCGGTGTCCGCGCCGAGCATCACGTCGGCGACGCGCCCGAAGGTGCGCGCATCGCGGGCGAAGAAGCCGCAGGTGTCGAAGCTCGGCGACAGGTCGAGCGCACGCTGCAGCGACACGCGTCCGTGGGTCGGGCGGATGCCGTACAGGCCGCAGTGGCTCGCTGGCGCGCGGACCGAGCCCCCGGTGTCCGTACCGAGCGCGAGGTCGCACAGGCGGTTGCTCACCGCCGATGCCGAGCCGCTCGAGGAACCGCCGGGGATCCGGTCGGGAGCGGCTCCGTTGATCGGCGTGCCGAAATGCGCGTTGCGCCCGTTCATGCTGAACGCGAACTCGTCGGTGTGCGTCTTGCCCACGAAGCGCGCGCCGGCGTCGAGCAGGTGCTGCACGGCCGGTGCGTTCACCCCCTTGATGCCCGACATCGCGAGCACCAGCGGATTGCCGCCCCCGGTGGGATAGCCGGCGACGTCGAACAGGTCCTTGGCGGCGAAGCTCAGCCCCGACAGCGGTCCGGTGCCGGCACAGGGCACAGGCACCGCCGGATACGGGACGAAGGCCCGCGCGGGGTCATGGGCTAGGAGCATGGGGGTTCCGGTGGCCGTGGCGTCAGGCGACGCGGGCAGTGGCGTCGGTGCGCAGGCAGCGCACGACATGGTCGGGGGCGATGGTGACCGGCTCGGGCGGGGCGACGCGACAGCCGTCCTGCGCGAAGCTGCACCGCTCGGCGAACGCACAGCCCGCGGGCAGGTTGGCCAGGTCGGGCGGCGAGCCCGCGATCGTCAGCAGCCGCGTGCCGCGTGCCATGGTCTGGCCGCCTGCCCGCCCGCGCAGCAGCGCGAGCGTGTACGGATGGCGAGGCGTGCGCACGACGGTCCGCACCGGGCCTTCCTCGACGATACGGCCGGCGTACATCACCGCGAAGCGGTCCGCGACCTCGACGGCGGCGCCGATGTCGTGCGTGACGAACACGATGCCCAGCCCGAGCTCGCGCTGCAGCTCGCGCAGCAGCAGCAGGATCTGGATCTGCACCGTCGCGTCGAGCGCGGTGGTCGGCTCGTCGGCGAGCAGCAGCTGCGGGCGGCAGGCGAGCGCGAGCGCGATCATCGCGCGCTGCCGCATGCCGCCGCTCATCTCGTGCGGGTAAGCGTCGAGGCGCCGCTCCGGGCTCGGGATACGCACCCGATCGAACAGCTCGAGCGCGCGCCGGCGGGCATCGCCCTCCGAGACCGGCTCGTGCCGGCGGATCGACTCGATGATCTGCGCACCGAGCGTGTAGACCGGATCCAGGGCCAGCAGCGGCTCCTGGAAGATCATCGAGGCGACCTTGCCCCGGTAGTCCGCGAGCGCCCGCGTCCCGAGCGACAGCACGTCGTGGCCGGCAACGCGTACCGAGCCCTCGATGCGCGTCGTGCGCGGCGCGTGCAGGCGCAGCAGCGCCCGCAGCGTGACGCTCTTGCCCGAGCCCGACTCGCCGATCAGCGCGACCGTCTCGCCGCGTGCCACGTTCAGGTCCACGCCGTTGACCGCCCGGACCGGCCTGGGCCCCTTGCCGAAGGCCACCTGCAGGTTGCGGACCGCCACCAGCGGCTCGTCGCCGGCCTCGGGGCGCGGCATCGGCACGGCGCTCATGCGGCCTCCTGCGAGGCGGGTGCCTTCGAATGGCCGGACCCGGGCTCGTACATCAGGCAGGCCACCGCGTGCGGCGTCGCCTTCGAACCCAGTTTCGGCACCTGCTTGGCACAGGCCGGGTCGGCCGCCGCGCAGCGCGTGTGGAAGCGACAGCCCGAGGGCGGGTTGATCGGGTTCGGCGGGTCGCCGGCCAGCGGCGCCTCCTCGGTGCGGTTGTCGGGGTCCATCGTCGGCATCGATGCGGTCAGCGCCCGGGTGTACGGATGCAGCGGAGCGCCGAACAGCACCTCGCCCGGCCCGAGCTCCGCGACCTGTCCGAGGTACATGACCATCACCCGGTCCGACACGTAGCGCACCACGTGCAGGTCGTGGCCGATGAACACATAGGTCAGGCCGAAGGCCTCCTTCAGGTCGAGCAGCAGGTTCAGCACCTGTGCCTCGACCGACTTGTCGAGCGCCGAGGTCGATTCGTCGAGGATCACCACCCGCGGCTGCAGCGCGAGCGCGCGGGCGATGTTCACCCGCTGGCGCTGCCCGCCCGATAGCTCGTGCGGATAGCGCTCGGCGAAGCGGCGCGGCTCGAGGCCCACTCGCGACAGCAGGTCGCGCGCACGCTCGACCGACTCGCGCGCGCCCACGCCGTGCACCCGCGGGCCGAACGCGATCGAGTCCTCGATCGTCATCCGCGGGTTCAGCGACGAGTAGCTGTCCTGGAACACCATCTGGACCTGCCGGCGGTACTCCTTGAGCGGCAGCTCGCGGCCACCGACGGCCTTGCCGTCGAAGATGATCTCGCCGGCGGTCGGGTCGAGCAGGCGCATCAGCAGCCGCGCGGCGGTGCTCTTGCCGCAGCCCGACTCGCCGACCACGCCGAGCGTCTCGCCCTGGTAGACCTTGAAGTCGATGCCGTCGACGGCACGCACCACCGCAGCTCGCCCGTCGTCGGCCTTCTTGCCCTTGAGCGGGAAATGCTTCACCAGGCCCCGTACCTCGATCAGCGCCTTGTTCGGCACCGACGCCCTGTCGACGCCCGTTCCGGCCCCCGGGACGGCACTCGTGTCCGCGCTCATTGCTTGACGTCCATCGCCGACCGCAGACCGTCGGACAGCGTGTTGAAGGAGATCGAGGTGATGAAGATCATCGCCCCGGGCAAGGCCGCCACCCAGGGCTGGGTGTAGATCGCCGTGCGCAGCGTGTTCAGCATCAGGCCCCACTCGGGCTCGGGCGGCTTCACGCCCAGGCCGAGGAAGGACAGGCCCGAGGCGAGGATCATCGACACCGCGATCAGGCTGGTGGCGTAGACGAAGATCGGGCCGAGCACGTTGCCGAGCACGTGGACCCGCACGATGGTGAAGGCGTCCGCGCCCGAGGCCCGCGCGGCCTCGACGAAGTCCCGCGTCCTCACCTGCGTGGTGACGCTCTCGGCGACCCGCGCGATCGGCGGTATGAAGACGATCGTCAGCGACAGCAGCGCGTTGGTGATGCCCGCCCCGAGCGCGCCCGACAGCGCGATCGCCAGCAGCACCGACGGGAACGCGTAGAACACGTCGATGGTGCGCATGATCACGGTGTTGACCGCGCCACCGGCGTAGCCGGCGAGGATGCCCAGCCCCGAGCCGATCACGAACGCGCAGATCACCGGCGTGATCCCCATGAACAGCGACAGGCGCGCGCCGATCATCAGCCGTGACAGCATGTCGCGCCCGAGCTCGTCGGTGCCCAGCGGGTAGCCCTCCGTGCCGATCGGCTTGAGCCGGCTCAGCATCGACGACTTGTAGGGATCGGCCGGCGTGAGCCACGGCCCGAACAGCGCCATCAGCACCAGCACGGCGACCACGCCGGCGGCGAACAGCGCGACCGGATCGCGCCGGAAGCGCCGGAACACGCTCGACCAGTAGCCGGGGCTGCGCTCGAAGATCGGCGCGGGGATCTTGGTGACATCGACCGCGATGTTCATCGCTCAGCTCCGGGCGATGCGCGGATCGAGCGTGCTCTGCACGACGTCGACCAGCAGGTTCAGCAGCACGAAGAACATCGCGAGCACCAGGATCGTCCCCTGCAGCAGCGGCAGGTCGCGCTGGAAGATCGCGCTGTTGAGCAGGAAGCCGGTGCCCGGCCAGGAGAACACCGTCTCGATCAGGATCGAGCCGCCGAGCAGGTAACCGAGCTGCAGGCCCATCACCGCGAGCGCGGTCGGCGCGACGTTCTTGACCACGTGGCGGAACACCCCGAAGTCGGTCAGGCCCTTGGCCCGCAGCCCCACCACGAACTCCTGGGCGAGGGTCTCGGCGACCAGCGCACGGACGGTGCGCGAGATGATGCCCATCGGGATCACGCTCATCGTGATCGCCGGCAGCACGAGGTGGCGGATGTGCGCCCAGTCCCAGGCCCACTCGCCCGAGCCGCCCGGGCCCGCGCCCGTGGCCGGCAGCCAGTTCAGCTGCGCGGCGAAGATGATGACCAGCACCATGCCGAGCCAGTAGTGCGGCACGCTCACGCCCACCACCGACAGGAACGAGGCCGCCTTGTCCGCCCAGGAGTCGCGGAAGTAGCCGGCGACGAAGCCGAACAGGCAGCCGAAGAAGAAGCCGATCATTGTCGCCACCGAGGCGAGGATCAGCGTGTTGCCCACCGCACGGATCACCTCGGTCGACACCGATCGCCCGCTGGCGATCGAGGTGCCCAGGTCGCCCTGCAGCGCGCGCCCGATCCAGCTAGCGAACTGAACCGGATAGGGCCGGTCGAAGCCGTAGAGGGTGCGCATCTGGGCCTGGAGCTCGGCCGACGCGTCGGCCGGCAGCACCGAGACGAGCGGATCGCCGGGGGCCAGGTGCACGAGGGCGAAGCACACCAGCGCCACACCGAACATGATCGGCAAGGTGTAGACGACGCGTCTGAAGAGGTAGGCGAGCACGGCGGTATCCGTCAAGCGTGGAGGCGGGACCGCGTCCCGCCCGGAGACGCCGCGGCGGGCCGGCGCAGTGCCGGCCCGCCGCGGGCGCCACGGGCGCCGCGGACGGGTCGCGCCCGGCCGCAGCGAGCGCCGACGTCAGTCCATCGTCATCGTGGCGATGTCGATGAACCAGCTCTTGGGCTGCACGACGTTCTTGACCTTCGGGCTCATCGCACGCGGGCCGACGTCATGGGCGATCCAGATGAACGGCGCCTCCTCGACGATCCGGGCGTGCAGCTTGGCCAGGGCGGCGTCGCGCGCCTTGTCCTCGAAGCTGCCGCGCGCATCGGCGATCAGCTTGTCGAACTCGGCATTGCCGAAGTAGCCCCAGTTGTTCGACACCGGCGGGAAGGTCTTGGTGCTGGTGAAGCGCACCATCGCGAAGAACGGATCCATCGCCGCGAAGCTGACGTTGATCGCGTTCGCGCCGTTGGCGGTCGGGTCCTTCGCGCCGCGGCGCCAGTTGGTGAACAGCGTGTTCCACTCGATGACGTCGAACTGCACGTCGAAGTGGCACTGCTTGAGCGACTGCTGGACCGCCTCGTTCATCGGCAGCGGCTGCATCTGGCCCGAGCCCGACGCCGAGATCTGCACCTTGACCTTCAGCGGCTTGGCGGCCGAGTGGCCGGCTTCGGCCATCAGCTTGCGGGCGGCGTCAGGATCGAAGCGGATGTCGAACTTCGGATCGCCCCACCACGGGTGGCCCGGCGTCACGGTGCCCTTCGGCACGCCCATCATCCCGCCCAGCAGCTTGAGCAGCGCGGTGCGGTCCACGCACAGGTTCGCCGCGTGCCGCACCCGCTTGTCGAGCCACGGCGAGCCTTCGGCGAACGACAGCTGCCACGGCCAGACGTGCGGCTGCGGATTGAAGTACATCTTGTTGCCGCGCGTCGTGATCGCCGCCATCGCGTCCGGCGACGGCGCCTCGATCCAGTCGACCTGGCCCGACAGCAGCGCCGCGGTCCGGGCGTTGGCCTCGGGCATCGGCAGCATGACGACGCGGTCGATCTTCGGCACGCGCTTCGGATCCCAGTAGCCCTTGTTCGCGGCCAGTTCGAGCCGCTCGCGCGGCACGAAACGGGTCATCTTGAAGGGACCGCTGCCCGACGCGTCCGCCGCGAAGGCCACCCACGCCTGCTTGGCGCGCTCAGCGGCATCGGTGACGCCGGCCGGGACCGCCTTGAGCTTCGCGTCCCAGTGGGTCGGCGAGGCCATGAACAGGTTGCTCAGGTTGATCGGCAGGAACGCGTCCGGCTCGCTGGTCACCAGTTCGACCGTCAGGTCGTCGATCTTGCGGGCAGTGCGCAGCGTCGGCATCCGCGAGGCGGTCACGCCCACCTGGCTGGCGTCGAAGTGCGGCGCGTCCTTGTCGAGCACCTTGCGGACGTTCCACACCACCGCGTCGGCGGTGAAGGACGAGCCGTCGTGGAACTTCACGCCCGGGCGCAGCTTGAAGACCCACTTGGTCTTGTCCTTGGCGTCGACCGCCCAGGACAGCGCGAGGCCGGGGATCAGCACGCTCGGCGCTTCGGCCTTGGAGAGGTCCCAGTGCGTCAGCGCGTCGTACATCGGGATGCCGGTGAACCGGTTGCCCTCGAAGCCCTGGTCGGGCTGGCCGAGCGTGCGCGGGATGTCGGCGGCGGTCATCGCGATGCGCAGGGTCTTCTCCTGGGCGATCGAGGGCGCGGCGAACGACGCCGCGAAGACGGCGGCGGTGCTGAGGAAGGCTGCAGCGACGCGTTGCTTGCGGAACGCGAGAATCATCTGGTTCTCCTTGGTGTGGGATCGGTCGGCCGGGGCCGACGGCAGACAGGCGCAAGGCGCGTGCCAGAGCCGTGGGCCGACCTCGAAGCGATGCACGCGGGGACGGCGGGTGGAATCAGAGGCCAAACGTGACCCCCGCGCGCAGGTCGCGCGCCGGAATCGTGCAAAGCGCACCTCGTGGGTGCGGATCGCTGTCGCGAACGGTCCGGGAGACGAGCCAGTGAGTTGTATCAGCAGGGCTCGGGGACGGTCAGGGTGACCCCACGTCCGGTTAGGGAATTCAGACAGTTTCGAAGATGCCTGAGGCGTGCGTCGGCCACGCCAAGTCGATCTTCAGGGTGGGTGGGTGGATTCGCCGTCCAAGAGCCTGCATAAACCTAGGAACAGCAGTCACCCTGACGCGGAGAGCGTCGGTGGCGGGGACGGCAGGGCCCAAGTGCTGCGACCGGCCAACTCGGTACCGCTGCCGCCGCCGCTGGGGTTGATGTAGCCAGAGACCGAGGGTCCCGGGAGTGGGTTGTTCGCTTATATCCATTCGGATATAGTCAGTCCATGAAGCCCGTGCAGTTCCTCGGCGACTCGCTCAAGCGTCTTCGGGAGTTTCCCGAAGACGCACGGCAGGACGCTGGCTATCAGCTGGAGAAGGTTCAACGCGGCGAGCAGCACGACGACTTCAAACCCATGCCTGCCATTGGCAAGGGGGTGGAGGAACTTCGAATCTGGGACGAGTCAGGGACGTACCGTGTGATCTACACTGACCTTGCCCCTGAAAACCGGATCCCTTGCTGAGGAGTTCAAAATGGACGGCAAGGAGAACGGAAGTGACAGGAACGACAAGGGCGCGGTACACGCTGGAGTTCAAGCTGGAGGCGGTTCGGCTGGCCAAGACGGGCCA
>JAPLQE010000028.1 GCA_026399835.1 Burkholderiales bacterium | reverse complement strand
GTCACACCGACCGTCGAGTTCACATAGCTGGCGGTGTCGCTGCCCGCCCCGCCATCGATCACGTTGGCCGACGAGTTGCCCACGAGCACATCGTCGAACGCCGAGCCGATCACGTTCTCGATGCTCGTCAGCACGTCGCCCGACGCGTCGCCGCCGCTGACCTGGGCGGTGGCGAGCCCGAGGTTGACGGTCACCGCGGCCAACGAGCCGACGTAGGTCGCGGTGTCGGTGCCGTTGCCGCCGATCAGCGTGTCGGCACCGCCCCCGCCCTCGAGCAGGTCATTGCCATCGCCAGCGGTCAGCGTGTTGGCGGCGCCGTCGCCGCGCAGCACGTCGTCGAACGCGGAGCCGGTCAGGTTCTCGATGTTGGACAGGGTGTCGCCGCCGGCGTCGCCGGTGCTGATCTGGGCACCGGTCAGCCCGAGGTCGACCTGGACGCCTTCGGCGGACGACGTATAGCTCGCCGTGTCGATGCCGTTGCCACCGTCCAGGATGTCCGCGCCGCCGCGACCTTCGAACGTGTCGTCGCCGTCGCCGCCGCGCAGCGCGTTGGCACCCGCGGTGCCGCGTAGCGTGTCGGCGAACGACGAGCCGGTCAGCGCCTCGATGCTGTCGAGCACATCGCCCGCAGCGTGGCCGGCGCTGCTCTGCGCGCCGGTGAGCGTCAGGTCGACCGTGACGCCGGCGTTCGAGCCGTCGTAGACCGCGGTATCCCAGCCATCGCCGCCGATCAGTGTGTCCGAACCCGCCCACCCGGTCAGCAGATCGTTGCCCGCGCCTCCGTCGAGCCGGTTCGCGCCGGTGTCGCCGTTCAACATGTCGTCGAAGGCCGAACCCTGCAGGTTCTCGATCGAGGCCAGCACATCGCCGGCCGCGTCGCCAGTACTGGACTGGGCGCCGCTGACCATCAGGTCGACCTGCACGCCGGACGATGAACTCGCGTAGCTCGCGGTGTCGGTGCCTGTGCCGCCGTCGATGGTGTCGGCGCCGCCGCGCCCCTGCAGCAGGTCGTCGCTCCCCATGCCGGCCAGCACGTTGTCGCCCGAGTCACCGCTCAGCGTGTCGCCGAAGATCGATCCGGACAGGTTCTCGATGCTCACCAGTCGGTCGCGCGCGGCGTCGCCGGTGCTGCCTTGCTCGGCACCGCCGAGCGCGAGGTCGACCTGCACCGCCGCAGCGGAGCTGACATAGCTCGCGGTGTCGGAACCGGAGCCGCCATCCAGCGTGTCGGCGCCGCCGCGGCCTTCGAGCACGTCGTTGCCCGCGTTGCCGCTCAACGCATTGTCGCCTGCATCGCCGCGCAAGGTGTCGGCGAAGGCCGAGCCCCACAGACTCTCGAAGCCGGACAGGACGTCACCGCTCGCGTCTGGGGCACTGACCTGCTCGCCGGTGAGCGTCAGGTCGACGCTCACCCCCTCGGCGGATCCGAGGTAGCTGGCGACGTCGTAACCCGAGCCGCCGATCAGGATGTCGGCGCCGCCGCCGCCTTCCAGAACGTCGTCGCCGCTGCCGCCCACCAGGGTGTTGGCGACCGTGTCGCCGCGCAGCGTGTCCGAAAAGGACGAACCGGTCAGGTTCTCGATCTCGCTCAGCACATCGCCCGACGCGTCGCCGGTGCTTGTCTGCGCGCCGGTGAGCGTCAGGTCGACCTGCACCCCCGCGGAGGACGACTCGTAGCTCGCGATGTCGATGCCGGCACCGCCAGTCAGCATGTCGGCGCCGCCCCGGCCCTCCAGGATGTCGGCGCCCGCGCCGCCGTTCAGCACGTTCGCGCCCGAGGTGCCGCGCAGCACGTCGGCGGCGGCCGACCCGAGCAGGTTCTCGATGCTCGACAGCACATCGCCCGCCGCATCGCCAGCGCTGACCTGCGCCCCACTGTTGTTCAGGTCGACTGTCACCCCCTGCACCGAGCTCGCATAGCTCGCCGTGTCGGTGCCGCTGCCGCCGACCTGCTGATCGGCGCCGCCGCGGCCTTCGAGCACGTCGTCGCCCGCGCCGCCTTGGAGCACGTTGTCGTCTGCGTCGCCGCGCAGCGTGTCGCCATAGGCGGAGCCCACCAGGTTCTCGAAGCCGACGAGCACGTCACCGTCCGCATGGCCACCGGCCTGCGGGCCGGTCACCGTCAGGTCGACGTTCACCGCTGCATTGGAGGACGCGTATTCCGCAGTGTCGGTGCCATCGCCGCCTATCAACGTGTCCGCACCGGCCCGCCCGTCGAGCGTATCGTCGCCGTCGCCGCCGGACAGCACGTTGGCGACGCCGTCGCCGATCAGCGTGTCGCCGTAGTCCGAACCCTCGATGCCCTCGATGGAGGTCAGGCGGTCCAACCTCGCCCAGCCTGCGCCGGAGCCTGCCTGAGTCGTGAGGTTCAGGTCGACGCGCACCGCGCCGGCCGCCAGCGAGTAGTCGACCGTATCGTTGCCCAGGTCGCCTGCGAAGACGTTCGTGTCCGCCGAGGCAAACAGGCGGTCGTCGTAGGCCGAGCCAACGATGTTCTCGATGTTCGACAGCACGTCGCCCTGCGCATCGCCACCGCTCGAGGCGACGCCGTCGAGGCGGACGGTGACGCCCGCGTTCGAGCTCGAATAGACCGCCGTGTCACTGCCCGAGCCGCCGTCGAGGCTGTCCGCGTCGCCGCGGCCCTCGAGGATGTCGTTGCCACTGCCGCCGGACAGCGTGTTGGTGCCCGAGTCGCCGCGCAGCGTATCTGCGTACGACGAGCCGCTCAGGTTCTCGATCTCCGACAGCACGTCGCCCTGCGCGTCGCCGCCGGACTGCGGGCTGGCCTGCTGGAGGTCGACATTCACCCCGGCAGTCGACGAAGAGTAGGAGGCGGTGTCGACGCCGTCACCGCCGATCAGCGTGTCCGCGCCGGCTCGCCCCTCCAGGAGGTCGTCGCCGCCGCCGCCGCGCAGCACGTTGGCGCCTGCATCGCCGCGCAGCGTGTCGGCCAGGTCCGACCCGGAGAGGTTCTCGATCCCGATCAGCAGGTCACCCGACGCATCGCCGGCGGACGCCTGCGAGGCACCTGACGCGAGGTCGACCTGCACGCCGAACGACGACGACTGGTACGACGCGGTGTCGATCCCGTCCCCGCCATCAATGGCGTCGGCACCGCCGCGTCCGTCGAGCGTATCGTCACCCGCACCGCCCGTCAGGACGTTGATGCCCGAGGTGCCGCGGAGCACGTCCGCGGCGCTGGAGCCCATCAGGTTCTCGATCGAGATCAGGATGTCGCCCGCGGCATCGCCGCCGGACTGCGCCGTTGACTGGTTCAGGTCGACATCGACCCCAGCTGACGACGCCGAATAGTTGGCGGTATCCGTCCCCGCGCCACCATCGAGCGCGTCCGCCCCGCCCCGGCCGTCGAGCAGGTCGTCACCCGCGCCTGCGGCGAGCTGGTTGGCGCCGGCATCGCCGAGCAGCGTGTCGCCGAAGGCCGATCCGATCAGGCTCTCCACGCCGAACAAAGTGTCGCCCTGCGCATCGCCGCCGACGCCGACCGCGCCGGCCTGGAGCGACACGATCACGGCCGCCGTCGAGTCGGTGTAGGACGCAGTGTCATCGCCGGCACCGCCGGTCAGCATGTCGGCACCACCGCGTCCGACGAGCAGATCGTTTCCGTCACCGCCGTCGAGGACATTGCTCTGGACGTTGCCGGTGAGCGTGTCCGCGTACGCGGAGCCGGTGACGTTCTCGATCGACAGCAGCCGGTCGCCTTGTGCGTCGCCCCCCGACTGGCCCTCGACTCGCGTCAGGTCGACGTTGACCGCCGCATCCGACGCGACGTAGGAGACGGTGTCCACCCCGCCCCCACCGTCGATCGTGTTCGCCTCGGCCGAGGCGACGATCGTATCGTTGAACGCCGACCCGCCGATGTCCTCGATACTCGTCAGCAGGTCGCCCTCGGCCGCCCCGCCCTGTTGCGGCCCGCTGCGGTTGAGGTCGATCAGGATGCCCGCGTTCGACTCGGCGTAGTCCGCCGTATCGACGCCCGTGCCGCCGTGCAGCACGTCCGCGCCGATGCCGCCGGACAGCCAGTCGTTGCCGTCCCCACCCTCGAGCCAGTCGTCGCCGCGCCCGCCGACGATCAGGTCGTCCCCCGCCGCGGCCTGGAGGCTGTTGCTCAGATCGTTGCCGAGCAGCACATCGGCATAGGCCGACCCCTTGACCGACTCGATCGCGATCAGCGTGTCCCCGTCGGCATCGCCGCCGAGCTGCGTACCGACCCGGGCAAGGTCGACCGAGACGCCTGCGCCGGAGCCCGAATAGTCGGCTGTGTCGATGTCCGCGCCGCCGTCGAGCACGTCGGCACCCGCGCCGCCGATCAGCACGTCGTTGCCGCCGCCTCCTTCGAGACTGTTGGCGCTGCGGTCGCCGATGAGGGTGTCCGCGAAGCCCCCTCCGATCAGGTTCTCGACGCCGACCAGGATGTCGCCCTCGGCAAAGTCGCCGATGCCGGGACGGCTGTCCACGTACACCGTGACGCCACCGGTCGCATCCTCGTAGCTCGCGGTGTCGTTGCCCGCGCCGCCCAGCATCGTGTCGGTCCCCGCGCCACCCACCAGCACATCGTCCCCGGTGCCACCGATCAGCGTGTCGTCGCCCGCGCGCCCCTCGAGCCGGTCGCTACCGGAGCCGCCGTCGATGGTGTTCTCGGACGCGCTGCCGGCCAGCAGGTCGTTACCCGCGCCACCGACCAGGTTCTCGATCGACAGCAGGGTATCGCCCTCGGCGTCGCCGCCCCGGCCGGTGCCCGGGTCGAGGTCGACGGTGACCGCCTGCTGCGAAGCCGAGTAGTCGGCGGTGTCGGTGCCTGCGCCGCCGTCGAGCACATCGGCGCCGCCGCCGCCGACCAGACGGTCGTCGCCCGCGCCGCCCAGCAGCAAGTTCACGCCAGCGGTGCCGACCAGCAGGTCGTCGTGGGCCGATCCGATCACGTTCTCGAAGCCCGAGATCGTGTCGCCCTGCGCATGACCGCCGGCCGCGAACTCGGTCTGCAGGTTGATCAGGACGCCCGCGTCGGACTCCGAATAGTCGAGCGTGTCTGTGCCGGCGCCGCCGATCAGGATGTCCGCGCCGCCCCGTCCGGCAATCCGGTCGTCGCCCACGGCGCCTTCGAGCCGGTTGGCGCCCGCAGTGCCGAGCAGAACGTCGTTGAAGCCGGTGCCGATCGCGTTCTCGATCGACACGATGCGGTCGCCGATCGCGCCCGCGCCACCGACCGTTGACGCCGCCAGGTCGACCTGGACCGAGCCGGTCGCATCCGACCAGCTGACCGTATCGCTGCCGGTGCCGCCGTCGAGCAGGTCGGCGCCCGCGGCGCCCATCAGGAAGTCGTCGCCGACGCCGCCGAAGAGCTGGTCGTCGCCAGCTTCGCCATAGAGACGGTCGTTTCCAGCCTGCCCCTTGACCACGTCGTCGCCGGCTCCGGCGCGGATCTCGTCGGACAGCCCGCGCAGTGGCAGCACGAAGACCGGCGCGCCGGTCACCGGGTTGACACCGATCATGTCGGCGGCGCTGTTGACATCCTGCATCAGCACGTCGACGGACCGCTCGACCGTGCCGCGGGTAACCGCGGAGTCGGCCAGGTCGATCGACACGCCGAGTGCGAACTGCGACGGGGTCGCGGCGTCCGAGACCGGGTAGGTCAGCGTGACGTTGAGCCTCGAGTAGTCGGTGTCGGGCGCCAGGGTGAGCTTCCAGGACCCGTCTGGCTGTCGGACGGCGTTGCTCACCGTCATGTCGGCCGGCAGTCCGGTGATCGTGATCGAAAAGACCGAACTCGCTCCGAGGAGCGAGAGCGACAGCACCTTCGCGAAGAAGCCGTCCGGGGCCGCGACCGCGTCGCCCTCGATCAGGTCATCGCGGTCGGAGCCGCGGAGCACCTCCACCTGCGACTGAGCGTTGGGGTTGACGTCCCAGTCCGACGGTGCAACGCCGCCGGCGCCGCGAATGTGTGCCCCGCCGCCGGCCAGGAACTCGACCTTCTCGCCGACGATGTTGACCAGCTTGATGTCGAGCAGCGGCTTCGACGGTAGCGTCACCTCGACGATCTGCACCCCGGGCGTACCGGGCGAAGGCGACTGGGAGGCCGGGAGCGGAATCGGCGGCTGGGGCGGCGGCTCAGGCTGCGGCTCGGGCGGCGGCTCAGGCGGCTTTTGCACCGCGACACCCTGCTTCATCGGCACCGAATTGAACGGCGACTGCTCCTTGGGCGGCGCACCCGGCAACGGGGGCGGATCCTCGTAGGCGCCCTGGCCCTTACCGGCCCGGGCGGCCTGCTGCTCGGTCTGGCTCTGGGCCGCCTGCGGCACCGGCGCGCCGGCGCGCTCGCCGGCCGCAGCACCGCCGGTCCTCTCGGCTTCGGACTCGGCGCCGCGGCGCTGGGCGTCCGCGTCCGACGCGGCACCCTTGCGCTTGCCGTCGGATTCACCCGCAGCCGTCTGTTGCGACGCGACCGAGGACACCGGATGCATCGCGTACGCGACCTTGTCGACCTTGCCGACCTCGGCGAGCAGTGCCGGCGACGGCAGCTGCTTGCCGTCGAGGAAGGTCACCATCGGCGGCTCGGCGTCCATCGCGTCGATCGCGGCGTTCACCAGTACGACCTTGGTGCCGTCCTTGAGCACCAGCACCAGGTCCAGGTCGGCCGCCTGCACGGTCGCGACGGCGCTGCGCGGCACGTCGACCTTGTAGGCACCGTCCGAGGCCTTGACGATCTTGGCGGCTTGCGAGGCGTCGTTGCTGGTGCTCATGTCGGTGCGCTCGATGTCGGTGCTGCGTTCATGGCTGTCCCGAAACCAAGAAACCCGGGGATGGCCCGGGCGTCTCGGCGGAGGCGGTGACGCTCAGTCAATCGTCCTGGACCGCGCCGGATGACGCGGCGTTGATCTGTCCCACGGCCTCGCGCAGTTCCTTGCGGACCTCCCGCCCGATGCCGCCCTTCAAAGCCCGGATTTCCTGCGCGACCATGCCGGCCATCGCGCTGTGCTGCTGCGTCGACTCGGCCAGCTTGGTCATGTGCTCGATGACCTGCTCGTTGTTCAGGCGCAGCACCGTGCCCAGCCCGGAGAGCTGCTTGGCAACGTCGATCTGCGCGGTCCGCGACGCCGACTGGTCGCGTGCCTGCTGCTCGATGCCGGCGGTGATCTGCGCGGTCATGCCCATCAGCGCGGCGGTCATCTGCTCGATCGCCGCACCCTGGCGCTCGGACAGCACCAGCTGGTCGCCCGCGATCTGCTGCAGGTGGCCCAGGCGCGAGGCCCAGCCGGCCATCGCCGCCTGGCTGTCGATCGTGGTCTGACGCAGCGACTGCATCTCGGAGGAGTGCAGCGCCTGCTGCTCGCGCTGCGCGTCGAGCATCGAGCCGAGCATCTTTCGGGTGGCATCCTGGCTCTCGCTGACCGACGCGAGGTGGGCGCGCAGGACCTCCCGCTCGCGCGAGGCGCCATCGACCTGCGCCGAGATGCGGCGCTCGAGCGCGATGATCGCCGTCTGCAGCGACTCGACGGCGCGGATCTGACCAGTCATGCCGCCGACCAGCGACTTGCTCTCGGCGAGGTTCAGCTCGGCGATCTCGCGCATCCGCGGACCGACGCCGGCCAGGTCGTTGCTCCGCGTGATCGCAGCAGTCTGCGCGGCCACCGCCTGCGCGAGCGAGTCGAGCTTGCCCAGCACCCCCTCGGTGCGGGCCGCGACGGTCACCGTCGACTGCAGCGACCGGTTGAAGGTCTCCTGCGCCTCGCGCTGCACGTCGAGCATGTCGGCCATCGCGTTGGCGAGGAAACCCTCGCTGACGCCCGCACCCGCGGCCGACGCGTTCACCGGGCCGATCCGCTCGGTGAAGTCGGTGACGGTGGCGTGCACGTTGCCAACCAGGCCCGAGCCGAAGGCCCGCACCGACATCATGATCATGCCCAGCACGGACGAGCCGACCAGGCCGAACATCGACGCGGAGAACGCGGTACCCATGCCGGCGAGCGGCTTTTGCAGACCGGTGACCAATGCGCCGATCGCCTCGTCGAGGTTGCCGCCGGTGCCGAAGTTGCCGATCAGCGCAGAGGTGCCCACCAGCGTCTCGAGCAGGCCGATGAACGTGCCGAGCAAGCCCAGAGCCACCATGAAGCCGACCAGAAAGTTGGGGAACTCCCAGCGCGCCTCGAGCTCGGCCTTCATCGAGTGGATCTCGCCCTCGATCGCCGCCTGATCGACCCGCGAGCGGATCCTGCCGCCGGTCTGCGCGACCGGCTCGAGCACCTTCCTGATATCGCGCCTGGCGAATTCCTTGGAATCGATGACCGCGCGCATGCGCTTGGTCACGACCGCCGGATCCTCGCTGCCCTCGCCGTGGGCCAGGCGCGCGAACTCGCGCAGCGCCTTGTCCTCGACCCACATCTGCCACATGCGCCAGTACATCAGCGCGGCGCCGATGCACATGGTGATCAGGATCTTCAGGTTCAGCGCGAGACTCGTCTCGATCGCGTGGACGACGAAGTCCTTGAGCAGAATGCCCCCGCCGATGGTCGCCACCATCGGCAGGGAGCCCAGCAGGAAGTACTTCCGGAGATCGCGTTTCATCAGGTGGAAATTCCAGTTGTCATCGGGGTTCGGTCAGCGCGCGGCTGCCGAAGCGATGCAGTGGTGAGACCAAGTATTCGAGAACCGTGCGCCTTCCCGTCACGAGGTCGGCTGTAGCGGTCATTCCGGCCGACAGTCGGTCGATGGGGATGGGGCTGTCCGTCGCATCGACCTCTACCTTGACCCGAAACAAGCGGTCGCCCTTGTCATCGGGCACCGTGTCGGCGCTGACCTCGGTCACCCGCCCGCGCATCACGCCGTGGCGCACGCTGTCGAACGCACTGATGCGCACGTTCGCGGCCACGCCCTCGTGCAGCTCGGCGCGGTCGGCCGGGCGCACGCGCGCCTCGACCACCACCTTGCCGTCGACCGGCGTGAGCTCGAAGATCGGCTCGCCGGGCCGCAAGACGCCGCCGACGGTGTTCACGTAGACGCGGTTGACGACGCCGTCGACCGGTGCGCGCAGCTCGGTGCGCGCGACGCGATCGCTCTCGCCGCGGATCTCCTGCTCGACGCGCTGCAGCTCGCCGTTGACGTTGGCGAGCTCGGTGCGGGCCTCGGCGCGCAGACGCGCCGCGATCTCGCGCGTGCGCTCCTCGGTCTCGGAGATCGCCGCGAGCAGCTTCGGGCCCGCCGACTGCGCCTCGCTGATCTGCGTCTCGATGCGCTGCAGGCGGGCCTGGGCGTCGAGCACCTCGAGCTGCGAGGCCGCCTGGCGCTGGATCAGCTGCTGCACGAGCGCGAGCTGGCGGCGTGCGACCTCCGCCTCGCCGGTGAGGCTGCGCGCGCGCGATTCCTGCTCGACGAGCTCGGCGCGGCGCTGCTGCACCTGCTCGCGCAGCACGCGCTGCTCCTGCAGCACGCGGTCGCGCCGCGAGGTGAACGCATCGAGCTCGGAGCGGACCTGCGGCGTGGCGTTCGTCAGTCCGGGCGGCAGGCGCAGGCTCGCCGCGCCCTCGGCCTCGGCCGACAGCCGCGCGGCGCGCGCCTGCAGCTCGACGCGCTTGGACTTGCGCTCGGCCAGCGTTGCATCGACCCGGGTCGGGTCGATCGACGCGAGTACCTGGTCGCGGTGGACGTAGTCTCCCTCCTTCACCGAGATGGCGGCGACGATGCCGCCCTCGAGGTGCTGGATGACCTGGCTCTTGGTGGACGGGATGATCCGCCCCTCGGCCCGGACCACCTTGTCGACCGACGCGAAGGACGCCCAGCCGACGAGACCAGCGACGACGGCGGCGAGCGCGAACACGAAGAGCGCGGAGCGACGCAGGACGCCCTCGTGGGAAATGCCTTCGTCGAGATGCAGGGAGGCGAGGCTCATGCGTGGACGTCCAGTGTGGAGCGGATCAGGTAGCCGCGAGCGAGACCATCAGCACCGCGTTCGGCTTGCCGGTGTCTCGATCGGCGATGCGCATCTTCACGAACGAGGACGGCAAGCCGCGCTCGATCAACCAGTTGCGCACCGCGAGGTTGCGGTAGTAGGCGAGGCGCCGGCCTTCGCTGTAGGCGCCGCCCGCCTCGGGCACGCTGACGAGCTCGACGCTGCCGGTCTTCGCACGCTCGCCGAGCGCGGCGAAGGCCGCCTCGAGCTTGCCGACCGACTCCTTGTCGAGCTCGGTGACACCCGAGGGGAAGATGATCTCGATCGCGCCCTGTGCGCCGCGGATCTGGGCCGGCGCGGTCGAGGCGCCCGGTGCGGTCACCTGCTCCGCGACCTTGAGCTCGGAGCGAGACACCGTGCCGGCCTGCGGACGCGTGGAGCCTGTGGCCGGGGTCGGCGTCGTCGAGTCCTTGGCGGCCGCCTGCTGGGCGGCCTGCCTGAGCAGCTGGTTCTCCTTCTGCAGGGCCTCGATTCGCTTGGCCATCGCGACGTCGGCCGCGGCCGCGGCCATCGCAGCGCCGGCCGCGGCCGCGGCGGCCTGCGCCGGGGTGGCGCCTGCGGCGGCTGCGGCGGTTGCGGCTTGCGCCGGGGTCGCGCCCGCGGCCATGGCGACGGCGGCAGCCGATGCGGCAGCGGCTCCCTTGGCCTGCTGAGGCGTCGCGCCCGCCGCGGCCGCGGCTGCGGCGGCCTGCTTGGGCGTCGCACCCGCGGCGGTGGCGGCTGCTGCGGCGGCGGCCTGCGCGGGCGTCGCGCCGCCCGCCTGGGGTTCGGCGGCGGCGCCGGCGGCCTTTGCATCGGCCTGCGCGGCCTTCGCCTCGGCCTGCGCGACCGCGGTCGCCGTCGCCTCCTTCGCCTTGTTCTGCGCGAAGTAGAGCAGCGCGATCACGAACACCACCAGCACGAACACCATCGTCACGACGACGTTCGCCAGGGCGTCGACGAAGCCCGGCCAGTAGTTGGTTTCCTTACTGCTTTCCATTCATCGCCCCGGCCTGCCCTGCGCTGGCAGGGTCGGCGGGTTGTAGCCTTCGCTGCGAGTCGGCGGCACGTCGCGGAATCCGGGGCCGGCGGGCGCGAGTCCGCCGAGCTGGCGACGCACCTGCAGCGACAGGCTGGCCTGCAGCGCGGTCAGACGCAGCAGCTCGGCGCGGCTCTGGAAGAGGCGCTGCTGCGCGTCGAGCACGTCGAGCAGCGGCCGATTCGCGAGGACGAGCTGCTCCTCGAAGGCCGCGACCACGCGCTGGTTGGAGATCAGCTCGTCGCGCACCGCGCCCGCGCGCTGGGTGACCGCATCGAGCGTGTTGTAGGTCACCCGCAGAGCCTCGTCGAGGCGCCGCTCGACGTCGAGGATGCGGAACTTCGTCTCGTCCTGGCGCGCCTTGACCGAGCGCAGCTGCGCGAGGTCCGAGCCGCCGGACAGGAGGTTCCAGCTCATGACGAACATCGCGCGGGTGTCGTCGGTCGTGCCCGGGCGGCCGCCGGCGTTCGTCGTGCGGAAGTTGCCCACCTCGATCTCGAACTTCGGATAGAGCTTCGCGGTGGTGGCGCGCTCCTCGGCGTCGATCGAGGTCAGCGTCTCGCGCAGCTGCACGAGCTGGGGGTTGTCCTGCTTGGCGCGGGCGAGCGCCGCGTCGACGCCGGGCAGGTCGCGCGCACCGCCGCTGTCGTCGGTCCGGATGGCTTCGGGCACGCCGCCCACCAGACGGCGGTAGCTGACCAGCGCCGACTCGAACGCGCCCTGCGCCTCGATGACGGTCGAGCGTGCGTTGATCGCGCGCGCCTTGACGCGTTCGGCCTCGGCGGCGCTTGAACCGCCGCCCTGGGAGCGGCGCTCGACGAACGCGTACAGCCGCTCCAGCCCGACCCGGTAATCGCGGGCGAACTCGAGCTGGAGCCGGTACTGGACCAGGTCGAGGTAGGCACTGGCGGCATCAAGGGCGAGCTGGTCGCGGGCGGAGCCGAGGCCGGCGAGCGCGGCCTGGTAGAGCGCGCGCTGGCGGGCGAACTCGCCCGCCGCCGGGCCGTCCCAGATCGCCTGGCGAAAGACGACCGCAGTGTCGTCGCGGCTGTGCAGCGAGCGCGAGACCGGCTGGCCGGTCGCCTCGTCGAGCACCGAGCCGGGCTTGGAGAGCTCGCGGCCGGTGTTGGCGCGCAGGTCGAGCTTGGGGAGCAGCGATCCGCGGGCCACGTCGACGAGCTCACGCTGCGCCTGGGTGCGGGACGCGGTGGCGGCGACGTCGAAGCTGCCGGCCAGGGCCCGCTCCACGGTCGTCGTCAGGTCGGCCGTGCCGAACCGGTCGAAGGCGGACGCGGCGCCGAGGTCGTCCTTCAGTTCGAGCACGGGGCGGCCGGCCAGCTCGGCGAGGGTGGGCACGACGAGGGCGGCCGGATCGGGGATGGCGAGCGGAGACGGGCCGGACGGCGCCGGCAGAGGCGAGGCGGTGCCCACACCCGCCGGCATCACGGCGCCCCCCCCCTGGACGCCGGGAGCGGGCGTGGCGGGCGTAGCGCGCACGGGCGCCGCGGCGGCCGCGCCAGGCTGCTTGCCGGGTGCCTGCGCCATGAGGACAGGGGCGGCCCGTGGCGCCGCGCGCGTGGCCGCGGCAGGGCCGGACTTGTCGAGCGCCTGGGCTTCGACGCCGACCGACAGCCCGAACGCGACGATCACCGCCGCCGCGCAGGGGCGCAGGCAGGCGGCCGGCCGCCCAGGCGGCGGGTCGAGCGTCGTTTCGGTGCGTCGGTCTTGCATTGTCCTGGTCCGGTCGGCAAACCACCGGTGCAGCGCCGGTAGAGCGTCGTCCCTGGAGAGACCACAGTGCATGAAGCCACCGCGGCCGTCAGGTAGACAGTTCGGCCATACTCGGCAGCACCTTGAGCGCCGTCCGCCGCGGGCAGGACGAGCGGCACGTCCGACCCAATGAGCGGGGTCGCCCGTTGCGCGATCGCCGCGACCCCTGTGGATGTCCGGCCCGGAGCCTGCGTTCCAGGACGCCGACGAACCGGCGGCTCCCGTTGCACAATGGGGGCCGGTGAGCCGCCATCGATGACACCGCCAGTAGGCACCCCTTCCAAGCCGCCCGTCGCCCCGCCGGCCGCCCAGCGGGCGATCGGCGCGCTGCCGGGTCCGCGCGGGCTGCCGCTGCTGGGCTCGCTGCATCGGTGGGAGGCCTCCCGGGCCCACCTGATCCTCGAGCAATGGGCCCGCGAATACGGCCCGATCTACCGGTTCCGGCTCGGGCCGCAGGCGGTCGTGGTGATTTCCGAGGCGGACGCGATGATGTCGGTGCTGCGCGAGCGGCCGCACGACTTCCGCCGGCATTTCGCGGTGCGGCCGATCTTCCGCGAGATGGGCATCGACGGCCTGTTCTCGGCCGAGGGCGATGACTGGCGCCGGCAGCGGCCGCTGGTCATGCGGGCCCTGGATCCGGTCCACCTGCGCCGGTTCTTCCCGACCGTGGTGACCGCGACCGAGCGCCTGCAGGCGCGCTGGCTGGCGGCGGCGACCGCCGGTGCGCCGGTCGACCTGAGGGCCGACCTGACCCGCTACACGGTCGACGTGACCTGCTCGCTCGCGTTCGGCACCGACGTCGCGACCCTGTCGCGCGACGACGTCGACCCCCTGCAGCCCCACCTCGACCGGATCTTCGCGGGCATCGCGCGGCGCATCAATGCGCTCTGGCCGACCTGGCGCTGGTACCGCACCCGGGCCGACCGTGACATCGAGCGCTCGCTGGCGGTCGCCGGCCGGGCGGTGCAGGGCTTCATCGCGAACGCACGCGCGGAGATGGCCCGCCGGCCCGAGCTGCGGCGGGCGCCGCAGAACCTGCTGCAGGCGCTGCTCGCCGCCAATGAGGACGCGACGCTGTCGGACGCCGAGCTCCGTGGCAACGTGATGACCCTGCTGCTGGCCGGCGAGGACACCACCGCCAACACCATCGCCTGGGCGCTGCACCTGCTGTCGCTGCACCCCGACGTGCGGCGGGCCGCGCGGACCGAGGCGATCGAGGCGCTGGCGGCCGAGCGGGAGGACGGTACACGGCCGGTGGCGCTGCACGAGTTCGACAGCACGCGCGGCCTGCCGCTGATCGAGGGCGTGGTGCTGGAGGCGCTGCGGCTCAAGCCGGTGGCGCCGCTGAACATGTTCACCGCGGTCCGCGAGACGGTACTGGTGGGGACCCTGATCCCGCCGCGCACGCTGGTATGCATCCTGAAACGCCCGCCAGCGACCGACCCCCGGCACTTCGCCGACGCCGATGCGTTCCGGCCGCAGCGCTGGCTCGCGGGCGAGGCCGCCGCGAGCGGCGCGGGCTCGCAGAGCGCGCCCGGCGTGGGCGGCGGCGGGCGCCGGGCCTTCATGCCCTTCGGCGGCGGGCCGCGGTTCTGCCCGGGCCGCTACCTGGCCCTGCTCGAGGCGAAGATGGTCCTGGCGACGACGCTCGCGTCCTTCGAGCTCGAGCCGACCGGCGACCCGGTCGGCGAGCAAATGGGCATGACCATGCAGCCCCGTGGCCTGAAGGTGCTGCTGCGCCTGCCCAAGCCGCACACCCAGCGCGAACGCAGCGGCCAGGCCTGAGCGGCCGGCCGGCCGGGCCGGCCGGGCCCGTCGGCGCGGCCGGCGCGTGTTGCATGCATCAGCCGCGACCGCTCAGGCGGCGAAGCGCCCCAGCGTATGCAACACGCCAGCCTCGGCCTGCAGCACCAGCGCCTCGCCCATGCCGGTCCACTCCCCGGTCAGTGCGCTCAGGTTCACCTGATGTGTGACCAGAAGCGCCGCGCCGGGCCCGGAGAAAGCCAGCGCCCACTCACGTACCGCAGCCGTTTGTACGACTTCGGTCTCCCGCCCCTGGAAGAACGAGTCGAGCGCCGGCCAGGGCTCGACCCGCCCGACAGCCAGCCGCGCAGTGTCGAGGCATCGGCACCATCGGCTGCTTCGCACCGGGCCGAGGGTCACGCCGGCCGCCTGCAGCATCGCGCCGAAGCGCTCGGCCTGCACCCGGCCGGCCGGTGACAGGTTGCGCTGCGTCCCGCAGGCATCCAGCCGGAAGCCCGGCGGGTCGCCGATCCCGGGATCGGTCTGCGCATGACGCAGCGCGATCACGCAGCCCCCGGCCCGCAGCGGGCCGAGCAGGGCGGGCGGGATGACAGCGGCCCGCGCGGCCGGCACGGCGCCGAGCGCACCGGCCGCGAGGGCCGCCCGGACGAACCCGCGGCGCGACGCCTCGGCCGGTCCCGCCGCGCCCCCGGTCGGCGCCGATCCGGGCTCGGCCGCCTGGCACCGCCCCGCGCCGCCGATGCGCACGGCACTCACGGCTCGCCCTTCGCCCGGTCGAGCGCCCGCCGGTCGCGCTTGGTCGGACGTCCTTCGATGGCATGGGCGGGCTCGGAGAACAGCCGGCGCCGCTCGCGCTCGGCCTCCCGCGCCACGAGGCTCTCGGCGGTCTCCTCGTAGAGCTGCAGGGCGACCGCCGCCGGCCCGCGCTGCTCGGACAGGCCTCGAACCGCCACCACCCGCACGACATCACCGACACGCACGGTCACGGTCTCCCCGACCCGCAACGTCCGGGCGGTCTTGACGCGCTCGCCCTCGACGAGCACACGCGCGCCGTCGATCGCATCCTGCGCGAGCCCGCGCGTCTTGAAGAAGCGCGCGGCCCAGAGCCACTTGTCGATGCGCATCGCTGCCTGGGTGTCGGTCGGTCCGCCGCGGCGTGGGGCCGGGGCACTGCGTTCAGGGCGCCGGCGACGCGGCCGCCGCGCCCGGCGTCGCGGTACCGGTGCCCGACGCCCCGCTGGCGGGCGCCCGGGCGACCGCGAACGCCAGCGCGTCCTCGAGCCGGTCGTCACCCCAGAACAGCTCGTCGCCGATGGTGAAGGTGGGCGAGCCGAACACGCCCAGCGCCTCGGCCGCATCGGTGATGGCGCGCAGCAACTGCTTGGTCGAGTCCGACTGGGCGGCGATGATCGTCTGCTCGGGGTCGCGGTCGAGAGCGGCGAGCGCCCGCTTGAGGTTCTCGTCGGTGCCGATCGCGACATCCTCGGTCCAGTGCAGCCGGAACACCTCGCGTGTGAACGCCTCCGACCAGCCCTGCGCCGAGGCCAGGGTGCCGACGCGCGCGGTCAGCAGCGTGTTCGGCGGATAGACCGAGGGCTTGCGGTACGGCACGCCGTGGACCGCCGCGCGCCGCTCGAGATCGCGCCACATGTACTTGAGCTTCGGGGCGTGACCGAGGAACGGGCCGCGCTCCATGCCGGCCTGGTGCTTGAGGATCGGGCCGAGCAGGAAGGGCCGCCACTCGACCTGCACGCCGGCCGCCTCGGCCAGCCTCGGTAGCCGCGATACCGAGAGCCAGGTGTAGGTGCTGCCGTACTCGAACCAGAACGTCATCCTGCCCATGCGATCCCCGATCAGTGCCCGTCGAAGTCGACGAGCGTGTGCAGCACCAGCCCCGCGTCGCGCAGCCGCTTCGAGCCGCCGAGCTCCGGCAGGTCGACGATCGCGGCGCCCTCGACGACGATGCCGCCGAGCCGCTCGATCAGCTTCTTGCCCGCCATCATCGTGCCGCCGGTGGCGATCAGGTCGTCGATCAGCAGCACGCGGTCACCGGTCCGGCATGCGTCGGCGTGCAGCTCGACCGCGGCGCTGCCGTACTCGAGCTCGTAGGACTCCTCGACCGTGGTGAACGGCAGCTTGCCCTTCTTGCGGATCGGCACGAAGCCCAGGTTCAGTTCGTACGCGACGATCGAGCCGAGGATGAAGCCGCGTGCGTCGATGCCGGCGACCAGGTCGAGGCCGCGGCCCATGTACCGGTGCACGAACAGGTCGACCAGCACGCGCAGCGTCTTGGGGTCCTGCAGCAGCGGCGTGATGTCGCGGAACATGACGCCCGCCTGCGGCCAGTCGGGCACAGTGCGGATGCGGTCGCGGATGTAGTTCGGATCGAGCATCGGAGGGCGAGCGTTGCCCGGTGCCAAGGTCGCAGCTATTGTAGGTCGGATCCCACGGAGACCTCGCCTTGCCCCCTGCCGCCGCACCGACCCCGCCCATCCCCTTCGCACAGCGCTATTTCGAGGACTACCCGGTCGGCGAGGTCGCCGAGTTCGGCGACTACCCGGTCTCCGAGCAGGAGGTGGTCGAGTTCGCGACGCGCTACGACCCGCAGCCCTTCCACATCGACGCCGAGGCTGCGCGCGGCACGATCTACGGCGGACTGATCGCCAGCGGCTGGATGACCGCGTCGTGCGCGATGCGCATGATGGTCGACCACTACATCTCGCCGCTGGCGAGCATGGGCTCGCCCGGCATCGATGAGCTGCGCTGGGTGGCGCCGGTGCGCCCCGGCGATCGCCTGAGCATGCGCGCGACCGTGCTCGAGGCCCGCCCCTCGCAGTCCAAGCCCGACCGCGGCATGCTCCGCTTCCACTGGGACGTGCTGCGGGCCGACGGCACGACGGTGATGTCGATGAAGGGCTGGGGGATGTACCGCCGGCGGCCGGCGGCCTGAGCACCGCGGGCGGGCGCCCGTCGCCCGACGCCGGGCGCGCCCTCAGCGCGTGCGCGGTGTGCGTCGACGGATGCGCGCTGCCGAGAAGGCGAGGCCGGCGAGCAGGAAAGCCACTTCGCCTGGCTCCGGGATCGCGACCACCACGTCGAACTCGTCACCGGCCCGGAGCCCGTTGAGCATCAGGGTGAAGTTCGTGCGGCCGACCTGCCCGAGCGGATTGCCGAGGTAGGCGATGTCCGGTTCGCCGGTGTCGCCATTGGCCGCGTGGTCGATGTCGAAGTAGCCGCCCGACGCGCTCGGCCCGTGGTATGACACCGTGATCGGCATCGACCCGCCCCACACGCTGCCGGCCGGATCGCCGATGGTCACCGGGGAGCCCACCGCCTGCCAGACCGCTGCCTCCCAGAAGTGGAAGGACATGTTGTTGCGCAGGATCGCGTTGAACGCGATCTGACCGGCGGTGGCCTCGGCTGCGTCGATGCGGTAGCGCAGCACGATCGGATCGTCGTTGTCGTAGCGGTAGTCGAGATCGAGCCTGATCAGGCCCGAGGTCGAGGCATCGACGATGTCGGCGTTGACCGCCGTCGGCGTGAGCAGCGTCGCGGCGCCGGCGCCGATCGGGAACAGGGACGCGAGGACGAGGGGAAGCAGGAAGCGAGGCATCGCCGTCTCAGCTCGTGCAAGGTTGGGATGCCCCGAAGATGAACGGTCGCGGTGAACCCTTCCATGCACGGCGCATCGCCAACCGGATCCGATGGGTCGGCCCGCGCGATCCGTTCGGCTCAGTACGGGGCCGTGCCCACCTCGTCCGGCGTATCGTCCAGCCTCCTTTCAGGTCTCGTCGAGCGGCCGCCCTGCCAGCCTCAGGGGTTCGGCCACGCCTTCTGCGCCGGCCGCAGCAGTTCCACGGCCCGGGCGAGCCGCAGCGTGCCCAGGTCGTCGAAGCGCTGGCCGACGAGCTGCACGCCGATCGGCAGGCCGTCGGCGGTGTAGCCCCAGTTCACCGACGCCGCCGGCTGCTCGCTCATGTTGAACGCGACCGTGAACGCGATGTGCTCGAGCGCCCGGTGCGGATCCTCGGTCGGGGCGTGCAGCTCGGCCGCGTACGGCGGCACCGGCGAGACCGGCGACAGCACGAAGTCGAAGGCACCGACCGCGCGGACGGCGGCCTCGCGCATCGCCATCACCTGCGCGTAGGCGCCCATCACGTCGCGGCCGCTGAACGAGGATGCGCGCCAGGTGGCCCACTCGATGACGAAGGGCAGCGTGGCCGCGCGCTGCGCGTCGGTCATCGCCGACACGTCGAGGTTCGAGCGCGCCTCGAAGAACATGCAGATGCCCTCGAGCATCGCCGGCGTCATGAACGAGTCCATCGGCTCGACGACCGCACCCGCGTTGGCGAGCGCGCGCGCCGCGGCCTCGCAGGTGGCGTGCACCTCCGGGTCGACCGGCAGGCCGGCCTTCATGTCGGGCAGCAGGCCGATGCGCAGGCCCCGCACCGACAGCCCGTCGAGCTGTGCGGCGTAGTCGAGCGGCTGGTGGGGCAGCGACATCCAGTCGCGCGCGTCCGGTCGGGTGATCACCGCCATCAGCATGGCGGCATCGCGCACGCTGCGCGTCATCGGGCCGGCCGCGCGCCCCATGTACGGCGGATCGATCGGGATGCGCCCGCCGCTCGGCTTCAGGCCGAAGAGCCCGGTGTGCGTGCACGGCAGGCGTACCGAGCCGCCGATGTCGGTGCCGACGTGCAGCGGCCCGTAGCCCGCGGCCGCGGCCGCGGCGGCCCCCGACGAGGAGCCGGCCGGGTTGCGGTCGAGCCGCCAGGGGTTGCGCGTCGTGCCGTGGATCGAGGAGCGGCCCGAGGACAGCATCCCGAAGTCCGGCATCGTGGTCTTGCCGACGATCACGCAGCCGGCCTCGCGCACCCGTGCGGCGACCGGCGAGTCGACCGTCTTCGGCTCGAGGCTGCCGGCCGCGGTGCCGATCGGGGCCGGGTCGCCGCGGGTGTGGAGGTTCTCCTTCAGCGTGATCGGCACGCCGTCGAGGGGCGAGGCACTCGCCCCGGCACGCCAGCGGCGCTCGGACTCGCGCGCCGCGGACAGCGCCGCATCGCGCGACACCCGGTACATCGCGTTGAGCCGCGGCTCGCAGGCCTCGATGCGCGCGAGCACCGCCTCGGCGACCTCCACCGGAGACAGGTCGCGGCGGGCATAGGCGACCGACAGGTCGGCGGCGGGCAGGTCGTGGAGCGCGGGCATGGGGTTCGGGACACGAGGCGGGCGGAGCGGCCAGTGTCACCCATCCGCCAGCCTGCCGCGAGGGTCCCGGCGCGATCCGCGGCACCGGCGGGCGACCGCCGCGGAACGGCGGTTGTCCACCCCGGTCTCGGCCCGGGAGAGCGGTCGCCGGAGGCAGCGATAGAATCGCCCCAATCCGGCGCGGCCCCCGTAGCCGTATCACAGACCGAATGGAGACCTCACCATGACCCGACCCCTCGCACGCCTCGCCGCCCTGCTCTTCGCGACCCTTCTCGCCGCCTGCGCGAGCGCCCCGCCCGGTGCCGGCGTGGTCGGCACCGGCACCGTCAACGGCATCTCGGAGATCCGCGAGGCGAGCCAGGGCGGCGGGCTGGCCGGCTCGATCGGCGGCGCCGTGGTCGGCGGCATGATCGGCAGCCTGTTCGGCGGCGGCACGGGCCGCACCATCGCCACCGGCGTGGGCGCCGCGGTCGGCGCGGGCGCCGGCGGCCAGGCGGGCGCTCAGGCCGGCGCGGTCACTGCCTGGGACGTGTCGGTCCGCTTCGAGGATGGCATCGACCGGGTGATCCGCGTCTACCAGACGCCGTCGGTGCGCCCCGGCATGAAGGTGCGGGTCGACAACGGGACCGTGCAGCCGCTCTGACCCCGACCGGTCCCGCAGGCCGATCGCTGCGGGTTCCGGAAAACGAACAGGCCGCCCGGGGGCGGCCTGTCGCGCGGATCACGGAACGCGCACCCGGCACGGTGCCGGCCTCGCGCCCGGCGCGTGATCAGATCGGGCGAATGCGGCTGGCCTGCGGGCCTTTCTGGCCCTGCGTGACCTCGAACTCGACCTTCTGGTTCTCGGCCAGCGAGCGGAAGCCCTTGCCTTCGATCTGGCTGAAGTGTGCGAAGAGGTCCTCGCCGCCGCTATCCGGCTTGATGAAGCCGAAGCCCTTGGCGTCGTTGAACCATTTGACGATACCGGTCTGGGTAGACATACGGAGCAGATCCTAGATCAGGGGGGTTGATGTGACGACGGGCCTCAGCGGCCCGTAGGGCGCCCGAGTTCAAGGAATGTGACCGTGGGGATTCTAGACGTGGTCAGCCGCGGGGGGACCGGGGCCGCACTGACTTGGATGCCTTGGAAAACAGACGTCTTGATGCGGGAGCGGGTCGGAGTCTAACCCAAGCCGAGCCGCAGCGCCACCCGCGCCGGCGTCGCGCCCGGGCCACGGTCCGTTCCGGTCGATCGGGGCCGACGGGCGGCAGCGGACACGCTCAGGCCGCCGCCGGCTGCTCGGCGAGGACACGCGGGCTCGGGCGCACGTTCATCGCCATCTGGGCGAGGCCGGCCGCCACGCCGATCAGCACCGCGCCCTTCCAGGCCCACTCGTACGACCCCAGCGAGGCGTAGATCGCGCCACCGCCCCAGGCCCCCACGAACGAGCCGACCTGGTGGCTGAAGAAGGCCACGCCGGTGAGCGTGGCCATCCAGCGCAGACCGAACAGGTGGACCACCAGACCGTTGACCAGCGGCACCACGCCCAGCCACAGCGAGCCCATCGCCGCGGCGAACACCAGCGTGCCGGTGGGCGTGGGCGGCGCGAGGAAGTAGACCGCGATGATCGCCGAACGCAGCAGGTAGATGCCGCCGAGCAGCAGGTGCTTGGGGTAGCGCTGCCCGAGCCATCCGAACAGGTAGGAGCCGGCGACATTGAACAGGCCGATCAGCGCGAGCGCGGTCGCGGTCACCGACGGGTCGATGCCGCACAGGTCCAGGTAGGTCGGCAGGTGCGTCGTGAGGAAGACGAGCTGCAGCCCGCAGACGAAGAAGGCGATCGCCATCGTGACGTAGCCGCCGTGCGCGGCGGCCTCGCGCAGCGCCTGCGTGGCCGACTGCTCGGCCGCCTGCGACCTCGGAAGCTCGATCGCGTCGGCGCGCCCCGCCGCGAGCGCGGCGGGCAGCATCACCGCGGCCAGGCCGAGGAAGGCGACGAGCGCGAGCTGCCAGCCGCCGGTGACGATCATCGCCTGGGCCAGCGGCGAGGCGACGACCAGCCCGAGCGAGCCCGCCGCCGACACCGCGCCCATCGCGACGCTGCGGCGCGCCGGCGTCACCGTGCGCGCGGTGACGTTCATCGCGAGGTTCGATGCGGTGCACGACAGCGCCAGCCCGATGCACAGCCCCGCGCCGAGCGTCAGCACCAGCGCCGACGGCGCGAGCGCCATGACCGCCAGGCCCAGCGCGTAGACGATCACCCCGGTGACGGCCACCGGTCGCGCGCCGATGCGATCCACCAGGAGGCCGACGAAGGGCTGCGTGATGCCCCAGACGATGTTCTGGATCGCGAGCGCGAGCGAGTAGTCGGCCGCGGTGATGCCGAGGTCGCGGATCACGTGGGGCTGCAGCAGGCCGAGGCTCTGGCGCATGCCCATCGCGAGGCTGAGCATCAGGGCAGCGCCGCCCAGGATCGTGGCGGACTGCGCGCGGGTGAGGTCGGTGGCTTTCATCAGGCGACCGGCGCCGTGAGGGCGCCGGACGGGCCGAGGATACGGGGCGCGCACGGGCCGCGGAAGGGGCGCGGAATGCCCGGATCGACCGGTCCGTTCCGTTCCGCGAGCCGCCGACCCGCGCTCAGAACGTGTGAAGCAATCGGCTCGTTGAAGGGATAATCGGCGCATGAGCACCGAGCCCCTTGAACGAGAAAGTGCCGGCCAGACTGCGGCGTTGTTCGACGACAGCGAACTGGCGGTGTCGGCCCGCGCCGATAGAGTGCGCACGGTGCCGCCCGGGCG
>JAPLQE010000050.1 GCA_026399835.1 Burkholderiales bacterium | reverse complement strand
GCGTCCATCGCCAGCATGGCGTTCCCGCCTTTCGAGTCGAACGGTTGGATCTGCATGTTGTTCAAGGTCACGATCCGCGCGAGATTCGCGATGTCGCTCGCGAACGAGCCGAGGTCGTGGTAGTTGCCGACCACGCGCACGTTGATCGGAAGCTCCGCGTAGTACTCGCGCACCAGGGTCTGGCCGGGCTTGAAGAGCATCAGCTGCGCGCCGCGACCGACGCCCGCCTGGTTGATGTCCGACAGCAGGGCGTCCATCTCGGCCTTGCTGGGCAGCTGCTTCTCGAGCTGGCTCACGAACAGTCCGACCTGCTCCTTTTGCTTGCGCAGCGCGTCGAGATTGACCGCCTGCTTGAGCTTCTCGGTGTACTGGGTCTTGAGTTGCTCTTCCTGCGCGATGCCGGCGTCGAGCTCCTCGACGAGGCCGCGCCAGTAGAGGGCCCAGCCTGCGGTCACGATCGCGATGAACAGCGCGACGAGCAGCACCGTGCGCGGCAGCACCGGCCACAGCCCCGCATGCCGTCCCTTGAGGTCCTGGAACTGTCCGGCGAGCTGGGTGAAATCTAACTTGAGGGCGAGCTTCGCCATGGTCGTTCCCGTATCTCAGCGCAGCGCGCCGAGCTTGACCGGTTCGCCGCCCTGGGCGCGCGGTGCGCCGGTCTTGCCATCGGCGGGCGGTGCGGCGCGCTTCATCAGCGCGTTGAGCGAGAATTCATAGATCTTGCGGGACGACGCATCGCGTGACCCGCCCCCCCCCGGGACAACGGTTTCCTTGATCTCGCCGAGCTCGGGCCGCTCCAGGAGCGGGCTGCCCTCGGCCAGGTTGCGCAGCAGCTCGGCGACCCGCTCGTTGGTCTGGGCATGCCCGATGAGGGTCACGCGCGCCTCTTCCTGCTTGATCTGGCGCAGGTACACGCCCTCGGGCGTGAGCCGCACCAGCTCGGCGAACAGCCGCACCGGGGCGGTCCGATCGGACTGCAGGTTCTCGACCGCCTCCTGCCGGGCCTTGAGGGCGGCGATCTCGTCGCGCAGCGTCTTGACCTCGGCGATCTCCGTATCCAGCTTGGCGTTCTCGGCCGTGATGAACACATTGCGTTCCTGCTGGCTGCCGATCTGCTGGTTGATCGCGAAGCCGCCGGCGAACACGGCGACGGCGCCGACGATGCCGATCAGTCCGGTGAGGCCGATGAAGTCCTTCTTGCGCCGCTCGCGATTCATCTCGCGGTGCGGCAGCAGGTTGATGCGGATCGGCGCGAGCGCGCGAACCGGCGTATCGCCGATCTCGGTGGTCGGGGCGAGCCCGACCTTGCCCTGCTTGGCGCCCGCGCTCATGCGTCGAACCTCCGCATCGCAAGACCGCAGCCGACCATCAGGGCCGGTGCGTCGAGGCGCAGCTGCCGCTCGCGGATGCCGCCTGCGACCTCCATGCCCTGGAACGGGCTCATGATCTCGGTCGGCACCTGCGTGCGCTCGGCGACCGCCTCGGCAAGGCCCGCGGTGACCGCGCAGCCGCCCGCGAGGAAGATGCGGTCGACCCGGGTGAACGGCGTGGAGGTGAAGAAGAACTGCAGCGAGCGGCCCACCTCGGAGGCACCCTGCTCGACGAACGGGATGAGCAGCTCGCTGGGGTAGTTGTCCGGCAGGTCGCCGCTCTTCTTCTTCAGCTCAGCCTCCTCGAGGGTCAGGCCGTAGAGCCGTACGATGTCCTGGGTGAGCTGGCTGCCGCCGAAGGACTGCTCGCGCTCGAAGACCGTCTGGCCGTTGAGGACCACGGTCAGGTTCGTGGTGCTCTGGCCGATGTCGAACACGGCGAGGATCATCCCCTCGCCCTGGCTCGGCAGGAAGCGCGTGACATGATCGATCGAGGTGCGTGCCGCGAAGGGCTCGACGTCGATCACGACCGGGCGCAGCCCGGCCATCTCGGCGATCGCGACGCGGTCCTCGACCTTTTCCTTGCGGGAGGCGGCGAGCAGCACCTCGACATCATCCTCGGACTGCGAGGACGGCCCGAGGATCTGGAAATCGAGGTTGACCTCGTCGATCGAGAACGGGATGTACTGGCTCGCCTCGTTCTCGACCTGCAGCTCGTAGTCCTCCTCGTGGAGGCCCGCCGGCAGGCTGATCCGCTTGGCGATCACCGCCGACGAGGGCAGGGCCATCGCGGCGAGGCGGGTCTTGGTGCCGGTCCTGCGGATCGCGCGCAGCAGCGCGTCGGCGACCGCTTCGGGCTTCTCGACGTTGCCGTCGACGATGGCACCCCGCTCGATCGGCTCGATGGCGTAGCGCTCGAGGCGCATGCCGGTCTTGCCCCCCGGCACCAGCTCGACGAGCTTGACGTTGGATGCGCTGACGTCGACCCCCAGAATGGGCTGGGAACCGCGCCTGAAGAGGGCCTGAAGGCTGACTGCCACGTGCGCCTCGATCTGGTCGAGTGGGAAAAAGTGCCGATAAACAGGATCTTACGACAGTTTTGTAGATTTTGCCTTAGATCTGTACGACCTTGTCAATACACTGTAAGGCTTTTCGCTGTTGCAAAAACCCGAGTCGGAACCCGCCCGTCGACCCTCCCGCCCCGCTCGTCGACTGCCCCGGAAAGCCGCTCGGCCAGGGCGGCCGGCCACGCTGCGCGGGGGCATGGACGGGGTCGCCGCGCCCTATAATCGGCACCTGTTCGACCACCTGGCCTGCCATGACGTCAGTGCGCGCCCGCCTCGCGCCGATCGCAAGTTCGCGGCGCGAACGGGGATTCGGCCTGCTGACCTTCGTCACCGTGCTGGTCCTCGTGCCGATCGCCCTCGCCGTCGCCGCGGCCCTGACGCTCGGGCTGGCGGCGATCCTGGCGTCGGACCGCCTGCCCTCGCTCGACGTCCTCACCGACTACCGTCCCAAGGTGCCGCTGCGGATCTGGACCGCCGACGGCGTGCTGATCGGCGAGTTCGGCGAGGAGCGGCGCAGCGTCGCCCGGATCGAGGACGTGCCGCTGGTGATGAAGCAGGCGATCCTCGCCGCCGAGGACGACCGGTTCTTCGAACACAGCGGCGTGGACCTGCTCGGGATCGCTCGCGCGGCGCTCGCGAACGTGGCGGCCGGTGGCAAGTCGCAGGGCGCGAGCACGATCACGATGCAGCTCGCGCGCAACTTCTTCCTGTCGAACGAGCGCAGCTACACCCGCAAGATCTACGAGATCCTGCTCGCGCTGAAGATCGAGACCCAGCTCACCAAGGAGCAGATCCTCGAGATCTACCTGAACCAGATCTTCCTGGGGCAGCGTGCCTACGGGTTCTCGTCGGCGGCGCAGATCTACTACGGCAAGCCGCTCGCCAAGGTCACCGCGGCCGAAGCGGCGATGCTCGCCGGCCTGCCGAAGGCGCCCTCGGCGTACAACCCGGTCGTCAACCCCAAGCGCGCACGGATCCGCCAGCAGTACGTCCTCGGCCGGATGCGCTCGCTCGGCTCGCTGACCGAGGAGCAGTACCAGGCTGCGATGAAGGAGGAGCTGCGGCTGCAGCCGGACCGTGGCGACTTCGCGGTCAAGGCGCCTTACGTCGCCGAGTTCGCCCGGATGCTCGCGTACGAGCAGTTCCGTGACGAGACCTACGTCGCCGGCCTGAACGTCTACACCACGGTCCTGGCCGACGACCAGCGCGCGGCCAACGCGGCGGTGCGCCAGGGTGTGCTCGACTACGACCGGCGCTACGGCTTCCGCGGCCCGGAAGCGCAGCTCGAGCTGCCCGCCGACCCGCAGCGGCGCGACGAGAAGATCGAGGAGGCCCTGCTCGAGGCCGGCGAGATCGACGACTTCCTGCCGGCAGTGGTCACCGCCGTCGACGCGAAGGCGATCCGCGTCGCGCGCAGCCGGGGCCAGTCGATCGAGATCGTCGGCGACGGGCTCAAGCTGGTCGCGCCCTGGCTCTCCGAGAAGGCACCGGCGGCACGCCGCCTCAAGCCCGGCATGGTGATCCGCGTCGCCGACGGGCCCAAGGGCTGGGAGGTCACGCAGGTGCCCGAGGTGCAGGCGGCGTTCGTGTCGGCCGACACCGGCGACGGCTCGATCCGCGCGATGGTCGGCGGCTTCGACTTCAACCGCAACAAGTTCAACCGCGTCACGCAGGCGTGGCGCCAGCCGGGCTCGAGCTTCAAGCCGTTCATCTATTCCGCGTCGCTCGAGAAGGGCTTCATGACCACCACCGTCATCAACGACGCCCCGGTGATCGTGGACCCGGCCGTCACCGGCGGGCAGGTCTGGGAGCCGAAGAACTACGACGGCAAGTTCGACGGCCCGATGACGATGCGCACCGCGCTGTCGAAGTCGAAGAACATGGTGTCGATCCGGCTGCTGCAGGCGATCGGGCCGCAGTACGCGCAGGACTACGTCACCCGCTTCGGCTTCGACGCCGAGCGCCACCCGCCGTACCTGACCATGGCGCTGGGCGCAGGCTCGGTGACCCCGTGGCAGATGGTCGGCGGCATCTCGGTGTTCGCCAACGGCGGCTACCGCGTGGAGCCCTACCTGATCGCGCGGGTCACCGACGCCAACGGCCGCGTGCTCGCGCAGGCGCGGCCGCTGAAGGCGGGCGACGAGGCGATCCGTGCCATCGACGCGCGCAACGCCTTCCTGATGGACAGCCTGCTGCGCGACGTGGTGCGCAAGGGCACCGCGACCGCGGCGCTGCGCCTCAAGCGCACCGACCTCGCCGGCAAGACCGGCACCACCAACGACTCGCACGACGCCTGGTTCGCCGGCTATTCGCCGAAGGTCGCGGGCGTGGCCTGGGTCGGCTTCGACCAGCCGCGCAAGCTCGGCGATCGCGAGACCGGCGGTGGCCTGGCGCTGCCGATCTGGATCAACTACATGGCGGTCGCGCTCAGGAGCGTGCCGGACAAGCCGGTGGAGCCGCCCTCGGGCGTGGTGCAGGTCAACGGCGACTGGTACTACGCCGAGACCCGTCCAGGCCAGGGCGTGGCCTCGCTCGGCGTCGCCGAGGACGGACTCGGCACCGGCGAGCGCGGCGAGCAGGTCCGAGAGCAGGTGTTCTGAACGCCGCCGCCCGGCGGGGCGGCGGGCGAGCGCTCAACCGTAGCGGCCCGACGCATCCGGCGTGGGCTCGGCGTGCCGGCCCTCGGCCTCGTCGCGCGCGGTGGGCGAGTCCCGGGGCACCCACCGGCGCGGCGTGGGCGGCGCATCCGGATGCGGCGGCAGGCCGCCGCGCATCACCTTGATCCGGTTGTCGATCTCGCGCACGCCGTGGCAGCGATCGACCAGCGACTCGATCGCATGCTTGGTCGGCAGATCGGCGACCGTGCCGGAGAGCGTGACAAGGCCCTCGCTGACCGCCACCGTCACGTCCCCGGCATCGAGCGCGGCCTCGCGCGACAGGTGATCGCAGACGACGTCGTGGATCCGCTCGTCGGAGGGCTGCCAACCCTTCGGGCCGCCGGGTGGCCCGCCGTCGGCGGGCAGGCGCTGACCGAGCTCGAACGGAAGTTCGACGTCGACCGGCCCACGACGCTGTCCGCTGCCGGCCGCGCTCGCCCCCCAGTCGCCGCTGCCGCCGCTGCCGGTGGCCAGATGCTCGGGGCGACCGGGGTCGTGCGGCGCGTCGAGGACCTCGCCATCGTCGTCGCCGGACGGTGGCCAGCGCGCACTGCGGTCGTTGGCGGGGTCGTAGCCCCAGCGGCGGGTGTCCTCGTCGGTCGCACGCCCCGTGACGGGGCGGTTGTCCCGGGGCGGGCGGTCGTGTCGGCCGTCTTCCCGGCCATCGTCTCGATCATCGTGCTTCATCGCGGGCTCCTTGCGGCCGCAGGGCCGCCCTGTGAGGCGCGGCAGCTTCCGTTCCCGCGTCGCAGCGTCGGGCCGGCCGACGGTCGCCGGCAAGGATTGCAGGCCTGCATGTCGAAACTGCAGGCCTGGCGTCGGACCCGCCGGCGAAGGGCCACGCGCTCCCGGACCGACGATGCGGCCCCCGGGCACGCAAGCTGCCTGCTCCGCGAGGCGACGGGCAGCGTCGGGCGAGGTTCGGGCTGCTACGGCATGCGCTCGGCGTGAGCGGCGCAGTGTCCGGTCCCTCCCTACCTGCGTCGATGACTCTCTTTGGACGCGAGGTTTCGCCCCGCTTTCGCGGGGCGTTTTTTTCCCGCGTCGCAGCGGCGATGCGCCAGGCGCGGATCGACGGGGACGATCAGGACGACCGCGGGACCGGGTCGCCCTGCGGCGGCTGCCGCGCATGCCCGCCGAGATTGCGCAAAAGCGCGACGAACGCCAGCAGGCGCCGCAGGCGCGGACTGCTGACGGCGACCAGGCCGAGCGCACCGGTGATCGCGGTCCCGGCGGGCACGCGCGGGATCGCACGCCACACCCACATCGCGGTCCGCATCGTACGGCTGCGCGGCTCGAAGCGCGCCGGCACGGGCGCCTGGGTGGCCGACGCGTCCGGGCCGCGATCGAGTGTCACCGTCTCGCGCAATTCGACGCGGATCGCCCGCAGCCTCGCGCTCGCCTCATCGGCAGCCATCGGTGCGGCCGGCGGGTGCAAGGCCGCCGGGTCGCGTCCGCCGATCTCGGCCGCCAGCACGCGGCGTGTCGCCGCCATGGGGTGCAGCGCGGACACGGCGCGCCGCGCGCCGCTCGCCATGACGATGCCCGCGAACAGCGCGACCGTCGCGATCGCAAACGCGCCGGGGATGGCCCAGGGCGTGGTCATCAGCCACAGCAGCACCGCGATGTTGAGCCAGAGCGCGCCGAGCGCACTCACGAGCATCGCGAACAGCGCGGCGCGCGCCGCGGCGCGAAGCTTCGCGGCGTCCTCGGTGGCTTCGGTGAGCGCGAGCGCGCCGAGCGTGCCGACATAGTCCGCGCCGAGCGCGGCGATTCGTTCGATCATGGCAACCTGCCTTGCAAGGAGTGCGCCCGGGACCGCGGGGCGCAACGCGTTGGCCCGCCGACGGGCCATCGACCCAGACCGTCACGACCGTTACGGTCGGATGCCGGAGCGCCCGCGTCGGACCGGGAGCGTGCGTTGCCGCGGTCCGGCTCCCACTCCGCACCGGGCCTTGCTCCGACACCGCCGACCCGTGTCCGTCGCTAGATTGCGACAGGGAGGCGGCCAGACGGTCGCGACAGGACGCACCGATGATCGCTCTGCTGGTCGAGGACTCGCCGCTGGTCCGCAGCCGCCTGATCCCGATGCTCGCCGCGTTCAGCGACGTGCGGGTGGTGGCCTGCGTCGATTCCACGTTCGCGGCGCTCGCCTGGCTGCGCCACAACCGCTGCGACCTGGTCCTGCTCGACCTCGCGCTGCGCGACGGCAGCGGCATGGTGCTGCTCGACGCGCTCGAGCGCGTCCCGGCTCGGGACGGCCCCGTACCGCGCCGCATCGTGCTGACGAATCATGCGAACGATGCGGTCCGCAGGCACTGCGAGGCGCTCGGTGCCGCGGTCTTCGACAAGTCGATCGAGCTCGACGAGCTCTTCGACTTCCTGCGGCGCGAGCACTGCACGCTGCACTGAGCCGATGGCGGAGGACGGGCGCACGCCGACCGGGGCGGCCCTGCGCGCGCCACGATCCGGCGCCGTCACTGGATCAGCCCGTTCTTCATCGCGTAGTAGGTGACGTCGCTGTTCGAACGCAGGCTCAGCTTCTCCAGCACGCGCGAACGATAGGTGCTGATGGTCTTGAAGCTCAGGTTCAGCACGTTCGCGATCGCGGTCACCGACTCGCCCTTGGCCAGCCGCAGGAAGACCTGCAGCTCGCGGTCGGAGAGCTGCGTGTGCGGCAGCTGGTCGCCGTGCGCGCCCAGTCCGTTGGCGAGCAGATCGCCGACGGCCTCTGACACGAAGCGTCGGCCCTGGGCGACCGATCGGATCGCACGCAGCAGGTCGGTCGGCTCGCAGTCCTTGGGCAGGTAGCCCGAGGCGCCGAGCTTGAGCATCTGCAGCGCGTAGTGCTGCTCGGGGAACGACGAGAGCATCAGCACCGGCAGCCCGGGCTTGCGCAGGCGGATGGCGCGCAGCACGTCGACGCCGTTCTGCCCGGGCATCGAGATGTCGAGCAGCATCACGTCGCAGGCGTCGTTGCGCACGAGATCGAGCGCCTCGCGGCCGGTGCCCGCCTCCTCGACGCTCTCCATGTCGGGCTGGCCGGCGAGGAACTGGCGAAAGCCCGCACGGACGATGGGATGGTCGTCGCAGATGACGACCTTGAGCTTGCGGCTGGAGCTGCTCAGAGAAGGGTTCATGTGTCGTTGGCTCCTGTCGGGCACCGTTATTGCTGACTTCGGTCGGGCGGCCCGAGCGTGTCGGGGCCGCTGCAACGGAGATGCAACCATCGTGCCCGTCTCGAGCCGCTGTCCGACCCCCGAACGCGCCGACGCCTCATCCTTGGCTGCCGGTTTCACCGACGACGCCCGCTTCGCGGCCTGGCTGCAGCGCACGCGCGAGTCGGAGCGGGCGACCCTCGCCCGGGAGCTGCACGACGAGCTCGGGGCGATCCTCACCGCGGCACGGCTCGACGTCGCATGGCTGGCCGCGCAGCCCGCGTGCCACGCGCCGCAGATCGCCGAGCGGATCGCCGCGCTGCAGCGCGTGCTCACGCAGGGCATCGGGCTCAAGCGCAGGATCGTCGATGACCTGCATCCCACCCTGCTCACCCACCTCGGCCTGGTGCCGGCACTCGAGCAGCTGCTCGCGTCGCACCGCACGCGCTTTCGCGGGCGGGTCAGCGCCTCGCTCGATCCTTCGGTCGCGCCGTCCGGCGAGCCCGCGCTCGCGCTCTACCGGATCGTCCAGGAGTCGCTGACCAACATCCACAAGTACGCACGGGCCGACTTCGTGCGGGTGTCGCTGCGCCGTGTGCGCGGCCGGATCGAGCTCTCGATCGACGACGACGGCGTGGGCTTCGACCCGGCTGCGGTCGGCCACGGTCACCACGGCCTGGCAGGCATGCGGCACCGGATGCTCGCGGTCGGCGGCCAGCTCGACGTCGCCGCCTCGCCCGGCACGGGCACATCGATCCGCGCGAGCGTCCCGATGGCCGCCCGTCCCAGGGCGGTCGCCTCCCTCCCCCCGCCCGATCGCGCCGTCGCCGACGCCATGTCGGCCGACCACGGGCGCCCGCCTCACCGGCGGTTGCCCCGCGGCGACCTGTCGAACCCTCAACCCTGACGACACCCATGAGAGGTCATCACCCATGAGCAGCGTGAATCCCGGAACCCCTTCCGCCCCCCCCTCCGGCACTCCGTTCGAGCACGGCGGCAACGGCTCGCTCGGCGCCGGCGGCCCGTCTTCGCCCAGCGTCGGCGGCATCGGCACATCCGCCGGCGCCACCGGTCCCGGCACCTTTCCCGGTCCGGCGACGGACCCGGGCGGCCGCAGCTGGAGGCGCCTGCACACGTCCCAGCGCTCGGAGTTCGGCGCCTTCCTCGACGACCTGTCCGACCTCGCGCGCGGCGCGGGTGTCGGCGCCCAGGCCGAGCTGCGCGGCGAGATCGAGCGTCGGGTATCGCAGGCCCGCGACCAGATGAACCATGCGATCGACCAGGGCGTGGAGATGAGCCACCACGCCCGCGAACGGATGCAGCGCGGCATCGACTATTCGCGCGACACGGTCTCCGAACGGCCGCTGGCCTCGCTGATGGTCGCGGCCGTCGGCGGACTGATCGTCGGCCTGCTGATGTCGCGGCGCGACTGATGCGCCCGTTCCCCCTTCTCAACCCCCGCCAACGACACGGAGTGCTCCCCATGACCCCCAAGAACACCACCTGGCGCCGCGTCGCCGTCGCCCTCGCCCTCGCGGCATCGATGTCGGCCTGCTCGGTCGCGCGCGACCAGGAGACGGTCGGCGCCTACGTCGACGACGCGAAGATCACCGCCGAGATCAAGACGAAGATGGCCTCCGACAAGGACGTCGCGGCGACCTCGATCAGTGTGGAGACACTCAACGGCGTCACCCAGCTGTCCGGGTTCGCCAAGTCCCAGGTCGAGAAGGAGCGGGCCTCGGAGATCGCCCGCCAGGCCAAGGGTGTGCGTGCCGTCCGCAACGACATCGTCGTGCGGCAGGCGCAGTAGGTCAGTCGGACGACACGGGGTGAACGCGCGGGCGCCCGCCCGCGCGTCACATCCCCGCTCAGCGCATATGGATGCGACGCAGCGCGCCGCCCGACCTGGGCCGGCGCCGCGCCTGCCTCAGGTCGAAGCGACCCGCCAGCTTCATGAACTCGTCGCCGAGCAGCCTGCCGCCGAACAGCAGCAGCGTGCCGCGGAGTTGGAGCCACCACAGCGAGCAGGCGTCCGACAGGACCCAGAACATCTCGGGACGATGCATCGGCGCCTCCATGCCCGGCTCGGGTGATCCGGGCGAGCGAGGCAAGGACGGTGCCCGATCCGGGCGCGCCGGCCTGCGCTCGCCTGCCTGCCAGGCAGCCGCCTCCCAGACGTCGGGCGAGGGCGCCCCCCTCGAACATCGGACGCCGGAACCCGACCGGACACTGCGCGCCACCAACGGGCGGCTCGCGACGGTCAACGACGCGCTGCGTGCCGTCAACGCCGCGTTCGGCACGATCGGCGCGCCCGGTTCGATCGGCGAGCATCTGTCGAAGGTAGCGGCCGCGCTGCGCGGCATCGTGCCGGCGACCGTCGCGCTGGCGGTCTCATTCCCCGCCGAATCGGGCGCGGGTCCGGCGATCGGGCTCGATGCCGACCCCGCGTTGCCGGGCGACGAGCTCGAGCGCTGGCGGGCGGCCGGCCTCGACTCGGACCGCTCGGCCACGCCGCCGGCACCCGGCGGGCGGCTGCGCGAACGCCTGCCCGCCCTGCTCCTGGATGCGCACGGCCGTGCACGCGGCCACCTGCTGCTGGGCCGGGAGGCCGGGGGGTTCGAGGCCGAGGACGAGGCGGTGCTGTCGCAGTTCGCGCTGCGGGTCGGCGCGTCGCTGGCGCTGCACGAGACGCTCGCCCTCGAGCGCAGCGCACTGGCCGAGGCCGAGCGTGCGGACCGCATGAAGGAAGCGATGCTCGCGGTGGTCTCGCACGAGCTGCGTACGCCGCTCAACGCCATTCAGGGCTGGCTGCACGTCCTGCGCCATCGCCGGGCCGACGATGCGCAGATGCTCGGCCGCGCGATCGACGTGATCCAGCGCAACCTCGACACCGAGGTGCATCTCGTCGACGACCTGCTCGACACCGCCCGCATCATCGGCGGCAAGCTCGAGCTCGTGCGGCGCCCGCTGGACCTCGTGCCGCTGCTGCGGGCCGCCGTCGAGACGGTGCGGCCGCTGGTCGAGGGCAAGCGCATGGCGCTCTCGCTGTCGGTCCCATCCGAGCCCTTCGTCAGCGTCGGCGACCCGGACCGGCTGGAGCAGGTGATCCGGAACCTGCTGACCAACGCGGTGAAGTTCACCGGACCGGGAGGACACGTCACGGTGCGGCTCGAGCGCCTGGGCGGGCTGGGGCAGCTCGAGGTGGAGGACGACGGCCAGGGCATCGAGCCGTCGTTCCTGCCGCGGATGTTCGACCGGTTCAGGCAGGCGGACAGCTCGAGCACGCGCACCGCCGGTGGCCTGGGACTGGGCCTGGCCCTCGTGCAGCACATCGTGCAGGCCCACGGCGGGCAGGTGACGGTCCGCAGCGACGGGCCGGGGCGCGGCGCCTGCTTCACGGTGTCGCTGCCGCTGGGCCTGGGCGGGCTGCAGGACGCGGCCGCGCCCCCGGGTGCGCAGTCCGGCCCGGCGCGGCCGGCGGCCGCAGCGCCCGAGGGCGGGGCCTGGAGCGACGACGCCGACGGTTCGCCCCCGGAGGTGCAGAGGTGAAGGCACGGCGGCGGGTCGGGTCGGGTCGGGTCGGGTCGGGTCGGGTCGGGTCGGGTCGGGTCGGGTCGGCTCGGCTCGGCTCGGCTCGGCTCGGCTCGGCTCGGCTCGGCTCGGCAGAAAGTTCCGTGCCCAGGTCCGCCGACCCTGGAAAAACTGCACGCCGCGGGGCTCCGACCACGCATTCACTGGGTTTGCGCGCAATGGCACAGGGCTTGCAGACGAGGCTCATCCCCGCCACGACCGACGACCAGGAAGTACCTCGATGACCGTTTCGCTCCAGATGCGCGCCGGGCACCACCTGTCGATGACGCCGTTCCTGCAGCGATCGATCCAGCTGCTGCAGCTCGGTTCGCTCGAGTTCCAGCAGCAGGTGCAGGAGGTGCTGACGACCAACCCCTTCCTGGAGACGGTCGAGTCCGAGGAGGCGGGCACCACCGACGCCGAGCCGCCCGAGCCGCCCGAGCCGACCGAGGCACCGACCGAGGAACCCGAGGCGATCGAGTCCGCCGGCCTCGACGAGCTCTGGAGCGGCGCACCCACCGACTACCGCTCCGGGCGAAGCGGCGACGACGAATGGGATCCCGCGCTGATGGTCCCGGGCACGCCGACGCTGCGCGAGCACCTGCTGCAGCAGGCCGGCTGCCTGCGGCTGTCCGACCGGGACGCGATGCTCGTGCAGGCGGTGATCGAGGCGGTCGACGGATCGGGCTACCTGACGCAGCCGCTCGACGAGCTGTCCGCGCTGTGCCCGCTCGCGCCGCCGGCCGACGTCGACGAGCTGCAGATCGCGCTGTGCCACGTGCAGGCGCTCGACCCGGCAGGCGTCGCCGCGCGCTCGGTCGCCGAGTGCCTGAGGCTGCAGCTGCTCGCACGCGACGTCGGCGGGCACCCTGCCCAGCGCCTGGCGCTGCGCATCGTCGACCATCACCTCGATCTGCTCGCCGCGCACGACTTCCAGCGGCTGCAGCGCGCGCTCGGATGCGCGGAGTGCGACCTGCAGTCGGCGATGATGCTGCTGCGCGGGCTGACGCCCCGCCCCGGCGCCGGCTTCGGCGCCGACGAGACGCAGTTCGTCGTCGCGGACGTGATCGTCCAGCAGCAGAACGGCAAGTGGGTGGCATCGATCAACCCGGAGGTGATCCCGAGGATCCACGTCAGCCGCTTCTACGCCAGCATCATCAAGGGCGGCCGCGAGGGCGGCGGCTCGCCGGTCTCGCAGCAGCTGCGCGAGGCGCGCTGGCTGGTCCGCAACATCGAGCAGCGGTTCCAGACGATCCAGCGGGTCGCGCAGGCGATCGTCGATCACCAGAGCCGCTTCTTCGACTACGGCGCGATGGCGATGAAGCCGCTGACGCTCGGCGAGATCGCCGACAAGGTCGGGCTGCACGAGTCGACGGTCTCGCGCGTCACCAGCCGCAAGTACATGACGACGCCGCGCGGGCTGCTGGACTTCAAGCACTTCTTCGGCAGCCACGTCGAGACCGCAGCCGGCGCGCCCTGCTCGGCGACCGCGGTGCGCGCACTCATCACCGAGCTGGTCAGCGCAGAGGACGGGACACGCCCGCTGTCGGACATCAAGCTCACCCGGCTGCTCGAGCAGCGCGGCATCAAGGTCGCACGGCGCACGGTGTCGAAGTACCGCGACTCGCTGCAGATCCCCTCGGTCGAGGTGCGCCGCATGTCCCACCGCCCGCAGGCCTGAGCACGCGGAGTCCGCGCCGCCGCCCCGCGTTCGCGCCGTGCTGCGGGCAGGCGCGGCGGCCTCAGCCCTGCTGCGCCTCGGCCGAGGACGCCTCGCCGCTCTGGCCGTACTCGCGCAGCCGGTTGTACAGGGTCTTGAGGCTGATGCCGAGCACGTCGGCCGTGCGCTCCTTGACGCCACCGCAATGCTCGAGGGTCGCCACGATCAGCTGGCGCTCGACCTCGGCGATCGAGGCGCCGACGCGCACGCGCAGCATCGGCGGACCGTCGGCCGCGCGTGCGGACGGGCGGGCCGCGGGGACCGCGGGCGAGGCGCCGGGCCCGGCCTCGTCGGGCAGCTGCAGCTCGTCGATCACGATGCTGTCGGTCATGATCGAGGCGCGCTGCACGACGTTGCGCAGCTCGCGCACGTTGCCCGGCCAGTGGTACTGCTTGAGGCGCTCGATGGCGGCCGGCGAGAACGACTTCGGCCTGCCCTCGGCCGCGCTGATCGCCTTGAGGAAGTGGGGGGCGAGCAGCTCGATGTCCTCGAGCCGCTCGCGCAGCGGCGGCAGCAGGATCTGGAAGACGTTGAGCCGGTAGTACAGGTCCTCGCGCAGCTTGCCGATCTGCACGGCCTCGAGCGGCTGCCGGTTGGTGGCGGCCACGATCCGCACGTCGGTCTCGAAGAGCTCGTCGGAGCCGACCCGCATGAACGCGCCGGTCTCGAGCACCCGCAGCAGCTTGACCTGCAGGTCGAGCGGCATCTCGGTGATCTCGTCGAGGAACAGCGTGCCGCCGTGCGCCCGCTCGAAGAAGCCCCGATGCTGGCGCATCGCGCCGGTGAACGAGCCCTTCTCGTGACCGAAGAGCTCGCTCTCGATCAGCTGCGGCGAGATCGCGCCGCAGTTCACCGCGAGGAACGGCTGCGTGCGCCGGCGCGAGAGCGCATGGATGGTGGCCGCGACCACCTCCTTGCCGGTGCCGCTCTCGCCGACCAGCAGCACGTTGACCACGGTCGGCGAGACACGCGCGATCTGGTCGTAGACGCGCTGCATGGGCGCGGAGCGTCCCCACAGCTGCCCGAAGCGACCGGAGGTGCGGAACTCCTGGCGCATGTCCGAGATCTCGGCCCGCAGGTCCCCGGGCTGCCCGAGCCGCGACAGCACACGCTTCAACTGCGCGACCGAGACCGGCTTGGTGAGGTAGTCGGCGGCCCCGACCCGCAGGGCCTGGATGGAGGTGTCGAGCGACGCATGCCCGGTGATGAGCACGATCTCGGCGTGGCCCCGCAGCTCGGTGTCGTCGAACAGGTCCATGCCGCTGCCGTCGGGCAGGCGCAGGTCGAGCAGCACCACCTGCGCGGGCATCATCACCAGCTGCTGGCGTGCCTCGCGAAGGCTGCCCGCGACCGCGGTCGTGAAGCCTTCACCCCGGACCACCGTGGCCAGCATCTCGGCGGAGTTGGGCTCGTCGTCGACAATCAGTACGTGGGGCATCGGACCATTATAGGAGCGGGTTCGGCGGGTCATCCGGCCTGTTCGGGCAGGGATTCGCGAACGCGGCGGGCACGGTCCGTGCTGCGCATCCGAAAGGATGCCTGCCCCGACGAAACGAGGAGAGACGGTCATGCCATTGATCTACATGAACAGCTGGGCGAGCCTCGCGCTGAGGGCCGCGGCACTGGCGGCGTTCTCGGTGGCCACGCTCTGCGGCGTGCTCGAGGGTTCGACGCGCAGCGGCCTCGCGGCCACCGCTCTGCTTCTCGCGGCCAGTGCGGCGCACCCGCTGTCGATCTCGCTGCGCCTGGGCAGTGGCGCGACCTCAGGCCTGCTCGCGGTCGCCGAGGGCGTGGTCGCGCTCGCGCTCGCCGCGATGCTCGGCCTGGCCGCGGCCTTCGACACCGACGGGGCGGCTCACGCGGGCGCGCTCGCCGCGCCGCTCGCGGTGGTGCTCGCCGTGGTCGCGCTCGCTGGTGGCGTCGCCCAGCATGACCGGATGCTGCGCGCGTACGGCGGCCGCTGGCCCGCGCTGCCGCTCGCAATCGCCTCGGGCAGCGCGGGCGTCGCACTGCTCGCCGCGCTGCAGGCCGAAGGCGCCGCTCGCGCGGGCGCTCAGGGCGGGCCGGTGCTCGGCGCCGCGGCGCTCGCCATGGCGGTGTGGATCACGTATTCCGCGCTGCGCCTGCGGCGGGCGCGTCGAAGCGCGGCGCGGGCGCGCCTTCGGGACCTGGTCCTGGCGAGCCCGGCAGCGGCGACCTCGCGGCGGCTGGATCCGGCGACTCAATGGTCATGAGCGCGGGGCCCGCACGGCGCCGGGCGTCACGCAGCGACTGACGGTCGGCGAGCACGCGCAGCACCTCGTCGGGATCGGCAGGCTTGGTCAGGTGCAGGTCGAAGCCTGCATCGTGCGCCGCCTGCCGGTCGCGCTCACGCCCGTAGCCGCTGACCGCGACCAGCAGCAGCCCGTCGCCGGTCGGCTCGCCGCGCAGGCGCCGCGCGACCTCGAACCCCGAGAAGCGCGGCAGCCCGAGATCGAGCAGCACGACCTGCGGCGCGAAGCGCTCGGCGCTGTGCAGCGCTTCCTCGCCGTCGTACGCGCATTCGACCTGATAGCCCTCGAGTCCGAGCAGCAGGCTCATGCTCTGCGCGGAATCGACGTTGTCGTCGACCACCAGCACGCGGCAGGGGCCGGCTGGCACGGGCGCGTCCACCGAGGCGTCGCTCATCGTCGATCTCCTGTCGGGTCGGTAGCGGGCACTGCGCTCACGCGCGCGGCCCGCCAGGCTTCGGAGCGTCGCCCGCCGAACCGGCGGCGCCGTCGTCGAACCGGATCAGCAGCGTGTCGCCGACCCGGCCGTCACCGCTCGGGCCGATGTGCGCGCCATGCGCCTCGGCGATCAGCATCGCATGCAGCAGGTCGAGCGGCAGCCGGCCGCCCGTGCGGAAACCGTTCCAGATCGACAGGCCGCCCTCGTCGCCCTCGTCGATCCCGATGCGCAGCACGGGTGCGTCGGCAGGACCGCCGAGCCCGAGCACCAGCGTCGCGCCGGGCATGCCGTGCCGCAGTGCGTGGGCGCCGAGCGTGCGCAGGGCCGCGAGCAGCGCGGCCCGGTCGCCGGGGCGCCACGACGCGCGGTCGGTCCGCTCGACACGGATGTCGCGGCCGGCGGCGTCGGCAGCGGGTTGCAGCGCCTGCGCGCAGGCGTCGAGCAGCGCGCCGAGCTCGAGCGGCTCGACCCGCTCGAGGCGTTCGCCGTCGACCAGCCGCAGCACGCCGCCCAGGGTGTCGATCAGCGCGAGCTGCTGGTCGAGCGCCCGGCGCAGCCCTCCGAGCGCGCGCTGCGAGGATTCCGTGCACATCGACGCATCGGCGGACAGCAGATGCAGCCAGCCGGTCATCGCATTCAGCGGGTTGCGCAGCTCGTGCGTGACCAGCGACGCGAACTCCTCGCGAGTCATCCGCACCGCGCGGGCCGGATCGGGGGGAGTCATGTCGCGCCAGCCGGAGGAAGCCACGCACGATTGAACCACATCGGCCGGCAGAACCGACGGCACGCCACCCAGCAGCGCGGGCAGACTCACGCCCGAGGATGATCGGTGCGGACCCGGCGCGGATGGTCGCCCGCAGGGCGGACCGGTCGCTCGGGGTGTTCGCCGTGGGGACAGGGCGCGGGGGGGGGCATCGGGGTGGACGGCATGGGGCTGGGCTCCTCGGGCGCGCCTGTCCGCGCGGTTGCGCGGAGGGAGCATCAGGAGCAGGCAACGGCCGTGCCCGGGCAACGCCGTGGCCGTGACACCGGAACCGGTTCAGGGGCGGGGCGGGAGCGCGAGACCACGGCGGTGGTGATGTTCACCCGGGGATCGTACGGCGCGCGGCCCGATGCGGGCGACCGCGCGCCTGCGTCGACCGCTCAGCGCACCGAGCCGCGACGGAACAGGTTGACGACCGCGAGCAGGATCACCGCCCCGACCAGCGACACCACCATCGATCCGATGCTGAAGTTGCTCTGGTTGATGGTGCCGACGCCGAGGAGCGGAGAGATGAGCCAGCCGCCGAGCATCGCGCCGACGATGCCGACGACGACGTTGAGCAGCATGCCTTGTTGCGCATCGGTACGCATGATCATGCTGGCGATCCAGCCGATCACGCCTCCGACGACGAGCCAGATGAGCAGGTTCATAGAGCCTCCTTGGGAAGTTGCGGGGTACACCTTGCGTAGCACCCGCCATGCCCGGCGAAGGTCCGATGGGTCGGCCGGCCGGGCCGGGACCCCGGCGGGACCCTGGCGTGGCCGGGTCGCGGCCCCGTCAGCGCGGCGCGAGCACCACCGCGAGGCCGCCCTGCTGGCTGACCAGCCTGGACAGCGCGGCGAAGAGCTCGTCGCCGCTGCGGCCGTCGATCCAGCGGCCGTCGACGAGCCGGTAGTGGAAGCCGCCGGAGCGCGCGGCCACCCAGATCTCCTGCGCGGCCGAATGGCTGTTGACGATGACCTTCGAATCGTCCTCGAAGGTCATCGTGATCACGTTGCCCTGGCGCTCGACGTCGACGTCGAGGTCGCCGTCCGCGGCACGCTCCATCGCGGCCTCGATCGCGTCGAGGGCGGCCTCGGCGTCACGCTGGAAGGCCTGATCGCTCATGCTATGCTGGCCTCATGGTTCGCGGTCGTTCCCGCGTCGGTGGAAACAGTCGTCGCGCCGGGTCCGGCCCGATGCGGCTGCTCGCGGCGATTCTAGCGGGTTCGCTGGTCGCGGCCTGCGGTCAGCGTGGTCCGCTGGTCCTGCCGGTGCCGCCGGCAGAGCCGCCCCCGAGGGTGCGTGCGCCGTCGAGCGGCACGGTGGTGCTGCCGCCGGCCCGGCTCCCGACCGAGGCGGTCCCGGGGGCGCCCGAGACCGGACGTCCCGCGCGCCGCACCGACTGAGTCGCGCCCTCCCGGCCGTCCCTGCCCCACCGTCTCTCCCCAGAGGTCCCGATGTCCTGGTTCCCCACGATCGGCGGTCGCCTGCACGCCGAGCAGGTCCCGCTCGCCGACATCGCCGAACGCTTCGGCACGCCCACCTGGGTCTACTCGCGCGGCGCGATCGAAGGCGCCTGGAACGAGTTCGCGCAGGCCACGGTCGGCCGCCGCGCGCTCGTCTGCTACGCGATCAAGGCCAACAGCAACCTCGCGGTCCTCGAGCTGCTGGCGCGCCGCGGCGCCGGCTTCGACATCGTCTCGGCGGGCGAACTGGCCCGCGTGCTGGCCGCTGGCGGCGATCCCGCGCGGATCGTGTTCTCCGGTGTCGGCAAGACCCGCGACGAGATGCGCGCCGCGCTGGCGGCGGGCGTGCGCTGCTTCAACGTCGAGTCCGAGAGCGAGCTGGTGCGCCTGGATGCCGTGGCGGGGGCGATGAAGCTGCGCGCGCCGGTGTCGCTGCGCGTGAACCCGGACGTCGACGCGGGCACGCATCCCTACATCTCGACCGGCCTGCGCGAGAACAAGTTCGGCATCGCGCACGAGCGCGCGCTCGCCGCCTACCGGCAGGCCGCGGCGCTGCCGAACCTGCGCATCGAGGGCATCGACTGCCACATCGGCTCGCAGATCACCGAGATCGCGCCCTTCCTCGCCGCGCTCGACCGCCTGCTCGACCTGGTCGACGCGCTCGCCGCCGAGGGCATCGCGATCCGCCACCTCGATCTCGGCGGCGGCCTCGGCATCACCTACCGCGACGAGACGCCGCCGGCACGCGGCGAGATGCTGCGCGCGCTGTTCGCGCGCATCGACGCCTGGGCCGCGGCGCGCGGCCGCGAGGTGCCCGAGACGCTGTTCGAGTTCGGCCGCGCGATGGTCGGCAATGCGGGCGTGCTGCTCACGCGCGTCGAGGTGCTCAAGGCCAACGGCGGCAAGCGCTTCGCCGTCGTCGACGCTGCGATGAACGACCTGATGCGCCCGGCGATGTACGAAGCCTGGCACGACATCGTGACCGTCGAGCCCGCAACCGCCGCCGCGCACGAGTACGACATCGTCGGGCCGGTCTGCGAGTCGGGCGACTGGCTCGGCCGCGGACGCGAGCTCGCGATCGGCGAGGGCGACCTGCTCGCCATCCTGTCGGCGGGGGCGTACGGCATGGCGATGAGCTCGAACTACAACACGCGCCCGCGCGGCGCGGAGGTGATGGTCGACGGCACCCGCGTCCACGTCGTGCGCGAGCGCGAGCGCATCGCCGACCTGTACGCCGGCGAGCACACGCTGCCGCGCGACTGACCGGGACGCCCGCGGGCCGCCTGTCCGCGGGCCTTGCGGCCCGCGCGATCCCGCCGCGGGTGGGCGGCGGGTCAGCCGCGCGCCTGGGCCTGCGCCTGTGCCTGCGACCTCACCCGCAGCCGGTCGAACACCCGCCAGCCCAGCATCAGCGCCACCACGGCCGCATACCAGCCGACCTCCGAGTAGTCGTTCTTGCCGGACTTGTGCCACCAGTAGTGCAGGACGGCCGCCACCGCGACCAGGTAGACCAGCTTGTGCAGCGCGCCCCAGCGCCGGCCGAGGCGGCGCACCATCGCGTCGGTCGAGGTCACGGCCAGCGGCACCATCAGCACGAAGGCCGCGAAGCCCACCGTGATGAACGGCCGCTTGATCACGTCGCTCACGATCGCCCGGAGGTCGAACCACTGGTCGAACCAGACGTAGGTGCCGAGATGCAGCACCGCGTAGAAGAACGCAAAGAGGCCGATCATCCGGCGCAGCCTCACCAGCCAGTTCAGGCCGGTCGCGCGCCGCAGCGGCGTGACGGCGAGGCTCGCGCAGAGGCACACCAGCGTCCAGGTGCCCGTCGATCGGGTGATCAGCTCGATCGGGTTGGCGCCGAGCCCGCCGAACCAGCCGAACACGCCCGCCCCGAGCAGCCGGGCGAGCGGCAGCAGCGCGAGCACGAACAGCGCGGCCTTGATGGCGGGGAGCGCGCGCGGCACGCCGCCGCGGCGCGCGGGCGCGCGCGCCTCAGTAGAAGCGCTTGAGGTCCATGCCCGCATAGAGGCTCGCGACCTGGTCCGCATACCCGTTGAACATCAGCGTCGGCCGCTTGCGCTGGATGAACCCGTCCTCGCCGATCCGGCGCTCCGTCGCCTGTGACCAGCGCGGATGGTCGACGTTCGGGTTCACGTTCGAGAAGAAGCCGTACTCCTGCGGCGCCGAACGGTTCCACGAGGTGACCGGCTGCTTCTCGACGAAGCGGATCTTCACCAGGGACTTGCTGCTCTTGAAGCCGTATTTCCAGGGCACGACCAGCCGCAGCGGCGCGCCGTTCTGGTTCGGCAGCACTTCGCCGTACAGGCCGAAGGCCAGCAGCGTGAGCGGGCTGTTCGCCTCGTCCATCCGCAGGCCCTCGACGTACGGCCAGGCGAGCACCGACGAGCTCACGCCCGGCATCTGCTTCGGATCGTTGAGCGTGTAGAACTCGACGAACTTCGCGTTGCCGGTCGGCTCGACGCGCTTGATCAGCTCGGCCAGCGGGAACCCCACCCAGGGGATCACCATCGACCAGCCCTCGACGCAGCGCATGCGGTAGACACGCTCCTCCATCGGGGCGAGCTTGAGCAGGTCCTCGATGCCGAAGGTGCCGGGCTTGCCGACCTCGCCCTCGACCGCGATCGTCCACGGCCGGGGCTTGAGTCGACCGGCGTTCCGCACCGGGTCGTCCTTGTCGAGGCCGAACTCGTAGAAGTTGTTGTACGTCGTCACGTCCTTGTAGGGCGTGGGCTTGTCGGTGGTGCCGAACGGGCCGGGCTTGCCCGGCAGCTTGGCCGGCTCGGGCTTCGGCCCCTGGGCGAGCGCGAGCCCCGACGCCCCCGGCAGCGCGATGCCGGCGGCGGCCGCGCGGATCAGCTCGCGGCGACGCTGCCAGACGCGGCGCGGCGTGATCTCGGACGCGGTGGGTTCGTGGCGGGGCGGGGTGCGAATGAGCACGCGAGTCTCCTGGGCGCCGGGGGCGCGACAACGGGTGGTCGTCATTCTGAGGGAGTCCTGACCCGCGGGCCAGCGCAGGCGACCCGGTGCCGGAAACGACATGGGCGCCCTGGCGGGCGCCCATTCGTGGGACGGGCGCCCCAGGGCGCCCATTCGTGGAAGCGGGCGACCGAGGGCGCCCGTCCGGGGTCGACGCGCTCGCCGGCGCGTCAGCGCAGGCCGGCGACGTAGTCGGCGACGGCCTTGATCTCGCGGTCCGACAGGCGCGCCGAGATCGCGGTCATCTGCGCGCTGTTCATGCGCTGGCCGCCGCGGAACTGCACCAGCTGCGACTCGGTGTACTCCGCCCACTGGCCGGCGAGGCGCGGGTACTGGGCGGGCATGCCGGCACCCGCCGGGCCGTGGCAGCCGGCGCAGGACGGCACCTGCTTGCCCGGGATGCCGCCGCGGTAGATCTGCTGGCCGAGCTCGACCAGCGCCTTGTCCTTGGCGGCCGAGGGCTTCTTGGTCTGGCTCGCGTAGAACGCCGCGACGTTGCGCTTGTCGTCGTCGGACAGCGTCGACGCGAAGCCCATCATGATCGCGTTGACCCGCTCGGCCTGCTTGTCGCCGGGCTTCGGCACGAAGTTGACCAACTGCTTGTACAGGTAGTCGGCATGCTGGCCGGCGAGCTTGGGATTGGCCGGGCCGGTGGCATTGCCGTCGGCGCCGTGGCAGGCGGCGCAGGCCTGGGAGGCGATCTGCTGGCCCTTCGCGATCCGATCAGCCAGGTCGATCTTCTTGGGGGCGCCCTGAGCCTGGACGGCGCCGCAGACGGCGAAGAGCACGGTGGCGGCGAGCGCGGCGACGGCACGCGCGGCCATGGCTGCGGGTCTGGCAACCGGCTGGCGGAACGCGACTGCTTGTTCGCTTGCGGAGGAGGCCGGTCGGATCATCGATGACACCTGAAAGTCGTTAATGCGCGCAAACCCCGGATTGTACAATAGCGCCGGTCCATGCCACTCCTCACCACCGCCCGCTTCCATACCACCGTCGCCGCCCTGCACCAGCTGCCGCGAGACGGCCTCGTCGAGGTCGCTTTCGTAGGCCGCTCCAACGCGGGCAAGTCGTCGGCCATCAACATCCTGTGCAACCGCAAGCGGCTGGCCTTCTCCAGCCGTACGCCCGGACGCACCCAGGCCCTCAACTACTTCACGGTCGGCCCCGAGGAACGCCCCCTCGGCTACCTCGTCGACACGCCGGGCTACGGCTACGCGTCCGCCCCGCTCGAGATGAAGAAGACCTGGGACCAGCTCGCCGGCCAGTACCTGCAGAAGCGCCCGCAGCTCGCGGGCGTCGTGCTGCTGGCCGACATCCGCCGCGGGCTGACCGACCTCGACCGCCGGCTGATCGGATGGGTGCCGGCCGGGGTGCGCCTGTCGGTCACGCTCACCAAGTCCGACAAGCTCTCGCGCGAGCAGGCCCGCAAGACCCAGCGCGAGGTCGCGGCCGAACTCGCCCGTACCCGCCCCGGGCTCGGCGACCACGTCATGCTCTTCTCGGCCCTGAACCGGTCCGGAAGCGACGAACTGACCGAACTCGTGGAGAATTGGATCGAGACCGGCCTGCCCGGGTCGCCGCAGCCGCCGGCGACCTGAGTCTCCACCGGTCCGACCAAAAAGAACCCCGGCGACTTTTCAGTCCCGGGGTGGAAACACCTTTGAAGAGCCTTTGAAGACTTCGCAGGCACCCGCTCAGGGAGGAGAAGCGGGAGAGAGTCACGCGAATATCAGTCGCTTGACCATCTGTTGTCCATGATAAGTGCTGCACAAAGTTTTGCAAGCACTTTTTGACCGACCCGTCCGTGCGCTGACCAACGAGTCGAAGGAGACCGACGAATGGCCCAATTTCCCCAACTAGAACAAGGCTTTCCGGCACATCGCCCGCGCCGGCTGCGGCGCGACGACTTCACACGCCGGCTGGTTCGTGAGAACCTCGTGAGTGTTGACGATCTGATCTACCCGGTGTTTGTCCTGGACGGAAACGGGATCACCCAGCCGGTCGCGTCCATGCCCGGGGTCGAACGCCACAGCATCGACCGGCTGCTCGGCGTCGCCGAGAAATGCGCCGCCGCGCGCATCCCGGTGATGGCGCTCTTCCCGGTCATCGAGCCCGCGCTGAAGACGCCCGACGGGCGCATCGCCACCGATCCCGACGGCCTGGTGCCGCGCGCGGTCCGGGCGATCAAGAAGCATTTCCCGCAGCTCGGCGTGCTGACCGACGTCGCGCTCGACCCGTTCACCAGCCACGGGCAGGACGGCGTCATCGACGACGACGGCTATGTGATCAACGACATCACCGTCGAACTGCTGCGGGCGCAGGCGGTGGTGCAGGCCGAAGCCGGCGTCGACATCGTCGCCCCGTCGGACATGATGGACGGACGCATCGGCGCGATCCGTCATGCGCTGGAGGAAGGCGGCCACATCCACACGCGGATCATGGCGTACTCGGCGAAGTACGCGTCCGGCTTCTACGGCCCGTTCCGCGACGCGGTCGGCTCGGCCAGCAACCTCGGCCGCGGCGACAAGAAGACCTACCAGATGGACCCGGCCAACAGCGACGAAGCGCTGCGCGAGGTGGGGCTCGACCTGCAGGAAGGCGCCGACATGGTGATGGTCAAGCCGGGCATGCCCTACCTGGACATCGTGCGCCGCGTGAAGGACACCTTCGCCGTGCCGACCTTCGTCTACCAGGTCAGCGGCGAGTACGCGATGCTCAAGGCGGCGGCGGCCAACGGCTGGCTCGACGAGCGCACCGTCGCGCTCGAGTCGCTGCTGGCGTTCAAGCGTGCCGGGGCCGACGGCATCCTCACGTACTTCGCGCTGGACGCGGCACGGTGGCTGGAGCAGCGCTGAGCGGCCCGACGGGAGGCGCGACCGCGGCGCACGACGACGACGAGCGCCCGCGGCCCCGCGCCTCGGGCGACCCGCCGCGCGACGCGAAATCCGACCTCGACACCGGCGCGCCGCCGGTGGCGGTGCTGTGGATCGCGCCCGGACGCTGCGAGCCGATCGACGCCGGATCGACCGCCCCGGCCCCCGAGCGGGGCTACGCCTGGGTCGACGCACACTACGAGTCGCCGCGCGCCTGGGTCGAGACCGTCGAGCGGCTGACCGGCGTGACGGTGCTCGACGAACATCTGTCGGACGCCGAGAACGCCACCCATCCCTCGTACTTCGACTCGACGCGCGACTACGAGATGATCGTCTTCCGCGGCCTGGCGATCCGCCCCGGGCCCGATCCCGAGGAGCCGATCCGCATCCGCACCCGGCCGACGGTGTTCTTCCTGTTCCCGCGCTGCGTGGTCAGCGTGCGGCCCGCCGACAGCCACCAGGTGCCGGCGCTGCGCCAGCGCATGCTCGATGCGGCGCGCTTCAAGCAGCGCCTGCCCTCGCGCCCCGAGGAGCTGATGCTGCGCATCCTCAACGGGATGGTGGACCGCTACCTCGACCTGCGCCAGCCGGTGACCGACCAGCTCGAGTACTGGCAGCGGGAGCTGCTCGACCCGCGCCGGCCCTTCCGGGACTGGCTGTCGCTGCTCGAGGCGCGCCGCCAGCTGCGCAAGCTCGAGAACCTGTCCGAGGAGCAGCTCGACGCGCTGCAGGAGTGGCGCGACGAGCGGCTCGACCGGCACGGCGGCCACGAGGAACCGGCCCGGCACTGGGCCGACGCCACCGACGACACCGGATCCGCCGCCGGCTCGGGCGAGCCCGCGCTGCCCGCGCTGACCGACGCGCTCGAGGTCCGCGTCAACGACCTGGTCGAGCACATCGAGCGGGTGCGCGGTCACGCGCAGCGGCTCGAGACCTCGATCGAATCCGCGGTGCAGCTGCACTTCTCGGCGACCGCGCACCGCACCAACCAGATCATGCGGACGCTGACGGTGCTCACCGCCACCTTCATGCCACTGACGCTGATCACCGGCATCTTCGGCATGAATTTCGAGGTGATGCCCGGCGTGCACTCGCCCGCCGGCTTCTGGTGGACGATGGCTGCGATGGGCGCCATCGCGCTCGGGCTCGTCGTGTTTTTCCGAGCCCGGCGCTACCTCGAGGAGACGGGGCTGCGCAGCGGGTCGGTACGCGGGCGTCGACGCCGGAGGTGAGGCTGCCGGGGGCGGGGCGAGACCTTAGGCCGAGTTTGTCTGGGGTTCACCCCAGCTGGGGTACGTCCCAGGTAGACAGGCTCCTAGGCATCTGTGGAAACTAAATGTGTCGAACAGCTTGAGGTCTTGACATGGCAGACATTCCAATCAGGCCGTAAGCAACAGCGACACCGTCCAACCGTTTGACTGTTACGAACCGCCTTCATCGGGCACGTTTGCACCGCCACCCACATTCAGAAGGATTTTAAATGCCATATCCCGTTAATGCCGCGAACGTCCGCGCATGCACTGCAATCTCCGATAGGGCCCAGCCGAAACTATTAAGTGCTGTAGGGCGGGCTTTGGTTAGAGCCGAGTTCCTGCCCGAAGGCAATATTAGCGAGAACCTTAAGGCTATCCTTAACGGAACGAACGATGCATTCGTAAATTCGGATCCGAGGATTAAGGGGTGTCGCGATTTATTTGATGAGTATTTCAGCCTCCGTAACCGTCTGGAACGTTAGACCGCATTCAATGCAACTGTCCGGCCCGGGAATGCTTTCAAAATCTTCGTGTCCATCGTAACGAGCTTGACATCGAGTTTCTCGGCTAGTGCAATGAATTCGCAGTCGTACGCGGAGCAGTCACTATCACGCACCAGTTCCAGCACGCTGAGTGAATCAACCTCGTACTCGCACCCAGCCAGCAACTCCTCTGCCTCTGCTTGCAATGCGGCAGCCTGCTCAAAACTCAGGCTCTTGCGGCGCATGTAGCCCGCAAGGATGTTTCTGAATTCGCTACGCCACAGCAACGGCGCGGTCCATTCCGAGTCACCGGTGAGCAGCGCCTCGGCGGCCACCGTGAAATCACCGGGCAAGTACAGGTACGCAAGTACGTTTGAGTCGACAACAATCATGCGCGCCCCTCACGCTTCAGCGCATCAATGTCACTCGCCAAGAACTTCCCAGGTTCAAGCGCTGCCCGCAGTTCACGAGCACGCGCCAAACGCTCTGTCGGGGCAACGCGAACTGGCAGGAGCACAGCTTCCAGGCACACAATCGCCTCGCTGTTCATGCTCCGCCTGTGCAACGCCGCAGTCGCCTTCAGTCGCTCGTACAAGGAATCGGGAATGTTCTTCAAAGTCAGGGTCGTAGGCATGTGACCTCCAAAGTGGAACCACTATGGTTTCTATGGCAAAGCCTGTCAACCATCGTCGTCAATGCGGTCCGTGTTGCTTCGACCAGAGGCGTCTGCCCAACAGGCGCCCAAGTCGTACCCGTGTGATAGTCCGAACGCAGGCCCGACTCATCCGAAAAGTAGATCGTCGCCGTGACGTCGTGCACGGCAGCGCCTCGCTCGGTTTTGTTCACGCCGGCCGCCAGCGCTTTGGCTTCGCCGCTGGCGCACCGATCGTGCTGAGCGCCTACCGGGCCTCGCACCGGCCGACCGCGATGCGCTCGCCGAGCTTTCGCGGCTGATCGAAGCGACCGGACCGCCCGATGCTCGCGCCTGGCGCGCGCTCATCGGCACGGACCTCGAGCAGGCCTACGGTCCGCGGGTATGGCGCCACGTCGCGCGGGTCCACGTGACGTCACACGGGCACCGGGCAGGGGGGTAGCACGCGCCAAGCGCAGGGGGCTGCACGACGCGAAGGCGCCCATTCGGAGCCCCTGACTCACATCTTGGACAGTCTAGGAGGAAGAAAGGCTTGTGGGCTGCGGCCGCACTTAAGGAAATCCCGCCTAGACACGGCCAGATCAAATCCATGCGAACACCAGCCGCTGCACGAGGTCGCGGCGCAGGTCGAGCGGTACTTGCCACTGCACTCAAGCCGCAAAGCGCCTGCGGGTCAGCACCGCCGCCAGCCAGAACCCGCCCAGCGCATACGCCAGCAGCACCGCCACCGGCCGCAGCACCGCCTCCGGCGCGTGGCCCAGCACCAGCGGCCGCGCCAGCTCGATCGCGGCGGTCAGCGGCAGCCACGCGGACACCGCCTGCAGCCAGCCCGGCAGCTGCGAGACCGGGAAGAACACGCCCGAGACGAAGCTCATCGGCGTGAGCACCAGCGTGAAGTAGTACGAGAAGAAGTCGTAGCCGTGCGCCACCGCGTTCACGCACAGCGCGATGGCGGCGAAGGCCAGACCGGTGAGCAGCACCACCGGCAGCAGCCCGATCAGCGTCGGCTCGCGCGAGACGCCGAGCGCGACCGCGACGAGGATGATCGACACGCCCGACAGGCAGGCCTTCATCGCCGACCAGATCCACTCCCCCGCGAGCACGTCGTCGAGCAGCAGCGGCGCGTTGAGCTGGGAGTCCCAGGTGCGCTGCACATGCATCCGCGAGAACGCCGAATACAGCGACTCGAAGCTCGCCGCCATCATCGTGCTCATGCACACCGAGCCGGCCGCGAGGTAGGTGATGTACGGCATGCCGTCGATCTCGCGCAGCAGCGCGCCCAGCCCGTAGCCGAACGCGACCAGCGTGATCAGCGGGTCGGCGATGTTGGCGAGCACGCTCGGCAGCGCGAGCTTGCGCCACACCAGCAGGTGGCGGCGGATGACCGGCACCATACGCCCCGTCAGCCGGGGCGGGGCGTAGCGGCCCGGCGCGGGGCCGATCGCGCGGGACCCGGGGGCGTCGGCGGTGGGGGCGGGCGTGCTCATCGCATCAGTCTCTCAGGTCGCGTCCGGTGAGCTTGAGGAACACGTCCTCGAGGTTCGCCGGACGGTGCAGCGTACGCAGCTCGGTGTGCGCCTGCAGCGAGGCGAGCAGCGGGCCCGGCTCGCGGCAGTACGCGAAGGTGGTCTCGCCCACCGTCTCGGTCCGCTCGGCCAGCGCCCCCGCGGTCGCGGCCCACGCGGCCCGGCCGGGGCCGTGCACCTCGATCACATGCGGCTCGATCTCGCGGCGGATCAGCTCGACGGGCGAGGCCTCGGCGATCGGCCGGCCCGCATCGACGATCGCGAGGCGGTCGCAGAGCCGCTCGGCCTCGTCCATGAAGTGCGTGGTCAGCACGATGGTCTTGCCGTCGGCGAGCAGGCGCCGCAGCCGCTCCCAGATCAGGTGCCGCGCCTGCGGATCGAGCCCGGTGGTCGGCTCGTCGAGGAAGATGACCTGCGGGTCGTTGATCAGCGCTCGGGCGATCGTCAGGCGCCGCTTCATGCCGCCCGACAGGTCCTGGATCCGCGCATCGCGCTTGGGCGCGAGCTGCGCGAAGTCCAGCAGCGGATCGATGCGCGCGCGCGTCGTCGCGTCGTCCTGGCCGAAGTAGCGGCCGAACACCAGCAGGTTCTCGGCGACGGTGAAGTCGGGGTCGAGCGGATCGTTCTGCGGCACCACGCCGACCTTCGCGCGTGCCTCGCGCGCCCGCTCGGGCACCGGATGGCCGAGCAGCGTGATGCGCCCGGCGTCCGGGCGCAGCAGCCCGAGCACCAGCTTGAGCGTCGTGCTCTTGCCGGCGCCGTTCGGGCCGAGCAGGCCGAAGCACGTGCCCGGTTCGACCGCGAAGGACACGCCGTCGACGGCCCGCTGGCCGCCGAACGCCTTCACCAGCCCGTCGACTTCGAGCACCGGTTGCATGTCGCCTCTCATGGGCCAGGCGCCGCGCCCGCCGCGCCGTCGGCGGGGTGGATGCGCCGAGGCGGCCCCCAAACGCATCGCGGCGCCCGTGAGCGCCGCGATGTCCGTGCGAGAGAGAAACCTCGTCGGCCTCAGGCCGCCGCGGTCGCCTCGCCGGCCGGCGCCTCGACGACTTCCGGGCGATCCAGCAGCTCGACCAGCGCCATCGGCGCGTTGTCGCCGATGCGAAAGCCGAACTTCAGGATGCGCAGGTAGCCGCCGTTGCGCTTCGCGTAGCGCGGGCCGAGTTCGTTGAAGATCTTCACGACCATGTCGCGGTCGCGGATCCGATCGAACGCCAGGCGGCGATTGGCCAGCGACGGCTTCTTGCCCAGCGTGATGATCGGTTCGACGACACGACGCAGCTCCTTGGCCTTCGGCAGCGTGGTCTTGATGACCTCGTGCTTGAGCAGGGAGACGGTCATGTTGCGCAGCATCGCTTCGCGGTGCGAGCTGGTGCGATTGAGTTTGCGGAGTCCGCTACGGTGACGCATGGTTCGGTTCCTTCGTGTCCGGCCGGTCGCTTACGGGCGCTCGAGGCCTGCGGGCGGCCAGTTCTCCAGCCGCATGCCCAGGGTGAGTCCGCGCGAGGCCAGCACTTCCTTGATCTCGTTGAGCGACTTGCGACCCAGGTTCGGGGTCTTCAGCAGCTCGTTTTCGGTCCGCTGGATCAGGTCGCCGATGTAGTAGATGTTCTCGGCCTTCAGGCAGTTGGCCGAGCGCACCGTCAGCTCCAGGTCGTCGACCGGGCGCAGCAGGATCGGATCGATCTGCGGCGAGCGCACGCCGCCCGCGCCGATCGGCAACACGTTGCCGCCGGTGCCCAGCACGTCGATCGACGGCTCGGCGCCTTCCAGCGCGGCGAACACCGACAGCTGCTCGACCAGGATGCGGGCCGCCTGGCGGACCGCTTCCTCGGGCGCGATCACGCCGTTGGTCTCGACGTCGATCAGCAGCTTGTCGAGGTCGGTGCGGTTCTCGACCCGCGCGCTCTCGACCGCATACGACACGCGACGCACCGGCGAGAACGACGCGTCGAGCACGATGCGCCCGATGGTCTTGCTGTCGGACAGGTTGCGCATCGTCCCCGGCACGTAGCCGCGGCCGCGCTCGACCTTGATCTGCATGTCGAGCTTGCCACCCTGGGTCAGGTTGGCGATCACATGCTCGGCATTGACCAGCTCGACGTCGTGCGGCAGGTCGATGTCGGCCGCGGTCACCGGGCCCGGGCTGTCCTTGCGCAGCGTGAGGAACACGTCGTCACGGTTGTGCAGCTTGAAGACGATGCCCTTCAGGTTCAGGAGCAGGTCGACCACGTCCTCGCGGACGCCGTCGATCGTCGAGTACTCGTGCACCACGCCGGAGATCTGCACCTCGGTGGGCGCATAGCCGACCATCGACGAGAGCAGCACGCGACGCAGCGCGTTGCCGAGCGTGTGGCCGTAGCCGCGCTCGAACGGTTCCATCACGACGCGTGCGTGCGAGGGACCGAGTTGCTCGACCTCGACGATGCGGGGCTTCAACAGAGCAGTCTGCATGGATGGATCCCTCTTTAGCGCGAGTACAACTCGACGATCAGGCTCTCGTTGATGTCGGCGGCGATATCCGAACGCTCAGGAACCTGCTTGAAGATGCCTTCCATCTTGGTCTTGTCGACCGACACCCACTGCGGAAAGCCGCTCTGCTCGGCGAGCATGAGCGAATCCGCCACGCGAACCTGCTTCTTGGCCTTCTCGCGGATGGTGATCACGTCGTTCGGACGGACCTGTGCCGACGGGATGTTCAGCGTCTGACCGTTCACCGCGACGGCCTTGTGGCCGACGAGCTGGCGCGCTTCGGCGCGCGTGGACGCGAGGCCCATGCGGTAGACGACGTTGTCGAGGCGGCACTCGAGGAGCATCAGCAGGTTGGCACCCGTGTTGCCCTTGCGGCGCTCGGCCTCTTCGAAGTAGCGGCGGAACTGCCGCTCGAGGATGCCGTACATGCGCTTGACCTTCTGCTTCTCGCGAAGCTGCAGGCCGTAGTCGCTGGTGCGCGAGCCCGAGGTCCGGCCGTGCTGGCCGGGCTTGCTGTCGAGCTTGCACTTGTCGCCGAGCGAACGACGGGCGCTCTTGAGGAAGAGGTCCGTCCCTTCACGCCGGGAGAGTTTTGCTTTCGGTCCGGTATAACGTGCCACGTGTTGTCTCTTTCGCTTACGCAGCCCCAACGGGCCGCGGTTAGTCCGCCCAATACGACGTCGGCAGGGCCGACGGGGCGAACGGTGGGCTTAGTTCGGAGCGCCGATCAGATCCGGCGCTTCTTCGGGGGCCGGCAGCCGTTGTGCGGCACCGGCGTCACGTCGGCGATCGACATGATCTTGATCCCCAGGGCGTTCAGCGCCCGCACCGACGACTCGCGACCCGGGCCCGGGCCCTTGATGCGCACGTCGAGGTTGCGGATGCCCTGCTCCTGGGCGGCACGACCGGCCGTCTCGGCGGCGACCTGTGCCGCGAACGGCGTGGACTTGCGCGAGCCCTTGAAGCCCGCGCCGCCCGACGACGCCCACGACAGTGCGTTGCCCTGCCGGTCGGTGATCGTGATGATCGTGTTGTTGAAGGACGCGTGGACGTGCGCGATGCCGTCCGAGACGTTCTTGCGGACCTTCTTGCGAACGCGGTTGCCCGCGCTGCTGGGTTGCTTGGCCATGTGTTATCCGTTCTCTCGGGTTACTTCTTCAGCGCCACGCCGGCCTTGCGCGGGCCCTTGCGGGTCCGGGCATTGGTGCGGGTGCGCTGGCCGCGCAGCGGCAGGCCACGGCGATGCCGCACACCGCGGTAGCAGCCGAGGTCCATCAGACGCTTGATCGACATCGTCACCTCGCGGCGCAGATCGCCCTCGATGGTGAAGCGGTTGATCTGGTCGCGGATGCGCTCGAGCTCCGCGTCGGTCAGGTCCTTGACCTTCTTGGTCAGCGGGACGTTGGCCGCTTCGCAGATCGCCCGCGCGCGCGGACGACCGATGCCGTAGATGGCCGTCAGGCCGATCTCGGCGTGCTGACGGTCGGGGACGTTGATGCCAGCGATACGTGCCATGCCGTTCCTCTCAGCCTTGACGCTGCTTGTGCCGCGGGTCGGTGCAGATCACGCGGACCACGCCGTTACGCTTGATGATCTTGCACTTGCGGCAGATCTTCTTGACGCTTGCCAGTACCTTCATCTCATTCTCCGTGCGCGCCGGGCGCGCCGTCCTCATCGATTCGTTGCGGCCCGACCCGCAGTTTTGGGTCCCTACCTACTTCGCCCGGAACACGATCCGGGCTCTCGACAGGTCGTACGGCGTCAGTTCCACCGTCACCCTGTCGCCCGGCAGGATCCGGATGTAATGCATCCGCATCTTTCCGGAGATGTGCCCCAGGACCACGTGCCCGTTCTCAAGTTTCACGCGGAAGGTCGCGTTGGGGAGGTTCTCGACCACCTCCCCCTGAAACTGGATCACGTCGTCCTTCGACATCGGCTCCTTCCGTCTCCGGTCACCGCATCGGCGGCGTGCCCATTCCTTTGAAGTTCGTCTTCTTCAACAAACTCTCGTACTGGTGAGACATCAGGTAAGCCTGCACCTGGGCCATGAAGTCCATCGTCACCACGACGATGATCAGCAGCGAGGTCCCGCCGAAGTAGAACGGCACGTTCCACCGCAGCACCAGGAACTCGGGCACCAGGCACACCAGGGTGATGTACACCGCACCGGCAGCAGTGAGGCGCATCAGGATCTTGTCGACGTACTTCGCGGTCTGCTCGCCGGGGCGGATGCCCGGGACGAACGCGCCGCTCTTCTTCAGGTTGTCGGCGGTCTCGCGACTGTTGAAGACCAGCGCCGTGTAGAAGAAGCAGAAGAAGATGATCGCGACCGCGTACAGCGCGGTGTACACCGGCTGGCCGGGCGACAGCGTCGCGGCCAGGTCCTTGATGAAGCGGACCACCGGGTTCTCGGAGTCGCCGGAGGTGAACCACGTCGCGGCGGTCGCGGGAAACAGGATGATCGACGACGCGAAGATCGGCGGGATCACGCCCGACATGTTCAGCTTCAGCGGCAGGTAGGACGACTGCCCGCCGTACACGCGGTTGCCCACCTGGCGCTTCGCGTAGTTGATCGTGATGCGACGCTGGCCGCGCTCGACGAACACCACGAAGGCGGTGACCAGGACGACCGCGGCGACGATGATCAGCGCGATGAACGGGCTCATCGAGCCGTTGCGCACCAGTTCGAACATCCCACCGATCGCGCTCGGCAGTCCGGCCGCGATTCCCGCGAAGATCAGGATCGAGATGCCGTTGCCCAGGCCGCGCTCGGTGATCTGCTCGCCCAGCCACATCAGGAACATCGTACCGGTCACGAGCGACACCGCCGCGGTGAAACGGAACATCAGGCCCGGGTCGAGCACCAGCCCGGGCTGCGACTCGAGTGCCACGGAGATGCCGAAGGCCTGGAAGGACGCGAGCGCCAGCGTGAACCAACGCGTGTACTGCGTGATCTTGCGACGACCCGCCTCGCCTTCCTTCTTGATCGCCTCGAGCTGCGGCACGACGACCGTAAGCAGCTGCATGATGATCGACGCCGAGATGTACGGCATGATCCCGAGGGCGAGCACGGAGAAGCGCGACAGCGCACCGCCCGAGAAGAGGTTGAACAGGCCCAGCACGCCGCCCGACTGCTGCTTGAACAGCTGGGTCAGCTGCTCCGGGTCGATGCCCGGCACCGGGATGTGCGTCCCGATGCGGAACACGATCAGCGCGAGCAGCAGGAACCCAAGCCGGCGCTTGAGGTCGCCGTACTTGCCGCCCTGCTTGATCAGTGCTGTGGGGGTCTTGGCCAAATCAACCTGCCTTCAGTGCCGCGTCAGACCGGTCTTCAGGCGACCGAGCCGCCGGCCGCCTCGATGGCTGCCTTCGCGCCCTTCGTCGCGCCGACGCCCTTGAGGCTGACCTTGCGCTCGATGGTGCCGGAGAGGATGACCTTCGCCGTCAGCGTGAGCTGGCCGACGACGCCCGCCGCCTTCAGCGACAGCAGGTCGATCTCGTCGCCTTCCATCTTCTGCAGGTCCGACAGCCGCACCTCGCCGACCGTGCCGGCCGCGAGCGACTTGAAGCCGCGCTTGGGCAGGCGACGCTGCAGCGGCATCTGGCCGCCTTCGAAGCCGACCTTGTGGAAGCCGCCCGAACGCGACTTCTGGCCTTTGTGGCCGCGGCCCGCGGTCTTGCCGAGGCCCGAGCCGATGCCGCGCCCGACGCGCTTGCGCGGATGCTTGGAGCCCTCGGCGGGGCTGAGTTCGTTCAGTCGCATGGTGTTCAGCCTTCGACCTTCACCAGGTACGAGACCTTGGTGATCATGCCGCGCACCGCCGGAGTGTCCTCGAGCTCGCGCGTCTGGTTGATCTTCTTCAGGCCGAGTCCGAGCACGGTGTCGCGATGCGAACCGCGCGTACCGATCGGGCTGCGGACCAGGGTGACCTTCAGGGTCTTCTTGTCGCTCATGGTGCTCGTCCCCGGCCTCAGCCGAAGAGCTCCTCTACGGTCTTGCCGCGCTTCGCCGCGATCTCGGCCGGGGTGCTCATCCGGGAGAAGGCATTCAGCGTGGCGCGGACCATGTTGTACGGATTGGTCGAGCCGTGGTTCTTCGCGACGACGTCGGTGACGCCCATCACGTCGAAGATGGCGCGCATCGGGCCGCCGGCGATGATGCCGGTACCGGCAGGGGCCGGCGCGATGTAGACGCGCGCCGCACCATGCTGCCCTTCGACCGCATGCTGCAGGGTGCCGCTGCGAAGCGAGACCTTGACCATCTTGCGACGGGCCTCGTCCATCGCCTTCTGGACGGCGACCGGCACTTCACGGGACTTGCCCTTGCCCATGCCGATGCGTCCGTCGCCGTCGCCGACCACCGTCAGCGCCGCGAAGCCGAGAATCCGACCGCCCTTGACGACCTTGGTCACACGATTGACCGCGATCATCTTCTCTTTGAGACCGTCGTCGCGCTGTTCGGCGCCGACGCGTGCCTGGATCTTTGCCATCAGGGTTGCTCCTTTCTGCGCCGCATCAGAACTTCAGACCGGCTTCGCGGGCCGCCTCGGCCAGCGTCTTCACGCGGCCGTGGTAGCGGTAGCCGGCGCGATCGAACGCGACCGACTGGATGCCCTTCGCGAGCGCCTTCTCGGCGAGTCGCTTGCCGACCAGGGCCGCAGCGGCGGTATTGCCGCCCTTGCCGCTCTGACCGGCCAGCTGGGTGCGCACTTCGACTTCGGCGGTCGATGCCGAGACGAGCACCGTGTCGCCGCTCGCAGCGACGATGTTCGCGTAGATGTGCAGGTTGCTGCGGAAGACCGTGAGACGGTCGACGCGCAGTTCCGCGATCTTGTGCCGGGTCTGCAGTGACCGGCGCAGACGGGATTGCTTCTTGTCCATGTTCGTCCTGTCGCCCGGTTACTTCTTCTTTGTTTCCTTGATGATCACGACCTCGTCGGCGTACCGCACGCCCTTGCCCTTGTAGGGCTCGGGCGACTTGTACGCACGGACTTCGGCCGCGACCTGACCGACGCGCTGCTTGTCGGCCCCCTTGATCAGGATCTCGGTCTGCGTCGGCGTGGTCACCGTGACGCCCTCGGGCATCTGGTGGACGATCGGGTGCGAGAAGCCGAGCGACAGGTTCAGCGCGGCGCCCTGCGCCTGGGCGCGGTAGCCCACGCCGACCAGGGTCAGCTTGCGCTCGAAGCCCTTGCTCACGCCGGTGACCATGTTGAACACCAGCGCGCGGAACGTCCCGGACATCGCCGCCGCCTCACGCGACTCCCCGACGGCGGCGAACAGCAGTTCGTCGCCCTGGCGGGTGATCGCGACCAGCGGGTTGATGGTCTGCGTCAGGGTGCCCAGCGGCCCCTTGACGGTGATCGCCCCATTGGCGATCTGGACGTCGATGCCCGCGGACACCTGCACCGGAATGCGTGCGACTCGTGACATGTAAGGCTCCTTACGCCACGTAGCCGATGACTTCGCCACCGATGCCGACCTGGCGAGCCCGGCGGTCGGTCATCACGCCCTGCGGCGTGGTGACGATCGCCACACCCAGCCCGTTCAGGACTTTCGGCAGGTCGTTGCGGCCCTTGTAGACCCGCAGACCCGGGCGCGAAACGCGCTCGAGCCGCTCGATCACGGGACGTCCGGCGTAGTACTTCAGTTGCACCTGGAGCTCGGGCTTGCCCGAGTCCGTCTTCACTTCGAAGCCGTCGATGTAACCCTCGTCCTTCAGGACAGCGGCAATGGCCACCTTGAGTTTCGACGACGGCATCGCCACCGTTTCTTTGTCGACGCGCTGCGCGTTGCGGATGCGCGTGAACATGTCGGCGATCGGGTCGCTCATGCTCATTCTGTTTCGCTCCTTACCAGCTCGCCTTGGTCATGCCCGGCACTTCGCCGCGCATGGCGATCTCGCGCAGCTTGTTGCGCCCGAGACCGAACTTGCGGTACGTCCCGCGGGGCCGACCGGTCAGTTCGCAACGATTGCGAAGACGGGTGGGATTGGCATTGCGCGGCAGTTGCTGCAGCTTGAGGCGCGCCTGGTAGCGCTCCTCTTCCGAGCGGGACTGGTCGGCGATGACTGCGTTGAGTTCGGCACGCTTGGGGGCGTACTTCTTCACCAGCGCCTCGCGCTTCTTCTCGCGCTCGATCAGGGAGGTCTTGGCCACGTGTCGAACCCTCAGTTACGGAACGGGAAGCGGAAGGCGGTCAGCAGCGCCTTCGCCTCGTCGTCGGACTTGGCCGTGGTGGTGATGCTGATGTTCAGCCCCCGCACCTTGTCGACCTTGTCGTACTCGATCTCGGGGAAAATGATCTGCTCTTTCACCCCGAGGTTGTAGTTGCCGCGGCCATCGAAGGCACGACCCGAGATGCCGCGGAAGTCACGCACGCGCGGCAGCGCGACGGTGACCAGGCGGTCCAGGAACTCGTACATCCGGTTGCCACGCAGCGTGACCATGCCGCCGATCGGGTAGCCGGCGCGGATCTTGAAACCCGCGATGGCCTTCCGAGCCTTGGTGGTCACCGGCTTCTGGCCGGCGATCTTCACGAGGTCGCCCATGGCGAGCTCGAGGAGCTTCTTGTCCGCCACCGCCTCGCCCACGCCCATGTTCAGCGTGATCTTGGTGATGCGCGGGACCTGCATGATCGACGTGTACCCGAACTGCTTCATCAGCGCGGGGGCGATCGAGTCGCGAAAGGTGTGCTGCAGACGTGCCATGTCGCGTATGTCCTCAGGCCTTGACCTGCTCGCCGTTCGAGCGGTACACGCGGACCTTGGTGCCGTCTTCCAGCACCTTGAAGCCCACGCGGTCGCCCTTGCCGGTCGCCGGGTTGAACAGCATCACGTTCGACTGGTCGATGGGCATCGTCTTCTCGACGATGCCGCCGGTGATGCCCTTCATCGGATTCGGACGAGCGTGCTTCTTGACGACGTTGATGCCGTCGACCATCACGTGGGCGTCATCGACACGCGCGGCGATGGTGCCGCGCTTGCCCTTGTCGCGACCGGCGATGACGATCACCTCGTCGCCCTTGCGGAGTTTCTGCATGTCGGGCTCCTTACAGCACTTCCGGCGCGAGCGACACGATCTTCATGAAGCGCTCGGTGCGCAGCTCGCGCGTCACCGGCCCGAAGATGCGCGTGCCGATCGGCTCGAGCTTGGCGTTGAGCAGGACCGCGGCGTTCGCGTCGAACTTCACGAGCGAACCGTCCTGGCGGCGAACGCCCTTGGCGGTGCGGACCACCACGGCGTTGTAGATCTCGCCCTTCTTGACGCGGCCACGCGGCTGCGCCTCCTTGACGGAGACCTTGATGATGTCGCCGATGCCGGCGTAGCGGCGCTTGGAGCCGCCCAGCACCTTGATACACATGACCGAACGCGCGCCGGTGTTGTCGGCGACGTCCAGCGTCGACTGCATCTGAATCATTGCGCTCTCCCAACTTGATCCGAAGCCGTCCCCGCGTCGCCAGGGGCGGCGCGGATCCGCTGCGGTCAGTCTTGGTCCCGTGGAACGGGGTGGATTCGTCTTCCCTGCCACTGCGCCCGCACCGTGAGTGCGAGCTTGGCCTGAAAAACTAAGTCTTCGACTATAGCACGTTTCGCAGGCCCGTCAACAGTGACGTTGGCGGAACCCGCGAGCCGATGCTCAGATCAGCTTGCTCGCCTCGACGCGACGGACGACCGTCCACGTCTTGGTCTTCGAGATCGGCCGGCATTCCTTGATCTCGACCAGGTCGCCCTCGAGGAGCGCGTCCTCGGTGTGGGCGTGGTACTTGGTCGAGCGTGTGATGTACTTGCCGTACAGCGGATGCTTGACCTTGCGCTCGATCAGCACGGTGACCGTCTTGGTCATCTTGTTGCTGACCACGCGCCCGGTCAGCACGCGCTGGTCGCCGGCGGCGGGATTCTGGTCGCTCATTTCGCGGTCGCCTTCTGGTTCATCACGGTGCGCACGCGGGCGATGTCGCGACGGGTCTTGCGCAGCTGGGCGGTGTTGCTCTGCTGTTGCGTCGCGATCTGCATGCGCAGCGAGAAGTGGGCCTTCATCAGTTCGGACAGCTCCTTCTGGAGCTCGTCCGCGCCCTTCGTCCTCAGTTCACTGGCTTTCATGTCGTGTCCTTGGCGCTCAGGCGCCGACGTGGCGAGCCACGAACACCGTAGCGATCGGCAGCTTGGCTGCCGCCAGCGCGAAGGCCTCACGAGCCAGCGTCTCTTCGACGCCGTCCATCTCGTACAGCACCTTGCCCGGCTGGATCTCGGCCACGTAGTACTCGGGGTTGCCCTTGCCGTTGCCCATGCGGACCTCGGCAGGTTTCTGGGAGATCGGCTTGTCCGGGAAGATCCGGATCCAGATCCGACCACCACGCTTGATGTGGCGAGTCATCGCGCGGCGAGCCGCCTCGATCTGGCGCGCGGTCAGGCGACCGCGGCCGGTGGCCTTCAGGCCGAACTCACCGAAAGAGACCGAAGTGCCGCGGGTCGCGATGCCCTTGTTGCGGCCCTTCTGCTCCTTGCGGTACTTGCGACGTGCGGGTTGCAGCATGGTCGTTCCTTATTCGCCCTTGCCTTCGGCAGGCGCGGGAGCGGCGGGCGCGGCAGCACCGTCGGCGGGTGCCTTGCGAACGCGCTTGACGGTCGAACGGGGCGCGTCGGAGGACGGCGCCGCGGCAGCGGCGTCGGCCGGAGCCGGGCGACCGCGGCCGGGGCCACCTGCACCACCGGGGCCGCCGGGACCACGACGGTCACCGGAACCCGGGCGGCCGCCCGGGGCGCCACCCGGACGGCGCGGACGACGGTCCTCGCGGTCCGGCGGCGGGGCGGCATCCTTCTCGGCGACGGCGACATCGCCGCGGCCCAGGGTGTCGCCCTTGTAGACCCAGCACTTGACGCCGATGATCCCGTACGTCGTCACGGCCTCGGAGAAGCCGTAGTCGATGTCGGCACGCAGCGTGTGGAGCGGCACGCGGCCTTCGCGGTACCACTCGGTGCGGGCGATCTCGATGCCGTTCAGTCGACCGGCGCTCATGATCTTGATGCCCTGCGCGCCGAGCCGCATCGCGTTCTGCATCGCACGCTTCATCGCGCGGCGGAACATGATCCGCTTCTCGAGCTGCTGCGTGATCGAGTCGGCGATCAGCTGCGCATCGGTCTCCGGCTTGCGGATCTCTTCGATGTTGACGTGCACCGGCACCTTCAGCATGCGCTGCAGGTCGGCCTTGAGGAGCTCGATGTCCTCGCCCTTCTTGCCGATCACGACGCCCGGACGTGCCGAGAAGATCGTGATGCGCGCGTTCTTCGACGGGCGCTCGATGAGCACTCGGCCGACGGACGCGCTGCGCAGCTTCTTGCGCAGGTAGGCGCGGACCTTGATGTCCTCGTTGAGCATCCCTGCGAAGTCTTTGCTGTTGGCGTACCAGCGCGACGACCAGTTACGGCTGACCGCGAGGCGGAAGCCGGTCGGGTGAATCTTTTGTCCCATGTCCTCGGTTCCTTCGCGCTCAGTTACCGACCGTCACGTAGATATGGCACGTCTGCTTCTCGATCTTGACGCCCCGGCCCTTGGCCCGGGCATCGAATCGACGCAGCGATGCGCCCTTCTCGACGTGGATGGTCTTGACCTTCAGCTCGTCGACGTCGGCACCGTCGTTGTGCTCGGCGTTGGCGATGGCCGACTCGAGCACCTTCTTGACGATCTTCGACGCCTTCTTCGGGGAGAAGGTGAGGATGTTCAGCGCCTGCTCGACCGGCTTGCCGCGGACGAGGTCCGCCGCGAGCCTGCCCTTCTGGGCGGAGAGACGGACACCTTGCAGTGTGGCTTTGGTTTCCATGTCGTCTGTCCTTACCGCTTGCCGGCCCCGCTCTTGCCCTTGACCGCCTTCTTGTCGGCCGCATGGCCCTTGAAGGTGCGGGTCAGCGCGAACTCGCCGAGCTTGTGCCCGACCATGTTCTCGTTGACGAAGACAGGAACGTGCTGCTTGCCGTTGTGAACGGCGATCGTGAGCCCGATGAACTCGGGCAGGATCGTGGACCGACGCGACCAGGTCTTGATCGGTTTCTTGTCCTTGATGGCCTGCGCCGCATCCACCTTCTTGATCAGGTGGTCGTCGACGAACGGCCCTTTCTTGACGGAACGTGCCATGGTCAGCCCTTATTTCTTGTGCCGGCGCTGCACGATCATCGAGGTCGTGCGCTTGTTGCGACGCGTGCGGTAGCCCTTCGTCGGCTGACCCCACGGGTTGACCGGCACGCGGCCTTCGCCTGTCTTGCCTTCACCACCGCCGTGGGGGTGATCGACCGGGTTCATCGCGACGCCTCGCACGGTCGGGCGGATGCCCTTCCAGCGGGTGGCGCCGGCCTTGCCGGTCTGGCGCAGGTTGTGCTCTTCGTTGCCGACTTCGCCCAGCGTGGCGCGGCACTCGATGTGCACGCGACGGATCTCGCCCGAGCGCAGGCGGACCTGCGCGTAGGTGCCTTCACGGGCCAGCAGCTGCGCGGACGCACCTGCCGACCGGGCGATCTGACCCCCTTTGCCCGGCAGCATCTCGATGTTGTGGATCGTGGAACCCACCGGGATGTTGCGGATCGGGAGCGTGTTGCCCGAGCGGATCGGCGCCTCGGCACCCGACATCAGGGTCGCACCGGCGGCGACGCCGCGCGGCGCCAGGATGTAGCGGCGCTCGCCATCGGCGTAGCACAGCAGGGCCAGGTGCGCGCTGCGGTTCGGGTCGTACTCGATGCGCTCGACCTTGGCGGGAATCCCGTCCTTGATCCGCTTGAAGTCGACGATCCGGTAGTGCGACTTGTGACCGCCGCCACGATGGCGCGTGGTGATGTGGCCGAGGTTGTTGCGCCCCGAGCTGCGGATCTGCGGCTCGACGAGCGACGCCAGGGGCTTGCCTTTGTGCAGGCCCGGCGTGACCACCTTGACCATCCCCCGGCGGCCGGGCGATGTCGGCTTGAGCTTGACGACCGGCATTTACTTCGCCTCCGCGAAATTGATTTCCTGGCCGGGCTTCAGGCTCACGTACGCCTTGCGCACATTGCGCCGGCGACCGTTGAAGCGACCGAAGCGCTTGGCCTTGCCCGCCTGGTTCAGCACCTGGACGGACTCGACCTCGACCTTGAACAGCAGCTCGACGGCCGCCTTGATCTCGGGCTTGGTCGCGTCCTGCAGCACGCGGAAGGCGACCTGGTTGTTCTTCTCGGCGACCATCGTGCTCTTCTCGGAGACGATCGGGGCGACGAGGATCTGCATCAGACGTTCGGCGTTCATCCCAGCATCTCCTGGACCATCGCGAGCGCCGGCTTGGTGATGAGCACCTTGTCGAAGTGCACCAGCGAGACGGGGTCCGCATTGCGCGCATCGACGACCAGCACGTTCGGCAGGTTGCGCGACGCGAGCCACAGGTTCTCGTCGACACCGTCGGTGAGGACGAGGACCGACTCGAGGCCCATGACCTTGAGCTTGTCGACCAGCAGCTTGGTCTTCGGCGCATCGAGGGCCATGCCCTCGACGACGGCCACGCGGTCTTCACGCGCCAGCTGCGACAGGATCGAGCACATGCCAGCGCGGTACATCTTGCGGTTGACCTTGTGCGCGTAGTTCTGGTCGGGCGAGTTCGGGAAGATCTTGCCGCCGCCGCGCCACAGCGGCGACGAGGTCATGCCCGCACGTGCGCGGCCGGTGCCTTTCTGGCGGAACGGCTTCTTCGTGCTGTGGCGGACCTCGGAACGGTCCTTCTGCTTGCTGTTCGCGCTGCGCGCGTTCGCCTGGTAGGCGACGACGACCTGGTGGATCAGCGGCTCGTTGAAGTCGCGGCCGAAGACGGTGTCGGCGGCGGCAACGGTCGAGGACGGCTGGCCCTGCTCGTTGAGGAGCTTGAGTTCCATCTGTTCGGCCCCTTACTTCTTGCCGGCCTTGGCCGGGTTCGTCGGGCCGGCGGCCTGCACGACCCTCGGCACACGCGGCAGACCGCCCTTGGCGAGCGGCGTCTTGACCGCGGGGGTCACGACGACGGCACCGCCCTTGGCACCCGGGACCGCGCCGCGGACCATCAGCAGACCGCGCTCGGCGTCGACGCGCGCGATCACGAGGTTCTGGATGGTCTTGCAGACGTCACCCATGTGACCGGACATCCGCTTGCCGGGGAACACCCGGCCCGGGTCCTGCGCCATGCCGATCGAGCCCGGCACGTTGTGCGAGCGCGAGTTGCCATGCGAGGCACGGCCGGACGAGAAGTTGTAGCGCTTGATCGTGCCGGTGAAGCCTTTGCCGATCGAGGTGCCCGCGACATCGATCTTCTGGCCGGCGGCGAACAGCGAGGCCGGGATCACGGCACCGAGCGCCAGCTCGCCGAGCTTGTCGGCCGGGAGCCGGAACTCGCGCAGCTCGTAGCCGGCCTGGACGCCCGCCTGGGCGAAATGACCGGCCTCGGCTTTGGTGACTCGGGATGCGCGCCGATCGCCGAAGGCGACCTGAACGGCGCAGTAGCCGTCGGACTCGACGGTCTTGATCTGAGCGACGCGGTTGTTCGACACATCGAGCACCGTCACGGGAACGGCGTCGCCGTCGTCCGTGAAGATGCGCATCATGCCGACCTTGCGTCCCAGAAGGCCAAGGCTCATTTTTGCTCCGATCCCGGCTGCGATTGGCCGGGTGTGGTTCGAGCGGCGGCACGGGGCCATCGCCGGGGTCCGTCGGATGGCCTGTGGCCACCTCGTGCGGAAAGCCTTCAAGTATACCCCTGCAAGCTTCGGCAGCGCAAGCGCCGGCGATGCCGCCCCTCTGGAGGAGCGCCGAAGGGCGAACGCCGACCCCACCCAAGCGAGCGAGCCCGCCGGAACGCCATCAGGCGCCCCGGCGGGCTCTCGGGTCGGTCAGCGCCGTGTGGCGCGCGTCGTCAGGCGGCTTTCGCTGCGCGACGGCGGCGGGCGAAGGCGGCTGCCGCGCTCAACCCGGCCATCATGAACGCCCACTCGGCCGGCTCGGGCACCGGCTGCGCGTAGGTGATGTCGCCGTACACATGGTAGGCGCCGGTCACGCTGAACGAGCCGATGGCCGAACTGTCCGACACGTAGCCGATGAAGGCGCTCTCGTTGATGCCGCCGCCCGAGACGGGCGACTGCAGCGTGCTGGCCGCGATCAGCGCACCGGTGGTGTCGAACACGGACAGACGCAGGTCGCCCGCGGGCGGCGCGCTGGTGTCGACCATGAAGCGCAGGCCCACGAACGCGCTCGACTGGCCCGGGTTGAGCGAGAACATGACGGCGTTGTCGTCGAACGAGAGGCCGCTGACGAAGGCGCCGGCGGCCGCGCCGGCGGGCGTGTCGGCCCACGGCGAGATCGCCTGCCAGGTGCCGTTGCCCCCGAGGGTGGCGGCGCCCGTCTCGCCGATCACCACGCCGGTGCCCGTGTTGGCGATCGAGAAGGGGCCGGCGCCGAGGCTGGCGACACCAGCGGTTCCGACGGTCGCGGCGCCGGCGCCGGAGAGGTCGAGCTGCTGCAGGCCGGTGCCCGGCTGGGTGAAGACGAAGCCTTCGGCGTGCGCGGCGCTCGCCAGGCCGCCGGCGAGCAGCGCGGCGAGGATGCGGATACGGATGTTCATGGTTGTCTCTCTGGAATGTTGAGCGTCAGATCGCGCCGATCTTGCCGCCGTCGTCGCGGGTGATGACCAGCGTCGACGAGCGCGGCTTCACGGGGCCGGCGCCGCTGAGCGTGGTCGGGCCGTTGAGGCCGTTGTCCGGCCACGAGCTCTTCGAGGTGAAGGTGCCCGCCCAGTCCTCGCCCGGATGCTGGATGCCGACGAACAGCGTCTTGCCGTCGGGCGTGCCGGTGATGCCGGTGACCTCGCAGTTCGGCGGGCTGGTCATGAACCGGCGGACCTCCTTGGTGGCCGGGTCGGAGGCCAGGAGCATGTTGCCGCCGATGTTGACCCAATCGCCGGTGGCATCGCCCTGCTGGTCGGTCTGGATCCAGAGACGCCCGTCACGGTCGAACCACAGGCCGTCCGGCGCACCGAAGTCGTCGCCGTTGATGTCGCCCTGCAGGTTGGGGCTGGCGTTCAGGCTGTCGCCGGCCAACGCGTAGATGTCCCACTCGAAGCCGGTCGCCGCCACGTTGCCGGCGGTCTCGCGCCAGCGGATGATGTGGCCGTAGATGTTGTTCGAGCGCGGGTTCGATGCGTCGACGGGAGGACGCGCGCTGGCCGCGGTCGTCGTGCCGTCGGTGGCGTTCGCCGAAGCCGGCGACGAACCGCGACGGTTGTTGTTGGTCAGCGCGAGGTAGATCTCACGGGTGGTCGGATGGGCGGCCACCCACTCCGGGCGGTCCATCTCGGTCGCGTCGACCCGGTCGGCGGCCTGGCGGGTCTTGATCAGCACCTCGGCCTGGTTCGCGAAGTCGTTGGCGGGCGTCAGCCCGTTCTGGCCATGGACCAGGGGAATCCAGGTGCCGGTGCCGTCGGCGTTGAACCTGGCGACGTAGAGCGTGCCCTCGTCGAGCAGGTCACGGTTCGCGGCGCGGTTCGACGGGTTGTACTTGCGCGTGGCGACGAACTTGTAGACGTAGTCGTTGCGCTCGTCGTCGCCCGAGTACACGGCCACGGTGTTGTCGGCGCCGACCACCACCATCGCGCTCTCGTGCTTGAAGCGGCCCATCGCCGTGCGCTTGACCGGTTGCGCGCTCGGGTCGAACGGATCGATCTCGACGGTCCAGCCGAAGCGGTTCGGCTCGTTGCGGTTCTGGTTCATGTCGAAGCGCGCATCGACTTCGTGCCAGCGGTAGCCGAATCCGCCTGCGCTCAGGCCGTATCGGCGCTCGAGGGGGGTGAGCGTGAACGCGCCCACGGCGCCGAAGTAGCCGTTGAAGTTCTCTTCGCAGGTCAGGTACGTGCCCCACGGCGTATAGCCGTGCGCGCAGTTGTTCAGCGTGCCGAGCACCTGGGTGCCGGTCGGGTCGGCGGCGGTGCGCATCAGCGCGTCGCCTGCGGCCGGGCCGCTGATGCGGCAGGGCGTGTTGCCGGTGATGCGACGGGCGTAGGCCGACGGGCGCACGACCTGCCAGGCGCCGCCGGACTTGCGGGTCTCGAAGACCGACACGCCGTGGGCGGCCTGCGAGGCGCGCACCTGAGCGAGCGTCACCGCACCGGCGGCCGGGGCGCTGGTGAGGTTCCAGAGCAGGAGCTGGTCGGTGTACTCGTGGTTCACGGCGATCAGGCCGCGATCGCTCGAGAGGCCGCCGCGGCCCGCGAACGGGAAGAACTCCATGCCGTCGACGTGCATGCCGTACTGCAGGAGCTGGTTGGCCTCGGTCTGCGGCAGGTTGGGGTTGTACTGGGGACCGCCCGAGATCGGATCGCCCCAGCCCATCAGCACGCGCACGGTGTATCCGGTCGGCACGGTGCAGCGGTCGGCCATCGGCACGACGCTCGCAGGCACCGCGGTGAAGCCCAGACCGCCGATCGCCGCAGGCGCGGTCGGGTAGGCGTTGGCGCGGTTCGGCAGGCCGGCGCCGAGCAGTGCGGTGAACGCGACGGCGCTCGAGCCCTTGAGGAACTGGCGGCGAGGGTTCTCGTCGCGGTCGATCAGATCGGCGATCGTCGGGCGGGACGACGGCGCGAGCGACACGTCGTTGGCGGGGTGGTGCTTCGGGTGCTTCATCGGATGTCCTTCCGGTGGGTGGGCTGGCCCGGTGAGACTCTCGTGAGAGTCCTAATGGGAAACGACGACATTTCCCGCTCACTGATCCGTTAGGCCCACTGCCGGGGGGCGCGTTCGCGCCGTCCGATGATGACAACGGCGATCAGGGCCCGTTCTTGCGGGCCCGCAGCGCGGCGCCGAGGCCGAGCGCGAGCAGCCCGAGGGCCCAGAGCGGCAGCGGCGCTTCGGCGTCCGAGCCGCCGCCCGGCACGGGTGCCTCGGCCTCCACCACCAGCGTGGGCGAGACGGACGCGCTGCCGCCCTCCCGGCTGGAGAACTGCTTGGCGGATTGCGGGACGATCTCTTCGCCGATCAGGATCCAGCCATGGTTCGGCGCGCTGCGGTCGACCCAGCCCTGGACGTCGGCGACGATCTGCGGCGTCGACGGCCACTCGTAGCGCAGGCCCCAGATCGTGCCGACCACCAACGAGGTGCTGGGGGTGGCGGCGAAGTCGCCGCCTCGCGTCGCCCAGGCCGTGCCAGGGTGGATGCGGCGCACCCAGGTGACGTCGCCGGCCGAGGCCGGCGCACCGACGCCGCCGCCGCCGCCATTGGCCGGCCCCTCGTTCCAGGCGGCGAGCACGCGATGGACGGTGACAGGATGCTCGCCACGAGCCCGGTTCTGGAACAGCGACAGGCGGACCGAACTCACCGTCGAGCCGGGCGGGATGGCCGACAGGTCGAAGCGCAGCAGCATGCGCCGCTTCGCGCCCGAAGCGATCATCGACGTCCACACGTGCGGACCGGTGCCGTCGGCCCGCGACTCGAACTCGGCCGTGCCGTCGTCGAAGATCGTGGCATCAGCGACCGGCGTCAGCGTGTAGGTCGCACCGTGCGCGACGAGCGGTGCGCCGACCAGCGAGCAGGCGAGCGCCGCGGCGCCGATCGACTTGCGGCAGGGCGCGATGCAGGTCATGTGCCGCTCCCGATGACTGAATGGGCTGCCGACTGTGCGTCACCCGCTTTTCAGGCCGATGACCCGCGACGGGGCCGATCGGCGTCGGCACCCGGTCCGCTCGGACCGGGGCCGGATCGTCCACGAGCGCCAGGCAGCGCGGACGCGCCGCCCGCGCCCTTGCAAGCCGCGCGAGGAGCCCCGAACATCGTTCGGCGCTGTTCGCCCTGCCCGGAGACCCCTTGTTCAGGATCGTCGCATTCGCCGCGCTGTTCGCGCTGCTGCTGGCCGGCTACGAGTCCGCCCGCGACAGCGCGCTGGAGCGCTTCGTCGTCGACGACCTGACCGTCGGCACGGCCGCCCGCGTGATCGGCGCGTTCGATCCGTCGGTAGGGGTGCGGGCCGAAGGGCCGCGCCTCGCGGCGCCCGGTGGCGGTCTGGTGGTGCTCGCCGGATGCGAAGGCGTGGACGTGTTGCTGCTGCTGACGGCGGCGATGGCGGTCGCGGCGATCCCCTGGCGGGCGCGGCTCACAGGGCTGGTGGCGGGTGCGCTGCTCACCTTCGTGCTGAACCAGGTGCGGGTCGTCGGTCTGTTCTATGCCTTCCGGACGGACCGCGAGCTGTTTTCGATGCTCCACGGCGTCGTCGCGCCATTGGCGATGGCGGTGCTGGCGGGGGCCTTCTTCGTCATGTGGCATGCCCGCTTCGGCCGCTCCCGGAACACGGCGGCGACGTGACCCGGGCGCTCGCGTCCCGGCTGCTCGGCGCGGGCGCGTTCGTGCTGGCGATGATCGTCCTCGCAGGCGACGCGATGATCGACGGCATGCTGCCGCTGCTCGGTGCGGGGTTCGCGGGTGTCGCCCCCGAGCTCGAGCTGCGCACGCTCGCGCGGCGCCCCGCCGGGGCCACCGAGGCGCTGGTCGCGGAGGTGTCGCTCGCACGGTCGGTGACGGTAGCAGGCCGGGTCTATCGGCCCGACCCGCGTGGGACGGCCTGGTCGTCGACACCGGCCGGGCATGTGCTGCTGGTGCCGGCCCTGGTGGCGGTGCTGGTGCTCGGCTGGCCCGCGGCCGGCACCCGTGAATGGGGGGCGAGACTCGGCATCGCCGTGCTCGGCCTGCCTGCGCTGATCGCGCTCGACGTGCCCGTCGTGCTGGCCTCTGGTGTGTGGGATCTGTTCCCGGGTGCCGCGGCACGCGCTGGCCTCACCGGGGCTTGGGCGGCATTCATGGACGGGGGCGGGCGCGTTGCGGTTGCGGTGCTGCTCGGCGCGGCGGCGGTCGCTGCGGGAAGGCGATTCCCGGGCGGCCGCGCTCCGGGTCGCTGAAGCGGCCGGCCCGGCGGCCGTACCCTCAGCGGTCGAGCCGCGCCGGCAGGAAGAACCAGAGCAGCAGCGCGAGCGCTGCACCGGTCGCACCGAACGGCACGGCGCTGCGCCAGCCGCGGTTGGCGCGGGCGAGCACCGCCGCCTCCTCGACCCAAATCGTCTCGCACGCACCGTTGCCGGTGTCGTCGCGGCGCACGCTGGTGCCGCGACGAAAGGGCATCCCCGCGTCGTGGGCGTATTCGGCGAGCCAGCCCTTGACCACGACCTGGTCGCCCGGGCGTACCGAGCGCAGCAGCTTCGCAGTCGCCGGATCCGCGGTCAGCAGGTGATTGTTGGAGAAGCCGGTCTGGTCGAACTGCGACCAGGTCTGCGAGTCCTTCGTCGCGACATAGCAGGTGAAGCTGCCGCTGGTGTAGGACAGCTCGCGGTAGATGCCGCTCTTGAGGTTGTCGCCCCAGACGATGCACAGGTCCGCGACGTTGAGGTGGTCCTTCCACCAGTCTCGATGGGTCGGATTCCACCAGACCGAGGTGTCGCGGCGGCTGACCACCATGCCGCGCAGCTCGTAGGTGTAGAGGGGGCTGACGGTGTAGTCGACCCCGCCCCGGGAGACGCCGAACGGGGCGCGTCGTCCGGCGACCTGTGTCGGCTCGTACAGCGAGGCCGCGAGCACCGAAGCGGGCGGCGGCAGCCGGTCCCTGAGCCACAAGCCGCCCGCGACCAGGAACAGGCTCGCGGCGAACAGCAGGCCGTTGAGGGTGTACAGCATGGGACGCCGTGGCGGATCGTTGCCGCCGACCGTATCCGGTGTGTCCGGCACGGCGTACCCCGGGCGGGACCGAAGGACGTGGCGGCACGACCGTCGGCGGCGTGCGGCACGGGCCGGCGGGCCGAGGTGCGGCGCCCCGCGCTCGAGCGCACCGCCATGGCGCTGCCCGCAGCAGTGGCGACGACCCGAGAAAGCAGAAGGCCGCCCGGAGGCGGCCCTTGGAATGTCCGGCGAGCCGGAACGCCCCGTCTTACTGCAGCTTGATCTCGACGTCCACGCCCGCCGGCAGGTCCAGCTTCATCAGCGCGTCGACGGTCTTGTCCGTCGGGTCGACGATGTCCATCAGGCGCTGGTGCGTGCGGATCTCGAACTGGTCGCGCGAGGTCTTGTTCACGTGCGGCGAACGCAGCACGTCGTAGCGCTGGATCCGCGTCGGCAGGGGCACCGGGCCACGGACGACGGCGCCGGTGCGCTTGGCGGTCTCGACGATCTCGGCGGCCGACTGGTCGATGAGCTTGTAGTCGAACGCCTTGAGGCGGATCCGGATCTTCTGGTTTTGCATGTCGATTCCTGGAAAAGAGCGTTGGGGTGGTCAGTGCCGCTCGGGCCACCCCGGTGGTTGAACGCTACGAAGTCGTGCAGAAACCGTAGCGAGCAGGCCCGAGTTCGCCGCGAGAAGCGCAGCCGTCCTGGTGGACGGCGAGCATCGCAGCGGCGAAATCGGGACGCGCAGTAGGTTTATGCGCGACTTCGTTACTCGAAGATCTTGGCGACGACGCCGGCGCCGACGGTGCGGCCGCCTTCGCGGATCGCGAAGCGCAGGCCCTGCTCCATCGCGATCGGCGCGATCAGCGTGACCGTCATCTTCACGTTGTCGCCCGGCATCACCATCTC